>JBJXGN010000149.1:0-10968 GCA_046160585.1 Kofleriaceae bacterium
CACCGTGCGAGCGCAGCGCCCGCGCGAGCGCCGCCGCCCCGGTCCCGTGCACCGCGACGCCGACGACCGCCGCCGGCGGTGACACGCCGAGTGCGCGCTGCGCCTGCGCGAGGGCCTCGAGATCGATCGCGAAGCCCGTCGCGCGTGCCGGCCGGCCGTAGCGACCGACGAGCTCGTCGTATCGACCACCGCGCAGCACGGCCTCCGGCGCCCCGCTCGCGTAGCCCGCGAAGCGCACGCCGGTGTAGTAGTCGAAGCCGCGCAGGTCCCCGAGGTCGACCGTGAGCACGGGCACCGGCCGATCCGCGAGCTCGCCGAACGCGGCGATGACTGCGCGCAGCTCCGCGAGCGCCGCCGCCACGTGCGACGGCCACGCGAGCGACGCCACGCGATCGAGTGTCGACTCGGCGGGGCCCCACGCGTTCGCGAGCACCTGCGCGAGCGGTGCGATGTCCGCCGGCAACGCCTTCGCGGCGACGCGTAGCCCCACGCGATCCTTCTTCGCGATCGCCTGCGAGATCCTGTCGCGCGACTCGTCGTCGGGCGCTGCACCGAGAACGAAGCGTGCCGGCGCGACGTGACCGATGTCGAGCCGCGTCTCGGGCAGCGAAGCCGCAGCGAGTGCCGCCGCGGCGACCGCGAGCACCTCCGCATCGCCGCCGGGAACACCCGCGTCGACGAGCTCGACGCCCGCCTGCAGGATCTCGCGCTGCCCGCGTTCACCCGCGAGCCGCGTCACCGCGCCTTCGTAGCAGAGGCGCAGCGGCCCCTCGATCTCCGACAGGCGCGTCGCGACCACACGCGCGATCTGCGGCGTGATGTCGGGCCTGAGGGCGACGATCTCGCCGGTGCCCGGCTCGACGAACCGGATCGCCTGCGAGCGACCGTCGTGGCCGAGCCCGCGCTCGAGCACATCCGCCACCTCGAACACCGGCGTCACGACGCGCGCGTAGCCCCACGCCTCGAACACGTCGAGCACTCGACCCGCGAGCGCCCTGCGGCGCGCCGCTGCACGTGGGAGAAAGTCGCGGACCCCAGAAGGCAGGCGAATCGGCGGGGTCGACACGGCCGGGCTACTCTACCTGTCCTGTGGCTTTTCCGCCGGCTCGGACGGCAGCTTCGGCCACTGCTCGATGTACGCGTTCACGAGCTCCAAGAGCTCGTCATCCGCGTGCTTCACCGCCCAGTCCGAGTGGGACGCATCTCCAAATGCGATGGCCGCCTTACGCAGCGACTGCGCGAACGGGTGGAAGCTCGCTGGAAGCGCACTCACCGCGCCGACCGCCTTGCGACACACGCTCATGCGTGCGTCGATGGCCACCTCGGTCTGCGGGTTCGTGGTCTTGGACTTTCGACGTATCGTGGCCGCGTCGAACACGTCGAACGCCGCGCGGATACACGCCTCGAAGGACGCACCCGCGATCGCGCGTGCGCTCTCGGGCTTGTCGCCGGCCACCTCGCGCCACCCCGCAAACACGCCCTCGCTCATCGGCTTTCGCAGCGGCGTCATCTTTTCGATCGCCTCTGCGACGAGGCGCCCCTCGCTTCGCCCGCGCGCGAACTCGTCGTCGACGAAGCGCTTCTCCTTGTAGTACTCGGCGAGCCCGCGCAGATCGGGCCACACGTCGAGCGCGGTCGCGGTGTACGCGCTGACCGCGCGATCGGCAACCGTCGCGGTGTCGATCGGATACGACGACGTCGCGTTCGCGCGACGCAGCGCTTTCTCGACCTTGTCGAGATCGGGGACGTCCCACCCGAAATTGCCCGAGTAGTAGCGATTTGTGGGCGCGGCACCGGGAAACGACACGAGCATCTCGCCGAAGAAGTGATCGACCCACAGGAGTGCGAGGTAGCCACCGTCGAGGAATTGCTCGTGCTGCGTCCGATATTCGCCCTCGACCCTCGGCTTCGTGTTGGCCCAGGCGTCGCCCGCGTCAGGCCCGGTCCAAGCGGCGATCGCGGAGGCGACGGGTGCCGGCGCCACGGCGTCGATCGGCAGGATCTGTGGCGCCGGCGCCACAGCCTCTATGGGCTTGGCCTCCTCTCGCGACCGAGAGCAGTTGCAGAGTAGCAACACCGACACAGTGCATGCGACGCGAACGAACATGTGGCGTGCATTCTACGGTCGCGATGTCAGCTTCGATCCATGCTTCGCCGCAGGATCGTCGTCGCGTTCGTGCTCAGCGCTGCTGCCGTCGTCGCGTGGCGCATCGTGCTCTCCGAGCGAGCGCCCGCCTCTGGCGACCACATCGCGTCGATCGATCTAGCGCCCGCGACTCCACAGGCACCGCCGCCGGACCCCGCGGTGCTGAACGTGCTCGACGGTGCGATCCTCGATCTCGGCGACGGCATCGAGGTCACCATTCCGTCGTACTTCGCGCTCGAGAAGGTCCCCGGGTATCCCCGCTCGGTGAGCTTCATGGACGCCGGACGCATGATCCGCGGCGCCGTTCTGGCAGTGCCTGCGACCCGCAAGCGCCGCCACGCCGACCCGCTCGACAGCGCGCGCGAGCTCGCGAAGGACCAGAAGACCCGGATCACGCACTACGAGAACACCCCCGACGGCGCATACGTGATCTACGACGGATTCTTCGAGCGCATGAAGATGCGGCAGCACCTGATCCAGAAACGATCGGCGAAGGGTCGCGTTTCGGCGTGGGTCATTCTCCTCGATACCGGCATCGACCACCCCGAGAACCTGGCCCTCGTCGAGGAGCTTCGGTCGGGGGGGCGCCTCGTCGCGCGCTAGGTGTCCCCGCACCGGCAAGCCGTGGCCAGCAGTCCTCCCTTGAGTTGGCGACCGGCTCGTGATGTCTTCCCCCCATGCGATTGGGGTGGGCCACATCGGTGGCTTTGTCGTGTTTCGTCCTGGGCTCCGCAGCGAGCGCCTACGCGCAGTCGTCGACGACCGGCGCCATCCAAGGCGTCGTCACCGACGTCGCGACCGGCGAGGCGCTCGGTGGTGTCACCGTGGTCGTTACGTCGGAAGGGACCGCGGCGCAGACCGCGATCACCGACGAGCGCGGTGCGTACAAGATCACCGAGCTCGCGCCCGGCCAGTACCTCGTCACGTTCTACTTCCTCGATGCCACCGTCGAGAAACCGGTCGTTGTCGGCGTGCAGAAGACAACCGGCGTGTACCAGAAGCTCGACACGAACGCGACGAAGGGCGAGGTCGTGCGCGTGAGCGGCTCGGCGCCGACGATCGATCCGACGTCGACCGCACAGGGCATCACGATCGACAAGGACTACCTGAAGAACATCCCGGTGCCCGGCCGTACGTTCGAGTCGGCGCTCGGCGCCGCCGCGGGTTCGCAGGGCGACATCCTCGGCGTCGCGTTCAGCGGCAGCTCGTCCCTCGAGAACCAATACGTGGTCGACGGAGTCAACACGACGGGCCTGTCGTACGGCACCGTCGGCTCGCCGGTGATCAACGACTTCATCGAGGAGATCGAGATCATCACGGGCGGCTACAACGCCGAATACGGGCGTGCGACCGGCGGCATCGTCAACGTCGTCACCAAGTCCGGCTCGAACGACCTCAAGGGCTCCGTGTTCGGTTATTGGCAGCCCGGCATGTTGACGGCGGCCGTCGAGCGCACGCCCGTGAACGCCGGCTCCCTCGACGTGAAGGGCGACGTCGGCTACGACCTCGACTTCGGCATCGAGCTCGGCGGTCCGATCATCAAGGACAAGTTGTGGTTCTACGTCGGCATCGCGCCGCAGTTCGGACGCACTGACATCACGCGCGACACCAAGCGCCAGACGGACTGCCGCTCCGTCGACGAGCAGGGAGCATTGACCACATGCGATCCGCGCCTCACGTCGCAGGGCGGCTTCTCCGACGGTGCGCCCGACATCGATCCGGAGACCGGGTTCTTCATCACGGACCGCGTCGACACGGAGACGCGCTACTACTCGGACCGCGCGCTCTCGGCGCTCGGAAAGATCAACTACGCCGCGACCCCGGAGCAGCAAGGACAGCTCGCCGTGCAGATCGTGCCGCGGACGTCCGAACGCCCGGGCATCTATGGGCCGAAGACCTACGGGACGATCTCGAGCGCGATGACGACCGACGTCTCCGCGAAGTGGACATCGAAGTTCAACAGCAACAAGACCGAGCTCGAGGGCATCTTCGGCGTGCACCGCGAGGCGTACAACAACGAGGCGATCGAGCCGACGCTGTCCACGACGCCGCAGCAGGTCCTCTATAACGGCTCGCTCGGCATCTGGGGCCCCGGCTTCGGTGCGGAGACGGAGCGCACGAACGCCGGCTGCTTCGACGGTGTTCCCGGCGGCGCAGATCCGTATCCGTTCATCACGAACTGCCCGATGAACTCGCGCGTGTATGCGATCGGCGGCCCGGGCAGCCTGTACGACGACGTCGACCAGCGCTTGTCGGGCAAACTCGGCGTCACGCAACGGGTGCGGGCCGGCGGTACTCACGAGATCAAAGCCGGCATCGACTTCGAGGACAATCGCAGCCAGGTCACCCGCGCGCTGTCCGGCGAGGCGTATCTGCAGAACGCGATCGGGGCGCAGGTCGACGTCATTCGCTGGGTGCAGGTCACCGAGATGGACGACACGCGCGAGCGCTTCGATCAGATGTGCGCGACACCGAATCCGACCAACCCGACCGGTGGTGGCCTGACGTTCAAGTGCGACTACCTCGGCGGATCAGCGGCGGCCGAGGGCACGAAGATCTTCGGCAACACGCTCAACTGGTCTGCGTACCTGCGCGACTCGTGGCAGATCCGCCCGAACCTCACGCTCAACGCGGGTGTTCGCTACGAGGAGCAGCGCTTGCGCTTCGCGGAGTTCCTGCAGGGCACGACAAACCCCGTCAGCGGCGATCCATACGCCAAGAACGCGCTCGTGCTGAAGGGCATGTTCGCGCCGCGCGTCGGCGCGCTCTACGACTGGACGAAGGAAGGCCGCTCGAAGGCGTACGCGCACTGGGGACGCTTCTACGAGTCGATCCCACTCGAGATCAACAACTACAACTTCGGCGCGCCGATCCAGTACGTGCAGACGTATACGCCCGGTCGCTGCGGCGGAACCGACATGGCGTTCGGTGGGCCCGACGGCGCGAGCTGTCTCGACGCCGCCGACCGCGGCATCAATGCCGATCTGCGCAACGAGATGTTCGGCGTGAACGGCTCGGTGACCGCGCCCGGCGTGAAGGGTCAGTTCCTCGACGAGTGGGTCGCCGGTATCGAATACGAGCTGATCGACGACATGAAGCTCGGCATCGCGTATCAGAACCGCCGCATCAGCCGCGTGATCGAGGACGTCTCGCTCGACAACGCGAACACGTACATCGTTTCGAACCCCGGCGAGTGGTCCGCCGAGGAGGAGCGCAAGTTCCAGGAGAAGGTCGACGCCGAGGAAGATCCGGTCCGGAAGGGCCGCCTGCAGGCGCAGCTCAAGATGTTCCAGGGCATCCGCATCTTCGACAAACCGGTGCGCAACTACGACGCGCTGCAGCTCACGATGACTCGCCGGTTCACGTCGAAGGCGTACATGCAGGCTTCCTACACGTTCTCGCGCACCGCCGGAAACTATCCGGGCCTCATCTCGTACGACGACGGCATCATCCTCCCGAACAACTCGACGCAGTACGATCTCATCGAGCTGCTCGCGAACAAGTTCGGCCCGCTGCCGCAGGATCGCCCGCACTACATCAAGCTCGACGGCTACTACACCGCCGACCTGAAGAAGCACGGCGACATAACGATGGGCATCCGCTTCCGTGCGCTGTCCGGAACGCCGGTCAACGCGCTCGCGGCGCACTACCTATATGGCCAGAATCAGTCGTTCCTGTTGCCCCGCGGCTCGCTCCAACGCGCGGACTTCGAGCACGGGCTCGACGTGCATATCGGCTACGGTCGCAAGCTGCCGCGCAACATGCACGCCGAGGTGTTCCTCGACATCTACAACGTCTACGACAATCAGGGCACGGCGTCGGTCGATCAGACGTACGCACCGCGCGTGAAGCCGGGTGCGAACGGCATGGGCGCCGCGTCGATCCAGGCTGCCAACCCGGTCTCCGGCGGAACCTACGAGGATCTGATCTGGGTCAAGACGATCGACACCAATGGCAACGAGTCCGCGGTACCGATCGGTCGCAACCCGAACTTCCGCAACACGTCCGGGCGATACGCGCCGCTATTCGCGCGCATCGGCTTCCGCCTCACGTTCTAAATCTAGTCGGCTTCGCGACCGGAACACGACGTCACCGCTCGCGAGCAACGCGCATAGGTTGGTGCGCTCGCGCGTCACCTGTTCGACCGCGAGCAAGAGCGTGACAGGCGTGATCGCACGCCGTCGCCGGCTCATTTCGGCAGGCACGGGCCATCCGCTTTGCGGCGCGGCTGACCGCCGCATGTCGTGGTTCCCCCCGGCGATGCCGGAGCGACATTGCGATCGGGAGGATCGCCGGTGATCTCCGACGCCAGCTCCGCACCCGGATCTGTGGCGACGGTCTCGAGGTCGTCACCGTCGAGCACGTTGTCGTCGTCGACCTCGGTGAGACATGCAGATAGGCCGATGGTCAGGACGAGCGACGCGAACAGCTTGGTCGTCATCCAGTACGGTTGGAGCATCTCGCGTGCCGGAGGTCGGGACGGCGCGAGCGCGCAAGAAGCCCTCCACGAGAGGTTTGACGACGCGTGCGACAGCGACCTGCGACAGCGCGGGACCGTCTCATCCGTCGAATGGGAGGGACGGACGTACGCGAACATCATCGAGCTCTCGCCCGAGATGCGCGTAACACGTCATGCCGCCGCATCGGTGCCTACAGCGGCGAGGGTGACGGCACGAACTTCGTCTCGAGCGAGGGGAACTTCATGCGCAGCTCCTCGGCGAGACGCAGTGGACCGAACACCTCGGTCGCGTAGTGACCGGCGGCGACGAGCGTGATCTGCAGCTCCTTCGCGAGATCGCCCGCGCGCTCCGCGAGCTCGCCGGTCAGGTAGAGATCGCACTTCGCCGCCGCCGCGGCCTCGAGCAGATCCGAGGCCGCGCCCGAGCACAGTCCGACCTTGCGGACGACGTCCGGACCGAAGGGGAACACGAAGCGCGGCGTCTTGCCGTTCAGCACGCCGCCGGCGATGCGGCCGATCGCTTCGTCGCGCGAGAGCGGTGTCGGCCACGAACCGGCCATACCGAGCGCGACGCCCTTCACGTCGCCGAACGCCTCGCGCGCGCCACCGAGCGCGAGCGCGTCGGCGAGCCCGACGTTGTTACCGAGCCGCGCGTGCTTGTCGAGCGGGAGGTGATAGGCGGCGAGCGACACGTCGTTCCCGAGCAGGAGCTTCATGCGGTTCGCGAGCGCGCCGGTGACGCGCTGGATCCCGCCACCCCACACCAGGCCGTGATGCACGATGATCAGATCGGCATCCATCTCGATCGCGCGCGAGATCAGCTCGGCGCTCGCCGAGACGCCGGTGACGATGGTCTCGATCTCGGGCGCGCCTTCGACCTGCAGTCCGTTCGGCGCGTAGTCGCGGAAGCGATCGATCTCGAGGGTGGTGTCGAGATAGCCGATGACGTCGCGCAGGTGAACGGGCATGAGGTCATCGTGCGCGGACCGCAGGCACGCGTCAATCGCGCGCAGCGACGTCACGCAGGATGTGACAAGCCATCACGGCTCGCTGGTGAACGAGACGATCGTCGACGCCGCGAGGGTCAATCCTCCACCGACATAACGGCGCGAGAACATCACGAGCCGGTGCGTGCACGATCCCGTGTTGGGTTTGGCGAGGTACGAGAGGTCGATCACGAGCTTCCCGTCACGGTAGCGGATGTTGGGGTCCGGGGTGATCGCCCCGGAGTCGAACGGTGTGGCCACTCCACAGCTGCTATCGATGAACCCCGCGAGGGTCGCATCCTCGTCGATCGTGACCGCGAGCTCGAACGGCACCGACCGATCGGCCGGGCTCGGCTGCGCGGCGTTCGGCGCATCGGGGATCACGCCTGCTTCGATGTCGCCGTCGATCTTCGCGACCACGCTTTTGTCAGCGGCGATCGTGAATACCGCGAGGAAGGGCCCGGGGAAGTTGAAGAGGTCGTAGTTGTACAGATCCCACGGAAGCGTCGGCGCCGCCCTCGGGACATCGCTGACCTCGCCATCGAGCCCGAGCCGGACTTGCAGCCCCGGGAGCTGCGCATCGGTACAGCCGGACAGCGGGAATGCTTGCTGGTGCACGCACCCCGAGACGTACGTGGCGCCGTCGTGAACGACGACGTCGACGCGGTTCGACGAGGACGGTGGTGGAAACAGCGGCTCGTCGACAGCACAGCCAGGGACCACCGCAGCAACGAACAGGACGAGGGCAGTCTTCTTCATCGTGCAGAACCGGAGAGCAACACTCGTACCCGCGCCAGCTCCTCGAAACCTCATCGACGAGATGCTCGTTTTCCGACGATTCACGACATCGCTGCCCTGTTCGCAACGTTTCGACGAATTCTCACCACGCGTGCGGGACCCGCACAGGCCATGTCACGCCTCGCTCGCGATCGTGGCGGAGGGGGCATGCCATTCTGCCCAGATGCGCTTCGTGGTCTTCGAGCTTCCCGCACGATGGGGCGCCCCCGAACGCGCGCTCGCCGACGTCGATGGCGAGCTCGCGCGGACGACGAGCACGTCCGAGCCGACGCTCGTGCTCTTACCGGAAGCGTCCCTCCACGGTTACGTGTCGCCCGATGGCGACTGCGATCTCGCGTCGTGCGCGGAGCCAATCGATGGCCCGACGGCGCGCGCGTGCGCGGCCCTCGCCGTGACACACGACGTGCACCTCGTCGCACCGCTCGTGCTGCGCGAATCCGGCGCGCTGTACAACGCGATGGTCGCGTACGATCCGCGCGGCGCAGTCACGTTCGTGTATCGCAAGCGCCATCCGTGGCTGCCGGAGACGTGGGCGACAGCAGGTCGCGAGCCGTTGCCTGTGGTCGAGATCGACGGCACGAAGGTCACGATCGCCATCTGCTACGACGTGCACTTCCTGCCGACGGAGAGTGCGCGCGAGCTCGCGTCGGCCGACGTGCTGCTGTTCCCGAGCGCGTGGGTCGAGGAGCCCGACTACCGCGTGATGCGCTTGCAGCGACTCGCGCAGCGTTTCGACCTCGCGATCGTCAACGCGAACTGGGCACCCGGCGATGTTCGCATCGCGGGGCAAGGCGGCTCGTGCGTCGTCGGCCCCGACGGGCGCGTCGTCGCGAGTGCCGACGCCGGGCGCGTCGACTGGCGGCGGTAGTCAGTTCGTCGGTCGCCCGACGAAGCGCGCGCGGATCACGTCGACCTGCTCGGCCGTGAGCCCGAAAGCGCGAATGAACGCCCCGAGGCTGCCGCGCTCGCCACGTGTCAGCACGTTGTCGGCCGCCGTGATGCTGACCATTGTCTCGATGACGCGCATGCGCAACGGCGTCGGAATGGCCGGCACCGTCTCGTCGAGGAACGCGATCTTCTCGTCGCGCGTCGCGTTGTCGAGGCGCGCTTGTACCGCGCGCATCTTCGCCTGGAGCCGCTCGATCGGCTCCCCCCACGGGAGCTTCGCGATCGCCGCCGAGAACGCGGCGATCTCCGAGGGCTCGGGGACTCCGTCGGCGATCAGGGCGACGAAGAGCGCCGCGAGCACCGCGTCCTTCTGTGCAGTGTCCAGAGATGCGAAGTCGTCTGCGGTCAGCGAGTCCATCGGCGCGAGCGTACTGCGAGTGGAGCCTTCGAGGCTATCGAGTGAACGGCTGTGCCACGGGCGCGCCCGCGCTCACCTCGTCGGCGATCGCGTCCCACGTGTTCTGCACCGAATGCGTGCCCCGTTCGCCGCCGTGCGATCCGATGATCCACACCCGGTCCGCCGGGATGCCGGCACCGAGATACGCGAAGATGTCGGTCGACGCGTTGCCGTACGCGACGTCGATGATGTAGCCCGCGTCGACGAGCGCCTTCAGGCGCGCGAGCTTGTACGCGCCGACGCTGCTCTCGGTAGGCAGCGTGTCGCCGTTGGAGTCCGCGACGCGGAGTGGGCCGGGTGGGAACTGCATCAGTGCGAGCCACACGCGCGACGGTTCGGACAGCCAGTACGGTCGCCCCGTCAGATAGAGCACGACGTGCCCGCGCTTCGCGTGCGCGTCGACGAGCCGCGCGGCGGACGGATATGCCTCGGGGATGTACGAGCCGTCGGCGATCTGCTTGAACACGGCCGCATCGCTCGTGGTCAGCGTCGCATCGATGTCGGTGACCGCGAGGCGCGTGCCCGCGGGCACCATGTACGCGAAGGCGCTCGTCGTCGTTTGATCGCCCGCGACCTGGAAGCGCACCTCGTAGACCCCGGTGGGGAGCGGCGGAAGCTTGACGCGCACGCGCCCGTCGCCGTCGGTCGTGCCGCGCCCGAGCGAGCGCCAGCCGTTGCACGTGTCGACGAACGCGAGGATGTTCTCGTCCTCGAGGTCCTTGCTCGTCGGACCGTACGTCAGCTTCGCGCCGACGTACGGCGTCGTGTCCGGGTGCGCGATCACGTCGGTCGCCGAGTGGTTCGGCGAAGTGACCGCGATCAGCGATGATCGCGTGTGCCGCCAGTCCTCCGCGGCCGGGCTCGCGAACGGATGATCGACGCACGACTGGAACCGCCCGGTGTCGACGATCGGCGTGTCCGGCGGATACGCTCGCGCAGCGTCGGGCGTCGAAAGGGGTCCAGCGCACGCGGCGAGCAGCACGAGCGTGATCGGCGAGATCGAGGCGGGCATCATAGAAGCGTAGGACCCGCGCGCACGAGGTGCGGTGGACACGAGCGGCAACGAGCGGACGTGAACTTCGCGTGAACTGCGGGCATATCGTCGCCAAGCGACGCTACAACGAGCGCGGACCCGCCTAGTTAGTTAGTTAGGTGATGCGATCCACCCGAAGGAGCGCCACCTCGTCCGCTGGTAGGCGCCGAAGCTCGCCGTCGATGAAGATCATGTCGGTCG
>JBJXGN010000150.1:0-32294 GCA_046160585.1 Kofleriaceae bacterium
TCGAACACGTCGAACACGTCGAACACGTCGAACACGTCGAACACGTCGAACACGTCGAACACGTCGAACACGTCGAACACGTCGAACACGTCGAACACGTCGAACACGTCGAACGAGGATCGACGCGACACGCGCGGCGCACTCGCCGCGCAGCTCGCCGAGCAAGGCGCAGTGATCGACACGACGCGTGCGACCGTGTCCGACAAGCTGGGCGCGCTCGACAAGGTCCGGCTCGCGCGGATGCGCGCCGCATATCGCGTCCTGCGCGGGCCCGCTCGCGCGACGCAGAGTGATCGCATGGCGGCGGCACGAACGCGGGCGGGTGCGCGCATGCTGATCGATCGCGATGTCGACGAGCGCCGCCTCCTCGTTGACGAGCTCGCGCTGCTCGCGACGGCGACCGGGCGCACCGTGACGGCCACCGCAGCGCTGCCCAGCGTGACGCTACCGAGCCAGCTCGCGTGGCCTGCCGCGGGGACGATCGCGCGACGGTTTGGCACCATCGCCCACGAGAGGAGCAAGGCGAGGCTCGCGCGGCGCGGGCTCGACATCGAGGTCGAATCGAAGACACCGGCGAAGGCGTCGGCCGAGGGGACCGTGCGGTATGCCGGGCCGATCCGCGGACTCGATCTCGGCGTCATCCTCGATCACGGCGACTACCTGACCGTCGTCGCCAAGCTCGGAGAGCTCAGCGTGCCGACGGGTGCGCGGGTCGTCTCGGGCGACAAGCTCGGTCGCGCGGCGCGGCATCGGATCTATCTCGAGGTGCGCGTGAAAATCGGTGCCGGGGGGTTGCCGATTGATCCCGAGCCCCTGCTAGTGGGTGAGAGCGAGACGTCTGCGGACTCAGCGGCACCGCAGAAGAAGTCGCGTTAAGCTTTTCCTCGTGCCCGGGGCCAGTCACGTCGCAGCATTCTGCGCAGGAGCGATCCTGGCGACGGCGGTGGCCTCCCAAGCGGTGCCGCGCGACGTGTCGCGGTTCAAGGCGCTCGACTCGTTCGCCCAGACACTGTCGACCGTACAGACGGCGTACGTCGATCCCGTCGACGAGAAGAAGCTCCTCTACGACGCCGCGCGCGGCATGTTGCACAACCTCGATCCGCACTCGACGTTCTTGCCGCCAACGCGCTACCAGCAACTGCGCCAGGACACCGAGGGCGAATACGGCAGCATCGGCTTGGTGCTGTACCCCGGCGAGATCGACGACGCGCGCCCGCGCATCCCGCCATACCCCGGCATCGACGAAGTGCAGGAAGGGTCGCCTGCCGAGGTCGCGGGCCTGCAGGTCGACGACAAGGTCACATCGATCAATGGCGCGCCGACCGCGGAGGCCGGCAAGGAGCTCGAAGATGCGGGGGCTGCCGAACGCAAGCTGCGCGGTGCCTCGGGGACGCGCGTCACCATCGGTGTGATCCGCGCGGGCTGGAAGGAGCCACGCACGTTCACGCTGATCCGCGCGCAGATCAAGCAACCGAGCGTGAAGCACCGCGTGCTCGAGAAGGGCATCGGCTACCTCGCGATCACGCGGTTCTCCGAGGCGACGAACGCCGATGCCGCGGCCGCACTCGCGCAACTCAGGCAGCAAGGCGCGCTCGAGTCGCTGGTGCTCGACCTGCGCAACGATCCGGGCGGGCTCGTCGATCAATCGATCCTCGTCGCGGACCAGTTCCTCGACGGTGGAACGATCGTGCAGATCCGCGGTCGCAACGGCACGGAGAAGCAGTCCGCCCACAAGGGCGGGCTGGCGATCAACGTGCCGATCACGGTGCTCGTCGATCAAGGAACGGCGTCGGCCGCGGAGATCCTCGCGGCTGCGCTACGCGACAATGGACGCGCGAAGCTCGTCGGTGAACCGACGTACGGGAAGGGCACCGTGCAGACGTTCTACGATCTCGCCGACGGCGCCGGTCTCAAGCTGACGACCGCGCGGTACTACACGCCGAAGGGCAACTCGTTGGAATCCAAAGGACTTATTCCGGACGTGAAGGTCTCGAGCTTCACTCCCGAGGAGATCGTCGTCGGTGGTAAGGGTGGCAATGACAGCGGTAGTGGCGCGGGCCCTGGAAGTGATGCCACAATCGATGAGTCAGACGATCCACAGCTCGCGGCGGCCGTAAAGCTCGCGAAGCACGCTGTCCGTAACGGAAGTAAGTAGGCCGCCTCTCCGTAGATTTGCCTGAGTTACGACTGGTACAACCAAGAGCGGAGAACGCATCCAACGATGTTCAAGCTGGTGATCCAGGACGACGAGGGGAAGACGACTGTTGTCCCCCTGATCCGTGACGAGATCACGATCGGTCGTAAAGAAGGCAACACGATCCGTCTCACGGAGCGGAACGTGTCGCGCCGCCACGCTCGCATCATGCGAAACAACGGCGAGGTCCATATCGAGGATCTCGGCAGCTACAACGGCATCCGCGTGAACAACGCGCGAATCGCCGAGCGCGTGTCACTCCGTGTCAGCGACCAGGTCCAGATCGGCGACTACAAGCTCTACCTCAAGGCCGAGGGGGTCGAGCAAGTCGACGACGCGCGCACGATGCCGATCGAGCGCCTCGATGGCCATGGCGCGAACGGTGAAGCCACGACGCAGCCGCACCCGAACGGCACGCCCACGCTTCCGCTCGGTGTCCCGTCTCCCGCCGCGGCATCCGGCCTTGCCGGCCCGCAACTTGTCGGCGCGCCGAACCGCACGATGGTCGCGATCGCGGATACGGATCCCGCGGGTCGCCCGGTCGCCACCGCTGCAGCGGTCGCGGCGCTCACAGCGCCCGTCGGCTACGGCCGCCTCGTGGTGCTGTCGTCCAACTTCGCGGGCAAGGAGTTCGAGCTCAGCCGCCCGCAGATGATCATCGGTCGCACCGACGAGAACGACATCGTCGTCAACCACCGATCGATCAGCCGCAACCACGCCAAGCTGGTGCGCGAGCCCGAGACCGGTCGCTACACGATCAGCGATCTGCAGTCGTCCAACGGTGTTCGCGTGAACGGCCAGGACTACAGCAAGGTCGAGCTGCGCCGCGGTGACGTCGTCGATCTCGGCCACGTCCGCCTGCGCTTCATCGAGCCGGGCGAGGACTTCGTGTTCGCGCGCGATGCGGTGATCACCGATGTCCCCGAGACCGCCGGCGGCAAGAAGGGCCTCCTCGTCGCGGTGCTTCTCGGTGTTGTCGTCCTCGGAGCGGTCGTCATGTTCGCGCTGCGCGGCGGCGACGACCCCAAAAAAACCGACGGCGGTAGCGTGGTGCAACCCGGCAGCGGTACCAATGCGGACAACAACGGCACCGGCACCGGCACCGATACGCAGGTCGCCGTCAACGACAACAACCCGATCGTCGAAGTCGACGCGGGGATGGCTGTCGTGCCGACGAACCCCGACACGAACCTCGCAGAGGATGTCGCGCTGAAGTGCACCAAGCTCCGCGCGGATCGCAAGTGGCCCGATGTCGTCGCCTGTAGCGAGGAGCTCGAAGGAACGGACCCGGCGAAGGCCAAGCAGTTCCGCGACGTGGGCATCGCCGAGAACAAGGCGCAGTTTGCGGCTCTCAAGATCACCGACGCAGCGAAGAAGGGCGACCTGGAAACCGCGAAGAAGTTTGCGAAGACGATCCCGGACGACTCCGTCTATCGCCTCGAGTCCGAGGGGTACGTCGAAAAGGCGCGTGAGGCGTGGGCGGAGGGCCTGCAGAAACGTGCGAAGGCTGCGATCAACCAGTGCAAGGAGCACGCGAAGATCATCAACCAGGCTCGCGCAGAGGGCGTCGACGAGGAGTGGATGAAGACGCCGTGCAAGGACGGTGCTGTCGCGGTCAAGCAACCCGACACGAACGGCAACACCACCAAGGTGACGCCCGACAAGACGCCGGACAAGACGCCCGACAAGACGCCGGACAAGACGCCCGACAAGGACTGTGACTTCGAGGGAAACAAGAAGAAGGCCGACGACTACCTGAACAACGGCATGGACATGGCCGCGCTCTCGCAGTTCGAGGCGGCGCTCCGTTGCAAGTACGACTCGGAGGTCATCAAGAAGGCGTTCCTCGCCGCATGTCGCTCGAAGTCTGCCGGCAAGGCGAAGTTGTACTTCTCGAAGCTCCCGGCCAACCTGAGCTCGAACTACACGCAGATCTGCCTCCGTTTCGGCATTCAGGTCCCGTGAACGGGCCCCAAGCCCGCAGTCGGTAGCGGCTGCCTCGCGGGCCGTCGGCCCAGCCGTGGCCGTGCGGTCCGGCCTAGCCGGAGTGCATGGGGATGCGCAGATCACTAATGTTGCCGCTTGTTTGACCCCACCATCAGACCTGGTGTAACGAACGGATTGGATCGAGGCACAGAACAAGCCTCTCGATCTCTTTCGGAGGCGACATGCTTTCTCGCGCCTGCTCTGTTTGCCGTTCGGCTCGTGGTTTCGGTCTGATTGCCGCACTCGTCCTCGTGGCGAGCGCCCCCCACGCGTCTGCGCAGTCCGGCGGCAACCTCGACCTCAGTGGCTTTCGCCCCGCGATCGATTCGCGCGGCTACCTGACGGTCAACGCCTCGCAGGTACTCGGGCACACCGAGTTCTCGTTCGGCCTCGGCTCGCTCGACTGGGGCTACAAGCTCCTCGACTTCACGAGCGGCAACAACGAGTACGTCGTCCAGAACGTGATCACGGCGACGCTGATCGCAGCCGTCGGTATCAAGGCCGGCCCGATCGAGCTCGAGTTCGGTGCGTCGGCTCCGCTCCGCATCATGGGCGGCGAGCGCACGCCACGATTCGAAGGCGATCCGGGGAACCCCAACGACGACATCTCGTTCGGGATCGACGGACAGGGCCTCGGTAACGTCGGCCTGCACCTGAAGACACGCTTCCTCAAGACGAGCCGCCCACCGAACGTGGGCGTCGGTGTCGTCGCGAGCTTCTACTTGCCCACCACAGATCCGAAGGGAGCGTGGCTCGGCGAGGACCACTTCGTCCCGCAGATCATGGGTATCTTCGACAAGGAGTTCGGTCGCGAGCGCCGGCTGCGCATGGCGCTCACCGGTGGAATTCGCATTCGCTCGACTCGCACGTTCACGGACAGCGATGTGGGTGATGCCGCCGAGCCGGCGCCGATCACGAACGGCACGATCACCGCGAGCGCGGAGATCCCGTTCGGCTTTGCCATCGCATACGCGATCGCGAAGCAGAAGTTCGACATCGTCGGCGAGTTCATCGGCGCCGTGCCGCTTGGCGACAACGACAACTACCAGCCGATGGAAGCGCTCTTGGGCGTGAAGCTCTACCTCGCGCGCAACTCGTTCCTCTCACTCGGCGGTGGCCGCGGCATCTTGGCCGACAAGGGCGGCAGCCCCGACGTGCGCGCGTTCATCGGCATCGTGTTCGAGCCGAACATCGGCGATCGCGACGGCGACGGTCTCAAGGACGACGTCGACAAGTGCCCGGACGATCCCGAGGACTTCGACGGCTTCGAGGACGAGGATGGCTGCCCCGAGCCCGACAACGATCGCGACGGCATCCTCGACGAGGATGACAACTGCCCGCTCATCCCCGAGGACAAGGACGGCTTCCAGGACGAAGACGGCTGCCCCGAGGGCAACGTCAACGATCGCGATGGCGACGGCATCCTCGACAACGTCGACAAATGCCCGGACGATCCCGAAGACTTCGATCAGTTCGAAGACGAGGACGGTTGCCCCGATCCGGACAACGACCAGGACGGCATCCTCGACGTCGACGATCTGTGTCCGAACGATCCCGAGGACAAGGACGGCTTCGAGGACGAGGACGGCTGCCCGGACCTCGACAACGACAAGGACCGCATTCTCGACAAGGACGACAAGTGCCCGAACGAGCCGGAGACGTACAACGGCACCGAGGACGAGGACGGCTGTCCGGATCGCGGTCGCGTCGTCGTGACCGACACGGCGATCGAGATCCTCGACATGGTGTACTTCGAGTACAACAAGGCGGTCATCAAGGCGCAGTCGTTCCCGATCCTCGACGCGGTCGCGGCCACGCTGCAGGGCAACCCGAGCATCCAGCTCATCGAGGTGCAGGGTCACACCGACGAGCGCGGCAACGACGCGTACAACCTCGATCTCTCGGATCGTCGCGCTGCGGCGGTGAAGGTGTACCTCGTCGACAAGGGCGTCGACGAGAAGCGTCTCGAGTCGCAGGGCTACGGCGAGACGCAGCCCGTCGACAACCGCAGCAACGAAGCGGCGTGGGCCAAGAACCGGCGCGTGGCGTTCCTGATCCTCAAGCGCGCGTCGGACTGAGACTATGCGACGGCTTTTGCCACCGTCGAAGTGAGGGTGGCGCGAGCTCGAGCGGCTGGTAGGCTCTGCTCATGATTCGCTTGATCATCTTCCTCGCACTCGCGATCGGGCTCGCGTACGTGGGCGCGACCGTGAAGCTGGGCAAGCGGACGTTCTTCGGGCACATCCGCGCGATCTGGGCGACCGAGGAGGTCCAGGACCTCAAGCACGGCGTCGAGGAGAAGGCGGGCCCCGCCGTCGAGAAGGTGAAGCGTGGCGTGAAGGCGGGCATCGAGGCGGCCGAGAAGGACGAGCCGAAGGGCTCGGGCTCTGCGGGCTCGGGCTCCGCTGCTCCGGCGCCGGCGAACTGACGCGTATGGTCTGGTCGGAGACGACATCGGTGCCGCGGCGATGAAGTTCCCGCTGACGGAGCAGCTGATCGAAGAAGCACGCGTGTTCGAGTTGCGCAGTGCGTGCCGCGATTGCTTCTTCTGGCGCGAGTCGCGCGATGCGTGCGCGCACGACTGGCCCGACGAAGGCCAGCGCCGGTGGCCGCTCGACGCACCCGATCCGGTGACGGGCGAGCGCCCGACCGAGGTCGCGTTCTGCAAAGAGTTCGAGCTGCGCTGAGCTCAGGGCGTGAACGTCGCGGTGAGCGTCCCGGTGCCGAGGTTCGCGGCCTCGAGCTCGGTCACGAGTTGCGCGCGTGTCGTGCTCATCATCGTGTTCGGGACGGTCGCCGTCGCGAGCGCGTAGATCTTGTGCTGGTACATGTGCGGATCGTTCGGGCACGGACCTTCGTAGCCGCGGACGTTCGTGTATGCCGGAGGGTGGTGAGCGCCGGGCACGGCGATCGGCGCGTAGACCTTGTCGACCATACCTGGGACCGACGTTAGCGTGCCGGGGATGTCGTAGATGGCAGAGTGAACGAGGCCGTTGTTGAGATCGGTGAACACGATCGCGAAGCTCATCGTGCCCGCCGGGACATTGCTCCACGCGAGCGGCGGTGACTGGTTCATTCCGAGGCGTCCGACACATGCCTGTGCGGATGGAATCACGCCACCGTCGGTGTACGCAGTGGACGTGAGCAGAAGCATCAACGGCGCGGCGTCGATGTCGGGAGCGTCGATCATCGCAGCGTCGTCGGTCGCCGCGTCTACGTTGCTACCGCCGTCATCGCCACAGGCAGCGAGGAAGATCCCGACGGACACCACCGAGGAGAGTCGCATGTCCACGATGATATGCCGGTTCGTGCCAGATCGAGCCGGATCCGGTGACGAGTCGACGTGGCTCGTCGGTTGCGTTGAATCCTGCCTATGGGGTCAAGATTCCGTCCGTCTGTTCATCCCGACGACGCCCTAGGCATCTCGGAGCTGACATCGCTGTCACGGCATGTCGCGCGCGAGCCACGCAGGCATCATCGATGGCTCACTGCGCCGTCGGGATGGCTCTTGTTTCTGTGCATGTTTCTTCCCGCGTGGAAACCGTGCTCGACGGCAGAGCCGCTCCCGATGGCGATCGTTCCTTTTGCGTGGCCGCCGTACCTCGTGGGCATGATGATCGCGCTGACGGTGTCGACGCGTGTACGCCGGCAGATCGAAGCGCGCGGTGTGTTGTTGCTCGTGCTGATCCGCGGGTCGGCGGTCGCGGTCGCGGTCGTCGCGCTGGTCGCGCTCGTCGACGATGGTGTGACGATCGAGACCGCGATCGCGGTGAAGATCGGAACGGTCGTCGCGCTGCTCGTGCCGTGGCGCGCAACCGAGCGTGCGATCGCTGCGACGAGTGCGGTGGCAGCGAGCGCGATCGTCGCGTTCACGACGCTGATCGCTGTCGATCGTCACGCCGCGTGGGGTGCGAGTGTCGGCGTGTTCGCCGCGGGCATGTTGGCCATCGGGGGTGTGTGGTGGTGGCTCGAGCTGTGGTGGGCCGAGCGAACTCAATAGATCGAGTGATCACGAGAGGGTTTGGTGGAGACCAAAGACCTGTGCGGCACCCGCACGATGCGCATCGCGATGCACGACGTGAGCAATCGTGGTGCACACCTAAATTCTCGTCGACACTGAGGAATTTTCGATCGAGAGTTTCGCGCGGAGGGACTCGCCATGCGCACGTTATTCGCCTCGGCTGTTCTGGGCACCGCATTTCTGATCGCGTGTGGACCGCCCGCGAAGGGCGGCGGTGGGGGTGACGACGACGGCAGCATGGTCGACGCCGACTCGACATCCGATGGCGACCTCACGCCCGTCGACGGCATGACGTGCGGCGCGCAGCAATCGAACATCGGCGTGATGAACCTGGGCGATCCGCCGGACATGCTCGTCGTCCTGGATCGATCGGGCTCGATGAACACGCCGCCGTTCCAGATCCCGCCCGTGTTCACGTCGAAGTGGAGCTCGATGAGGACCGCGCTCCAGACGACGGTCATGCAGAAGCAGTCGCAGATCAAGTTCGGTCTACTGGAGTTCCCGAGCGACGACAACTGCGCGGCGACCGCCACGCCGAACGTTGGCATCGCGCTCAACACCTACCCGGGCTTCAGCTCGTACTTCACGTCGCGCGCCGCGAACGGCAACACGCCGGCACACCTCGCCCTCGCGGGCGCGCTCACGTACTACAACCAGATCCCGGTCAACCCGGCCGGTCGCTATGTGCTGTTCGCGACCGACGGTCTGCCGAACTGCCTCAACGGAAACCCGGACACGGGAAGCTCGACGGAGACCGTCGCGGCGGTCACCGCGCTTCGCAACGCGGGCATCAAGACGTACGTGCTCGGCCTCGGTGATTTCGGCGGCGCGAACATCCTCAACGACGCCGCGGTCGCGGGTGGCGTGCCCAAGCCGGGCGCGCAGAAGTACTACGCGGCGAACAACCAGGCCGAGATCGACGCGGCGCTCCAGGCGATCGCGGGCGGCGTGATCATCCCGACGTGCAGCTTCGCGCTGCAGAGCCTCCCGCCTGATCCGAACAACGTGACGGTGACGATCAACGGCACGCCGGTGCCGCGCTCGCCGTCGCACGCGAACGGCTGGGACTACCATCCGAACCCGATGACCATCACGTTCTTCGGCTCCTACTGCGATCAGATCATGATGGGCGCGAGCAGCAACGTCAGCTTCGTCTACGGCTGCCCGGGTCCCGTCATCAACTGACCCACGCCAACGATCGGTCACTTGATCGATCGTACGATGTCGTATGACCCACGATGTTCGGTGGCCACGTCGTGTGGCGTGGCCCGAGCTCCGGTGCTTCGACAAGAAGGCCGTGATCTCCGCGATCGAGTCGACGACGGTCTCGTCGGAGCAGGAGATGCGGAACTCGTCGACTGCAAGGCCGGGCCCGAGGTCGAACGGTGGCTCGCGCGTCACGCGACGACCAAAGAAACGCCGGCGAAGTCCGGCGAAGGCGGCACCGTCGACCTCGAGATCGTCGAAGTCGCCCACGACGAAGCCATCCAAACGAGCGAACTGAACGTTCGAGACGAGACGTGAGTGTGCAAGCGACATGGATGCGTGCGCGTCGGCGTCGCGACGGGTAGTCTCTCCGCCCATGACGTTACGAGTGCTGTGGCTCACGAGTGTGATCGTCGCGTGCTCGTCACCGGCGAAACCCGTGGAGCCTCCGACGATGCCGACCGATCCGACCGAGCCACCGACCCCGATCGAACCGCCTGCGAAGGTCGAGCCCGTCGAGGATCCCTACTTGTGGCTCGAGGACGTCGGCGGCGACAAGTCGCTCGCATGGGCGCGCGAACGCAACGAGAAGGCGACCGCCGAGATCTCGAAGGTCGCGAGCTTCGAGAAGACGCGCGATCGCATCCGCGCCATCCTCGACTCCAAAGACAAGATCCCGAGCGTCAACAAGCGCGGGAAGCACTACTACAACTTCTGGCAAGACGAGAAGAACCCGCGGGGCCTGATCCGGCGCACGACGCTCGCCGAATACAAGAAGGCGAAGCCGGCGTGGGAGACCGTGCTCGACATCGACGCGCTCGCCGCCGCCGAGAAGGAGAACTGGGTCTACGCGGGGCAGACGTGTCTGTATCCGGCGTACGATCGCTGCCTGATCTCGCTGTCGCGCGGCGGAGGTGACGCGATCGTCGTCCGCGAGTTCGACCCCGTGAAGAAGGAGTTCATCGCCGACGGGTTCAGCGCGCCCGAAGCGAAGACCGACGCTGGGTGGAAGGACAAGGACACGGTCTACATCGGCACGGACTTTGGCCCGAACACGCTGACCAACTCGGGCTACCCGCGCATCGTCAAGGAGTGGAAACGCGGCACGAAGCTGTCCGAGGCGACGACGGTGTTCGAGGCGCAGCAGACGGACATCGGAGGGGGCGCGTCGCGTAGCTGGGATCACGGCGAGACGTACGATTTCGTGTCGCGCGTGATCAGCTTCTTCGCGAGCGAGCAGTACCTCCGCATCGACGAGAAGCTCGTGAAGATCGAGATCCCGGGCGATGCCGGCGCGACCGTCTGGAACAAGCAGATCCTCGTGTCGCTGCGCAGCGACTGGACCATCGAGGGCAAGACGTGGCCGCGCGGCGCATTGCTCGCGATGCCGCTCGCCGACTTTCTCGCCGGCAAGCGCGCGTTCTCCATGCTGTTCGAGCCGTCGCCGACGAAGTCGCTCGCCGGTTCGGCGGAGCTCGCATCCGCGTTGATCATCAACGAGCTCGAGGACATCAAGAACCGCCTCTACGTGTGGACGGTCAAGAACAACACGTGGACGAAGAAGCCGTTCGGCGGGAAGCAGGACCTCGGCTCGACGCACCTGTGGCCCGTCGACGCGGCGGGCACGACCGACGACTACTGGCTCGCGAAGTCGGACTTCCTCGTGCCCGATACGATCGCGCTCGGCACACTGGGCGGCCCCGCGGCCCAAGTGCTCAAGACGCAGCCAGCGTTCTACGAGGCGAAAGGGCTACACGTGGAGCAGCACTTCGCGACGTCCAAGGACGGCACGCGTGTGCCGTACTTCCAGATCTCGCGCAAGGGCATGGTGCTCGACGGCTCGCACCCGACAATCTTGTATGGCTACGGCGGTTTCGAGGTGTCGATGACACCGGGCTACTCGGCGCTAAGCGGAGCCGCGTGGATGGAGCGCGGCGGCGTGTACGTGCTCGCGAACATCCGCGGCGGTGGCGAGTACGGCCCGGCGTGGCATCAGGCAGCGTTGCGCCACGACCGGCAGAAGGCGTACGACGACTTCATCGCGATCGCGGAGGACCTCGTCGCGCGCAAGGTGACGTCGCCGAAGAAGCTCGGCATCGTGGGCGGATCGAACGGCGGCTTGCTGGTGGGCGTGATGCTGACGCAGCGCCCGGACCTGTTCGGCGCGGTCGTGTGCTCGGTGCCGCTGCTCGACATGAAGCGCTACCACAAGCTGCTCGCGGGAGCCTCGTGGATGGAGGAGTACGGTGATCCCGACAAGCCCCAGGACTGGGCCGTGATCGGGACGTACTCGCCGTACCAGAACGTCAAGAAGGGTGTCGTCTATCCGCGGACACTGTTCACGTCGTCGACGCGCGACGATCGCGTACATCCGGCACATGCGCGCAAGATGGTGGCGCGCATGCTCGAGCAGGGCCACGACATCCTCTACTACGAGAACATCGAGGGAGGTCACGGCGGTGCCGCGAACAACGAGCAGGTCGCGTTCATGCAGGCCCTCGAATACACGTTCCTCGCGAAGCAACTCGGCCTCGAGTAGGTGGACGTCGTCGAACAACCACGTTGCCTGGCATAGTGTCCCCATTACACTGTTCTAATGAACGTCTTGGTGCCCGGGCGTGGCCGGCCGTATGTCGACGGTGATCGACTCGATCTGACAGGGCCGCTCGTGTGGACCATCGCCGACGTGTTCACGACGGCCGAGTGCGCGAAGCACATCGCGCGGATCGAGGAGCTGGGTCCGTCCGCCGCGCCGATCAGCACGCCGCGCGGGTTCGTGATGGCACCCGACATCCGCAACAACACGCGTGTGATGTTCGACGATCACGCGCTCGCAGCGGACCTGTTTGCGCGCGTGAAGGACCACGTGCCGCCGTCGCTGGCGAACATGCGACCCGTCGGCGCGAACGAGCGGTTCCGCTGCTACCGGTACGAACCGGGTCAAAAGTTCGCCGCACACTACGATGGTGCGTTCGCGCGAACCGAGCACGAGCGCAGCTTGCTCACGCTGATCGTCTACCTGAACGACGACTTCGGCGGCGGCACGACGGAGTTCCTGGACTTCGACCTCCACGCGCACCCGCGGACAGGCACCGCGCTGCTGTTCCAGCACTTCCTGTTGCACGAGGGCTGCACGGTCACGTCGGGCAAGAAGTACGTGCTGCGCTCCGACGTCATGTATCGCGACGCGTGACGCACGTACCGGGCGCTCGCGGGCTATAACGCTCGCATGAAGCTGCACTACGCTCAGGAGATCGAAGGTGCGCGCGGCGCACCGATCGTCGCGCTCGAGTCCACGCTCGTCGCGCACGGCCTGCCGTGGCCGCAGAACCTCGAGGTGGCTCGGGAGCTCGAAGCCGCGGTTCGCGCCGCGGGTGCGCTACCCGCGACCATCGCGATCCTCGATGGTGAGCCACACGTCGGCCTCGACGCCGAGCAGCTCGAGAGGCTCGCGAAGGACGGATCGAACATCGCGAAGGCGAGCACGGCTGACCTCGCGGTGCATATCGCGCGCAAGTCGACCGCGGCGACCACCGTCAGCGCGACCGCCACGATCGCCTCGCGCGCAGGGATTCGCGTGTTCGCGACCGGCGGCATCGGCGGCGTTCACCGCGGCGACACGGGTGACGTCTCGCACGACATCATCGCGCTCGGCCGCACGCCGATCGCGGTGGTCTCCGCGGGTGCGAAGGCGATCCTCGATCTCGCGCGTACGCTCGAGGCGCTCGAGACCTACGGTGTCCTCGTCGTCGGCTACCAGACGTCCGAGCTGCCCGCGTTCTACACGCGCACGTCGGGCCTCGCACTGGAGCACCGCGTCGACGACACGCAGCAGCTCGCAGACATCGCGCGAGCACATTGGCTTCTCGGTGGGGCGGGCATCCTCGTCGCGAACCCGATCCCCGAGGGGGACGCGCTCGACGCGGGTACGATCCATTCCGCGATCGAGACCGCGATCGCCGACGCCGCAAAGCAGCGCATCACCGGCAAGAAACTGACGCCGTACCTGCTCTCGCGCCTCGCCGAGACTACCGGCGGCTCGTCGGTCAAGGCGAACCGCGCGCTCGCGCTCCACGACGCTACCGTCGCCGGTCAGCTCGCGGTCGCGTTGCAGAAGAGCGAGCGCCGCGTCGGCTTCTCGCTCGGCTGATCACTGTGGCTGGTACAGCGCGACCCACTTGCCGCCGCGCTCGAAGCCCGCGTTGCGCTCGACGAGCCAGAACTTCTCGCCGACGGCGCCAAAACGCATGCGGACATCGTGCGCGAGCACGCGCGCTTTCCGGGTCGCCGTCTTGCCGTCCGCCGCTACGCGAAAGACGTCCACGTATTGCGGGTCCGCCTTCTTGCGTGCGACCGCCTCCTGGTTCGTCGGATCGACCTTGAACAGGATCCACGCCGAACCGTCGGGGCTGATCACGCCCTGCAGTGACGCAGGGTCGTACTGCGTGATCGCCTGATCGAGCTCGACCGTGCGGAGCTTGCCCGCGCGCCACAGCTGTACGGTCGCGTTGTCCCAGCTCATGCGAACGATGTCGGTCCGTCCGTTCGAGGTCGCGTCCGCCAGTGTCTGGAACCGGCGCCGTTGCTCGAACAGATCCGTGATCTTCTGCTTGTCGACGAACTTGCCCGTTGCGACGTCGTACGTCGCTTCGAAGTCGGGCGCGCGCTCGTTCTCTTTGCGGTCCCACTCGCCCTGCTTGATGCCATGCGCCTTGGAGTACCCGTCGCTCCAGTGGTTCACCTTGAAGCCGAGCTTCGCGTTCGTGCCGTCCTCGGCGACTTCGAGCGTACGCATCGCGCCGACGCGCTTGCCGGTCTCGAGAGAAACGATCTGCACCTCGTGTTTGATCGCACCCGCGGCGCCCGAGCGCACCGCGTGGACCGCGAGCCGCTTCGCGCCATCGCGCGTGACTAGCGTCATGTCGACTGCGGGGGCGAGCTTGTACACGACCGGCTTCTTCGCCGTTGGATCCAGCTCGACGAGCGCGGCGATGCGGTTGCCGTCCTCGGTGCGGCCGATCACCAGCACCCGCTTGCCGACGAAGGCGAGCTCGACCGGCGTCAGCGTCACCGGCGCGAGATCGATCAAGACCTCGGCCTTCGTCGCGAACGTGTACACGTGAAGCTCGGACTTGCTCGCTGCATCGGCAACGACGTACGCGATCCGCGTGTCGTCCACTGCGATCGCGTCGTCGACGAAGCCGCCTGTCGCCGTGAGCTTCACGATCTCGGTAGCGCTCACCACCTCGGGCACGTTCGGCTTGCGAGAGGTCGGAGGCATCGGCTTGGTCGGCTTGGGCTCCGGCAGCTTCGCGGGTGCGGGACCTCGTTCGGGCTTGGTGGGTGCGGGCTTCGCGGGCTCGGGCGTTGTGGGCTGCGCCTGTGCGCCCGAGCCGATCAGGAGTCCACCAGCGACGAGAAACCGAACCATGCGTACCGAGGCCATCGCGCTTCGATGCCACGGACGTAGGGGGGAATCAAGGGTGCTCACTGTGGGGTGAATTGCCCCCGATCGTGCGGTGACGTCGGTGCTATGGCCGTGACCGTAACCGTGGATATTGATTTCGCCGATGTCGGGTTCGCGCCGCGATGACTCATGACCGTGACGGTGACCGTAACCGTGACGGTGACCGTGACCGTGACCGTGACCGTGACCGTGACCGTCGACCGGTCGCCGTGACCGTCGCCGTGACCGCGTGGCCGTGGCCGTGGTTGTAGACGCGCTCTGCCCGACGCCACGCCGTCACGGCGTCAGTGACTGTCACGGTGTTGGCCGCTGTCACGGTCTCGGCGACTGCCACTGTATCGGTGCCCCTTACGGTGTCGGGGACTGTTCTCTCGCTGTATTCGATACGCCGCTCCACGCACGACCGTTCGGGAGAACACGTGCTCCTCGGGCACCGGCGGCGGGGCGCCCGTACCCGGCCACTTGCGCACGGGCGCGCCGAACGCCGGAACCGTCGGGTGGCTCCCACGTGGGCCGCGAAGCACGGCGTCGTCGAGAGCACATGCGCGTCAAGGCGTGTGCGTTCGTCACTGCCCGATGCGCGTGGCCGGGTGCGGGCTGAGCCCCGCCGCCGGAGCCCTCGGGGGAGGGGAGCTTCTTTGAATCAGTGAAAGGACGACAGGCAATGTTTCACGCGTACACGAATGCACTCGAGCTCATCCGCGCCCTCGCGCCGGTCGTGGAGAAGTTGAAGACGTTCGATTCGAACCTTGCGGACCAGGTCGTCCGCCGTGTCCAGCGCGCCGCGGAGCTCCTGCGCACTCCCTTGCGCCATCACGTAGAACCGCCGCCGATCCTTGCCGGCCCGTTTCGAGCCCTCACTCACGTTCAACGTGATGCTCGTCGCCGCGCGGACGCATGGGGGTGGCGCGTGGACGCGCAAACTGCGCGGGCGTTGCTGGATCGCGAGCTCGCGATGCTGTGGCGGTTGTGCCACGGGCGCAAGAACGCGTGAGCCCACTGCGGTTGCACCCGCGCAACCGCAGTGGTTTCGGCGGTTCGTCGCGTTCCGCGGAAGCGCTCGTCGAGGACGCGTGGGTATGGCGAAGGTTCACCGCGCTTCCGCGGAACCGTTCGCCGCGCTTCCGCGGGCATGTTCGGTGCCGGCGCAGGTGCGGGTGCAGCACGCCCACGTGCGTCGAGGACGCGTCGGTACGGCGAAGGTTCACCGCGCTTCCGCGGGAACGTTCGCGTCCACATGCGTCGAGGACGCGTGGGTACGGCGAAGGTTCGCCGCGCTTCCGCGGAAACGTGCGCATCGCTTCCACGGAGACGCTCGCGCCTTCCGCGGAAACGTTCGCTGCGGAAACATTCGCGTCCACGTGCGTCGAGGACGCGTTGGTACGGCGAAGGTTCGCCGCGCTTCCGCCGCTGCATCTTCATCGTGACCACCGGGCAGATCGTCTCGCACCGGGTGAACACGAAGTCGAAGATTGTCGGGTGGCCGCGCAGGGCTTCCTCGGTAAACGGCTGGCCGAGATCGTCGATCGAAACGTGCGCCTCGCTTCCGCGGAAACGTCTCGCTTCCGCGGAGACGTTCGCGCGCTTCCGCAGAACACCAGCTAGCATTTCAGTCGGGATCGGTGCTATCGGGCGCCGATGAGATCGATGACCTTTGCGCTCGTGGTCGTGCTCGCAAGCTGCGCCGACAGCACCGGCGCGACGTCTGAACTGACACCGGATGCCCCGGAGGTGCCGAGTGCCGACGCCAGGCCTGCCGGACCGCCCGAGGACACCTGCCTCGATGGTCAGGATATGGATGGCGCGGACGTCGACCTGGCGGCGTGCCCTCCTGTGCCGCAGTCGCCTCAGGCCGCTCCCATGCGAGGTCAGTCCATCAGCCTGGGAGCCTGGGAGCTGGGCACGACCGCGACCGGCGTGACCTACGTGTACGGCCAGCTGTCGGCGCCGACCACGATGCCGCGGATCCTCAGCTACAGCGGCGGCTCGGTCGCGGTGAATCAGGAGAATCTCGACTGCTGGGCCAAGGGCTACTACCGACTGCGCAAGATGCTACAGGATCCGCCGGCGGCGTATGTCGCGCTGCACGAGGCGGGGTTTCAGTACCGGTTCTTCCAGTTCCAAACCGACCTGCGCAACGGCACCACCGGCTACAAAAAGATCTCGTCGTTTCAGGACCACCTCGTGAAGTGGGTGACCGTCGTCGAGACCGAT
Source organism: Kofleriaceae bacterium (assembly GCA_046160585.1). Classification (GTDB taxonomy): domain Bacteria; phylum Myxococcota_A; class Polyangia; order Haliangiales; family Haliangiaceae; genus JABFXX01. Next base: position 17,089 of record JBJXGN010000150.1, read on the forward strand.
GGAAGGTGCCGCCAGCCTACGCGCGCGCAGTTCCGCGACTACTCCAAGGCCGAACTCGCGCGACGCGGATTGCCAGTGCCGATGGAGCCGTAGGTCAGGAGCACGCGGATCGACGGATGAAGGCTGGCGATCTGGGCGGCGGCGCGCGCTGGAGCTTCACACGCCGGCGGTCGAGGCGACTCGATGCCGGAGCGATCGCACCTGCCAGCGCTGTGCCCTGCCAGAGGGCGACGCCACGCTTCCGCGAAACGTTCGCCGCGCTTCTGTGGGAACGTTCGCTGTCACCTGCGTCGAGGTGAATCGGCCCGAGTTCTCCCAAGACCAGGGGCTCTGCTTATCCCTCGACGCGCGCTGGCAGCGCATCATCGACGAGGCCTTGCGTCTACGCCGGCGCCTCCGAGGCGCTTTCTACTGGAACCCATTCGCACGCCGTCGCGACATGCTCGCACTTGTCGAGCGCGCGATCGAACTTGCGGCATGACCGTAGGCAGCGCGTTGGTACCGCGAGACGTGCGAACGTTTCCGCGGAAACGTTCGCGCTCACCTGCGTCCTCCCGGCGCGGTTCTGGATGCGTGGACCGTCAGGTTTGCGCGACGTGATCATCGTCGACATGCTCAAACCTCGGTGGCGTGTTGGTCCAGCTGAGCCTGGGTCGCCGCTCGAGCGCAGACGGGCCAGGCATCGACGAGTTCGATGGGCCGGGAGCGCGCTCGTCGCACGCACGTTGTTTCGCGGAATGGATCAATGGAACGATGCGCGAGAGGCCACCGCGGGGCACGCGAAGTCGATCTCGACGAACGTCCAGTCGAGGTTCTCTTCGGGGATCGTGTCGATCGCACGAATGTGCTCGCGTCGCCCGTACAGGTCGCGACAGCCGCAGGGCTCGTAGGCCCAGAGCACCGCAGCCCTGCCACAGGTGAGCTCGATCGTGCTGAGCGCGAGCTGAGCCTCGAACGCGTCCGCGACGAGCTCCGACGTGACCTGGACGAGGATCACCTCCTGTCCCCCGACACGAACGCACGCTGTGCGGACGCGATGTCTGCTTCGAGCGAGGAGAGAGCCTCCAGCGGGAGGAGTCGTTGCTGGGGAGGCGAGCGCGGGCCATACGCCCTCGGTCGTCGATGCGTGTTCGATCGTTCGTGAGATTCGCGGGGGAGCGCGACCGTGGCTTACGAGCTCGGTCGTCAACGCGCGTTCGATCGTCGGTACACGCTCGCGTTCAATCGACGGTACACGCTCGGTCGTCGACGCGTGTTCGATCGTTTGTCCGCGCTCGGTCGACGCGTGTTCGATCGTTTGTCCGCGCTCGGTGGTCGATGCGTGTTCGCTCGTCGGTACGCGCGTGGTCGATGTTTGTTCGTTGGTCGCGACGTGCTCGGGCGTCGATGTCCGCTTCGGCGTCGATGCACGCTCGTCGGTCGACTCGGGCTCGGAGCTGGGCGCTGGCTCGCGAGTGTCGCGCGGGTCCGCTGAGAAGACCGATCGTGGATGCGGGTGACGCGAGAGGTGTTTGCGCTGGCGCATCGCGATCACAACGCCGGTGGGAACGTGGTGGCGTTCGCGACGACCGCCGCGTGCTCGCGCTCCCATGCGCCGAGCTGTGCTGCCTCCGTCTTCGCGCGCGGATGCGCGATCAGGTAGTACCCGCTGCCGGGTCGTGAGCCGCTCGAGCGCCACACCATCGCCGCGATGCATGGGAGGCCCGCCGCTTTGCAGGCGGCTGTGACCTCGCCGAGCGCGGCATGGAACGAAGGGCTGCGATGGTGTGCCGGCTGTCTCTTCGCGACGACGGAGGCGAGCTCCGCGTACGTGATCGAGTGGTGGTTCGCGCGCAGTCGGCGCAGGAGCTGACGATAGATCTCGTGTGCGAGGGGGCTCATGGGACTCTCGGGTGAACGGGTCAGTACGTGTGGTGAATGACAAAGGACGGCGGATGAAGTGCGCGGCTGAACTGCGCGGCTGAAGTGCGCGGCTGAAGTGCGCGGATGAAGTGCGGGGATGAAGTGCGCGGATGAAGTGCGCGGATGAAGTGCGCGGATGAAGTGCGCGGATGAAGTGCGCGGATGAAGTGCGGCGGCTGAAGTGCGGCTGAGGACGGCTGAGGCGCGGGTCGGATTGCTCACGCGGCTGTTCGTGCGGTGTTGGTCGTGCGGGGCTCGATGGCGATCGTGGCTTCGTTCGGATCGTCGTCGTGCACCGAGTCGTCTGCGATCGCCTGGTCGGCGCTGTGGTCGACGACGTCGTCGTGCGCTCGGATCACCTCGTCGTCGTCGTCGTCGTCGTCGTCGTCGCAGGTTTCGGCGCTCGCTCGTAGTGCGGCTGCGTCGGAGGCATTTGTGCTGTCGACGCTGTCGACGTTGTCGGCGTTGTCGGCGTTGTCGGCGTTGTCGGGGCTGGCGCTCGCCGCGGCAGCGTCTCCGGTGTCGTCGCCGTCGTGGTCCCGCAGAGCCGCGAGGAGAGGGTCGACAGAGGGTGCGAGCTCCTGGAGCGACGTGCCGCGACGGCCCTTCGTCGTGGGCTTCTTGTTCATCACGGCGAGCACGTTCCCGAGCGGGTCGACGGCCCGGTAGCGGGACGCCTCGTAGATCGCGCCGGCGTCGACCTCGGGTTGATCTTCGAGGTCCGCGATGGTCCGCGCCACCTTGAGCATTCGATCGATGGAACGCGCCGTGAACATCTTGCGCGTAGCGACGATGTGCGCGAGAGCGCGCTCGGCTTCGTCGTCGAGGCGGCAGGTGGCGCGAAGGACCGTGGTCGACATCTCCGCGTTGCAGTGGAGTCGCCACGGTGCAAGGCGATGTCGTTGTCGTTCGCGCGCGGCGGTCACACGATCGCGGATCGGAGCGGAGGCTTCGCCGGGCGTGTCGTCACGCAGCTCGCCGAGGCTGATCGGATCGACGATGGTCTGCAAGTCGATGCGATCGAGCAGTGGACCGGAGAGGCGCTGGCGATAGCGAGCCTTCGTGCCGTCGCTGCACTTGCAGACGCGCACCTTGGACTCGTCCCATCCACACGGGCACGGGTTGGCGGCGGCGACGAGCAGGAACGACGATGGTAGGCGAAGGCAGCCGCTGACCCGCGTGATGGTGACCTCGCGCTCCTCGAGCGGCTCGCGAAGTCCTTCGATGGATCCGCGAGTGAACTCGGGGAGCTCGTCGAGGAACAGCACGCCGTTGTGCGCGAGCGAGATCTCGCCTGCACGCGGCGTGGATCCGCCACCGAGCAGAGCGGCGGCAGAGATCGTGTGATGAGGCGCGCGGAACGGGCGCTCCTCGACGAGTCCGTCGGCGAGCCCGAGCGAGGAGTAGATCTTGGTGGTCTCCAGCGCCTCCGCGTGGGTGAGCGGCGGCAGGATCGTCGGGATGCGCCGCGCGAGCATGGTCTTGCCCGTTCCGGGTGGACCCGCGAGCAGGATGTTGTGCCCGCCGGCGACGGCGACCTCGATGGCCGCCCGCGGAATCGTTTGTCCACGCACCTCGGACATATCGACGGCGCGCTTCTTGGCTCGCTTGCGCGCGGGCGGTGAGGCCGGCGGCAGGATCGCGTTGCCGTCGAGCGCCGCGACGACCTCGCGGAGGTGTGCGACGGCGTAGACCTCGAGGTCCTCGATGGCGCAGGCCTCGGCGGCGTTCGCCGTGGGGACGAGGATGCCGCGCAGCCCGCGCTCTTTGGCGAGGATCGCCGACGACAGCACGCCGTGCACGGCACGCACCGTACCGTCGAGGCCGAGCTCACCGAGGACAAGGAGATCAGCGACGGGATCGAAGTGGCCGCCGTTCGCGACGAGGACCGCGATGGCGATCGGAAGATCGAGCGCGCAGCCGGGCTTGCGCAGATCCGCGGGTGCGAGGTTGACGGTGATCTTCTTAAGCGGGAGATCCGTCCCCATGCTCTCGAGCGCGCTGCGAATGCGGACCGCACCTTCTTTGACCGAGGTGGCAGCGAGCCCGACGACGTTGTAGTGCGGGAGGCCGCGCTGGATCTCGCACTCGACGTCGACGGGAACGGCGTCGATCCCGTCGAGCGTGCAGGAACGAATGAGCGTGACCATGCATGGGCGCAGAGCACGAGGCACGCCAGCGCGGGACCCGTGCGAGGTCCACTACTTGCGCGGCCGTTTGTCCGCGGGCTGGACTCGATGTCCGAATTCCGGCCGGACACCGGACAAGGTGGAGCCGCATGTACTTCGTAGGCGCCCCCCTGAACACATGCGGCGCATCCTATCGGGTCACGCATGTCTCACCGTTTCGGGAGAATGAGTTCGCCGTGTTACAGTGATTTCGACGATGACAGCGGAGGGTGCGTCGATCGGTTCGTATCGGATCGTGCGCAAGCTCGGCGAGGGCGGGATGGGGACGGTCTGGCTTGGCGAGCACTCGCTCCTCGGGCGGCGCGCCGCGATCAAGGTGTTGCTCCCCGAGTTCACGACGAACGAGCAGATCGTGCAGCGGTTCTTCAACGAGGCACGCGCGGTCACGTCGATCGCGGATCCGGGCATCGTGCAGGTGTTCGACTTCGGCCACACGAATGGCAGCGCGTACATCGTCATGGAGCTCCTCGAGGGCGAAGCGATGGACGCCCGGTTGCTTCGGATCGGCCGCTTCGCGCCCGCCGACGCGGTTCGCTTGATGGCGCAGATCGCGACGTCGCTCGGTGCAGCGCACGCGAAGGGCGTCATCCATCGCGATCTGAAGCCGGAGAACATCTTCATCGTCGGTGATCCCGCCGTGACCGGCGGCGAGCGCACCAAGATCCTCGACTTCGGTATCGCGAAGCTCGCGGGCAACGAGATCGACAAGTTCAAGACGCGCACGGGCGTGGTGATGGGCACGCCCGTGTTCATGTCGCCCGAGCAGTGCCGCGGCGCCGCAACGATCGATGGACGCTCGGACATCTACACGCTCGGCTGCGTGCTGTTCACGATGCTGTGTGGTCGCCCCGTGTTCGAGAGCGAAGGCACCGGCGATCTGATCATCATGCACGTCCGCGACGCGCCGCCCGCTCCGTCGTCGATCGTGCCGAGCCTCCCGCCCGAGATGGACGCGCTGATCGCGCGCTGTCTCGCGAAGGATCCAAACCATCGGTTCCAGACCACCACCGAGCTCGTCCAGGGCCTCGCCGCTGTCGAGGCGGCGCTGTACGGCATGCCCGTCGACGAGGAGTTCCGGCGATCGCTGCGCATGCAGGCCGTCGGCAGCGAATACACGACGTCGCCGGGCACGAATCCGAACTACAGCCCGCGCATGACGCCAGCGGCGGCGATCGCATACCGGCAGCAACCGACGCCCGCGCCGCCCGACGCACGCACGCGCCTCGGCACTCCGGCGGGCGGAGTGCCCGTACAGACGCCCACGACGCTCAGCTCCGCGACCGGTGCCATCGGTGCGCACCAACCGGCAACTGGACGCAAGACCGGCGCGCTCGTCGCGGCCGCGTTGGCGGTGGTCGTCGGCGTGGTCGTCGTGGTCGCAGTGGTCGCGCGAGGTGGCAAGACCAACACGTCCGAATCGAACACGCCCGCGGCCGCGTCGCCCACGTCGAACGATTCCGCTGCGACTCCGCCAGATCCAAAGGTCGCGGATCCGGTCGCTCTTCCGGTCACCGCGACGCCCGATGCGGCCCTCGCCGTCGAGCCGCCGGTCGATGCAGCACCCGTTGCCGGCGAGCCGCCGGCGGACGCCGCTGTGGTCGCCGCCGATCCGCCGGTCACGACGGACACCACGGTCGGGGGGAACAAACGCGACAAACGACCGCCCAAGCGCGGCACGGGAACGAAGCAAGGGGGCTCGAATGCGACTACTACCTCTCCTACGCTCGGTACGGTCGATCGCGGCGACTAGTCTCGCGCTCGCCGTCACCATCATCACTGGCACGACCGACGCGTTCGCGCAGAACGCCGCAGCGGAAGCGTTGTTCTCGGACGGTGAACGCATGCTGAAGGAGGGCAAGGTTGCCGCCGCGTGCGACGCCTTCGAAGCGTCCAACCGCATCGAAGCGCGTGCCGGAACGCTCGTGAACCTCGGCCTCTGCCGCGAACAGAACGGTCAGCTCGCCTCGGCGTGGTCGGCGTTCAAAGACGCCGCGACTCGTGCAAAGGACCCGAAGAAGAAGCAGATCGCGGACGAGCGGATCGCGGTGATCGAGCCGAAGCTCTCGTACCTGACGATCTCCGTCGCGGACGAGAGCCGGATCGACGGCCTCGTCGTGGTTCGCAACGGCCAGCCCGTCGATCCGGCGCTGTGGAACCGCGCGATTCCGATCGACGGCGGCACGCATCAGATCGGCGGTCGCGCCCCCGGCCACGAGGAGTGGACCGCCACGGTCGCGGTGCCCAACGAGAACGGCAAGGTCTCCGTCGAGGTCCCCCGGTTCAAGGAGCTCGCGAAGCTCGTGTCACCACCGACGCCGACGCCCGGGCCCGCGCCCGTTGTCATCGAGAAGGAGGCACCTCCGCAGAGCATGTTCACCGGCAAGCGCAAGATCGCGCTCGGCGTCGCTGCCGGCGGTGTGCTCGCGCTCGGCGCAGGCATCGTGTTCGGCATGCAGGCCAGCGGCTTCGAGGACGACGCGTTCGCGTTGTGTCCCGACCCTGACAGCTGCGCCGACGCCGACCAGGCGAACGACCTGATGGAGAAGGGGCGCGGCCGCGCGCTGCTCGCGAACGTCAGCTATGGCGTCGCAGTCGGAGCGGCAGCGGGCGCGGTCGTCTTGTGGTTCCTCGGTGCCCCGACCGCGACGACATCCTCGATCGCGATCACTCCGCGCACGGGTGAAGTCACCGGCGCTGATGTCTCGTTCCGGTTCTAGCTCGAATGTCAGGAGTCCCATCATGCGTGCAATGAACCTGTTCGCCGTGCTCGTCGTGCTCGCAGCGGGCGCTTGCAAGCTCAAGGACACGAGGTTCCAACCAGGAGACTCCGACGATGCCGGCGTCGGCGACGGTGGCATCGATGCACCGGATGCGCCGCCCTCGGGGCCACCCGAGCTGATGGTGTCGGCGATGGACGTCATCGTCACCGAGGGACAGACGCAGCCGTTCACCGTCGCGCTGACCGCACCGCCGTCGAGCGCCATGCTCGTCAACATCGAGCTCTCCGATGACTTGAAGGTCGGCGCCGCGCCCGCCGCGCTCCTGTTCACACCCACCGACTGGTCGGCGCCGCAGACCGTGACGCTCACCGGCAAGAGCGACGCCGACATCTCCGACGAGACGCTCAGCGTGACCGTACGTTCGCCGTCGATCACGACGCCGGTGACGATCGGTGTCACGGTCGACGACGACGACGGTCTCTCGCTCATGCTCGCGTCGACCATGATGGACATCGGCGAGGGAACGACGGGTACGATCACCGCGCGGCTCAGCGCGCAGCCCGTGTCCGACATCGTCGTCGCGATCGCGACGTCCGATATGGCGGTGGCCACGATCTCGCAGCAAATGTTCACGTTCACGCCGGCGAACTGGGCGATCGAGCAGAACCTGTCCGTCACCGGCATGCAGGACGCCAACACCACCAACGGCACGGCGACGATCTCGTTCATGTCAGCGCTACTGACGAGCGCGAACGTGATCGTGCAGGTCACCGACGACGACGTGCTCGGTATCTCCACCTCGACCAGCGCGATCGCCGCAACGGAAGGCGAGACACAGACGTTTGCGGTCACGCTCACGCAGCAACCGCCGGCGACCGTCACCGTGAATCTTGCGGCAGTGAGCACGACGATCGCCACCGTCGGTGCCGGCACGCTGACCTTCACCACGACCGACTGGAGCACGCCGCAGACCGTGTCGGTCACCGCCGTGCAGGACGACGATGTCGCCGACGGCGGGACGACGATCACGCTGATGGCGTCGGGCCTGACCACCCGCAGCGTCAACCTGACGGTCACCGACGACGACGAGCAGTCCATCGTGACGGCCCCGGCGACGAACCTCGATGTCGACGAAGGCGGAAGCGGCTCGATCAGCGTGCGCCTCGCGTACCGGCCCGCCAACGACGTGACCGTCTCGGCCGCTAGCCTCGACACCAGCGCCGCCACCGTGTCGCCGGCAATGTTGACGTTCAGTCCGGCGAACTACACCGTTGGCCAGCCGGTCATGGTCACCGGCGTGCAAGACGCCGATGCCGCCGACGATGCGACCACGGTTCGCTTCGAGATCGCCGCGCAGGGTCTCATCAACAACGTCGCCACCACGATCAATGACGACGATACGCTCGGGATCGACATCTCCGCCACGACCGCCGCGCTAACCGAGGGAGGCGCGGCGATGTTCCAGGTTCGCCTCAGCGCGCAACCGACGGCGAACACCACCGTCGCGGTCTCCTCCGGCGATACCACGTCGGTCACGGTGAGCCCGGCGAGCCTGAGCTTCACGTCGGGCAACTGGAACGTCTACCAGACGGCCACGCTGACGGGTGTCGAGGATAATGACCTCGTGGGCGAGTCGGTCACGATGGCCGTGACCAGCGCCGGCCTCACCACGCGCAACGTTGCGGTGACGGTCACCGACAACGACACGCAGGCGTTCACGACGACGCTGCCGGCGGTGACAGTGACCGAGGGTGCGTCGACGACGATCGGCGTTCGCCTCGCATATCAACCCGCTGCCAACGTGACGGTGGCCGTGACCTCGAGTGCGCCTGGCGTAGCGACCGCGGGCCCGACACCGCTGACGTTCACGAACGGCAACTGGAACACCAGCCAGAACGTGACGATCACCGGCGTCGAAGATGCCGACGCTGTGAACGGCATGGCGAACCTCGTGCTGATGGCGAGCGGGATCACGACCGCGATGATCCCGATCACCGTGACCGACAACGACGCCTTGAACATCGACCTCTCGCCGACGTCGTTCACGGTCGTCGAGGGCAGCACCGCGACGCTCCAGGTGCGACTCACCGCCATGCCGGCGGCGACCACGACCGTGAACCTCGCGTCGAGCGACACCAACAGCGCGACGGTGTCTCTTGCATCGGTGTCGTTCACGACCGGGGACTGGAACACGTACAAGTCGGTCACCGTGACGGGCGTCCAGGACACCGACGCGGGTGACGAGGCGGTCACGATCACGGCGACGGCTACGGGGCTCTCGGATCGAACCGCCTCGGTCACCGTCGACGACGACGAGACGTTGGCGATCGTGACGTCGGTCGGTTCGGTCGCGGTCACCGAGGGTGGCACGGCCACGTTCCAGGTTCGCCTCAGCGCGCAGCCTGGCGCCACGACGACCGTGAACCTCGCGTCGAGCGACAACAACGCCGCGACCGTGACGGCCTCGCTGTCGTTTACGACGACCAACTGGAGCATGAACCAGACGGCCACCGTCACGGGTATCCAGGACGCCGACGTCGCGGGCGAGTCCGTGACGTTCACGTTGTCGGGGATGGGGATGTCCAACCAGACGGTCACTGGCACGGTCACCGACGACGACACGCAGGCGGTCCTCGTGACACCGACGACACGCACGATCACCGAGGGCACGTCGAGCACGGTGAACGTGACGCTGCAGTATCAGCCGAGCGGCAACTACACGGTCAGCGTTGCGTCCAACGCGACTGGCGTGGCGACCGTGAGCCCCTCCACGCTCACCTTCAACGCGGGGAACTACCAGACCGCACAGGTCGTGACGATCACGGGTGCCGAAGATGCCAACGCCGTCGAGAACGCGACGACGGTGTCGCTCACCGGATCCGCCGCGACCAGTGGCTCGGTCTCCGTGACCGTGCCGGACAACGATGTTCTCGGGATCGACCTCGAGCAGACCACGCTCACCATCAATGAAGGTGGAAACGGGACGTTCCGTGTTCGGCTGACCGCCGAGCCCGCCGCGACCACGGTCGTCGCACTCGGCTCCAGCGACCTGGGCGCGGCGACGGTGACGACGTCGCTCTCGTTCGGGACCGGCAGCTGGAACATCTGGCAGACGGCCACTGTCGTCGGCGTCGAAGACGCAGATGCGGGCAACGAGAACGTCACGATCTCGGCGACGTCTGCGGCGCTCACGACGCGGACCGTGGCGGTTACGGTCAACGACAACGAGGTCCAGTCGATCATCATCAACCTGACCAGCGCGACCCTGGTCGAAGGTGTGCCCGGACCAAACGTGGTGACCGTCGGGATCAGGCTCGCCGCGGCACCGCCGAGCGACGTCATCGTCAGCATCGCGAGCATCGATCCCGGCGCGGTCTCGACGTCCGTCGCGAGCCGCACGTTCACGTCGGGCAACTACAACACGGATCAGTTCGTCACCCTCACGGCGGTGGGGGATCCGGACCGAAACTTCGAGCAGGTGGCGGTGAACTTCACGGCCACCGGCCTCGCGACGAGGACGACCAACGTGCGCGTCAACGAGCCGACGATCCTCGAGCCGATGACCACGTCCTTCTCGGTGTGCGAGGGAGGAAGCTACGATCTCGGCGTCCGCCTCGAGGGCAACCCGATCGATGTGATGACCGTCAACGCGGTCAACAACAACGCACGGTGCTCGGTGTCTCCGTCGAGCCGCTCGTACTCCAGCGGAAACTTCTCCACCTACCAGTACTTCACCGTCCAAGGGAACTCCCCCGGTGCATCGTCGATCACGGTGAGCAGTCCGACCATCGGTGTGACCCCGGAGAACATCAGCGTTGACGTGCTCTCCTCCAACCTCATCGAGTGCGGTGGTCCGGGAACGTGTGGCGACGGCACGTGTACGACCGCCGAGATGAACTCCTGCTCGTGTGCCAGCGACTGTGGTCCGTGCAGCGGTTACTGTGGCGATGGTACTTGCTCGTACGACGAAAGCCTTGCCTGTAACTGCTTCGAGGACTGTGGTCCCGGCTGCTCCTGATGCAGAGCTGGTAGTGGCGAAGTCTGGCAGCGGCTGCAATGTTTCTTCATGTAGCCGCGACCGGTCGTGAAACACGTGCCGCCCATTCTGAGATGGGAAAGGACACGCATCATGATCTGTCTCGCAATCGGACTCGGCATTCTCGGATTCGCGGCGATGCGCCACGCCCGCCGTTGTCACGGTGGCGGCCGGGGGTACCGCCATCACTACGGCCGTCGCCGCTGGATGCTCCACAGCGCCCTCTCCCACATCGACGCGAGCCCCGCCCAGGAGCGCGCGATCATCGCCGAGCTCGAGAGGCTCGAGGAGCGTCTGTGGGGCACGCGTCGCGGCCTTGCGGACACGCGCCAGGATCTCGCGGCCGCGATCAAGGGGCCGATGCTCGACGACGCAGCGCTCGGTGCGGTCATGGGGCGTGTCGACGCGGCGACGGGCGAGATGCGTAGCGCGGTGGTCGATGCGCTCCGTGCGGTCCATGGTCTGCTCGATGACACCCAGCGCGCGCAGGTCGCCGACATGCTCGTGCGTTCGGCCGGCCCGTTCCCGCGCGGTGGCTGGCGCCAGGGACCGTACCGCTGAGAGAATGACGCCGTGAGAGTCCTGCTGATCGACGACGATGCGCGGCTCGCCGAGCTGCTCGAGGGGTACCTCACGCCGCAGGGCGTGGCCCTCGTGCACGCCGGCGGCGGCCAGGCGGGGCTCGGCAGGCTCGCAGAGGGCGGCTTCGACGCGGTGTTCCTCGATGTGATGATGCCCGGCCTCGACGGACTCGCCGTGTTGCGCAAGATCCGCGACGCGGGCCATCGCATCCCGGTGATCATGCTCACGGCACGCGGCGACGAGGCAGACCGGGTGGTCGGCCTCGAGCTCGGCGCGGACGACTACGTCCCGAAGCCGTTCTCTCCGCGCGAGCTGCTTGCACGGTTGCGTGCGGTTCTCCGGCGCGCGCAGCCGGACACCGTCGCAGAGAAGCTGTCGTCGGCCGGCATCACGATCGACACGGGTTCGCGCGAAGCGTGGGTCGATGGCAAGTCCGTCGAGCTGACGGGCCTCGAGATCGACTTGCTGACCGCACTACTGCGGCGTGCAGGGCGCGTCGTGCCGCGCTCGGCACTGCTCGAGCTCGCGGGCCGCGGCGATGTCACCGTCGGGGAGCGTGCCGTCGACGTGCACATCTCGCGGTTGCGCAAGAAGCTCGGCGACGACCCGCCGACGAAGATCCGCACGGTGCGCGGCGTGGGCTACGTGCTCGCACGCGCAGCTGATGACAAGGACTTCGTGTGAACGACGAGCACGGAGAGCTGAACGTCTCGTTCGGAAACCTCGAGCGCAGTGGCACGTGGGTCATCCCGAAGAACCTGAAGATCAGCGTTCGCTTCGGCAACGCGGAGCTCGATCTCCGCAACGCGGTCCTCGCGCGCGGGCTGACCATCATCGACCTCAATGTCTCGATGGGCAACGCGGAGATCGTGGTGCCCCGAGAGCTGCCCGTGCAGGTCGAGGTCAACGCGAAGTACGGCAACGTCGAGAACGCACCCGCGGCGGCGCCGAGCGGTGACGTCGATCAACCGCGGCTGAAGATCATCGGCAACGTCAAGCTCGGCAACTGCGAGGTACTCGCGCTCGGCGCCGGCGAGTCCAAAGAAGAGTTCCACATCAAGCGGCACTCCGAGGAGCGCCGCCGTGCACGCGCTGCGAAGCGCCAGCGCTGGAAGGACCTGCACGCCGAGCGCGAGATGTGGAAGCGCGAGCATCCGCAGAACTGGATGCCGTGGTGGCTCAACGCGCGCATGCGCCGCCGCATCTTCATCTGGCTGTCGATCGCCCTCGGTGGCGGCTTCGCGCTCGGGTGGAACCTCTCGGACTCGGCTCCGCGGTGGTGGTGGATCGCGCTCGCGTTCCTCGCAGTGTCCATCGTCTCGGGCGGAATCGCGTGGCGACTCACGCGTCCGCTGATCTTCGCGATCCGCGCGGCGCGCGACATCGGTGACGGCAAGCTCGACACGCGCATGTCGGTCGCGAACCAGGGCGGCGAGATGCGTCTCCTCGGCAACGCGATCAACGACATGGCCGAGAAGATCCAGAAGCAGCTCAGCGATCAGCGGCAGTTGCTCGCGGCGGTCTCGCACGAGCTGCGTACCCCGCTCGGTCACATGCGCGTGCTGATCGAGACAGCGCGAGATGCGAAGGACAGGAAGGCGCTCGACGAGCTCGAGAAGGAGGTGCTCGTCCTCGACGATCTCGTCGGTCGGCTGCTCGCCTCGTCGCGTCTCGAGTTCGGCAACCTCGATCGCCGCGACATCGATCTCGGCGAGCTCGTCACGGACGCCGTCGTCTCCGCGTCGATCGACCCCGAGAAGATCGAGGCGATCGGCGAGGTCCGCGCGGCCGTGGATCCCACGCTCGTTCGCCGTGCGGTCGCGAACCTGCTCGAGAACGCACGCGTTCACGGAGGTGGCGCCGTCGCCATTCGCGTCGAGCGCCGCGGAGGCCAGATCGCGATCGAGGTCGACGACGCGGGCCCGGGCGTGGCCGCCGATCGCCGCGCCGACGCGTTTCGCGCGTTCGTGCCGTCGAGCGGTGGCGGGCTCGGCCTCGGGCTCGCGCTGGTGTCGCGCATCGCGGTCGCGCACGGTGGCGGCGCGTGGATCTCGGATCGACCCGGCGGCGGCGCGCGTGTCGGCTTCACGATCGGCGTGCCTTAGTCGGCCATCGTTAGTCGCTCGCGAGCGCGGCATCGATCGTCGCGCGCAGCTCCTCGATCGGCAGCAGCCCCACGACCTTGCGCCCGTTGATCACGAACGTCGGTGTCGCCCTGATCTCGATCGACTTCGCCGCGTCCATCTCGGCGCGCAGCGCGGCCTTGTACGCGTGCGTGTCGAGGTCCGCCGTCAGGCGCGCGACGTCGAGACCGGCCTGCTGCCCGAGCGCCAAGAGCACGTCGCGCGACAGGTCGTCCTGGTTCTGCATCATCAGATCGTGCAGCTCCCAGAACTTGCCCTGCGCATCCGCCGCGAGCGCCGCCTCCGCCGCGAGCACCGCGGTCTGGTGCACCGGCATCTGCTTCACGACGATGCGCAGCGTGTTGGGATATTCGTCCATCAGCTGGTCGAGCGTCCCGATCGCGTCCGCGCAGTACGAGCACTGCAGATCCGTGAACACGCTCACGACGACCGGGGCGTTCGCGGGCCCACGGGACGGCCCTTCTGCGATCCTGGCCGCCGCGAGCTTGTCGTTGTCGACCACGGGCGCTGCCTCCAGCGTCGGCACGCTCCCAGGTGCGAGCTTCGAAGGCAACGCGGGCATCACCGCCGCTGCGCGCGCAGTGGGCTTCGCCGCCGGCGCTTCCGCTGGCGCAGGCGTCGCCATCGATGAGCTCGTCGTCGACCTCGTCGCACTCGGCGACGCGTCGCGCTTTGCGACGACAACAGCAGCACCGCCAGCGGCGGCAAGGAGAGCAGCAGCAATTCCGATCTTCGCGAACATGTTTCCTCCGGACGTGGGATTGGCCTCGACACGGGGAACCGCGATCAGCGGCAGCGCCGCGACCACACTCGCCACCAGGCTCTTCTTCGGCAACGCACGCAGCGAGCGTTCGACGAGCGATTGCACGCCGTCGGCGAGGTACTGCCGCCCGCGCGCGAGCCGCTGCAGCGCCGCGGCCTCGGTGATGCCCAGCATCTCCGCGACCTCGGCGATCGGCTTCTGCTCGCGGTAGTACAGCACCAGCACGTCGCGATACTTCTCGGGCACGCGCCCGAGCGCATCACCGACGAGCGCCTCCGACTGCGCAGCGTCGAGCGCGTCGAACGGATCGCCGCGCGCTGGCTCGTGATCGGCGACGCCGTCGCTCGGCACTTCGCGCACGCGGCGCTTCCTCGCTTTCGAGGCGAGGTTCTTCGCGATGCCGCACAGCCACGAGCGCAAGCGCCCCGCTTCGCGCAGCTGGTCGAGCTGCTGCCACGCCGCCAAGAAGGTCTCCTGTGCGACGTCTTCGCTTAGCGCTTGATCGCGCGTGCGCGAATACGAGACCGCGCAGACGACGCCCTGATATCGCTCGACGAGCGCGCCGAACGCCGAGTGCTCGCCTCGCCGGCTTGCCTCGAGCAGATCCGCGTCGCTGGTCACGATTCCCATGTCCCCTCTAGTGCTCGTAGACCGCGGCTACATGACAAACAATCTGCACGCGCTGACAACCCCGCGGGAACGTACGCGAATTCCAGCCGACCCAGAAAACGCGCAACCGAGGGCGCCGAGCCGCGATGGGAGCGGTTCATGCGCACGCTGCTTGTCGTCGCTTCCGCCCTCCTCGCCTGTGATTCACCGCCACGCCGTGCAAACGGGGACGGGTTCACCCTCACGCTTCCCTCCGAATGG
>JBJXGN010000151.1:0-14621 GCA_046160585.1 Kofleriaceae bacterium
GCTGCGCGGCACGATCGGCGGTGGAAAGCGCTGGCTCGTCGCGGCGGCACTCGGGGCGGTGCCGATCGCCGTCGCGGCAACGTTCTTCGCGACGCGTGGTTCCGACGCGAGTGGCGAGGCCTGCGCCGGCGGTGTCGAGCAGCTCGCGGACGCGTGGGATCCGGCCGCACGCGAGGAGCTCCGAGGTGCGTTCGTCGCCGCTCGGCCCAAGGACGGCGAACAGATCCACGGTCGCGTCGCCGGCGTGTTCGAGGCGTACGCGCAGAGCTGGACCAAGGCGCGCCGCACTGCGTGCGAGGCGACGCGCGTGCACGGCGAGCAGTCCGAGGCCGCGCTCGATCTGCGGATGGCGTGCCTCGACCGCAAGCGTGTCGAGTTCGCGGCGCTCGTGCGCCAGCTCGGCGAGGCGGACGCACCGACGGTGATGTCGGCGCAGCGCGCTGCGCTCGGTCTGTCGTCGCTGTCCATGTGCGACGACGTCACGGCGCTGTCGGCCACGGTGCAACCACCGGATCCCGCAGCGCGCACGCGCGTCGACGAGCTGCGCGTTGCACTCGCGGAGGCCAACGCGCTGCGCCTGCTCGGACGCACGAAGCCGGCGCTCGCGAAAGCGCAGGAGGTCGTCGCCGCCGCCGCGGATGCGAAGTACCGCCCGCTCGAGGCAGAGGCGCTCACACTCGCGGGCGATCTTCAGGAGCGTGCGGGGGACGTACCCGGCGGAATCAAGACGCTCGAGCAAGCGGTCGTCGCGGCGAACGCCGGGAACCACCGGCTCGCGGCGGCGGAGGCGTGGTCGCGTCTCGCGTGGATCCGCGGCTACCGCGAGCGCGACTTCGATCGCGCGATGCTCGACGTGCAGATGGCCGCAGCGGCGATCGAGGGTGCGGGCGGCAATGCGGAGCTCACCGCGCAGCTCACGCACTACGAGGCGCTGATCCTCGAGACGAAGGGAAAGGCCAAGGAAGCGAAGGGGAAGTACCTCGCCGCGCTCGCGGCGTTCGAGCGGATGGGCGAGCGCGACACGCCGAAGATCGCGCTCGTCTACAACGACCTCGGAACGGTCGAGCGCAAGCTCGGCGATCTCGACGCCGCGCTCGGCTACCACGAGAAGGCGCTCGCGATCCGTACGCGCGAGTTCGGCGAACATCACCCGTGGGTGTTCTCGTCGGTGCTCAACATCGGCAACGTCGCTTGGTCGAGAGACGACTACGACGGCGCCATCCGCTCGTTCGAGCGCGCGCTCGCCATCGCCGCCGAGGTTTTCCCGGAGAACCACCCGCAGACCGCGCTCGCACTGGGCAACCTCGCGTCCGCGTACGACCACAAAGACATGCCGGCGCAGTCGATCGCGTTCTATCGCCGCGCCCTTGCCATGCACGAGGCGCTGAGCGGGGCCTCACATCCGGTGGTCGCAGAAACCCTCCGCAACTTCGCGAACGTGCTCGCGCAGGACACCAAGCGCGAAGGAAGCGTGAACGAGGCGAAGCAACACTTCGAGCGAGCGCTAACGATCATGACCGCGAAGGAAGACGATCCGCTGCTGCCGAAGATCCTCGCCGACTACGGCCAGCTGCTGATCGAAGGCGACCCGCGCCGCGCCGAGGAGCTGCTCCAGCGCGCCGTGACGCTCGGCGACGCCGCCGACCCGAAGGATCCCGAGATCGCGTATCCGCTCACGGCGCTCGGGCGCCTCTACCTCGACACGGCGCGCGTCTCGACCGCCCGCCCACTCGTCGAGCGCGCACTCGCACTCCGTGCAGCAGAGGGGGACAGCGGCGACGCCGAGGCGTACGCGAACACCGAGCTGTTGGCCGCAAAGGTGCTGTGGACCACGCCCGCAGATCGCTCGCGCGCTCGTGCACTCGCGACGTCCGCGAAGGCGCGCCTCCAGACAGCGTCGATGACGGGCAAGAAGGTCTACACGAGCGTCACCGAGTGGCTCGGCGCGCGGCCCTAGCCCGGGTTCCTTTTTTGTCACTCGGCCAGCAGTCGCTCGATGACCGCACGCATCTCGTCGTATGCGGGCTCACCCGCAACATACGAGCCGCCCGGGTGCACGTGGCGGATCACGCCGCGCCTATCGAGCACGAACGTGACGCTCGTCCAACCCGTGCTGACCGCCTTGCCGTCGCGATCGTGAAGCCAGCTCTCGAGCGTGTACCAGTCGGGATCGACCGCGACGGGGAACGTGAAGCCGAACTTCTTTGCCGTGTCCTCGTAGACCGCTGGCTCGAACGGCGCCTCTTCCTTGTGGTGGTACATGCCGATCACGCGCAACCCGCGCGGCGCGTAGAGGCGATCGATCTCGCGCAGCGACGGCGCTGTCGTCGAGCAGAAGGGGCATCCGGCGGTCCACCAGCGCACGAGGACCACGGACCCGCGGAGCTTCGCGAGCTCGATCGGCGCGGAGTTCATCCAGCGCTCGGCCTTCCACGCGGCCGGTGTTGTCCCGACGAGCGCTGCGATCGCGACACGCGCCTTCGCCGCGCGGTCGTCGTCGGGCGCTGGGTCGTCGGGCGCTGGGGCCGGTGGAGCAGGGGCGGGTGCGCTGCGCGTCGGAGCCTCGGTCTTCGTCGGTGCAGTGGTGCTACACGCAACCAGCGACGTCAGCGCGATTGCTCGGAGCATCGAGCCGTATACCCACCGAGTGCGCTGCATATTCCTGCGTAGCTCAGGACTTCTTGCCGGCGATGTTCACGAGCCACTCGATCCCGAAGCGATCCGTGAACGAGCCGAACTTGTCGCCCCACGGGGCGGTGTTCAGTGGCATGCCGACCTTGCCGCCAGCGGAGAGCTTCTCGAAGTACATCGTGAGCTCGGTGTCGTGGTCGCCGTTCAGCGCCATCGTGATGCTGCTCCCGCCCGTGCGGTACGGCATGCCGGGAGGTGTGTCGGACCCCATAAACGTGATGCCGTTTTCGGCCTCGAGCATCGAGTGCATGACGAGGTTGCCTTGCGTCGGGTCGTGCGGCATCCCCGACTCGCCGAACGTGCTGATCGTCAGCGTGCCGCCGAAGACGCTCTTGTAAAACTCCATCGCCTCGCGCGCGTTGTTCTGGAAGCTGAGGTACGGGTTCAGTTTGGATTGCATCGTGGTGTTGTCGATCGAGTGGCGGGCGGCGGCAATCGCGCGTACGCCGGATCGCTCCGGGGCCGAGCGAAAGCCGCTGTGATTCGCCGCGGAGGAACAATCAAGATCGAACTGGTGAAAATTGCTACGGAATCGAAGCGCAATCGATTACCCCACCTCTCTCCGACAGAAACCGCACCAATGTGAGCGCAGAAGCCTCGGACCAGGTCATCATCGAGAGAGGCATGGGGGACGACAAGCAGAAGACCGTGGCCCTGATGGCCTCACCATTCACGACGAAGCCGCCGACCACCCCGACCGGTGATGCCGTGCTCGTCATCCTTCATCCGCCCGGCCCGAACCTCGGTCGCCGCTTCACGCTCGCGAAGGACGAGCACTTCATCGGCCGCCTGCAGGGCATTGACGTCGAGATCGACGCGGAAGGCATCTCGCGGCGCCACGCTCGCATCGGGCGCGACAGCGCCGGCTGGTTCGTCGAGGATCTGGGCTCGACCAACGGCACGCAGGTCAACGACGTTCGCATCATGCGGCACCAGCTTGCCGACGGCGATCTGGTTCGTTGCGGCACGACCGTGTGCAAGTTCCTCGCGAGCGACAGCATGGAGGCTCGGTATCACGTCGAGGTCTACACGATGTCGATCACCGACGGCATGACGGGGGTCCACAACAAGCGCTACCTGCTCGAGCTGCTCGAGCGCGACATCGGGATGGCGCAGCGCATGGGGCAGCAGCTCTCGCTGCTCATGATCGACATCGATCACTTCAAGAAGATCAACGACAACTACGGCCACCTCGCTGGGGATCAGGCGCTCAAGGAAATGTGCCGTCGCATCGAGCCGCGGCTCCGCACGACGGACGTCCTCGCACGCTACGGTGGCGAGGAGTTTGCGGTCGTGTTGCCGGGAACGCCGCGCGCGGGCGCGATGGCGGTCGCGGAGACGTTGCGTGCGATCATCGCCGCCGAGCCGTTCACGTTCGAGGCGACGCGCATCCCGGCGACGATCAGCCTCGGCCTCGCGACGACGGATCCGTCGGTCCCTATCACCGTGACCGAGCTGATCAAGCGCGCCGACGACAACCTGTACGAAGCGAAGCGCTCCGGGCGTAATCGCGTCGTCGGCTGATCGCGGCCCCTCCAGTTGCAGCCACCCCAGCCAGACCCTCTGGCAGGTGTGCGCCTGCGGTCTCCCGATCTGAGCCGGAAGTATCGCTTCTCTCGGGCGCCCGGGCCGCGTAATTTCAGTCCCATGGCATCGCTGCTCGATCGTCTCGCGTCCTACGCGGAGTACCACCGCGACAAGCGCAACCTCGCCACACACTTCGTCGGCATCCCGATGATCCTCGTCGGAACGCAGGCCGCGCTCGCGAAGGTCGGCATCGGCCCGATCAACGCCGCGGTTGCCGCGACCGGGCTCGCGACGCGCTACTACCGCGCGCTCGATCCGAAGTGGGGCAACGTGATGGGAGGCGTGCTCGGCGCGACGTGTGCGGCCGGCACGGCGATCGCCGCGCTGCCGTTCCCGTTGTGGGCCGGTGCGTCGGCGAGTTTGTTCGTCGGCGGGTGGGCGCTCCAGTTCGTCGGCCACGTGTTCGAGGGCCGAAAGCCCGCGTTCATGGACGACCTGCGTGGCTTGCTCGACGGCCCGCTGTTCCTGGTCGCCGAAACCGCCTTCGCGTTCGGGCTGTTCCCGGAGCTGAAGAACGAGGTCGAGCGCCGCGCCGGTCCGCTGCGCTGGGGCAAGGTCGCCGAGTCGCCGCTCGCCGCCGTTCCCGCGACGAACTGATCTACGGCGTCAGCACGATCGTGCAGCCGCCGCCGCTCGCGTCGGAGCAGATCTGCGCCTGCGTGCGCGCGACCCTCCAGACTTTGACCTCGTCGACACGGCCGTCGAGGAATCCAAGATTCTGCGTGTCGTTCCACACGTAGTTGCCGATGCGGAACGGTCCGGTCTCGTTCATCGGCGCGGCGACGTCCATGCCGAACGCGGAGGGGCCGCAGGCGCAGACCAGTGCCATCAGCACGAGCTGTTTCCCCATCCGATCATCCTAGGGCGGTACCTCGGGCGATGTCGATGTAGTCAGGGATGGGCTCTTGCGGTCCGCGAACTCGTCGAGGCCGCGTCGAAGCACACGAGCTCGAGCGAGAGCAGCGAAGAGAAGTCGTCGTGGATCGTTCCGTCGATGCCCGCGATCGCGCGTGAGTCTTCGGTCACATGTGAGAACGCAACGGCACGCGGGCGTGTCGGGGTTGCGTCACCGGCGTGGATAACCTCGCGAACCTCCCAACGCATCGTGGTGGCATGGGTGATGCTGCCGAACCTTCCGTGCGTTTCGTCGGGGCAATCGCGATCGTCGGAATAGGTTGTGGCTCTCCGATTTCTGCGGGCGAGCCGGCAACCCCGACGGTGCAAGGCATGTCCAATGACGAGCTCGACGTGCGGCTCGTCGGGTTGCGCGCCACGCTGTCACGCTCCGGGATCGCGCTCGACGACACGCCGCTCGTCGAGAGCTGCAACACGACGCACCTCGGGGAGCGTTGCATTCGGTGCAAGGTCGCGCGTCGCGACAACACGGTCGGCATCGAGCCAGCGCTGATCGACTCGGCCGCGATCGCCTTCGCGATGTACCCGCCGAAGCTCCTCGAGGCCATGCACGTCTTCCACGTTGCGCTGTGCGTGTCGATCGAGGTTGCCGATCGCGAGATGGCGCCCGCCGGCATGGCGCTGCTCGACCAGCAGCGCATCCTGGTCGACGTCGGTGGACTCGCCTCGGCCGCGCAAGGCTTCACCATCGATCGCGTGATCCATCACGAGCTGTTTCACATGTTCGACTACCGCGGCGCCTACTTCAATTACGACAGCGAGTGGGAGGCGCTGAATCCTCCGGGCTTCGCGTACCACGATCCAGAAAAGCACTATCGCGATCGCGAGCTGTCGAACGTGCGTCCACCGGGCTTCGTCGGCGACTACGCGACCCAGAACGAGGCCGAGGATCGTGCCTCGACGTTCGAGGTGGTGTTCGGGCGCCCGACCGAGGCGTGTGCACTGGCCGCCGAGGATCCCGTCGTGGCCAAGAAGGTGGCGCTGATCAAGAAGCGCGTGAAGAGTGTCGCCGGACCGATGTCACTCCTCGCGCCGTGCAAGAAGGCGCCGCCTGCGCCCGCGCCCGGGCGCCGCGGTCCGATCGATCTCCGCCTGCGCCCCCAAGACGCGAGGTAGCCGACACAGGCTGTCACGTACCAGCGGTATGACGAAGCTGCCTTGCAAGAAGGTCGCTGACCTCCGGCCGGGACCTGGGCTAGGTTCGGGCCATGTCGCAGCACCTCGTCCCTCGATCGGAGCTCCAGCTTCGACCGCCGCAGATCGCGGCGCCGTCGGCCCCGGCGCCGTCGGCGCCGATCCAGATGCTGTCGCCATCCCAATACACGGACATTCTCGGGCCGCCCGATCCGATGGCGTGTTTGCGAGCGCAGGAGTGGATGATCGACGGTCCCGTGCCGCCGGCGCCGCGCCTGCGGATGCCCGAGCTCGAGGATGGCTTCGAGCCGAACGTGACCATGGGTGACTTCCGGCTTCAGCTACGACCGCACGTCGAGGGCGTGAACGAGCCCGACCGATTCGATCCGTCGAAGGCAGCCGCCGAGCAGCGCGAGAAGACCGGTCGTCCGCGCAATGAGAAATGAACGCGACGTAGAACGCGCCCTGATCTATTTCTCCGGATGACGCTGGCGATAGAAGCGCTCGAACGCGTCGGGCGCGTGTTTCTTGCCGTCGCCGTCGCCATCGTCGTCGTCGTCGTCGTCGTCGTCGTCGTCGTCGTCCCTGTCATCCTCGTCGTCGCCGTTGGGGTCGAGCACGAGGTGCGCGGTGCCGCTTCGAAAATTCGGAAGCTCGCCCCACGCGCCGGGTTGATCCAGGAAGTTGTCGTCGAACATCCAGTAGTGAATCGGGACCTCGTCGTCATCGGTCTGTACCGCGATGAAGTGCGCGCGCACCTCGTGGCCGCCTTCGGAGTACAGCGTGCGATCGATCAGCGCGACGAGCTCGTCGTCCGCGTCTGGGGCGCGGGTTGGGCCGTCGTCGAAGACGCTCTCGAGGCCATAGACGTCGCCACCGAGCTCGAGGGTTCGCTGCTTGTCGGTGAGAGCCCACACCCGCCGGAACCACGCGAGCACCGTGGCGTCGCGGAGCGGCACGAAGCGGCGATCGCCCCGCTCGTTTGGCGAGAGCACGAGCAGATATGCGTGCCGCGCCGAGCTCGGCTTCGCGCGGTGCGCGATGCCCGCGAGTCGTGCGTTCGGGGGTGTCGGTGCCATTTTCACTCGTCCGCCCATGCGGGCAGCATACTCACCAGTTGCGGGCACCGGTACACGTCGCTAACCGGATCGTCGCGCGGCGCAGGATGTGATCACGTCATCGGCTTGGACCTCTGCCGCTTCAGAAACACGAACAGCGCGACGTCCACCGCGAAGCCGATCACGGCCCCGGCGATCATCGGCGCCGTGTAGTCCAGTCGTCGGCTCGTCAACGGCCGCGTTGTGAATCCCGGTGATGCCGGCACCGCCGCCCATCGCGATCACCGTGCATGCAGGCGCGGTCGCGATCGCGGATGCCATGACGCTTGCCATCACGAGTGACGTCCATCGCACGCGACGAGTCTATCGCAGGATTCGATCAACCCGCGGTTCTGTGGCCGGTCCGAGTCGTGCGACGATGGCCGCGTGACGACGACCGACGCTCCGCGTGTGCACCGCGCGACGTGGATCGCCGGCCTCGTCCTCGGCGTAGCGATCATCGGCGCGCTCGTCACCGCCGTCGCGGCCTCGTGGGCCGAGGACTCGCTCCTCGTGCCGCGTCACGGCGGTCACCCCGTCGGTGATCCGTACTGGTCGTGGGTGTTTCGCTGGTGCCTCGTCGGCGCGTTCGCCGCGTACGCGGGTGCCGCGCTCCTCGCGGCGCGACAGCGGCTCTCGCTGCGCGTCGCGATCGCCTTCGGCGTCGTCATCCAGCTCCTGCCGCTCGCCGGCCCGCTGATTCTCTCGACCGACGCGTGGACGTACTGGGACTACGGTCGCATCGACGTCGTCCACGATGCCAACCCGTACGTGCAGACGCCCGCCGCATTCCCCGACGATCCCGCGTACCCGCACGTCGGCCGCCGCTGGGTCCATACGCCGAGCGTGTACGGCCCCGCGTTCACGATGGCGACGGCACCGATCGCACTCGTGGCCGGCGAGTCATCCGACGCGGCCGCGTGGCTGTTCAAGTCACTCGCAGCGCTCGCGATGATCGCGGCGATGCTCGGCGTCGGGCGCATCGCACGCCGCCCGGCGCTCGCCACCGTCGTGGTCGGCTGGAGCCCGCTGCTCGCGGTCCAGGCGGGCGGCGCAGGCCACAACGATGCGTGGATCGCCGCGCTCGCGATCGGCGCGATCGTCGCCGCGCGCGCGGGTCGCCCGATCGTCGCCGGCGCAACCTGGGCGATCGCAGCGCTCGTAAAGTGGGTGCCGCTCCTGCTCGTGCCCTCGATCGCTCTCGCCGCACTCGCGCGGCTCCGCACCAACCGCGAGGAGCTGCGCGTGATCATCCGCGCGTGTGTTGGCTTCGCGATCGTCGCGAGCATCACCATCGCGATCGCGTTCGCGCGCTATGGCGACGCGTGGCTCGACGCGTTCGCGCCGCTGATGCGCAACGCGCAGAACCCGTCGGGCTACTCGCTCACCGTGCGGCTCGAGCTTCTGGGTGCACCAACGCTGGTCGCGCGCTTCTTGCCGTACGTATTGCTCGGGATTGCGGGCCTCGTCGTGCTTCTCGATGCTCTTCGCGGACGCACCCGCAGCGGACTCGTCATGGTCGCGATCGTCGCGTGCTCGCCGCTGATCGCGCCGTGGTACCTGTTGTGGGCCGTCCCGCTCGCGACGACCGACGAGGACGACACGGTGCCGATCGTGATCGCCGTGGTCCTGTCCGCGGCGCTGCTGCTCAACGGGATCCCGATCCGCAGCCACTAGCGACGCGCCTGCTGTGGTTCTGTGGAGGAAGACGGCTTTTCCGAGCCGTGTCCGACCTGTTTCAACCCTGTCACATCCGGTGCCCACCAACACATCCGAGTGAGGACCGCGGGATATGGTGGCCGGCACGTGGTGACGACGACCAGGCGCGTCGGACTCGGGTTTCGTCCCGAGATCGCTGTCGAGCTGATGGCCCGACCTGGCGTAGTGGATCTCGTCGAGGTCGTGGCCGAAACGTGCTTCACGCAGCGCACGACGCGGCGCGAAGCCTGCGCGCTCACCGAAGTCTGGGCGGTGATCCCGCACGGCGTGAAGCTGTCCCTCGGCAGCGCTGATGGCGTGGACATCGAACGCGCGCGGCGCCTCGGCGCGCTCGCCAAGGACCTACGCGCGCCGTTCATCTCCGAGCACGTGGCGTTCTCGCGCGGTGGAGACGTCGAGATCGGGCACCTCACGCAGCTCCCTCGGACACGCGCGGCCATCGCGGTGGTCGCGGCCAACGTCGATCGCGTGCGGCGCGTGTTCCCGGAGATCCCGCTGTATCTCGAGAACGTCGCGTGGTCGTTTTTGTGGCCCGACGACGAAATGGACGAGCCCACGTTCTATCAAGAGATCGTCGCGGCGACGGGGTGCAAGCTGCTGCTCGACCTGGGCAACCTGTACGCGAACGCGGTCAACGAGGGCCTCGATCCGCTCGAGGTCGCACGCCGCTATCCGCTCGGCGATGTGGGCATGGTGCACGTCGCCGGCGGTGTTCGCGAGCACGGCTTCTACTTCGACACGCACGCACATCCGATCCCCAGCGAGGTGTTCGCGTTGGTGGCCGAGGTCGCGCCTGATGTCCCGGTTTTGATCGAGCGCGACGCGAGCTTTTGCTTCGTGGAGCTCGAGCGAGAGCTTGCCGCTCTACGGACCATCGCGACGAGGCCGCACGCAGAAGCACTGTCGACCGCGCGTGCAGTCACGATCGACGCCACAGCGTCGGCGACGCTCGCCGAGCAGCAACGCGAGCTCGCCGGGCAGTTGGTTCGCGGCGAGTCTCGTACGGCGCTCGCGGAGCGAATCGGCGCGGACGCGATGAATCGCTCGCGCGGCATTCTGCAGCGCAAGCGCGTCGACGACGCGCTGCCTTTGCTCGCAACTCTGATCCGACAGTCGACCTCCCGCACCCGCGACGTTGCGGCCGCGGTGCTCGCCAGCACCCCGCGCCCCACACGCGGGGCAGGCCTCGCGGACGCGTGGCGAGTCGCGCAAGGAGCCCTCACCCAACCGGATCTCGCGGATGCCGCGGCGATCGACCTCCTCGTCTTGCGCGCGCGGTTCACCGGCCCGCAAAACGACGGCCAGCTCTCTCCGCGTGTCGCACCGTTCATCGGTAGCGCGCGCACCCGCGATGGCCGCCGCATCCGCGCCATCAAGGGCATTGGCGCCCGCGCGCGGGTGCATCTCCACGAAACAAGGAAGCACACGTGACCCAGCCGAAGCTCTCTGCACTCTCCTCCGACGTCACGCGTCGCCTCGACGATCTCCAGGGCGCGCTCGTCGAGATCTGTGGCTCCAACCTCGTCGCACTCGTCGTGCACGGCAGCGCTGTTCGCGGCGGGTGGCGCGAAGGCGTCTCTGACGTCGACGTCATCATCGTGCTGAACAGCGACGAGGAGTCGCTGCTCGAGAAGCTAGGCCCGGTGCTCGAGCTCGCGCGGTTCTCGGCGCGCATCGAGGCGATGATCCTGGTGGCCTCCGAGATCCCGCGCTCGGCCGACTGCTTTCCATTGTTCTACGGCGATGTCGCCCGCGCGTCGGTGACGCTGGTCGGCCAATCGCCGTTCGCGCAGCTCACCATTCACGATCATCACAAGCGCGTCCGCATCGAGCAGGAGCTCCGCGAGATCCGGATCCGCATGCGGCGCGTGGTGGCCGACACCGCGGGGCACAAGAACTTCGGCGGCGCACTCGAGCGCAAGATCAAGCAGGCACGGGTCCCGCTGTACGAGCTTCTCGTGCTGCGCGGTACACCGCCGGCCGACAACCTCACCGCCGTCCTGCGTGATGCGGGCACGGCCTACGCAATCGACATCGCGCCACTCGAGCGCGCACACATCGATCCCGCGCTCGCGTTTCAGTGCCTGGCGAAGCTGCTCGATGCAGCGCTCGCCGACGTAGACAGTCGCGAACGAAAGGAGTAACTCGTGCAGCATATTCCGCATGACTACTGGCCGTTCAATCTTCCTCCCGGCGAGTACTGGGCGTTTTTGTACCTCGTCATCTCCGGCGTGATCACGCTCGTCGTGTGGCTCGCCGCACGCGCGATCGGTCGCGCCCTCGACGGTCCCCTCGCGACCGCCGACGCGCCGTCACCGATCGGCGGCCCGTACCGCGCTCCGGGGCAACCCCACACGCGGTTCGCACTCGGCGCGATTCCTCGCGACGCGGATATCTGGACCGTGGCCTACATGCGCGGCGGTCAGGCTGCCGTCGCCGAAGTGCTCGTCGGTAACGCCCTCGCCGAGCAGCACCTCGCGTTCGACGCGGCGACCGGGCAGTTCTCGCGCACGGGAACGAAGCCCACGGATCCCGTGATGGCGACGTTCATCGCGCTTCTGCCGAACACCCCGCATACGGCCAAGGCCGTTCGTGACGCTGCGAGCTCCGCTGCACGCGCGAACGAGGAACAGTTCCAAAACGAGATGGCGCTCGTCGGCATGAAGCGGTCGCGCGGATTGATCAGCGGTCTCGTCGCGCTCACCGGACTCGGGGGCGTGCTGTGCTACGTGGTCGCGTTCTTCCGCATGCAGACACGCGACGCGCTGTCGCCCGAAGCGCCCACCCCGGGCTTCTTGATCTTCATGATGCTCGTGGTCGGTGCGTGGACCATCTACCTGATGGTCACGCAGCACCGCAAGAACAGCCGAGTCCGTCGCTACATCAGCTGGCTCGACGACGCGACGATCTCGTTGCGCACGGACGTCAGCTCCGGTCGCCGCACGCATGGTGGCGAAGTCGCGCTGGCCGTCGCGGTCGGCGGCGCGATGATCCTTCCCACGTACATGATGATGACCGACGCATTCCGCGCGCCTCCTCCCGTCCAGACGGCCAGCACCAGCTCGTGTAGCTCGTCCAGCTGCAGCACCTCGAGCTGTAGCTCGGGGAGTGGGTGCGGTGGTGGTGGCGGTTGCGGTGGCGGAGGCGGCTGCGGGTGAGCTTCGACGTTGTCGACGTCCTCGCGGGGCTCACGACGCTCGCGCAACGCTCGCAGACGCTCGGCGGCTCCGTTCCTCTTCGCGTCGCCCAGGCGTGCGTACCGCTGCTCGAAGGGAACGCATGGGGCAAGCAGATAACGCTGCACAAGCGAATCACGCTGCACCGCCGCTTGGGACGGTGGAGCGTTGCCAGCTTCGACGGCGGCGAGCAGTGCAACGCCCTTCTCCGCGGAGGTCTGCCGATGCTGGGTGCCACGCTCGCCCCGGCCTGGAGACCCCGCCTCGACAACGGCGTCCTCGTCGCCGGCCGATCGATCTCGCTGTTCACCGGCCTGTTCGTCCGGCCCCACCCGGGCCATCGCCTGCGCCAGTCCGCGACCGCGAATCGACGCTCGTTCGCCTACGAGATCGGCGAGGCGATACTCGATGACACCTCGGGGTTCGTCCCGCTCGTGCTCGACATCGTTCCGCGGGCAGACGTCGATCACCTGATCCTCGAGGGAGAAATCGCGACGCTCGGTATTCTCCCCGAGGCGATCACGGTCTCTCGCGCGACGCTTTCGGACGCACCGGACATCGTGCGCGCCCACACGGGGTTCTACGACGCCGAGTACTTCGCCACCAAGCGCGACGGTCAGACGGCCCGCAAGTATCGCGACGAGCTCAAGACCACGCGCCTCGTTACCTCGGACGCGACCACGATCGCGGTCACCATCGTCGAGGGAGGCCCTCGGCTCGTCGAGCCTGGCACTCCTCCGCGCGCCCACCGCCGCATCGGCGTGGTCACCGGTCGCGAGCTCGCCGCTGCACCCGATCGCCTCGTCGTCAGGAACGCCGTCGCGTTCGAAGCCACGTTCGACGGCTTGCACGTCACGGTCGAACCCGATCGCGTCCAGCTCGAGCGCTTCGCCGCCGAGATCCGAGAGCGCTGGGGGCCGCTGGTCACCCACGAGGGTTCGCTCCTCTACCTCGCCAAGTACTTCACGCCGCACCCACCCGGCGAACCGCACTTCTTCACCAAACCACCCGCGCTGATCGCCACACCGCCGGGCACGTCGACGCTGATCTCGGGGGCCCGCGGAGTCGGCTTCGATGTCATGCGCGGAGTCGTGCGCACCGACACGTTTCACGCCGTCCCATCGGTGTTCCACTTGTGGCAGCCGGGCCGCACGATCGCGGTCAACCAGGGCGACATCGTCGCCGAGCTGTTCCCCATCGTACGGACCAACGCCGCCGACGACGAGCTCCAGGTCGAGCGCGCCGGCGCCGCGGCGCTGTAACCTCCGAGGTCACCACGGACCGCCGATCGAGAAGATCGTCGCGTTGCCGTCGGACAGCGTCGGGCTGCCCAGCGACGCCTGCAGTCGCGGCAGTGGATCCGGTTGGTCGTAATACGCGAAATACGTTGCCGCGCCGAGGCCAAGAGCCGTGCCGATGATCGCGCCCGTGGCGAACTGACCGATCGAGTTGTTGCCGCTGACCCCGCCGGCGATCACGAGGATTCCCCCGAGCACCAACCCTCCAGCCACGAACCCGAGCGGTGGCGCGACCAACCACACCGAGCCCGCGTCGCGCGTCTCGACGGCGGTCGCACCGAGAAATCCGCCGGCGACTGCACCGACCGCGCCCAGAGACCACGCAAACGCACCTGGCTTCATCTGCCACCGCGTCTCGCGCCCGTCGATAAGCGCGCCGATCATGAAGCCCGTCACGCCGAACCAGGTGCCACCGTGAACGGCCAGCGCCGGCCGCGCGTCGAGCTCGCCGAAGTGGGCAGCGATCCCGGCCGCAGGTGCGAGCACGGCCGGCGAGAAGTTGAGTGCAAACGCGGGTCCGTCGTCGGACCACAGCCCCGAGAAGTTGGCAGCGAACACCCCGAACATCGAGAGCTCGCCGACGGCGACGCCGTACGCGTACGCGGTATCCGGTTTGTTGTCGGCACGTGCGGGCTGCGCGGCGAAGAGTCCCACGGCAAGTGCACTCCAGCGTACGCGCGAGATGGGCATGGGGACATCAGACGACGAACCACGCCGTCGCTTCAACGCGGACAGGCACATGTGTGCGGCTCGTCTCGCAGCGTTGCAAACCAGCCACAGTGGCGCGCGAAACAGGCGGCCCTCCTGTCGGCCGCGGCACGCCTTCAGTCGCAGCCGATCGGTGCCGTCGCGACGACTACATCATCGAGGAAGAAGTGGATCGGGGCCGTCTGAAGTTGACCAGTGAAGTCCGCGCCGATCGAGAAGTAGTTCAGCCCGCCGGTGTCCGTGTTGACGCCCTCGCGGACGACCGGCGCGGCCCCATCGATGCTCGCGAGAAACGT
>JBJXGN010000152.1:0-10198 GCA_046160585.1 Kofleriaceae bacterium
AGTCCCGCGATGGCGCCGAGGCTAGGTCCGCGACACGGGTGTGTCATGACTGCGACTGCGTACGACGGCGACGGCGCGTGTACAAGAGCGCCGCGAACAATAGACCGAGCGTGACCTGCCCGCCGGGACCGCCCACCGAACAGATGCCACCGGTGCCGTCGTCGTAGCCCGGCCAGCACACGCCGTTCTCACCGGCGGGAAGACAGCCAAAGCCGTCCGGGCACTGACCCTGTTCGAGCTCGCAGGGCTCGACGCAGTACTTCGCGCCCGAGGAGTCCTGTGCACATTGACCGCTGTCGCACTCGGGCCCCGACTGGCACATCGCGCCGAGTCCCCCGGGGGCGCCGGGGCCGGTCACGCAGCGACCACCGATGCAGGTGTCCGTGTCGTTCGGGCAGTCGGCGGGCTTGCTGCACGGCTCGCCGATGACGACCTGCACCGTCGCCTCCGCCTGTGTGCCGTAGATGTCGGTCGCGACCATGCGAATGGTGTGCGTGCCGTCGGTCAGCGACGCGGGTGCGTTGAACGCGTACGGCGCGGTCGTGATCGCCATCGGGGCGAGGTTCGCCATGTTGTCGATGTAGCCGGTCACGTTGCCGATGCCGTTGTCATCGCTCGCCTCGACCCGGATCGGAAAGCCAGGGGCCACCGAGTCGCCAAGCTTGGGGCTCGTGATCGTGATCGTCGGCGGCGTGGGCGTGCCCGAGCCGAACAGCGCGCGGATCGTCGCGGCCGAGTTCTGTGTCGAGCCCGTGCACTGACACGGATGGATCTGCTGGTTGCCACCGGTGCACTGCTGGCCGAAGGGCGACTGCCCACCGACGCAGTCACTGCCGCACTGGATCTGCGCGTCCTTGAACTGCCGGCGACCGTTGTAGCCGAAGTAGGTCAGCGGGTCGCTCGGGTCGATCACGTGGTCGAGCGAGAACGCGTGCGCGATCTCCTGGGCTGCGGTCGCGCAGATCTCTTCGGGGTCATTCTGGTAGATGCTGATGTTCGCGAACGCGAACACCAACGCGTTCGGGATGTACTCCTGGCAGGAGAACGGCGCGATGCCGCCGATGCCGCTCGACAGACCGAGCTGTGTCGGCGAGCCGGCGACCATCACCTCGAAGTGCGGTGCAGGGCTCGGATTGCTCGTCGTGATCTCGACGCCGAACCGGCTGAACACGTCGCGCAGACACGTCATGGTCCTGTTCCAGACGTCGTCGCTCTGGTTGAACGCGGCGAGCGTGCGTGTGCCGCTGATGCCCCACTGCCCCTGGAACCCCGAGCCATCGAGCGAGCTCGCGCCACCGGGGCGGATGATGCAGCCGTTGGGCTTGCAGTTGTTGACGTAGATCTTGTTCGAGTTGACCGCGGCGAGCGGGCCGCCCGCAAACTGCCCCGGATCGACGTCGACCCACACGCGCTCGAGCCGTGGCCGGCCATAGGCGTTCGTCACGATCGGGGAGGTGTCTTCATTCACCGAGTCTCCCTGCTGGGGAAACGTCGTTCGGTTCTCCGCGGCTGCCGCAGCCCCGAAAAGTCCGAGGCAGAATGCACCAACAACGAGGCGATTCATGGATCACCCTTATACGAAGTAAGGCCGCGCCAGGACTAGCCGAAAAGGCTGTCTCCCGGTTGTATGGAGTGAGGTCTGGCGTACGCGATCGTCATGCGGCGACGATCCCGGTCGCAGGTCGACCCAACCCGCTGAAATCTCGCGCTGCTAGCGACGGCGGCGGCGCGTGATCAATAGCGCGCCGAGGCCCAATCCGAGGAAGATCACACCGCCGTTAGCATCCGTGGACGAGCAACCGCCCCCGTCGCCAGCGCCCGGCCAGCACACGCCGCCGGTGCCCGCCTCGATGCAGCCGAAGTCACCGGGGCAGCCTTCCGCGGCCGGGTTGCACGACTCGACGCAGTAGCGATTGCCTTCGGCGTCGCTCGCGCACTGACCGGAGCGGCACTGCGCGTTGTCAGTGCATGCGGTGCCGAGGCCGCCGTCGACGCCCGAGCCGGCGACACAGCGACCGTCGACGCACACGTTCGTCGCGTCGGAGCACGGCACGTCGCTGCTACACGGGCGGCCGATCGCGACGGTCACGGTCGCTTCGCCAGCCGCGCCGCCGATGTCGTAGCCGACGACCTTCACGACGTGGTTGCCCTGCGCGAGCGACGCCGGCGCGTTGAACACCCACGGCGCCGTGGTGATCGTCGCGACCAACGCGTTGTCGACGTAGAGCTCGGCCTTCGAGACGCCCTGGCCATCCATGATGTCCGCACGCACCGGGAAGCCCGCGTCCACCGTGGCGCCGTTCGCGGGCGCAGTGATCGTGACGGTCGGCGGCGTCGGCGGACCCGACGGGCCAAACGTCGACAGGATCGCCTGGTAGCTGTTCATCGTCGAACCGCCGCACGAACACGCGCGCGACTGGTACTCGCCGCACGGACCGGCCTGGTTCTGGAACGACTTCCGCGAGGGACCCGACTGCAGATACGTCATCGGGTCTTTGTTGTCGTACTTGTGGTCGAGGCCCCACGAGTGCGCCGTCTCCTGGGCGACGGTCCAGCACGTGTCGTTGACGTCGCCACCGTAGATGTTCGCGAACGAGAACGAGATGCCGCCGTTGATGAAGCCGCACGTGAACGGCGACACGCCGCCGACGCCTTGCTGCATCTGCACGTCCTGGGGGCGGCCAGCGACGATCGCCATGTGGTAGCCGGGCGCGGTCGGACGCTCGGTCACGATCGTCACGTTGAACGGTGCGTACGTATCGCGGACGCACTGGACGACCTGATTCCACACCGAGTCCGAATACGCGAACGCCTGCACCGTCGACGGCTGGTTCGGGATGGTCGAGCGGTTCTGCGCGGAGTTCTCCTGGCCGGGCGAGACCTGGCAGCCGTTCGGCTTGCAGTTGTTCAGGTAGATGACGTTGTTGACCGCGTGCTCGACGTTGTTCTCGCCGATATCCATCACGAGGCCGGGGTCGATGAAGCGATAGGTCGCCTGCGGTCGTGACCACGGGGTGCGCAACGGGTTCTCGGGGACGTCGGCGACGCTCGCCTGCGAATCAGCGACCGCGATGGCCGAGGTCCCACACAGCAGCGCGACGAGAGCAAACGAGCGCTTCATGGCGCCGAGTTGTAGCGAGATCGATCACGTCCCCACCAGATACCCCCTGCTATCTTGCGCTGTTGCAACCTGAGACAACCGATGCGCACGGGCTGCAAATCGGGCGTCTCGCTTGTCTCTTGCCCGAGTCAGAACAGCGCCGAGCAGACGACAAAACCGATATATGCAGCCACCAGGACCGCGCCTTCGGAGCGCGAGATCCTGCGATCCGAGCGCAGCACGATGACTCCGAGCAGCGTGATCGCCACCAGACCGACCAGCTCGACCATGTGCATGCGCTCTCCGAAGTCGATCGGGCTGAGATATGCAGTGATACCGAGCACGAGGAATACATTCAGGAGGTTCGATCCGATGACCGAGCCGATCGCCAGCGATGCCTGGTTGCGTTTTGCGGCGACCAGCGACGCGATCAACTCGGGGAGCGCGCAACCGAGCGAGATGATCGTCAGGCCGAGCATGCGCTCGCTCATGCCGACGTGACCCGCGATGCCGCGCCCGCCGCGCACGAACGCTTCCGATCCCGCGACGAGCAGGATCACGCCGATCGCGGTCATCAGCACCGCGGCGCCGCGACCCGCGCGCGGGCGCGCCCTGCCGCCGAGATCGGCGCCGGACTCCTCGGCCTGCTTGTTCCCGTCGCCGAGCTCCGCTTCGATCTCGGCGTCGGACTCGAGCCTCGCCGACACGGTCAGCGTCGCGATCGTGAACACGATCGCGCAGCCGATCAGGATCCCGCCCTCGAGGCGCGACAGGATGCCGTTGCGGAGCAGGATAGGCACCGCGATCACGGAGCCGAGCAGGATCGGGATCTCGCGGCGAATGACGCGGTTGTCGATCGTCGGCGGGCGGATCAGCGCGCACAGCCCGAGGATCAGCGAGATGTTCGCGGCGCACGATCCGATGACCG
Source organism: Kofleriaceae bacterium (assembly GCA_046160585.1). GTDB lineage: Bacteria > Myxococcota_A > Polyangia > Haliangiales > Haliangiaceae > JABFXX01. Next base: position 4,029 of record JBJXGN010000152.1, read on the forward strand.
TGCCGAGCGCGATGGGCTGGTGATGCGTGAGCGCTGTCTTCGTCGCGATCGCGAGCTCGGGCGCGCTCGCCCCGTACGCGACAACCGTCAGGCCGATGACGATCGGCTTGACGCCGAACGCCCGCGCGACGGACGCGGACCCGCGAATGAGCCACTCGGCGCCCCAGTACAGGACCGCGATTCCGAGGGCGACCAAGCCAATATCGAGCGCGAGACCCACGCCTCGCGAAGCATATCAGCCGCCGCCGAACTTGTAGCTTCGACCGGCGCCCGTGCGCGCGAGATATCGTGCGTGGTGCTGGAGCTCGTCGAGCTTCTTGACGTCGTTCGAGTCGTAGATACCGCGGATCGTGAGGTCACCGTCGACGAGGATGAAGTGCCCGTTGTGCGAGACCTGCGGGGCGCCCGACTTGGTGACCCCCTCGACCATCATCGAGTTCATGAACGTCCCCTCGACAAGCTCGCGCACCTTGTCGGTCGGGCCAGTCACGAACCGCCACTTGTCGGGGCGCGTGTGAAACTTCTTGGCATACTCGGCGAGCTTCTCCGGCGTGTCGTGCTCGGGGTCGACGGAGATCGAGACGATCTTGACGTCGTGTGCCTTCCGGTCGAGGAGCTTGTCCTGGAGTCGTTGCATCTTCATCGTGACGACCGGGCAGATCGTCTCGCACCGCGTGAACACGAAGTCGAAGATCGTCGGGTGGCCGCGCAGTGCTTCCTCGGTGAACGGTTGGCCGAGCTCGTCGACGAGGGCAAACGCCGGGACCTTGCCGAGATCCGGCAGCGTCACGTCGGTGTTGCGGCACACGAGCGTGGGCACCAGGATGCCGGGGATCACCGCGAGCAACAGCACCGTGAGCAGCCCCAGGAGGAGCTTCTTGCCGGAGACGCCTTTAGCCACGCGCGGACCGTGTCAGATCAGGCGGCGAAATGCACGCTTCGCCGGGTGCGACAGACCGTCGCTCCACTACGCCGAGCGAATCTGGTCAGATTCGCACGCCACCCGGACTCCCACTCGGTGCCGAATCGACCTGGTAGGGTGCCCAAATTCAAGTCGCGCAAGTACAGCGACGAGACTCGCCGCGCGTCAGCGCGGCACATGGAGCCGACGACGAGTGGCGGCGCCTCGACGGATGAATGCATGTGACCGCGCGCTCGAAAGGCGGGTCGGCGCGGTCGGAACACGGACCGGCGAAGTCCGCGACCGCTGTACCGCACTGCGCGAAGCGACTAGACCGCGCGCTGGCGCGACGCCAGGAAGTGCTTCCGCAGCTCGGGGTCCCGCAACTTCTTGGCCTTCGTCTGCACCTCGACATCGGCGCGCGCGATCGCGGCGGCCGCTTCGGCGGTGCGACCCGCGGCGGTGAGGACCTGCGCGCGCCAGCGATGCACGTGCTCCGCGCCCTCGGGGCGCGCCCCCTCGAGCTGCTGCACGGCTTCGTCGACGCACGCGATCGCTTCGTCGTGACGACCGAGTCGCGACAGCGCGAGGCCCTGGAACGTGAGCCCGTAGATGATGCCTACGAGCATGGGCATCTTGCGCGCCCACTCCGTCGCCGACTTCGCCATCTCGAGCGCCGCTTCGGGCGGATCGCCCGCGACGAGGTGCGCGAGCGCGATGTACTGCAGCGCGCGCACCTCCTGGTAGCGCTCGCGGTTCTCCGTCGCGAGCGTCAAGCCACGCTCGAACAGTCCGAGCGCGGCCTTGTTGTCACCGCGCTGCATCTTCGCCTGGCCCCACGAGACGGCTGCGTCGGCGGCGGCGGACAGGTCGCCGGTCTGCTCCGCGACCTTGAGCGCCTTGCCGAGGTAGCTCTCCGCCTTGTCGAGATCGCCGAGGTCCGAGTAGCACTGGCCGATGTTGCCGAGCTTGAGCGCGATCGAGCTGCGATCCCCGAGCGCCTGATCGATCTTGAGGGCGGACTTGTAGTGCGCGAGCGCTTCCTCGTATTCGCCGAGAGCGGCGAACACGATGCCCATGTTGTTGAGCGCGCGCGCTTCGTGACGCGACATGCCGATCGCGCGGTAGATGACGAGCGCTTCGGCGTACGACTCGATCGCCGCCTCGAGGCGGCCGATGTTCCACAGTGTGGTGCCGCGCTGGTTCAGGATCGTCGCGCGCGCGATCAGCACGGGCTGCGGCGGAGCAGCGTTCGTGCCGGCCGCGACGGCAGCCTGATCGATCAGCGCGAGTGCCTCGTCGGCGATCTTGAGCGATTCTTCGGCGTTGCCGACGAGCCGCGCGATCGCGGAGCGCAGGCGAAGCGCCTCGGCCTCGAGCAGCGCGTCGCCGGCATCCTTCGCGAACTTGTGTGCGGGCGTGGCGGCACGTAGCGCGGCGGGCGCCTTGCCGACGTCGATATAGAACTGCGCGAGGGCGCAGTGCGCGATCGCGAGCTGCGCTGGATCGGAGGTGAGCTCCGCTTCCTTGCGGAGCGCGTGCAGCTCGCGCAGCTGCTGCGGGCGCTTTGCGAGCCGCCGCAGGATCTCCTCGCGCAGACGGTGCGCCGTGAAGCGGCGATCGTGATCCGCCGACGGCAGGAGCTTCAGAGCGCGCGTCAACTGGCGGAACGCGTCCGCGTTGCCACCGAGGTCGACGGCGTGCGTGGCCGCACGCAGGTAGCGCTCTGCGGCCGCGATGTCGTCGCCTGCGAGCTCGAGGTGGCGCGCGATCAGTGCGTCGTCCTGGCCCTGGCGATAGCTCGTGCCGCCGGCAATGCGCGCCGCGACCGCACGGTGCATCTGCACGCGCTGCTCGGGCGGGATCATCGCGTACGCGACCGTCATGGTCATGTCGTTCTTGAACCGCACGCCGCCCTCGGGCCCTTCGACGGGCGAGAGGAAGCCGCGACGCACGAGCTCGTCGAGCTCGAGGCGCACCGGGCGGCCGAGCAGCGTCTGCAGCTGAGCCGGCGAGATGTGGCGGCCGAGGACCGCCGCGTACACGAGCGTCTCCTTCTCGCTCGACGGCAGGCCGTCGATGCGCGTGACGAGCAGATCCTCGACGGTGGATGGCACGTGGATCGGCGCGTCGCGTTTGACCCAGCGGAGCAGGCCGGGATGTTCGTCCTCGTCGCCGTCCGCCACGAGGATGCCGCGCTCGACGAGCGTGTCGATCAGCTCGTTGATGAAGAACGCGTTGCCGCCCGCGCGCGACACGATCTGCTCGATCAGATCGTCGATGTCATGCCCCGGCACGAAGCGCTCCTCGAGCATCTCGCGGCGTGCCGCATCGGGGAGCTCCTCGAGCACGACGAGCTCGGTGCCGAGCTCGCGTGCGAGCTTGATGATGCGCGGCTCGGGCCGCGACGTCATGAGGCCGAAGATCGGGCGCGGCGTCTCGACGCGAAGCAGTGCGGCGAACAGCTCCTGGCTGTCCTGATCCGTCCAGTGGATGTCCTCGCCGACGAGGATGATCGGCTTCTCGCCCTCGAGCTTTTGCTCGATCTTGTTCAAGAGGTGCAGGAGCGTCTGCTTGCGCGTCTCGGCGTCGACCTCCGCGGCCGGCGTCTGGCCGCGCGCGCCGAGCAGCATCCCGAAGATCTGCAGCGCCGTGCGCGCCTCGCGCGACGTGTCTGCACCCTCCCCGGGGAAGATCAGCGGCAGCGCACGCAAGAGACGCCGCTCGACTTCGTGCGGCTCCGCATCCTCGGCGAGGCCCAGCAGGTCGCGCGTGAGATCCGCGATCACGCCGTACGGGGTCATCGCCGTACCTACGCGCCCGCTCGTGCGGATGATGACGGCCTCCGTCTTGCCGATTCCCTCGAGGAACTGGCGCACGAGCGTCCGCTTGCCGACGCCCGCGTCGCCGACGATCACGATCTGTCGCTTGCGCTTGGTGACGAGCACGTCGCGCCACGTGTCGCGGAGCGCCTTGAGCTCGAGATCGCGGCCGTGCAGGCGCCCGCCGTCGCGGCGCTCGCGCATGCGCTGCGCGCGCTCCTTGGGGCCGCGCAGGCGATAGACGCGCGCACGCTTCACGCCCGGATCGGTCTCCTCGTCGACGTGGCGCGACTGCGACGCGCTGGTGCCGCCGGGCTCGTCGTTCGGCAGATCGATCGCGGGCAGCGCCTCGAAGTTCCACTCGTTTCGCGCGCTGCGGAACACACGACCACCCACGAGGATCTCCGCGCCACGCGCCTGTCGCGCGAGCTTGTGCGCGAACGCGGCGGTCGCGTCTTCGATGTCGAAGATCTGCTCTCGCATCCCCTTGGTCCGCGTCGACTTCTTCACGAGCGCGGCGCCGCGCTGCACCGCGAGCGCGAGGCGCAGCTCGGGCTCGACGTCGCTGCCGATGCCATCGAGCGCGTCGACGAGTGCGAGCGCGAGCCGGATCGCGCGCCCGGCGTCGTCCTCGCTCGCGACGGGTAGGCCGACGACGACGCGGATCGTCGTCTCGCCCGGACTCGATCCCGGCGCGGGGGCCGGGGTGTGAAACGGACCCGTGATCTCCGGAATCGGGATGTCCTTGCCGTCGGACGGAAGCCTCGGTTGATCGAGGATCGCGTCGTGTTTGAACGCGACGTCGCGCGCGACCTTGTAGAAGTCGTTCACCAGGCGCGCCGCGCCATTCGCGCCCAGCTTTCGCTCGAGCGCCGCCATCCCGCGCAGAATGCCCTGGAGCACGTAGACGTGCTTGCGCTCGCGATCGCGCGTCGGGGTGCGCCCCTCGAGCGGGATGCCCGTGATCTGAGGCACCACGATCTCGCCCGATCCGACTCCACTGACCTGCGACGACGGCGCCTGCGCCTTCATCACCGCGACGCTCGGCACCATCACGCTCGGCTCGGGCGTGTCGACCGACTTCGGAATCGCGTCACCCGCGTCGCTGTCGTCGTCGAGTGACGCCGCCAGCGGCGGCGCGTCGCCCTCGAATGCAGGGCGCGGCGCGACCACACGCTGCTCGGCAGGCATGAGCTGCGCGAGCGTCTGCGCGAGGTGACCGTTGTCGATCAGCGAGCCCGACTTCTGGCCCCATTCGAGCGAGAACCGACCGAGCTCGTGCTGCAGGTCGCGCGCGGTCTGGAACCGATCCGACCGGTGGAACGCGAGCGCCCTGAGGATGATCCGCTCGAGCGACTCCGGCAACTCGGGCGCGAAGTCGCGCGGACGCGGAATCGCGCCCGACTTCACCATCTCGAGCGCTTCCTTGCCCTTGCCGTGGAACAGCGGGCGCGCGCACACGAGCTCGAACAGCACGATTCCCGCGGCGAACACGTCGCTGCGGCAATCGACCGGCTCGCCGCGCCCTTGTTCGGGCGACATGTACGCGAACTTGCCCTTGATGACGCCTTGCTCCTCGTGGACGTCGCGCGCGCGTGCAATGCCGAAGTCGACGATCTTCACGCCGCCATCCCACGAGCAGAGAATGTTCTGCGGCGAGATATCGCGGTGCACGATGCCGAGCGGCTGACCAAACTCGTCGGTCTTGCGGTGCGCGTAGTCCAGGCCCTTCGCGAGCTGCTGCACGATGTACGCGGATAGGCCGTAGGGCAGACGCATGCGCGCCTTCGCCGCCTCCTGCAACAGGCGCAAGAGGTCCATGCCCTCGACGTGTTCCATCGCGAGGAAGTACGTGTCGCCGACCGCGCCGAAGTCGAACACCTGGATGATGTTCGGGTGATTGAGGCCGAGCGCGATCTTCGCCTCGTCCACGAACATCGTGACGAACTGCTTGGACCGCGCGTAGGCGGTATGGATCTTCTTGATGACGAGGGTCTTGTTGAGACCCTGCGCGACGGTCGTTCGCGCGAGGAACACCTCGGCCATACCGCCGGTGCCGATCTTCCGGATCAGCGAATATTTACCGAACTGCTCCACCTAGCTGGGCCCTCTAGCGTTGACCTTCGCGTTGCTTCGCAACGCTGCGCGCCCCGGCAGAGCCGGGGCTTGCGGGCATTTTAGCTTAGAGCGGCGTGATCACGAGGTTGTCGACCCACGTATCCGTTTCCCAATTATTGAGCGCGAAATACTCGTGGCCGTCCTTCTCGAGCGGCTGTTTGTCGTCGAGCTCGAGGAACGGCGTCGCCATGTCGTCGATCCACCAGGTCACCTTCGTGTCCTTGCGATCGATGCGCCAGTGATAGTGCTTTCCAGGAATAACCTTGACGTCGCTGCGCTGGACCATGTCTTTACCGTGCTCGTCCAAGCGCGCGATCATCGACTTAGAG
>JBJXGN010000153.1:0-5924 GCA_046160585.1 Kofleriaceae bacterium
GACCCAACGCTCTTGCAAGCTCGGGATAGAGCGTCGGCACACACTCGAGCGATGTGATCGCTCCTGCATCGGCAAGGTCCGCCGGTGCCCACGACAGAGCGCGCAGGAACACGAACAGCGTGTGTCCGACGTCGACGACATCGCCATCCGCGAGGAGCGAACGGGTGACCCGCGTCCCGTTGATCCACGTGCCGTTCTTGGACTCGAGATCCTCGACCTGCCACTTTCCAAGCGAGCGCACGAGACGCGCGTGCCGTTCGGACGCCCAAGTCCCGCTCACCCCGACGCGCAGCCGCGAACCGCTGCGTCGATACCCCGCGCTTGGCGTGCGACCGATCTCGACCTCGTCCAGACTTAGGAGCGCGTGCCGCTGCGGCGCTTCGGTGGGCGCGTGCGCAGCGAAGACTCGAATCAGGTGCGGAACCGCACGCGGCGCCTCTGCATCGACCTTGTTGGTCTCGTCCGACCCCGTGTCCGCCACGGCGTCAGCTTACAAACTAGACGTCGGGGAAGTCGACCTCGTTTGTCGTTGCCTATCCGCAGCAGGCCACCGGCCGACGCGGATATCGCGGGCGAACGTAGGGCGAGAAGCTCATGCGAAGTAGGCGTCGAACAGCGCGACCGCGTCGAGCCCGCCGGGGATACCGAGCGAGGGGACCGGCGAGACGTCAGCGAGCGAAGCGCGGAGCTCGGCACGTGCGGTGTCTCTCGCGCGCGCGAGCTCGGTGCGGTCGTCGGCTGCCATGCGACCGCATAGCTTGTGCGCCTGACACATCGCATCTGCATCCGGTCCTGGTGGTGGCGGCGGCACAGCAACCACGGGAGCCGTCGCGACCGGGGCATCGACCGTGGTCGGCGCACCCGCGTCGGCGACCACGACGGCCGGTAGCTCCGACACCGCGACGTCCGGCCCGGCTGCGTCGGTCGGCACGATCATCGGCACGATCATCGAACGTCCCCCGTCGGCATGGACGGGTGGCGCTGGCTCGGCGGGCGAGGCCGGAGGGGGCTGACACCCCGCACTCGCGAGCGTCAGCAGCACCGCCTCGAGCAGCCGACGTTCGATGCGATGCGCGCGAAACATCGGTCGATGGTACCTCGGGCTTCGCGACGCGCCACATCCGTTGCTGCGGAGGCGGAACCGAGTGCGGATCGTTCGAAGCAGCGTGGTGATCGAAGTGCCATCTGCGATCGCGCGTCGAGCTGCGGGATGGCGAAGCGCTTGGCACGATTCACGCGATAGAGAACGGCCCCGACGAAGAAGTCGTCTCCGAGTACGTGGGGGCGCGTGGCAGAAACTATCCGATGCGAGGGGAGGCAGTGGCCTGGCACGGTCGGCACCCATGGCAGCACGTCCGCAGCTCGCGTCGCGCAAGCGTCTCCTCGAGGTGCTCGAGGCGACGGGCAACAACGCGGCTCGGTTTCGCGAGGCATGGATCGCGATGTGGGACGGCGACGAGGCGCTCGCGCACGAGGTGCTCTGGCGAGGTCACGAGCGTGACGTGTTTGTGGTGTGGGAACACCGACCCGTCCTTGCGTTTCTCGCGACCGGCGCGCTGACGATCGAGCACTCCAAACACGTCGCAGCTCGCTTGATGAGTAAGGAGACGCTGCAGTCGCACTGGAGGGGCATTCTCGAGGCCTGGCCCGCGGCTCTCGATGCGTTGGTCTATCGTTGCTACCGGAGCGCGCCGTCACCGTTCCGTAAGGTCGCCACCGATGCGGAGCCGTGGGCCAAGCGCGGGCTCGCGTTCGTGCGGCGACGCGCCGGGGAACCGATCGAGCCCGACGTGGTTCAAGAGCTGGTGGCGGCGGTGGCCCAGAGCTGGGTTTGTGGTGGCATGCGTGGCGCGAAGGTCGCGTTCGTCGACGAACAGGGCGAGGAACGCACGCTCGAGATCGACGATCCGCAGCGCGCCGGCATGCTCGGGAGGTTGTTGGGGTCGCCGAAGACATCCGCCGGAACCTCGATCCCGAAGATCGCGAGCGATTGGACATCACTCTCCTCGGTCGGGGGCGCCGGCGCCGTCGCGAGCTCCTTCACCTCGGCAGAGGGCTCTTCATCAAGCTCGTCCTCGCTGAGCCGGGTGCAGAACATGCTCAAAGCGCCGGCCTTTGGATACCAGGCCGCGAGCTCGGGGACCTCCGCGAGATCGATCGTCATGAGATGGAACATCCCGCTCGGTGCGCGCGAACCTGGCGCGCGACCGCCGAGCCGCGAGCGCGAGCCGTCGCGGGCGGGCCACGTGAAGCTGTCGGGCTCGAGCAGGTAGACCCGCGTTCGGGCGGCCGATGGAGATGCGCTGCAGGCGCGTGCGGCTTCGTCAGCGATCGTGTTCCACATGCGGCCCCGTGCGGTCTCGAACGCCGCCGCGACGATCGCGAACTGTTCGGGCGGGAACGCTTCCTCGGCCTGCTCGCGCACCCACGCCGGATTCGGAGCCGTCGGACCGTAGGCACACAACGCGGGGAGCGCGCGCTCCCCGACTTTCCTGAGCGCGACGGCATTGATCATGCCCCGCGCGAGGGCACTCCGCAGATAGCCGTCGAGCTCGTCGTCGCTCTCGATCATCGAAAGCATCTGCACCACACACATCGGCGCCGGATCGATGGCCTCGTTGAGGAGGACCTCGCGACGTGGACGTGGCAACGCCGGGAACACGCGCATGAGGGCTTGCTCGAGAAGGTAGTTATAGGGCTCCCGCTCTGTGGGACGGCCCTCGAACCCCGCGACCAAGAGCTCGAGATCCCACGCCGGATCGATGGGCACGCCGGCCGCAACCGCACCGGCGAGCGCGAACACGAACGCATGCCGTGCGCGTGCGCCGCGCGCGTCTCGCAAGGTGCCGGCTGCAGCGAGCAGCGTCGGGATCGCCGGTGCTCCGAGCACCTCGAACAGTGACGGCTCGACGTAGCCGCCTTCCCGCAAAACGTCGCGCAGGATCGTGTCGTCACCGTGCGCCGCGAACGCCAGCACCACGGCGCCATCGTCGTCGAGGCGCGCGCGCGCCCACGTGTTGACCCGATCCGCCGGGAGGCGACGCAACACGTCGACAAACCGGCCCGCGAGCTCGACGGCCTCGGCGGTATGCGCGAACACGACAAGCTGTTCGAGCTCGTCCGGAACAATGTCGCCGCGGCGCAATGCTCGATCGGCTGCAACCACGGCGAGGATCGTCTGCGCACGTCCCGGCACGAGCTCGCGCGCGGCCGCCAGCAACGCGGACGGCTCGTCCTCGCGGCGATCGAGCATCGCCAGCTGACGTGCGAGCTCGGGGCGCGTCTCCTTTGCCAGCGCGGTAGCGACCAGCGACAACGGCGCGGCCTCCAGGATCGGAGCGATGTCGTCGAACTTCCACCAACTGTGCTCGCGCACCGCTTGCTCGACGGTCGTCTTCCAGTCGACGGTCGGGTCGAGGATTCGTGCCCGAACAGCGCGCGATTCGTGACCGGATCGTTCACGCAAGCAGCTTTCTCCTCGGCGCGCCGCTGTGGATGCAAGACAAGCCCCACGACGAGGACGACGACGGGTTCGTCGCGCAGATCTCCGACAACATCGACGACCGGCTCAACTTCGGCGACGGCGGCGCGCTGTATCTGTTCAAGACGGCGACGGTCTACCAGGGGCGCTGACGTCTCATCATCGTCGGGTCGAGCTGGTCGTGATCGATCGCGGATCGCGCACGGACGTGCACAGCGTCCCGAGAGCACTGCACACATGACTCGGCACCGAGTGTCGAGACAGATCAGCAGTTTCGCGCTGCGCCGACCGAGATCCAGCTAGTTGATCGGTGGCCGTGTCCTTGCTGGGGCAGCGCTGCGATGATCCTATGAGCAAACTCGTCGCTTCGATTCTATTCTCCTCGTGCGTCGTGTTCGTTGGCGGCTGCAGCGGTAACGAGACCTCCAGCGGTCCTGATGGTGGAGGTGGCGGAGGTGGCACCGACTCATCGACGCCGATGCCCGACGCACCCGACGTCTCGTACGCGGGCGTGACGTGTGCGACGCCACCGCCCGCAGGCGCGCCCACGCCGCCGCCATTGCCGACGTACGCTGGAACGTGCCCGACGCTTGTCGCCGGCATGAACACGATCACGTCCAGCGGCGGCGCGCGGAGGTTTCACCTCGTCCTGCCGTCGAACCTCGACCCGCAGACCGAGAAGTTCCCGCTGTTGTTCCTGTGGCACTACATCGGCGGCGACGCGAGCTCGATGGTGAACAACGGCGACGCCCAGCCCGCCGCCGACGAGCTGAGGATGATCATCGCGGTTCCCGAGAAGAAGGGCGACGTGAAGCTGCCGGTCGTCAACGTCGACCTCGCGTGGCCGTACATGGACTTCGTGACCGACGCGCGTGTCGAACAAGAAGCCGTCTTGTTCGACGACATCCTCGCCTGCGTCGCGCAGCAGTTCCCCGTGCAGGAGCAATGCGTCTCGTCGGTGGGCGTGAGCGCGGGCGCGCTGTGGACCGCGCAGCTCATGCAGCGCCGGGGATCGCGTCTGTCGAGCGCGATCGTGATCTCCGGCGGCGTGGGCCCCACCGGCGGCTTCGGCGGCTTCGCCGACATTCGTGGCTGGACCGGCTCCGATCGCGCGGTCCCGACCGTATACGGCTGGGGCGGCGCCACCGACACGTGCGGCGGCGTGAACTTCGAAGCGGGCTCCAAGTCGCTCGGCGGAAAGCTCGCATCGCAAGGCAGCTTCGTCGTCGAGTGCGTGCACAACTGCGGACACTCGGCGCCGCCGGTCGATCCGATGGTCGGCCTGCGCGTGCTGTACAAGTTCGTCCTCGATCACCCGTACTGGTTGCCTGCGGGAGCCTCGCCGTGGGCGAGCACCGGCCTCCCGACGGGAACGCCGGAGTGGTGCGACATCGGCGTGAATCAAGCGACGCCGCGAACCGGTGCGTGTACCGGCGTGCAGTCTTGCCCGATCTGACGTGACGGATCGTACCTGCCGCGTTCCGCAGTAGCGCCGTCGAGCTCGAAGCCCTGACTCGCTCTCGTCAGGGCAGTCGAACCGTCACGATGAACCGGCTGCCTTCGATGGTCGCTTCGATCGTCCCACCGAGGAGCTCGACCAGCTTTTTGCACAGTGCGAGGCCAAGACCCGCATGGGTCCCTCCCGTCCGAGCCGAGTCGCCGCGCCAGAATCTCTCGAAGACCTTGCCCGCATCCGTGGGGGCGAGTGTGCAGCCATCATTCGCGACGCGCAGCTCGCGCTCGGTGAGCCCGATGTCGATCGTGCTGCCCGCGGGAGCGTAGCTGACCGCGTTGTGCACGAGGTTTCCGACGGCCACGCGCATCTGCTCGCGATCCGTAGTCCGCGTGATGGACGTGAGCTCGGTCGCGATCGTGAGCTGGCGCTCGGCCGCGTGCGTAGTGTGGGCGGCGATGACGTCGCGCACGAGCTCGTCGATCGCGACCGGCTCGCGCGCGAGGCGAACGCTGCCGGCATCCAAACGTGCGAGCGACAGCAGCGCTGTCACCATCCGCTCGGTCTGCACCGTGATCGTCAGGCAGTCGGTCAGCGCGCTGCGATATCGATCCGCAGGACGCTCGCGATCGAGCGCGACCTCGATCGTGGCACGCAACCCGGCGAGCGGCGTGCGCAGCTCGTGAGCGACCTCTGCGGTCAGCTCGCGTTCGCGGGAGAACGCGGCGGCGACGCGCGCGAGCATTTCGTCCAGCCGCTCGACGATGGGCCGGAGCTCGACGGGCGTTCGGATGTCAGCGATCCGCGCGGAGAGGTCGCTCGTGCGGATCTGCGCGATCCGATTTGCGACGTCGCGCACCGGGGCGAGGCTAAAGCGCACCAGCGCGAAGAGTGCGAGCAAGCACGCGAGCGTTCCCGCGATGCCTCCGCCGATCAGCACGAACGCGACGCGCCGAACACTCTCGTCCACGCCGCCGAGTGCACGAGCGA
>JBJXGN010000154.1:0-44026 GCA_046160585.1 Kofleriaceae bacterium
CGTGGTTCTCGTCGGTTGCGCTTCGACGCGCCCGGCGTGTCCAGCCGTCCCCGCACCGGTGCCGGGCCCGGCCTTTTTGTGGCGCGCCGACCGTTCCGGTGGCCCACCCCTCTGGCTGTTCGGCACCATCCATGACGCGGGCATCGAGGTCGTCCCGAAGGTCGCGCTCGACGCGCTCGATGCCTCGCCGCGCTTCGCGTCCGAGCTCGGCACGACCGAGGTCGATCCCGAGGTGCGCCGCGAGCTGTCATTCTATCGGTCGGGCACGGGCATCGACCAGTCGCTCGGCGACGACTGGTACGACCTGCGCGACAAGCTCCGTGATCGGATCAAAGAAGCGCAGCTCGCCCGCGCGCGCCCGTGGTTCGCGCTGATCCTGCTCAACAATGAGGGCGCGCCGAAGACCGTCTCGATGGACGAACAACTCGGCGACCGCGCGGCCGGCAAGGCCAAGCCCGTCGACAACCTCGAGACGTTCGAGGTGCAGATGCGCGTGCTTGACTCGATCGTCACCGTCGAGGATCTGCGCGCCTCGCTCCGCGCGCACGGCCGCCTCTCGTGTGACTTCCAGGCGCTGATCGCGACCTACGCCGCCGGCGATCTCGCCGGCATCGCGCCGATGCTCGTCATCCCGCGCACCGCCGAGCCGCTGCTCTTCGCGCGCAACCGCGCGTGGCTGCCGGCACTCGAGAAGCTCGCGACCACCGGCGCGTTCGTCGCGGTCGGCCTCGGCCACATGCTCGGCGAGCAGGGACTACCCGCGCTCCTCACCAACGCCGGCTACACCGTCACGCGCGTCGAGAAGTAGCGCGTCGCTGATCTCCGCAGGCCGATCCTATCGGCGCGGTGAACCGAACGGGCCGATCCTATCGAGGCGGGCGTTCGCACCGTGCGTCCTACAACCGCGCGCATGGTGGTCCCCCGGTTCGTTCACCCCAAGGGTCGCTCCCCTGGCAGCTCGTTGGCGCGTTCGGTGCTGGCGCGGGTGCTCGCCGCGCTCGTGCCGATGATCGCGGCGTGCAGCGACCCCTCGCCGGGTGGCGACGACGCGCCCGAGCCGATCGCGTGCGAAGCGACACCGCTCGTCGCGCCGGGGCCCGACACGTTCGTCGACATCTCCGCGTCGAGCGGTATCCAGGCGAACAACTTCGTGCGGAACCCGACCACACCGATCCCGATCAACGACCACAGCCGCCTCGGCTTCGCGGATATCGACGGCGACGGATGCGACGACATCGTCGCGCACGACCTGTTCCCGAACGCGCAGATGAACGTTCCGTACACGCACCTCGTGTTCCGCAACAGGTGCGACGGAACGTTCGAGGACGTCAGCGCCGCGTCGGGGCTGCGCGACGTGCAGGCCGGCTTCTTCGCGTTCGGCGACGTCGACAACGACGGGGACCAGGACGCGTTCGCGGGCCTCGATATCCCGCTGCCGGGCAAGGCGAGCTCGTTGTGGCTCAACGACGGGCGCGGGGTGTTCACGCAGAAGACGGCGAGCGGCGTCGAGGGCGTGATCGGATCGACGACGGCGGCGAGCGCGGTGTTCGCGGACTTCGACAACGACGGTACGCTCGACCTGTTCGTCGGCAACGGACAGACGTCGTACAACGCGCTCGACGATCTTTACCTCGGCAACGGTGACGGGACGTTCGTCGCCGCGCGCGCGCGCCTGCTCGGACAGATCGCGAACCCGTCGAACGGATCGACCGCGTGCGACTACGACAACGACGGAGATCTCGACATCTTCGTCAGCGTGTACGGCGTGTCGCAGGCCGGTGCGCAGAACATGTTGTTCCAGAACGACGGCGCTGGGAACTTCACGAACGTCGCGGTGGCGGCGGGCTTCGCGAGCCTCGGCACGGGCAACTACTGGATCGCGTCGACCGGCATGGGCATGCAGATGGAGCCGAACAAGACGCCCGGCACGTACATCGGCTCGAACGCGTTCGGCCTGGCATGCGAAGACGTCGACGGCGACGCGGATCTCGACGTCGTGGTCAGCGCGATCTCGCATCCCGGCGGCGACTACAACCGCACGTGGTCCGATCCGACGGTGTTGCTCCTCAATACGGGCGAGGCCGGCGGCTACACCTTCGAGAACGCGTGGCTCCAGCGCGGCCTGCCGTACAACGAGGGCGACGTGGACGCGGGCCTCGTCGACTTCGACAACGACGGGCGCATCGACATCTCCCTCTCGCGCACGGACAAGTACGAGGCTTCGTACACGACCGAGATGCAGAAGGGCTGGTTCGGTCTGATGCACCAGAAAGCGGACGGCATGTTCGAGCCGCTCGATCGGTCGGTCGGACTCACCGACGAGGACGGCGGTCCCGGCATGAAGGGCGCGCAGAACCACGCGTGGTCGGACATCGATCGGGACGGTGATCTCGACCTGCTCCTCGGCGCACGTGATCAGGGCGGGGGTCGCGCGAACCTGTTGTTCCGCAACGACCTCGGCTCGAAGCACCATTGGCTCGGCCTGCGCCTCGTCGGCGGCGGCGCGGTCAATCGCGACGCGATCGGCGCGCGCGTGACGCTCACACTCGGCGATACGACGATGGTGCGCGAGGTAAAGGCGACGCGCGGCACGTACAACTCGATGGACACGCGCACGCTGTACTTCGGGTTCGGCGATCGCGCGTGCCAGTCGTTCTCGATCAGCGTTCGCTGGCCCGACGGCACGACAACGGAGCTCGACGGGGCCGACACGGGGATCGATCAGATCACGACGATCGAATACGCGAACTGAAACCTACGGCTCGCGCTCACCGAATGCGCGAATTGAGACCTACGGTTCGCGCTCACCTATCTCGTTGGGGTCCGGCTCGGGGACTCGCCACACCTGCGAGCTCGGTTGGTCGGATCGATACGACCGAGCTCTGGGTCTAGAGCGCCGGCGCGAGCTTCTGCTGGAGCTGCTTGCGCGCGCGGTGGGCGCGGATCTTCACGTTGTTCACCGTGATGCCCAGACGCTCTGCACATTCAGCCTCGGTGGCGTCCGCACGCATCAGCATGACGTCGCGGTACTTCGGATCGAGCGTCGCGAGCGCGGCCTGGATCATCGCGATCGCCTCGTGCTCGCCCAGCGCCGTCTCTGCGGACATCGCCGGATCTGAGAGCTCGCGCGCGTACGACTCGTCGTTGGCCGCGAGCTGTTCGCGATTGCGGCCGCGGCGGCGCAGATGGCCGAGTGCGGTGGTCGACGCGATCCGATACAGCCACGTCCGATACCGCGCCTCACCGCGGAACGAGTCGCGATACCGATACGCGAGGAGCAACGCGTCCTGCGTGACGTCCTCTGCATCCTCCGCGTTACCGACGATCCGACGTGCGATCGCATAGACGAAGCCGCGGTCATCTGCACTGAACGTCACCGCATCGGAGAGATCGGGCCTGGACGAAGAAACGTTCAAATCGTTCATATCGACCATTCTGTCCATATCGGTCTCGATGTCAACAGGTTCCTGATCGCTTTTCTCGTAAGTGGGGATGGGCACGAAGGAACTCTTCGTTGGATGTGCGAAATTGGATGCAGCGATCGACGCCATCTTGTAACCTGGCCTACTGCCTAGGAATCTCAGCGCAACATATGCGTCTCCTCTCCCCCCGACAGCTCGCGTCCGCCCTGGGGGTTAGTGAGTCATCCCTCAAGCGATGGGTCGACTCGGGAAAGATCGCGGCGGCGCGCACCGAGGGCGGTCATCGCAAGATCACGCTCGCCGAGGCGGTGCGTTTCATCCGCGAGACCGGCGCGCCGCTCGCGCATCCCGAGCTGCTCGACATGCCCGAGGTCGCCATCGCGTACGAGCGTGCACTCTCCGGAGACGGTCGCCTGACGACACATCTCGTGGCGGGCGACACGATCGCCGCACGCGGCTGGCTGCTGTCGCGGTATCTCGCGGGCGCGTCGATCGAGGAGCTCGGCGACGGCCCGATCAAGGAGGCGATGCACGCGCTCGGCGAGCTGTGGAATCACGAGGAGGGCGGCATCTTCATCGAGCATCGCGGCACCGACATCTGCCTCCAGGCGCTCGCGCAGCTGCGCAATACGTTCGAGCCGTCGACAACCGCACCGGTCGCACTCGGTGGTGCGCCCGAACGCGATCCGTACCTCTTGCCCACCTTCCTCGCCGCGACGGTGGTCGCGTCGGCGGGTATGCGCGCCGTGAACCTCGGTCCCGACACGCCGATCGGAGCGCTACAGGCGGCGATAACGCATTATGCGCCGAAGCTCGTATGGATCAGCGCGAGCTCGCCGGTCCCCGCGCAACAGGCGCGAGAGATCGCGGCGTGGATCGCGTCGATGCCCGCAGGGCCAACCGTGCTCGTCGGCGGTCGCGAGAGTGAGTGCATCGCGCGCGAGGGCACGCACATCCGCACGTGCGACTCGATGAGCTCACTCGCTGACATCGCGCGCAGTTTCGCGACGACCTGAGCGCCTCGCGTCAGCACGCTCGCGGGCGCCATCAGTACGTTCCCGCGCTGTGTACTCCTTATGTGAATCCCACGTCCGTAGCCGCGCGCCCATCCGGACGGTTTCGTCGCCATCGCGATAAGATCGTCGGTCGGAGGGGTCGATGTCGAAGCGTTACTTCGAGTTCACCGAAGGCTCGTCGAGCAAGTTCTGGGAGATCTGGAAAGACGGCAACGAGGTCTTCACGCGGTACGGAAAGATCGGGTCGGCCGGCGCGACGACGATGAAGGACGAGGGCTCCGACGCGAAAGCGCAGAAGCTGTACGACAAGCTGGTCAAGGAGAAGACCGGCAAAGGGTACGAGGAGAAGACTGCCGGCGGCGCAGATCCCGACGACGGCGATGCGGCTGAGGACGACGACGATGACGATGGTGACGACGACGCCGTCGCGGCACCACCACCTCCTCCGGCAGCTCCACCTCCGGCACCGGTGATCACGGCCGGGGCCCGCTACTTCGAGCTCGTCGACGGCTCCTCCAACAAGTTCTGGGAGATCCGCATCGACGGCACCGAAGTGTTCACGAGGTACGGAAAGATAGGCGCGGCCGGTGCCACGACGGTGAAGGATGAGGGTTCTGACGCGAAGGCACAGAAGCTGTACGACAAGCTCGTCAAGGAGAAGACCGGAAAGGGCTACGTCGAGCAGACCGCCGGCGATGCGAACAATGACGACGACGATGACGACGACGATGACGACGACGATGACGATGACGGTGACGATGACGACGACGACGACGACGACGACGACAGCCTCGACACCGACGGTGATGACAGCCACCTCGACGGGGAGTCGGACGCGCGCCGATTCGAGCATGGCGGCAGCAAGTTCTGGGAGATCCGCGTCGAGGGCAGCTCCCACACCGTGAAGTTCGGGAAGATCGGCACCGGCGGCCAAGAGAAGACGAAGGACTTCGCGAGTCCGGCCCTGGCGCAGAAGGACGCAGACAAGCTGATCACCGAGAAAACGAACAAGGGCTACGAAGAGGTCTAAACGCTCGCAAGCGCATCCTGGGGCCGCGTCATGGCGCTAGAGTGGTGCTGTGGGGACCCCCGAAGTCATGGGGCCGTATGTCATCTACGAACGGCTGGGTGCCGGCGGGATGGCGACGGTGCATCGTGCAGAGCAGATCGGGCTCGCGGGGTTTCGCAAGCAGGTCGCGCTCAAGCGATTGCTGCCACACATCGCGGGCGATCCGAAGATGCTCAAGATGTTCACGCACGAGGCGAGGCTGGCGAGCCACTTGCGCCACGGTAACGTCGCGCAGATCTACGACCTCGGGAAGCACGAGGAGACGTACTTCATCGCGATGGAGTACGTCGCGGGACCGACGCTGACGCAGATCATGAAGCAGTGCGGCACGGGCGGACAAACGATGTCCGTCGGGATCGTACTGTCGATCCTCGCGCAGATCTGCGACGCGCTCGACCACGCTCACAACCTGAGCGACGACAGCGGGCGACCGCTCGGCATCATTCATCGCGACGTGTCGCCGGGGAACATCATCGTTTCGAGCACGGGCGTCGTGAAGCTGATCGACTTCGGAATCGCGAAGGTCGCCGACGCGGGCGAAGTGCAGACCCAGGCGGGGTACATCAAAGGCAAGTACGCGTACATCGCGCCGGAGTACACGCTCGGTCACCTCGACCTACGCGCCGACCTGTTCGGCCTCGGGGTGATCGCGCACGAGCTGCTCGCATCGCGCCGCCTGTTCAACGCGCCGACGGACTTCGAGACGATCCAGCGCCTTCGCTCGATGCCGATCCAGGCGCCTTCGCGCTGGAACCCGCTGGTGCCGCGCGACGTGGACGACATCGTGTTGACCGCGCTGCAGCGCGATCCGTCGCTGCGGTGGCAGAGCGCGGCGGCCATGCGCACCGCGATCCACCACGCGGCGCGCGCGACGGACAACATCGTGACGAGCTCGCAGCTCGCGGACTGGGTCGAGCGCGCGTTCGCGAACAAGTCCGACAGCAAGCTGGCGGAGGCAATCCAGTCGCTCGACTCGACGAGCGGGAGCTCGGAGCTGACGACCAACCAGCAGATCGAGCTCGAGGCGCTCGGCTCGATCGTCGACGCGTCGCAGGCGACGATCCCCGACGAAGAAGAAGAATTCGACGCGATCGAACCCACGCAGCGCTCGCCAGAGCGCGTGTCGGCTTCGATGCGTGCGCCCACGCGATCGCTCGGTCCAAAGGTCTCGGAGTTCGCGACGGAAGCACCGACGGCCATCGCGACCGCCGCGTACTCCGAGGCGGTCGCGCGTGCTACACCCGTGCCGCGAACGTCGGCGCACGTGATCCGCCGCGGCACGGACAGCGGCGAGATCAAGTCTGACCCCAAGCCGGCGCCCCCGCCAATCAAGCCGTACAAACACGGACCGCCGAAAGGCGAGTCGTCTCCGGCGACACCGCCGAAGCGCGAGTCGTCTCCATCGACACCGCCGTCTCCATCGACACCGCCGAAGCGCGAGTCGTCTCCATCGACAACGCCGTCTCCATCACCGCCGAAGCGCGAGTCGTCTCCATCGACACCGCCGAAGCGCACGTCGTTGCCGCGCTCGTCGGAGCCACCACCGCCGACCTCGCTACCGCTCGGCGCACCCGCGCATATTCTGCCGACGCTGCACGACCTCGTGCTGATCCCCGAGCCCGCGCCCGACAACAGGGCGATCGCGATCTCGCTCCCACCGGAGCAAGCCGCCGAGGCCGCGCGCGCCGCCGACGAAGCCGAGCGTGCCGCCGACGAAGCCGAGCGTGCCGCGATCGCCGCGGCCACGTTTCCGACGATCGAGGACAGCGGTGTGGTCGTCAGCGCGGCGACGAAGTCGCCGAGCGAGGCGAAGCGCCGGCGCGTGTGGCCGTGGATCCTCGTCGCGCTCGTGGTGCTCGCGATGGCGGCCGCGTGGTACCTGTACTTCATCGAGGGGCTCGTCCCCGATCTCGAGATCTAGGCTCGCCGAAGCCTACCCGACAACCGCTCGAACTGCGTGTACGCTCCTCGTGTGCAGGCGGTGTTCTCCAGCTTGTGGACCGCGCGCTTCGCGGTCCGGCCCGCGACGCTCGACGATGCGATCGAGATCGCGCGTGTACAGACCCAGAGCTGGCAGTCGAGCTATCGCGGCATCCTGCCGGACTCGATCCTCGACACGATGGATCCGACACGGCGCATCGGCTCTCGTCGAGAGATCATCGCAGACAGCGGTGCGCTCAACCTCGTGGCATACGACACCACGCACGGTGACATCGTCGGATTCGCAAACGCCGGCCCGTCGCGCCGCCAGGGTCAACTCGTCGGCGAGCTCTACGAGATCTACATCCTGAATCGAGCGAAGCGGTACGGCCTGGGCCGCGAGTTGTTCGACGTCGTCGCCGACTGGTGCCGGTCGCGCCACATGGCGACGATGATCGTCTGGGTGCTCGAGGGCAACACCCACGCGCGTCGCTTCTACGAGGCGATGGGCGGGCAGGTGGCGGGACAGACGCACTCGACGTTGCGCGGCTTCGGCGTCGTCGAAGTCTCGTACTTGTATCGCCTCTAGCCCGAAACCGACAACGCCCGCATCGCTGCGGGCGTGTCGCGGTCAGAGCGCGTGGCTCGGGTGGCTCAGATCGACGAGTGGATCGTCGGGTCGAGGCCCTCGCGGGTCAGGCACATCTTGTTCGCGCTGTAGCGGTTGTCGCCGTCGTACGCATAGATCCAGACCGAGCCATCGATCACCGCGAGGTCATACGCGCCGTTCAGGGGGCGGATGCCTTCGATCGCCATCGACGCGAGCGAGCCGTCGTCCTCCAGGTAGCCGAGCGTGATGTCACCGTGCGGGTTGAGGAAGGACACCCAATAGCGGCGGCCGTCGAACACGACGCGCGGCGACGTACCCTTCGGGACGAGCTGGTTGTTGTTCGCGATCTCGTTGTGCGCGCCGATCATGAGGTCCGCACGACGGATGCCGCCGTTTTGCTCGAACACCATCTGCCCCGACTTCTCGGCGAAGTTCGCCGCGATGCGGTTGTTGCGGCACGGGAAGTTCTGCACGTCATGCGTCTCGTTGGCTACGCGCGACAGGTGGCAGTCCCCAGCCGTCGACCACGCGACCATCGCGTCGTTGCCGTAGCGCGTGCTCGTCATCGACAGCGGCGCCGAGTTCTGGACGATCTGCGAGGACATCTCGGTCCAGTTCGCGTCGAACGTGCTCGTGATGATTCCGTCCGGCGAACCCGCCGCGGAGATGTAGTAGCCGCGCGCGTACATCATCAGCGTGTCGCCGAGCATCGTGCCCGACATCGTGCCGAGCAGATGCGCGTCGGTCAGATCGTCGCTGAGCATGTTGACGAAGATCTTCGAGCCCTCGAGCGTCGCGACGACGAGGCGACCATCGATCTGCGTCGCGGACATGTTCGTGAAGTTGCCGGCGAGCACCTCGGTGCCGCCGACGTCGCCGATGATCAAGCCGCGCGCATCCACGACAAAGCCGTAGAGCGAACCGCCACCGCGCGCGACCGAGAAGATCGCCGCGCCTTGCTGCGTCGGGATCGCGCGCAGATCGAGATCCTTGTCCTGCGCGAAGACACTCGGCCACGCGTGCGCTGAGCAGACCTGGGGGATCAACTTGCCGATGACCTCGCCCGAGTTGTCGATGCCCGCGCCGTTCGTGTCATGGGTGCCCGTGTCTTCACCGGCTCCCAAGTTGTCTCCACACCCAATCACCACCAGAGAGATCGCGAGAAAAGACCGCATAGTTCCACTATCCATGAATCTCCGGACGAGTGCCAACTGCATGGAGTGGCAATCTTTTTTTTCTTCGGCGCGCACACGAGCGCACATGTTCGCACCGCGAACGATCAGCGTCGAATAATCGGCGTGCTACCGCCCAGACGTGGGCCGACGAGCACTTCGATGACGCTTGCTCCCGTCAGGACCTGTGAGGATCACCTTGGGTGGTTGTAAGAGCCTGCTCGACGACATGATCGCGAGCCCGATCACCACCATGGAGATGATGATCGCTTCGATCCGGATGCCGCTGGTCTGAAGCCCGGCGATGACGCCGATCACAGCGCCGGCCACGAGTGCGATCGAGAGTGCGACTAAATCAAATGTAGAAGCGATCAAGCGATGCATTGGAATCCCTCCATCAGCGCGGGTCGATGAAACGAGTCGCGCCGCCGGTCGCACGGGTCAGGTACGCCGGAGAGAGAAGTGCTCCGTGTTACCTGCCTGCGCGGCCCCTCCGGCGGCGCGACGATACGTGAGCTACGTCCATACGCCGTGGCTGAAGCAGCGAACGTGCCACGCGCAACCAGGCGATCCGCAACGCCGCGTCGCACGACCAGCCGCACCCTCGAGGATGCAACTGTCACCCTTAGAAGTCAGCCGAGTGCGGCCCGTGACCATTCGAGGCATCGGGTTGAGCTATGATTATCCCGCGCATGGCGCAGATCCGGTTTGTCGACGTGTGGATGCGCGCTCCCGGCGCGCCGCCGAGTCATTACCGGTCGGTGATGGTCATCTCGGAAAAATGGGCGGAGCAGCGCGTGCTGATGCGCGCCTACGCGGAGAGCCGCGATCAGACGCGCCCCACGATCATGCTGTACGGGATCGAGCTCGCCATCGGTCCGGCCGGTGTGGACGTGAACGGACCGTGGGGGATCCACGTCGGCGAACACCCCGAGGGATCCGCGCAGCAGATCAAGTGGCAGCTCGAGGAGAGCGCACGCCGCCTCGCCGGCAGCAAGGGCAACCCGCCGCGCCTCCAGGACGAGGAGTCGACGTTCGAGCGCGAGCCGACCGCGAACTGGGGCCCCGGTGCGCCGCGCGTCCTACCCAAGCGCCCCGATGTGGGGCAGTCGTCACCGCACGTCGACTTCGTCCACCAGACAGGCGCGGCGCGTGTTCCGCAGGTGCAGCAAGCGCAGTACGTGCCGCAGGTCCAGGTAGCCGCGCATCACGTGCCCGTCGCAGCCCCGAGCGCAGCGCCCTCGAACCCGGAGCTGCGCAAGACGCCGATGCCTCGCGCGCGCAAGGGATTCACCCGTCCACCGCCGTTGTCGCCGCACGCGCGTACGGCGCTCGGATACCAGTCCGGATCGGGTGCGCAGTCGGCGCTCGTGCGGCTCGGTCTCGCGCCACACGTCTCGTCGCGCCTCGGGTGGCTCGTCGATCGCGTCGTGCCACAGGACTTTCAGATCGAACGCCGCGAACGGCAAGTGCTGAACGCGCTCGGCGAGAACGAGCTCTCCGCGCGTGCGATCGGGCAGATGCTCGACGTCGCCGACGCTGTCGCGTTCATGGAAGAGCTGACGCGCAAGCTCGAGAGCTACGGCATCGAGCTCGTCACGCCCGGCGATCCGCACGGCGGCGAGCCGACATACCGTTTGAAGAGCTAGCCGAAAGAGATCGTGCGCCGGCGCCGGCCCGCACGCGATAGCATCGTTCTATGCGCCGGGTGCTCGCAGTCCTCGTGATCGCTGCATGTGATGGCGATGACGGCCCCGAGTTCCCGCTGCCCGCAGACCTGCCGATCGTCGACGAGCCACCCGATCCGTTCATGACGTTCGACGGCCGCGCGATCACGACCGCGGACGAGTGGATGTCGATCCGCCGGCCGGAGCTCGCGCGCATGTTCGCGTTCTATCAGTACGGGTTCGCACCGCCCGCCCCGGCGAACACGAGCGCGACGATGATCGCGAGCGCGACCATCGAAAACGGCACGATCGACTATCGCGAATACGAGGTCCGCTTCGGGCCCGATGACGCGCCGCCCCTGTTCCTCGCGGTGTTTACGCCGGCGAACGCGACGAACGTGCCGATCTTCGTCGGGCCGAACGCGTGTGGGAATCAGACGATCACGATAGCGCCCGAGGTGCGCTTGTCGCCGGAATGGATCGAGAGCTCCTGCGATCCCGTGCGCGGTTCGCAGGCGACGCGCTTTCCGATCGCCGCGCTCGCGGCGCGTGGCGTCGGCTTCGCGACGTTTCATCAGAGCGACATCGATCCCGACGACGGTCGCGACAAGAACCACGAGGACGGAATCCATCCGCACTTCGTTGTCGACGAGCCGGACGACGTGCAGTGGGGGACGCTCGCGGCGTGGGCGTTCGGCGTGTCGCGCGCCGTCGACGTGCTCGTCACGCTGCCGGCGCTCGACGCGACGCGCATCGCCACCATCGGTCACTCGCGTCGCGGCAAGGTGGCGCTACTCGCGGCCGCGTACGACACGCGCATTGCGATGGCGTTCCCGCATCAATCGGGCACCGGTGGCGCGACGCTCACACGCGCGGACCTCGGCGAGCCGGTGAGCTCGATCAACCTCGTCTATCCGCACTGGTTCGACACCGTCTACAAGGGCTTCTCCGACGATGAGCGCCGGTTGCCGATCGACCAGCACCTGCTCCTTGGCATGGTCGCGCCGCGCCCGGTCCTCGTGACAAACGGCGAGCTGGACGATTGGGCAGACCCGCCGGGAGCGCTGCGCTCCGTCGACCTTTCAAAGCCGATCTACACACTTCTCGGGGCCTCCCCTGACGACGTCTCCTGGCAGGTCCGCCCTGGCGGCCACAGCCTCGAGACCGGCGATTGGACGCTGTTTCTCGACTTCGCCGACGAGCACTGGTAGCCCCGAAAACCCTGTGGTACCAACCGGACCGCTATGCAGGTCCGCATCGAAGACGTATCGCCCGTCGAGAAGAAGATGTTCGTCGAGGTTCCGTGGGAAGTCGTGAGCGTCAAGCTCAACGAGGCCTACAAGGACCTCGGCAAGGACGTCGCGCTCAAGGGATTCCGCAAGGGCAAGGCTCCGCGCTCGGTGCTCGAGCAGCTCTACGGCCAGCGCGTGAACTATGAAGTGATGAACCAGCTCGTCCGCGAGTCGTTCTTCACCGCGACGCAGCAGCACAACCTCGCGGCCGTCGCGGAGCCGCGCGTCGAAGAGGCGCAGCCGCTCAAGAAGGGCCAACCGTTCACGTTCAACGCGATCATCGAGATCAAGGGTGAGGTCGTCCCGCAGGACTACAAGGGCCTCGAGATCGAGCGCCGCAAGCTCGACGTGAAGCAGGAAGCCGTCGACGAGGCGCTCAAGAACCTCCAACGCGAGCACACCGAGCTGCGTCCGATCGAGGGCCGTGACGTGACCGCGGCCGGCGACATCGTCGGCCTCTCGGTGTCTGGCACGATCGGGGAGCACGCGATCAACCAGCCGCAGTTCGCGGTCGACCTCGACGACCCCGAGCGCGAGCCGATTCCCGGTATGCGCGAGGCGCTCACGGGGATCGCGATCGACACCAAGGACAAGGTCCTCGAGATTCAGATCCCCGAAGATCACAAGGACGAGCAGATCCGCGGCCGCAAGGCGAACCTGACCGTCACGATCCTCGAAGCGCGCGTGAAGGACGTGCCGAACCTCGATGACGAGTTCGCGAAGGACACCGGCAAGGGCGAGACGCTCGACGAGCTGAAGGCCACCATCCGCAAGGACCTCGAGGCGAAGGAGCAAGAGGTCATCGATCGCGAGGCGCGCGAGAACGTGTTGCGCGAACTTATCAAGAAGAACCAGATCCCGGTCGCACCGGCGCTGATCGATCGCGCCGTCGAGATGCAGTACCAGCGCTTGCGCCAAATGCTCGGCATGAAGCCCGAGAAGGGCAACGCGGGTCTGTCCGACGACCTGCGCGAGAAGATGCGTCCGACCGGCGCCGACGAAGTGCGCGGCCAGCTGCTGCTCGAGGCGATCGCCGACAAGGAGAGCATCGCGCTCACCGACACCGAGCTAAACGCTCACATCGAAGCGACCGCGAAGACGCGCAACACGCCGCCGCAAAAGCTACGCGCGGAGTGGCAGCGGGATGGTCGCCTCGACAACATCCAGTACTCGCTGCGCCAGGACAAGGTCCTCGAGTTCCTCGTCAAGAGCGCGACGGTGACCGAGGTCGAGAAGCTCACCCAGAAGGGCACGCCGATCCCCGAGGCTCCGGCGCACGGCGAAGAGGGCCACGTGCACGGCCCCGACTGCGACCACTAGGTCGGCTCGCCAACTAAGCAGCCTTCACCGTCGGGGAGCGTTATAACCGACGGATGCAGCCGAAGATCGCCACCGACCCCACCCAGCCCGGGGTCGAGGGAGAGAAGCATCCGACGCTCGCCGAGCTGAAGCAGGAGGCGTCGCTTCCTCACGTGCACTCGCACCTCCAGAGCTGCTCGATGTGTCAGTCGGTCGTGCACGCGACCAAGGGTGTCGACGACGTCAGCGTTCCGATCGAGCTCGATCTGCCGAAGGGCTTGGTCAGCGAGAACGCGTTCAAGTGGCCGGCGGATCCCATGGCGCGCGGCGGCATGGCGCAGATCTTCGCCGGCGAGGATCGGCGGCTCGGACGCACGGTGATTCTGAAGGCACCGCGCGAGGGCGACGATCTGCCTGCGGGCATGAACGAGATGTTTCAGAAGCGAGTGACCGCAGAGGCGCGGATCCTCGCGAAGTTGCAGCACCCGTCGATCGTGACGATCTACGAGCTCGGCAAGGCGACGGTCGGCTGGCCGTTCTGCGTGCTCGAGCGCGTCGACGGCGTCAGCCTGCGCGATCGGCTCGACGAGCTGGCGGAGCAGGAGGCAACCGAGGGAACGCCGAAGACGCGCGAGCGACTCGAGCTGTTGTCGAACCTCGTGGCGATCGCGGAGGCGCTCGCGTACGCGCACGAGCGGCGCGTGGTGCATCGCGACTGCACACCGAACAACATCATCCTGGGCAAGCGCGGCGAGGCGACGCTGATCGATTGGGGCATCGCGCGCGATCTGGATTCGCCGAGCGGCAGCGACATGTCGATGGAGGATCAGCCGCCATCTATGTCCGGACGCATGGTGACGATCAGCGCGGGTACGCCGCCGTATCTGCCGCTCGAGCAGAGCCAGGGACGCGCGGCGGATCCGAGCTTCGACGTGTATTCGTTCGGCGTGACGCTGTACGAGGTCGTTTCGGGCAACACGCCGTTCCGGTGGAAAACGACCGACGGGGCGAACGAGCGCAACAAGCAGCTGCACTCGTTCCTCGACTGGTTGAAGTCGGGAGAGCCGCACGAGCCTGCGATGCCGAAGGATCAGGAGCTATCGGGGATCATCGCGCGCTCGATGGCACACCAGCCGGCGGAGCGGTTCACGGCCGACGAGCTCGTGCGCGCACTGAAGCAGTACCTGACGGGCGATCTCGTGTTCTCGCATCGCTACTCGGCGACGGGCCGGATGGCGCGGTGGGTGCGGCGCAACAAGGCGGCGGCGACGTTGATCGCGATGTTCGTCGCGTCGGCGGTCGCGGGCGTGCTCATCTGGGGCTATCTGTCGAAGAAGGGGAAGGAAGAGGCGGAGCTGCGGGCGATGACGGCGGCAGCGCAGGCGGATGCGTCGGAGAAGGGGCGCGAGGCCGACGAAGCGACGCGCGCCGCCGACGAGGCGAAGGCGCTCGCGGAGCAGGCGCAGAAGGAAGGCAAGAACGCGGACGAGCTGCGCGCCGAAGCGGAGCGAAAGCGAAAGGCGGCCGAGGCGCTGCGCAAACAAGCGGACACGGCGGCGACGCAGGCAAAGGGGCAGGCCGACGACGCGATGAAGCGCTACCAAGAAGCGATGAAGCAGAAGTTCGAGGCGGACGAGCTGCGCGACGCCGCGAGGGCCGCGCAGACGACGGCCGAGCAGGTGCGCGATGCGGCGCGCACGGCGCAGGCGAATGCCGAGCGAGAGCGCGACTCCGCGCGAGCCGCACAGGTGACCGCCGAGGGCGATCGCGAGCGTGCGAAGCAGGTCGCGGCCGCGGCCGAAGCAGACCGCGAGGCTGCGCGGCAGGGACAAGTGCGGGCGGAGCAGGATCGCGACGCAGCGCGGGGCGCAGCGACGGCGGCCGAGCGCGATCGGGATGCCGCCGCGGCGGCCCGCACTGCCGCAGAGCGCGAGCGCGACGAGGCGCGGCGGCGGATCCAAGAGCTCGAGGCCCAGCTGCGCGGCGGTGGTAGTGAGCCGCCGACAGGCGGGGAGACACCGCGCGAGCGTCGCCGTCGCGAGCGCGAGGAGCGAGAGAATCCGCCGCCACCGCCGGATCAACCGCCGCCGCAGCCGCCGAGCCCGTGATCAGCAGTCGTCGGGGAACTGCTCGGACATCAGGCGCTCGCCGTCTTCTTCGATACCGAACATCCACACGATCCTCTTCGACACGATGTTCGACGTGTAGGTGAGATCGGCGACGGCCTTGGCGAGGTCGGGGCGCTTCTTGATCGCCTTCTTCCAGACCTGCTCGATGGAGCAACGCGGCCGGGGCACGACCGCGGTCTTGCAGTCCGTCTTGCCGAAGTCGTAGATCTCCGAGCCGCTCGGGCCCGCGAGCACGCGGAACTCGCACACGTTCTTCGAAGAGACGCCGCGCGGCAGGTTGGGATCGCGCTTCGAGCGCGAAGGCGAAATGAAGCGTACGTCGATGCTGCCCTTGAACGCACCGTCATCGAGAGTGAGGTCGGCATTGCCGTCGGCGAACGAGTGCGAGACGTCGATGCGCGTGAGTCGCGCGTCGGGAACGTTGCGCTTCGCCTCGGCGATCGCCCACTCGACGTGCTTGTCGATGTCGATCTTCGACCAGTTGCGATTCGGCGGCGACACCGAGTGTCGCTTGAACCAGCCGCCCGCGCTCGGCGTGTTGCCGCTTGCGCCATCGTCGCCGCCATCGCCGAGTGCCTCTTCGGCTGCTTCGACGAGCGGGTCCTTCACGATCTTGGTCTTGATGCCGGCCTTCTCGAGCTTGGCCTTCGCCTCGGCAAGGCGATCGTTGGTCATCTTCAGCGCACCGGCCGTCTGCTTCTCGATTTCGGCCTCGACCTTCGCCATCTCTTTCTCGAAGTCGTCGCCCTCGTTGTCCACCGGTTCTTGCTTGGGCGGCGGGACCTGCGTCGGCGGCGTGCCGGCGACCTGCGTCGTCGTCGTCGGCGGCGGCGTGCCGGTGACCTGCGTGGGCGGCGTCACCGTTGTCGGCGCGACCTCCGTCGGCGTCGCCGCGGTCGTTGAGGTCGTGCTGTCGTCGCCGCGCGTGAACGCGACCGCCGCGGCGATGCCTCCGCCCGCGAGCACGAGCGCGAGCAGCGCGACGACTCCCTTCGAGCCGCCCCGCTTCGCATCGGGCTTCGCTTGCGTCGGCTGGGTCTGCAGCTGCCCGGACGACTGGGACACCGTCGTGTGATGCCCCGGCGGCGGGTACATCGGCGCCTGCGGCTGCATCGATGGCTGCATCGATGGCTGCATCGTCGGCTGTATCGACGGATGTCCCATCGGTTGCCCCATCGGCGGCTGCGCCGACGGACGTGCGTGCGAGCGCTGTTCGCCCCAGCTCTGCGGCGGCGTCGGCGACCACGCAGCACGCGGCATCGTCGTCGCGAAGTCGGGGCCGCCCGTGATCGTGGTCCACTGTGCCTCGGGCATCCCCTGCGTCGCCTGCTGCAGCGCCATGCTCATCGCCTGCGCACTCGCGAAGCGTTGCTCCGGTGCCTTCGCGAGTGCGCACAGGATGACGCGTTCGAAGTCGGGCGGCATGTCGGGGCGCAACGCACGCGGCGGCGGCGGCGGTGCCTCGACGTGTTTGCGCAGCAGATCGAACAGCGAGTCCGCGATGAACGGTTTCTGTCCCGTCGCGCACTCGAACAGGATCACCCCCATCGCATAGATGTCTGCGCGGTGATCGATGGGGCGACCGGCGGCCTGCTCGGGCGCCATGTAGTGGGGCGTTCCAAGCAGCGAGCCCGTGGCGGTCGCAGAACCCTTGAGGTCCGTCAGCTTCGCGATGCCGAAGTCGAGCACCTTGGGCCGCCCCGACGGCGCGACGAAGATGTTGTCGGGTTTGAGATCGCGGTGCACGACGCCCTTCGCGTGCGCGGCGCCGAGGGCGTCGAGGACTTCGGCGCAGAGCCGCGCGAGCCCGCCGAGCGGAAGCGGCATCTGGCGGTGCACGCTCATCTCGACGACGTTCGCGAGCGGCGCGCCGTCGAGGTACTCCATGATGATGTACGGCCGGCCATCCGGGAGCATCGCGAGGTCGAGAACGTTCACGATGCTCTCGTGACGGATCAGGTTCACGGCACGCGCTTCGCTGAAGAAGCGATCGACGAGGTCACGCCGATCGCTGCACTCGCGCGACAGCACCTTGATCGCGACGCGGCTTCCGATGCTCGGATGCACGCCTTTGTACACGCGCCCCATGCCGCCGATGCCGAGGAGTCGTGCGATGCGGTACGCGCCGATCGTCTGCCCCAGCAGCAGGTCCTCGCCGATCGGGCTCAGCTGGGTGCCATCGACCGGACAGTTCCCTTGCGACGGCCCCGACGCGCCGCACTCGCTGCACACGAACATTGTCCGACGATAGCACCGGTTTGTCCGAATACCGTGTCCGGCCGTCCAGCCGGCGGACAAGCGAGCGTGGATCGATCGCTCAACTACGCAGGTTCACGCGTGCGCGTCGCTGGCGCACGGTTTGCTGTCGTTCGCGCGCATGCAACGGACACTTGGAGATGAAGACCTGCTCGCGATGCTCCTCGGATCGCGCGAGGAACGCGGGCGCGCGGTCGCGGCGGAGCTGATCAAACAACACGGCGGCATCGGCCAGCTGTCGCGCGCGACGCCTCGCGAGCTCGCGCAGCTCGCGGGCGTGACCAGGACACGCGCGGATCGATTGTGCGCAGCCTTCGAGCTCGGCCGTCGCGCCGTCGGTGCCGCGACGAAGCGCACCACGCTCGAACGCGCGGCGGATGTCTATCGCCTCCTCGCGCCGCGCATGACCGGCCTCCAGCAGGAGATCTTCGTCGTGATCGGGATCGACGTGCGCAACCGCGTGCTCGATGTCGTCGAGGTCGGGCGCGGCTCCGTCTGCGATGTCGCCGTGCATCCGCGCGAGGTGTTTCGTCCGCTCGTGCGCATGGCCGCCGCCGGCGCCGTGCTCGCGCACAACCATCCCACAGGCGACTCCACGCCGAGCAACGACGACATCGAGCTCACGCGCCGCCTGCGCGAGGTGGGGGCCATGCTCGGCATTCCGGTGATCGATCACGTCGTCATCGGCGATGGCTCGCATCACTCGATCGCCGAGTGGATCGGCGCGGAAGGTTGAGACGACCATGGATCCGACGACAGAAAGCTTGTTTGGCGCCGTCATCTCCAGGCTATCCTCCGAATAGGAGATGGAGATGAGTGACGACCCGGATGGCGTGTTCCTCCTGAAACGCGACGCGACGATCGCCGACTACGAAGAAGCGCGACAGGAGCATCGCGCGCAGATCATCGATGGAGACTTGTGGTTGTTCGCGCCGGCAAGCGGCCCGCACCAAGTGTCCTCGATCGAGCTTGGCAGCCTGCTCGCGCCGGTCCGAGATCCCATCGATGCTTCGGGCTGGGTGATCTTGCCGGACATCAATCTGCGACTCGGATCGCGAGACCTGTTTTCACCAGACTTCACCGGTTGGCGGCGCTCGCGAATGCCCGTGATCCCGGAGGCAACCTACTTCGAGCTCGCGCCCGACTGGGTCTGCGAGATCCTATCCCCGTCGACGAGACGCTTCGATCTCGGCAAGAAGCGCGAGGTCTACGCGAAGGCTGGCGTCGAACACCTGTGGTTCATCGAGCCGAAGATCCAGACCCTCAGCGTCTACGGGCTCGTCGGCAGCGGATACCAGCTAATTGGCTCCGCGCAGGAGAACGATCAGATCGCGCTTTCACCATTCCTCGACCTGACGCTGGATTTGAGCAAGCTCTGGCGGCGCTGAAGCGCCGCGCGCAGCGGCTGCGTACGCGTCGTCGTGCTCGTCGATCTCGATGCCGTAGATCGCGGGATCCACCGTGGGCACCGGCACGAGGTTGGTCGTGTCGAGCGCGTTCTCCCAGTCGAACGTGTCGAACGTCGGTCCCCACCACTCTGCGCGTCACGCGAGCCAGATCGCGTCGCGTAAATCGATCACCGTGGGCTCGCCGACAAACGCCGAGCGTCGGTCCACGTCGAACACGAAGCGAACCGGACGGGAGGTCGGCCCATAACCGACGACGATCGGAAGATGCGATCGAACGAGCACGTTCAAGAGATGCGTCGGTACTGCGAGGGTCGCCTCGATCGCGCGATCGCCGGGCAACCCGACGTGATCGCCCGGCGCGACCAGCTCGACATCGCCGAGTTGGATCGGCGCGGGACCGACGAGGAACGTGTGTCGGAGATAGCCCGGGAACGTCGAGAATGGCCCGCTCGTCGTGACCTCCGCGATCGAGACGCGTACGTCGTAATCATCGTCGTCGACGGCCGTCCACTCGTCGAGCGAATGCTCGGTTGTTCGCGTGATGCGCCAGCGCGCGATCTCGAGCGTCGTGCCACGCCCGTTCTTCCACGGCTGCTCGTGCCACGTCGCGCGATCGATGGCTCGCATCACGAGTGCATCTTCGCATCTGGCTCTTTGGAGTAGGATCGACAGGGAGAAGGGGCGAAGGAGCAGAGACCTTTCGGGTCCGACAAGATGGCTACACGCCGCCGAGGGCGCGCTTGAGCAGCGCCCACGCGTTTGCGAGCTGCCACTCCGCGGAGATCAAGTTGCCCTCGGCGGTGGTGACCGCGGTCTGCGCGTCGGCGAGCTCGATCTGGCTGCCGAGGCCCTGCGCGTAGCGCGCGTCGGCGAGCTTGAGCTGCGCGCGCGCGGCGTCGACGGCCTCCGTCGACGCCGTCACGTTCGCGCGGTTCGCGACGATGCGCGCTCGAGCCGAGTCGAGCTCGGACGTCAGGGAGATGAGGAGTGCGTCGCGCGACGCCTTCGCCGACGTGAGGCTCGCGTTCGCGATGCGCTGGCTCGCACGCGACGCTCCGCCGTCGTAGATCTGCCACGACAGCACGAGCCCCGCGTTCCACGTCGGCTCCGGGCCCCAGTCGTTCTGATCGGGACCCCACTGCGTCTGCGCACTCGCCGAAAGCACCGGGCGATTGCTCGCCCGCGCCGCGTCGAGGTTCGCTTCGGCGGCGATGATCTGCTTGTCGGCCGACAAGATCTCCGGGCGCTGCTTGCGTGCGGAGTCCACGAGGGATGGGAGGCTCTGCGGATCTGCCGTCGGCGGCGTGGGCCACTGCTGGTCGATCACGAAGCTGACCTCGGGGTCGCCCCAACCGATCGCGCTACGCAGCGCGGCCATCGCGAGCGCGGCGTCGGACTGCGCGGAGGCGAGCGCCGAGCGTGCGTTGGCCGCGCGCGCCTGCGCCTGCACGACCTCGATCGGATCCTTGGCCTGCGCGGCGACGAACTTGCGCGCCTGATCGAGGTGCGTCTCCTCGGATTTCACGGTGGCCTCGGCGACGGCGATCAGGCGCTGGCGAGCGACGGCCTCGAGGAACGCGATCGCGACGTCCGTCTCGACATCGAGGTTGGTCGTGTTGATCTCCGACCGCACGGCATCGGCGTTCGCCTCGGCAGCCTCGATGTTCGCGCGCGTCTGCCCGAAGTCGTAGATGCGCCAGCCGAGCTGCGCAGACAGGCCCGTCGAGATGAACGGATCGAAGAAACCGCTCGTGGTCATCCCTGTCGTGGTCGTGGTGTGGCTCGAGGACGCACCGACGCTCGCGGACACCGACACGGTCGGGTTGCGCGCGACGCGGGCTTGGTCGACGCGACCCTCCGCCGCTTCGATCGACGCCTGCGCCTGGCGGATCGATGGCTGCTGCTTCATCGCGA
Organism: Kofleriaceae bacterium; assembly: GCA_046160585.1. Taxonomy (GTDB): domain Bacteria; phylum Myxococcota_A; class Polyangia; order Haliangiales; family Haliangiaceae; genus JABFXX01. The sequence goes on from JBJXGN010000154.1 coordinate 21,176, forward strand.
TCTCGATCGCACGCGACAACGTGAGCGTCTCTTGACGGGGCTGGGCGCCTCCGGGGCTTGCCAGCAACGCGACGACGAGCAGGCTGCGTAGGGACTTCATGTCTCGTACCTCAGTGCGGTGATCGGATCGAGCTGCGAAGCGCGAATCGCGGGATAGAGGCCGAAGCCGACGCCGACGCCACCCGACACGCCGAACGCGATCGCGGCCGTCTCCATCGGGAAGAAGAACTTCCAGCCGAAGTAGTCGGCCATGAACTGTGCAGAGAAGTAGCCGAGCGCGAGGCCGAGAGCGCCGCCGATCGCGGACAGCACGAGCGATTCGACGAGGAACTGCGTCATCACGTCGAACGGCTTCGCGCCTACGGCCATGCGGATGCCGATCTCGCGCGTGCGCTCGATCACGCTGACGAGCATGATGTTCATGACGCCGATGCCGCCGATGAGCAGCGAGACAGCGGCGACGATCGCAAGCAGCGTCGCGATGCGCTGGGTGGAGTCCTGCTGCGCCTGTGCGAACTCGGCCGGGTTGCGGATGCGGAAGTCATCCTCGTCGGAGGCGTCGAGCTTGTGCCGGTCGCGGAGCAGCGCGCCGATCTTCGCGATCGTGGTCTCCGCCTGACCGTCGGCCTGCGTCGTGACGAGGATCTGCCCGGGAATGTACTTGCCGAGGCCCTTGGACAGCTTCTGTTGGTAGGTCCTCTGCGGGATCACGACGACGTCGTCGTTGTCGCCCATCGGGCCCTGGCCCTTGGACACGAGCACACCGATCACCTCGTACGGCTGGTTATTGATGCGGATCGTCTCGCTGATCGCATCGGACTCGCCGAACAGCTGCGTCTTCACGGTCGTGCCGATCACGGCGACCTTCGCGTTCGAGTTGCCAGTGTCCTCGTCGAAGATCGCGCCGTCCTTGGCGCCCCAGTTACGGATCTGGAACCACGTGCTCGTGGTGCCGTTGACCGTGGTGTTCCAGTTGTTCATGTCCGACGCGATCTGCGTGTTGCGCGCCTGCATCAGCGGCGCGACGAGCTTCACCGTCGGCACCTCGTTCCGGATCGCTTCCATGTCATCCCACGTGATCGACAGCGACGAGCCACCACCGCCCATCACGCCACCCTGCCGCGTCGAGCCCGACGAGACCTGGAGGACGTTCGTGCCGAGCGACGCGAACACTTCCTTCACCGACGCCTGCGCACCCTGGCCGCCGGCGACCATCGCGATCACCGCGCCGATGCCGAACACGATGCCGAGCATGGTCAGCATCGTGCGCACCTTGTTTCGCCACAGCGCGCGGAACGCGAGCTTGAACGTCGTGAAGATATTCATGACGCGATGTCCATCAGCGGAGGAAGTTTCTCGTACGCCGCCTTCGCGTCGATGGGCGTCTGCTCCATGTCGCTGATGATCGAGCCATCGAGCAGCGTGATCACGCGTCGCGCGTACGCGGCGATGTCCGCTTCGTGTGTGACGATGATCAGGGTCGTTCCTTCGGCGACGAACCCCTGGAGGATCGCCATCACCTCGTAGGACGTGCGCGAGTCGAGTGCGCCCGTCGGCTCGTCGGCCATGATCACCGGCGCCTCGCTCACGATGGCGCGCGCGATCGCGACGCGCTGTTGCTGGCCACCGGAGAGCTGGCTCGGCGTGTGGTCCTCGCGTCCTTCGAGGCCCACGCGTGCAAGGGCCGCCATCGCGCGTGCGCGGCGCTCGCGGCCGGAGACGCCCTGATACATCAGCGGCATCTCGACGTTCTCGAGTGCGCTCGTGCGCGACAACAGGTTGAAGCTCTGGAACACGAAGCCGATCATCCGGCCGAGCACGTCGGCGAGCGCGGCCTTGGACAGGGTCGCGACGTTGCGACCGTTCAAAAGGTACTTGCCCTTCGTGGGCTGATCGAGGCAGCCCATGATGTTCATGAGCGTCGACTTGCCCGAGCCCGACGTACCCATGATCGCGATCGATGCGCCGCGCTCGATCGTCAGGTCGACACCGCGGAGCGCGTGGACCTTGTTGTCGCCCATGATGTACGTCCGCTGGATGCCGTGCATCTCGATCAGCGGTTTGTCGTCATCGCCTGCCGGCATCAGAACGGCCCCGTTCTGCGGTTGTTAGCCTTCGCCACGCCCTGGATCTCGGTGACGAGCTGATCGCCCGGCTGGAGCTCGCCTTCCACCATCTCCGTCGAGGAGCCGTCCGTCAGGCCGGGCTTGACGAGGACCATCTTTGGCTTTCCGTCGACGAGCTTCCACACGGCCTTCTTGTCGCCGAAGTCGCGAACGCGCATGCCGCCATCGCCGCCCATCCACGGCGGCGTCGCACCACCGGTCGGCGCGAACGGCGACGCACTGCCGCTCCCGCTCCCGCCGGAGCCACGGTTGCCGCGGCGACCCGAGCCCGAGCCACTCTCGCCCCGCAGCGCCATCATCTGCTCGCGCGTCGGCTTGAAGCGCAGCGCGGAGTTCGGAATCTTGATCGCGTCCGCGACCTGCGCGAGCACGAACGTGACATTGGCGGTCATCCCCGGGCGGAGCTCGAGCTCCTTGTTATCGACGTCGATCACCGCGTCGTACGTGACGACGCCCTGTGTGGTCGTCGGGGCGTTGCGAACCTGGCGCACCTTGCCCCGGAACGTCTTGCCGGGGAACGCGTCGACGGTGAACTGCGCGTCCATGCCATCCTTGAGACGGCCGACGTCCGCTTCGCTGACCGCCGTGTTTATCTGCATGACCGCGAGGTCTTCGGCGATCGTGAACAGGGTCGGCGCCGTCATCGACGACTGCACCGTCTGGCCCTTCTCCACGGCGCGCGAGAGCACCACGCCGTCGACAGGAGAGTAGATCGTCGCGTAGCTGAGGTTCGTCTTGGCTTGCGCGACCTGCGCCGCCGCTTGCTGTGCCTGTGCCTTCGCAGCGAGGAGGGATGCCTTCGCCGTGTCGTACGCGACCTCGGCAGCCTCGACGGTGGCGCCCGCGACGAGCTGCTGCTCCTGGAGCGTCTTCTGGCGATCGAACTGGCGCTTGGCATCGGCGAGCGCGACGTTCGCCTTGTTGACGTTTGCGTTCGCGAGCGCGAGCGACGCCGAGCTCGACGTGATCTGCGCCTGGAGCACCTGCTCGTCGAGCTTCGCGATGACCTGGCCCTTCGTGACCTTGTCGTTGAAGTCGGCGTGCAGCTCCGTGATCCGGCCCGACACCTGCGCGCCGACCTGCACCGTACCCTTGGCAGACAGTGTTCCGTTCGCGGTCACCTGTGCGGCGATGTTGCCCTTCGACACCTGCACCGTGGAGTAGGTGATGGGAGTCGCCGCCTTGGCCCACGGCTTCTTGACGACGAGGAGCGCTGCGCCCGCGGCCACCACAGCCAACACGACGAGTCTCGGGATCCAGCGCTTCATGACAGTCACGTTGATACCCCGCTCTGTACGTTCCGTTGCTCCCGTGTTGCAGAATATTGCTGGAGATTCTGCGCCGTTACGAGGCGGTGCTCGACGGAACGTCGAGCCGAGCTGTCGTGCCACGACCCTCGTCAGACGTCAGGGTCACGTCACCGCGGTGAACGCGCGCGATCCGCCGCGCGAGCGCCAGCCCGAGTCCGACGCCACCAGTCTTGCGCGTGCGGCTTCCATCCGCGCGCCAGAACGGGGTGAACGCGCGCTCGAGATCCGCCTCCGACATGCCGATGCCACGATCGACGATCTCGAACGCCACGTGCGTTCCCTCCCAAACAACCGCCAGCTTCACCGGAGTCGAGACGTCGGAGTACTTCGCTGCGTTGTCGAGAAGGTTGTCGACCGCGCGACGCAGCAGCACCGGGTCGCAGTCGATCTCGCGGTCGCCGCCTACGATCGCTTGCTCCAGCTTGCGGTTCGGATGCCGTATCGCGAAGCGCTTCGCTGCGCGGTCGGCGAGCTCGCCAACGCTGATCAGACGCCGCTCGACGTGCACGTCGCCGCCGTCGAGGCGCGCCGTCGTGAGGATGTCGCTGATCAGCTGATCGATCTCGTCGAGATCCGCACCGACATCCGCGAGCACGTCCTTCGCGGCGACGGGATCCTCGGCCGCGAGCTCGAGCGCGACGCGGATGCGCGCCAGCGGCGTGCGGAGCTCGTGAGACACGTCGCCCATCAGTTGCCGCTGCGCTTGCAGCACGACACCGGTGCGTTCGGCCATCTCGTCGAAGGCGCGGCCGACGTCACCGAATTCGTCGTCGCGATCGAGCTTGGCGCGCGCGGTGGTGTCGCCTTCGCCGAACCGTCGCGCCGCCGACGCGAGCTGGTCCATCGGCCGTGCGAGGCGACGGACGAACCAGATCGACGCCGCACCGACGAAGAGGAGGACGAGTCCTCCGAGCGGAATCACGTAGTCCCATGGGAAGCCCGGCTGATCGGGGTGGTACACGCCGATGAGCGTTCCGTCGTCGGAGCGCACGACGATGCGTCCCGTGCTGAGCGACCACTTCGATCTCTCGAGGTCGCTCAGCTCGCCTCCGCTCGCAGGCTCGAGCGCAGGCACCACGTTCGTACGCACGACGTTCCCCTGTGTGTCGTACAGGGAGAGTCCTCCACGCAGGCGTGCCTCGATCCGTCCGATGATCTCGACGAACTTCGCTTCCTCCTTCAACGAGAGCCGCTCGACGAAGTACTGCACCAGCGCCGCCTGAGGCTCGAGGTAGCGCGCTTCGCGGATGTAGCGCGGCAAGACGAGAAGCACGACCATGATGAAGATCGACATCAGGGCCGCGAACGCATACACGCGCCACACCAGGCGCGGCCCTCGCGTGGGCGAGGTCACTGCTCCAAGCCCTGGCCGCCGGCGAGCAGGTACCCGACACCCCGGACCGTCTTCAAGATCTTGGGGCTGCGGCTGTCATCGCCGAGCTTCGCGCGTAGGCGCGAGACATGAACATCGATGCTTCGATCGAACGAGAGCTCCGCGCTGCCCTTCGCGAGGTCGAGCAGCTGCTCGCGAGAGAGGACGCGGCCCGGTCGCTGTGCGAGCGCGCGCAGGATGGAGAACTCGTACGCGGTCACGTCGACCTGGCTGCCGTCGAGGGTCACCGTCATGCGCTGCGGATCGAGGACCAGTCCGCCGACGGTGATCGTCTGCTGCGCGGGGCCGGCCTGGCCGCGCACGCGCCGCACGGTCGCGCGAATCCGCGCGAGGAGCTCGCGTGGCGAGAACGGCTTGGTCACGTAGTCGTCCGCGCCGACCTCGAGGCCGAGCACGCGATCCGCTTCTTCACCGCGCGCGGTAACCATCACGATCGGAACGTCCGTGCGAGAGCGAAGCTCGCGTGTGACCTCGAGTCCGTCGCGGCCCGGCAGCATCAGATCGAGGACGAGGCAGTCATACTGCCGGCGTAGCGCCTCCGCCTGTCCCTCGATGCCATCCTGCGCGATGGTGACGACCACGCCATGACTCTCGAGGTAGCGCGCAGTGAGCTGCGCGAGGCGCGCGTCGTCCTCGACGAGCAGCACCTTGATGGTGGGTTGAACGGACGCCTCCGCCACAGAGCTGAGGATACCCGCCCCGGGCGCCGCGGCATGGGCTCCTACACAGTTCGCAACGGGTCAGGGGAGGCTCGGACCGAGGACCTTCGCCAGGATGCGCTCGAGCGCGTCCATGCGGAACGGCTTGGGGAGGTAGGCATCCGCCGCCACGGGCCCCTTGCGGTCGCGGTCGTACCCGGTACACAGGACGACTTTGATCGCGGGGAACTGCACGCGCAGTTGCGCGACGAGCTCGGCGCCCGACATGCGGGGCATGGTGAGGTCGACCAGCGCGGCGTCGATCTCCTCCGTGGCGGCGAGCTCGATCGCGGCGAAACCGTCGGCGGCGGGGATCGCGCGATAGCCCAGGTCCGCGATCATGCGCACGACGACGTCGCGGACGAGGTCTTCGTCGTCGACCACCAGCACGGACTTCGGTACCGGCGTCACCGCAGGAACCGAGGGTGGCGTCGTACTCGCCGGCCAGATGATCTGGAACGTGCAGCCCTCGCCATGCGCCGAGCGCACTCGGAGTCCGCCGCCGTGAGCGCGGATGATGCCGAGCACTGCCGCGAGACCGAGGCCGTGGCCGGTCGGCTTCGTCGTGAAGAACGGATCGAAGATGCGGCGGCGGGTCTCGCGCCCCATGCCGGGACCGTCGTCGGTGACGTCGAGCGAGACATACGCTCCCGCAGATGGCGTGACGATGTCGTCGACGTCCGTGCTGCCGTCGAGCACGAGCGGCTTTGCGGTGATGCGGATGGTGCCGCCCTTCTCGCCGACGGCGTCGCGCGCGTTGGCGATGAGGTTCATCATCACCTGCCGGACCTGGGCCTCGTCACCGCGAAGCGCGAGCGTGTCCGGGATGTCGACGTCGATCTGGATGTTCGTGCGCGTCTGCGGCGAGGAGATCCGCAGGAGCTCGTCGACGAGCGGCTTGGGGACCACGCGCTGCGACGAGACCGAGCCGCGACCCGCATAAGCGAGTAGCTGATCCGTCAGTTCCGCCGCGCGCAGCGACGCGTTGCGGATGTTCTCGAGCGCCGCGCGTCCAGGTGCGCCGGGTGCCACGTCGCGCAGCGCGAGATCGGCGTTGCCGAGGATCGCGACGAGCAGGTTATTGAAGTCGTGGGCGAGGCCACCCGCGAGGACGCCGAGCGACTCCGCGCGTTGTGCGTCGACCATCCGCCGCTCCATCGTGCGCGTGGCCGTGACGTCGGTGAGGGTACCGATGGCCGCCACGATCTCGCCGTCGACCCGAAACGGCGCGATCGTGTTCTCGGTCAGCCGATTGCGATAGTCGCTCGAGAAGCGCGCGATCTCGCCGCGAAGCGCTTGCCGGTGTGCCTCGATCGACCGATCCAGTCCGCGTGCCGTGAGGTCACTCTCGGCAGCCTGTCGGATCGTCCGTCCGACGAAGGAGTTCGCGGGGAAGCCGAGGACATCCTCGGTCGGCCCGCCAACGCGCTGGATGCGGAGGTCGTGATCGACGATCCACCAGATCGCCGGGACCTGATGTACGACGACGTCGAGGATCGCAGCGGTGCGCTCGAGCTCCCCGCGTTGGCGAGTGCTTTCGGTGATGTCCATGACCGAGGCGTCGAAGCTCTGACCGTGGTCGCCCTCGACGATGTGGCCATATAGGCGGATCGTCAAGGTCCGGCCGTCCTTGTGCCGCCATTGCACGGTCGCCCCGTCGACCATCCCCATCGACCCGTACTTCGCCACAAGTCGCTCGCGTTGGTCGGGATCGACGTAGAGATCGCGGACCACGTTGACCGACGCCATCTCCTCCGGGCTGTAGCCAACGATCCGGCACAGCGCTGCGTTCCAGTAGACGAGGGTGCCGTCGCGCGTGCTGCGGTACATGCCGATCGGCGAGCGATCGAACAAGGCGTACAGGTCGCTGTCGCTGGGGCGTGTCACTGGAGGACGGCGTCCTCGATCTCGTCGAACGCACCCGCGCGCCAGCGCGTCAGGGGGCTGCGGCCCTTGAGGAGGTTCTCCGTCTCGATGAGGACGGCAGAGAGATCGACGAGCCAGATCTTGGGATCGGCGGGTGACGGCCGCCCGACATCCTCGGGGACCTCGGTCGGTGGCATCCACGCCGCCATCTTGAGGTTCTCCCCGGCGACGAGCGCGCGCACCGCGACGTTGCCGAGGCGTGACCCGATCAAGCGATCCTGCGCCGACGGCCGCCCGCCGCGCACGACGTGACCGAGCACCGTCACGCGCGTCTCGATTCCTCCGGAGTCCGCGCCCGGCAGCTTGTCCTTGAGTCGCGCGTCGACCAGCTCCTTGAGCCGCTCTGTCTGTACGGCGACGCCCTCTGCCTTGATGATGATCACGCGGCGCGACTTGCGCGCGCGGCTGCGAACCGTGAGCACCGTGTTGACGACCTGATCCACGATCGCCGCCTCGGGCTTGCCCGACTCGGGGAACAACGCGAGGTCGGCGCCGACGGCGATCGCCGACGTCATCGCGAGGTAGCCGCAGTCTCGCCCCATGACCTCGATGATGAACGTGCGATCGTGCGCGGTCGCGGTATCGGCGATCTTGTCGACCGCCTCGACGATCGTGTTCATGGCGGTGTCGACGCCGATCGACATGCCGCAGAACCCGAGATCGTTGTCGATCGAAGCGGGGATGCCGACGATCTTGAGCGGCGGGCCATCGCCGATCTCCTTCGGATCGGCGAGGTGCAACGCGCCCGTCAGCGAGCCGTTACCGCCGATGACGATCAGCCCGTCGACGCCGCGGTTCGCGAGGATCGAACGCGCCTTGTCGCGGACCTCGCGGTGATGGAACTCCTTGGAGCGGGCGGAGCCGAGGATCGTGCCGCCCTCGCGCAGGATGCCTTGCACGTCCGACGGCATCAGCGGGACGAACGCGTCGTCGAGGAGCCCCTTGTAGCCTCGCTCGATCCCGACGACGTCCGCCCCGAGGGACCGACCGACGAGGGCGGCCGCGCGGATCGCCGCGTTCATCCCCGGCGCATCCCCGCCGCTCGATAGCATCGCGATTCGCTTACACCCAGCCATGTCGCCACTGTACTAGACTCCTGGGATGATTCGCATCGAGCGGACGGGAGCGGTGATGACGGTGATCATCGATCGCCGTGCCGCCAAGAACGCCGTCGATCGCGACACCGCGCAGCAGCTCGCAGACGCGTTTCGTGCCTTCGATACCGACGACAACGCGCGCGTGGCGGTGCTCGCAGGGGATCATGGAACGTTTTGTGCCGGCGCCGACCTGAAGGCAATGGCCGCCGGAGCGCCCAATCGCGTCGCGCCCGACGGAGATGGCCCGATGGGCCCGTCGCGCATGCTGCTGTCCAAGCCGGTGATCGCCGCGATCGCGGGCCACGCCGTCGCGGGTGGGCTCGAGCTCGCGCTGTGGTGCGATCTGCGTGTCGCCGAAGAGGATGCCGTGCTCGGCGTGTTCTGCCGCCGGTTCGGCGTGCCGCTCATCGACGGCGGGACGATCCGCCTGCCGCGCTTGATCGGCCTGTCGCGCGCGCTGGATCTCATCCTCACGGGCCGCGCGGTCTCGGCGGCCGAGGCGCTGTCGTTCGGCCTCGTGAACCGTGTGGTTCCGCAGGGAACGTCATTGGCCGCAGCGCAGGCGCTCGCCGCCGAGCTCGCGGAGCTGCCGCAAGCGGCGATGCGTGCAGATCGGACGAGCGCGTACCTGCAGCACGATCTGGATCTCGACGCGGCACTCGCGAAGGAGCTCGAGCTCGGATCGCGAGCGCTCGCAGAGGCGATGGAAGGCGCGGGTCGCTTCTCGCGCGGCGCCGGACGTCACGGGGGCCGAGCCACGTGAACAACGGCAGGAGCATCGCGTTGTCGCTCGTGCTCGCCGTCGCGATGGCCGGGTGCATCGTGAAGCGGCTCACCACACCGAGGCTGACGGGTACGTGCGATGGCGCGTGCGCACACTACGTCGAGTGCAAGACCGGACACTCCGACGACGATCGCGTTCGGTGTACCACCGAGTGCCCGGACGTGTTCCGCGATCCGGACTCGCTGATGGGCTACGAGAGCCTGTCGTGCAAGGACGCGGTCGAATACATCGACGGCGCGCCGGACCAGACGGCGGGCGCACGCAAGCGGAGCTAGACATGAGCTCGCGCGACGATCTCCATACGCGTGCGATTTCTCTCGAGCGCGAGCTCGAGATCGTGCGCGAGCAGCTCGCGCGTCTCGCACCCGAGCCCGAGGATCGCTGGGAGCCGGAGACACCCGTGCCGTCGCGCGACGCGGCTCCGCCGCCGTGGCTCACGGTGCATCGCCGCCGCGAGTCGTTGCTCGAGGACTCGCGCAAGTTGCTCGGCATGCTCGACGACGATTCGCTGTCGCTGCTCGCGCCGCTCCTCGAGGAGCTCGCGGCTCCTTCGTCCAAGGAGCTCCGCGACGAAGCGATCGCGAAGCTCCGGACGATCGTCGAGGCCATCACGCGCAACGCGTGGAGCCGCCCGCGGTAGGCGATGGGCGGCCAAGCGACGGAGGTCACGCTCGAGGGAACGCTCGAGCGCGTCGTCTTCAAAGGTGAAGACTCGGGGTACACGGTCGCGCGCTTTGCACCGGCGACGGGGAAGGTCCCGGTTACGGTGGTCGGGCATCTCGTCGAGATCCAGGAAGGCGTGCCGTACACGCTCCACGGTGTTTGGGTCGACGACAAGAAATGGGGGCGTCAGTTCAAGGTCTCCTCCTTCACGCAGAAGGTCCCGAAGACAGCGTACGGGATCGAGAAGTACTTGAGCTCGGGGATGATCCCCGGCATCGGCCCGGCGTACGCGAAGCGGATCGTCGCGACGTTCGGCACCGAGACGCTCGAGGTGATCCGCGAAGCGCCGCATCGATTGACAGAGGTGCCGGGGATCGGCACCGCGCGCGCGAAGGAGATCGCGGAGGCGATCGGCGCACACCGTCACGTCGAGGAGGTGATGGTGTTCCTGCGCGGGAACGGCGTGAGCGACGCGTTCGCCGCACGCATCGTCAAACGCTACGGCAAGGACACCATCGCGATCGTGAAGGCGAACCCGTATCGTCTCGCACACGAGGTATGGGGCATCGGCTTCCGCTCGGCGGATCTCATCGCGGAGAAGCTCGGCATCGCGCGCGACGCTCCCGAGCGGATCGAAGCGGGCCTCCTGCACGCATTGCAGACGGCGAACGAGGACGGTCACATGCACCTGCCCGATGAGGAGCTCGTCGCCGCGGCGGCGGAGCTGCTCGGGATCGCGACCGACATGATCGCTCCTCGGCTCGGTGCCCTCGCGCTCGCCGGTCGTGTGATCCGCGAGACCCTCGGTGACCGCGGCGCGTGCACGGAGCTCGTCGACGCGTACGAGGCAGAGTCGCAGGCGGCGACAATGCTCGCGGAGATCGCGAAGACTCCCGCGCGGGGCATGGCGCTCGACGTCCACGCCGCGATCCATGCGTTCGAGGCGGTCACGGGTGTGACGCTCGCGGCGCAACAACGCAAGGCCGTGGAGGCGGCACTCGTCGACAAAGTCGTGGTGATCACGGGCGGTCCCGGTGTCGGCAAGACGACCATCGTGAAGGCGATCGTCCACCTCGCGAAGCTGACGCGCCGCCGCGTGTCGCTCGCCGCACCGACGGGCCGCGCGGCGAAGCGCCTCCAGGAAGCGACGGTGCACGAAGCGATGACGATCCATCGCCTGCTCGAGTACCAGCCGCAGGCCGGTGGCTTCACGAAGAACCGCGAGAAGCCGCTCGACGCGGACATGGTGATCATCGACGAGTCGTCGATGGTCGATGCTCGGCTATTCACGTCGCTCTTGTCCGCGATGCGCGCCGGGTCGCAGCTGTGCCTCGTCGGCGATATCGATCAGCTGCCGTCCGTCGGCGCGGGCGCCGTACTCGGCGACACGATCGAATCGGGCGCGGCGACGGTGATCCGGCTGACCGAGATCTTTCGTCAGGCAGCAGAGTCGAAGATCGTCGTCTCCGCCCACCGCATCAACAGCGGCGAGATGCCGGAGCTCGAGACGCCGGCGGGCACGACGACGTCGGACTTCTACTTCATCTCGCGCGACGATCCGGAGGCCGCGCGCGACACGATCGTCGACCTCGTCGCGAATCGCATCCCGTCGCGGTTCGGGTTTGACCCCGTCACGCAGATTCAAGTACTCGTCCCGATGCATCGCGGCGAGCTCGGCACGAACGCACTCAACCACGCCCTCCAGGCGCGGCTCAACCCGGCGGCACCCGGTCGCGTCGAGCTCGCGCGTGGCGAGCGGGTGTTTCGTGCGGGGGACAAGGTGATGCAGCTCCGCAACGACTACGAGCGCAACGTGTTCAACGGAGACATCGGCGTGATCACCTCGATCAACACCGAGGACAACAAGGTCGTCGTCGACTTCGATCGGGACGAGCTCGTCGTCTACGAACGTGCGGAGCTCGACCAGCTCGTGCACGCGTACGCGGTGAGCGTGCACAAGAGTCAGGGTTCGGAGTACGCGGCCGTGGTCATCCCCCTCGTCACACAGCACTACATGATGCTGCAGCGCTCCCTGCTCTACACGGGGGTGACGCGCGGGAAGAAGCTGGTGGTGCTCGTCGGGAGCAAGCGGGCAATCGGCCTCGCGGTCCGCAACGCCGACGCGAAGAAGCGCTATACGTGGTTTGCCGAGCGAGTGCGCGCCGCCATGGCATGATCGCGCCATGTTGCTGCCACTGCTCGGGGTGATCGTCCTCGCGAACGTACCCGCCTGGGACGCGGCGCCCATCGGCGGCACTCTCGTCGTCATCGACGACAAGTTCCTCACCGTGTCGGGCTGGAATCCCGTGACGGGCAAGAAGGTGTGGAGATCGAAGGTCATCCAGGAAGCGAAAGGCCGCCACACATTGCACGCGAGCGGTGCCGAGGTTCTCGCGTGGTTCGGCGAGACGCTGTCGGCGATCGATCCGGCGACGGGAAAGGTCCGCGCGCTCGGCAAGCGTGGCTACAACGGCGTCGCGTGGGAGGACGGCGGTTGCTGGCTCGACCTCGCTGAGGGCGCCGCGGCCCAGCGCTGCCAGTGCAGCTTCCAGGTGTTCGACCCGGTGACGAACAAGGATCTCGGGCCTCGCTACGAGAAGACCTACATGCACATGGACGAGCTCGACGAGAACGGCGGTCGGTCGGGTCGCAGCACCGGGTGCTGGGGCATGTCGGAGACGATCTTCGGGCGTGCTGGGAATCTCGCCTTGATCTCCGCCGAGGACGCCGGCCCGAAGCCACGCGGCAAGTCGCGCGGAACGCGGATCGCCGCCGCGATCGATGTCGTGAAAGGCACCGAGGCGTGGCGCCTGCCATCGCACGCCCAGTTCGGAGGGCATTCTGTCGATGGGAAGACCTGCTGGTTCTACGGCTTCACCGAGGCGATCGTCGCGGTCGAGTGCGCGACCGGGAAGCAACTGTGGACCGGCACGAAGCTGCCCTCGTTCGGGCGCCACGTCGTGACGTACGTTCCCGGCGCCAAGGGTGGTGTGTTCGATATGCGCTCACCGGCGAAGGCGCCGGGCGCCGCGTCGCTCCACGACGAGCGGACCGGCAAGGCGCGCTGGACGGCGAAGCTCGCGCCCGATGCGTTCGCATGGGTTCGCGGCACGACGCCTATGCCCGCGACGAGCCCCTACGACGCGACGTCCTTGGTGATCCTCGATCCCGCGACCGGCAAGGCACTCGCGACGATCCCGAGGATCGTGAACACGGGCTTCGAGCTCGATGGCCGTGGCGGCTTCGTGCTGTACGACAAGACCGACCTCGTCGCTCACGACGCGGATGGCAAGGAGACGATGCGCGCTCGCGTGGCCGCGACCGACGTGACGTTCGGTGACTCGCTCCTCGTCGCGAAGACCGAGACCGAGCTCGTCGTGTTGGATCGCGGCACGTTGCGCGAGCGCGGCCGCGTTCCCGGCGCCTTCTCCGTCGTCCATGTCGAGGGGGCTCTCGGCGCGAATCGCATCGCGGCCTACGCGTACGACGGCAAGACGATCGGATCGGTCACGCTTCTAGCCGTTCGCTGACCGAAGCTTCGCTCGCCTAGATCCGGCAAGCAGCCACGCTACGCACGAGCTAGGAGTACACTAGCCTCGCGCCATGATCAGGTGTCGCCATTGTGGGGAGAGGCTCGAGGACGCAGCTCGCTTCTGCGGAGCGTGCGGTGTCCCGATCGTCGATCCGGTGGTCGGCCGCGTCGTCGGCAACCGCTATCGCATCCTCGAGCGCATCGGGTCGGGCTCGCTCGGTGCGATCTACCGCGCCGAGCAGGTCGGACTCGGCCGCAAGATCGCGCTCAAGTTACTCACGCCTGACGGCATGCGCGATCCGACGACGATCGAGCGCTTCCGGCAGGAAGGCGTCGTGCTCTCGCAGCTGCGTTGCCAGCACACCGTGACGACCTACGAGGTCGGGACGGAGCCCGATGGCACCTGCTACATCGCGATGGAGCTGTCGCCGGGCCAAAGCCTCGCGCAGGTGTTGCACGAAGAAGGCCCGCTCGACTGGGATCGCGTGCTGCGCATCATGGCCGGCGTGTGCGACTCGCTGACCGAGGCGCACGAGCTCGGCGTGATTCACCGCGGCTTGTCGCTCGAGACGGTCCTCGTCGAGCGGCGCGGAACCAACCGCGACTTCGTGCGCATCGTCGACTTCGGGCTCGCGAAGCTCGTCGTGTCCGACGTACGGCTCTCACCCGTCGGTCAGACCGTGGGCGCGGTCGAATACAGCGCGCCCGAGCAGCTGCTGCGCCAACCCGTCGACGGGCGCAGCGACCTGTACACACTCGGCGTGCTCGGCTACGTGCTCGTCACGGGCGTCCATCCGTTCGCCGCCGCGCGCAGCTACGGGGATATGGTCGGAGCGCACGTCAAGCAGGTCCCGGTGCCGGCGTCGACGATTCGCGACCTGATTCCTCCCGACGTCGACGCGATCCTGGCGCGGTGTCTCGAGAAGCAGAAGGAGCGCCGCTATCCGGACGCTGTCGCGCTCGCGGGCTCGATCGGCGTGGCGCTGTCCAGGGTCCCGCCGAATCACGGCGACACGATCCAGGAGCCCGAGATCGATCTCGACGCCGACATCGACATGGGCGAAGAGGACACGGCGATCGCGCGCCCGCGACGACCGTGACCGCTACTCGATCGTGATGGCAGCGCTCGATAGAGCAGGGGGTGCAGCGGATTGCGGCATTCCACTGTCCGTGGGAGTCACCTCACCGAGCTGAACGAGACCGAGTCACCTCGCGATCGGAATCGTGATCATGACCGTCGTGCCTTCGCCGCGCTTGCTCGCCAGCGCGAACCGTCCACCGACGTTGCCCACGAGTCGCTGGCACTGCGCGATGCCGAGTCCGGTTCCGTCTTCACGTGTGGTGAAGAACGGCGTGCCGACCTTGGCGAGCGTTTCGGGCTCCATACCGACACCGTTGTCTCGGATCTCGAGCTCGAGCATCTGCGACGAGGTCCGCGCAGAGATCTGCACGCTGCCGTCGAGCTCACCGCGCGCCGCGACCGCCTGCGCCGCGTTCGCGACGACGTTGATCAGCACCTGCATGAGCTCGGTCTGGTTCATCAGCACGAGCGGCAGCTTGTTCTCGCCCGTGTACGAGATCGAGGCCCGCGCCTTGAGCGCGACTTCCTGACACACGGCCATCGCATGACGGATGATCGGGAGCGGATCCACCGACGGGGTAGCCTTCACGGCCGCGCGGGGGCGGCCGAGGTCACGCAAGCCGCTGATCATCTCGTTGAGGTGCATCGTGGATTGCTTGAGATCCGTCACGACACCCTCGAGATCGCCGAGGATCGCGATCGCACGTGTCTTCACGTCGGTCGGCAGCGAGGAGCCTTGGACCGCGCTCGTGATCGCGTCGGCGTCCTTGGCCAGCTCGCCGACGTGCTCGATGTTCACGAGCTGCGACATGAGCGGCTGGCGAAGGTCGTGAACCAGGAGGCCCGCGATGCTGCCGAGGGTCGCGAGGCGCTCCGTCTCCATCAGGCGGTGGTGGAGGGCCTGGGAGTCCTTGCCAAACGCCCACGCTTCGCACGCCCACCGCAATAGCTGCACGAGCTCGGGGCGCTCGAACGGCTTGATGATGTAGCGAGCGACAAGGCCTTCGTTGATCGCGCGCAGGATGGGACCGATGTCCTGATGCGCCGTCATCACCATGCGGATCGTGGTCGGCCACCGGTCCTTCACGATGCGCAGGAGCTGATCGCCCCCCATCCCGGGCATGCGCATGTCCGTGACGAGCACGGCGACCTCGCGCTCTTCGAACGTCGCGATCGCCTTCTCGCCGCTCTCCACCACCACGATGTTGAAGTCGGACTTCAACGAGTGCTCCAGGACGATGCGGTTTGCGCGCTCGTCGTCGACGTAGAGAACCAACGGCCGTGAGTTTTCAGCAGTCATCTGTCAGTAGGAAGAGGGGAGCATCACCCAACTCGTGCCGCGGCGTCCATTGGAGTGTGGCGGGGCAACTGTACGACGAAGACCGAGGTCGTGCCGCGATCATGCACGTCCAGCGCGCCTCCGTGCCGCAAGGCAATCTCGCGCGACACGGGAAGTCCCAGCCCTGTTCCGACGCCCTGGGGCTTGGTCGTAAAGAACGGTTCGAAGATCTTGGTTCGCATCGCCACGGGAACGCCGGGGCCGCTGTCGCCGACGATGATCGAGACGTGGTCGTCGGTCACCTGCGTGGAGACGCTCACCCAGCCGCCGTTGCCAGCGGCGTGAGCGCCATTCTCGAACAGGTTCGTGAAGATCTGGGTCAGGAGCGGTGGCGCGCAGCGGACACGAACTTCGGGCGGTACATCGACGCGAATCTCGACCCCCTCGAGCGCCGCGCGCGAGATCGAGGCAGCACGGTCGACGATCTCGCGAATGCTCGCGTCGCGAAGCTGGAGGCTGGTCTCGTGATCGCGAAAACCCAGCAACTGCTTCGACAGCGTGTTGATCTGAGCCGCACACTCGCCGACCACGTCGAGAAGCTCGCCGATCGGCTCGCCGGGCTTCATCAGCTCGGGAGGCATGAGCATCTTGAGCGGCTCGATCGCGTTGATCACACCGTTCGCGGGGTTGCGCAGCTCGTGCGCCAGGCCGGAGGTGAGCACGCTCAGCGTCGACAGCTGTTCGGCGCGATGCAGCCTGATCGCGAGCTCGCGCTGGCGGAACTGCGATCGCACGCGCGCGCGGAGCTCCGTCGGGTCGAACGGCTTGGTCACGTAGTCGACCGCGCCGGCATCGAGTCCCGCGACACGCGTGCCGAGATCGAGCACGGCGGACAGGATGATGATCGGCGCGAGGCGATCGTTCATCACCTCGCGGAAGCGCTTGGACAGCTCGATGCCGTCCATGATGGGCATGTCGACGTCGGTGATGAGGAGGTTTGGCTGGTACTGCTTCGCGAGCTCGAGCGCCGACGCGCCGTCGTTCGCGACACGAACCACGTATTCGTCTGACAACAGGTCCGCGATCATCGCGGCCAGCCGCGGATCGTCCTCGGCGACGAGGATGGTCCCCTGCGCCACGTCGCTGGGTGCGGAGACACTAGGCGCGGCCACCGACGGCGTCGCGATGTGTTCGACGAGCCGCAGGATCGGGCCGGTCTTCGTCTGCGTCGTCAAGAGGCTGGCTGGGAGCCGCACCCGCATCTCGGTGCCGCCCGTGTCGCGGCGCAGCGCCTCCACGGTACCTCCGTGTTTCTCGACGAGATCCTTGACGAGCGACAGGCCGATACCGGTACCGGTGATCTTTCGGTGCTCGCCCTCGGCGCGCTCGAACCTGCCGAACAAGCGGCCCATGAGCTCGTCGCTGATCCCCTTGCCGCTGTCGAGCACGGAGATGCGAATGCCGTCCGCGTCCTCGACGAGCTCGAGCTCGACCGCGCCGCCGCGTGGCGTGTACTTGACCGCGTTGGAGACGAGGTTCGTGAGTACGCGCTCCATCGCGATGGGGTCGACCTTCGCGGTGATCGGCGCGGGCACGTTGGCCGTCATCGTCAGTCCGGCCTCCTCGGTGGCGGGAGTCCAGGCGGCGACAAGGCTCGTCACGAGCCCACCGAGGTTCGTCGCTTCGAGGTTGAGCTTGAGCTTGCCCTCCTGACCGGCTGCGAGGAGGAGGAGCTCGTCGACCAACCGGAGGAGCTTGCGCGCCGAGTCGTGAATCGAGCCGAGGGCCGCGCGTGCGCGCGTATCCATCTTGTCCCTCGCACGCTTCTCGATATCGCCGACGGCGAGCAAGACGATCGAGAGCGGCGTACGAATTTCGTGCGAGACGTTGCCAAAGAACTTCTCGCGAGCGCTTTGTGCTTCGCGCAACTCGCGCGTCCGCTCGTCCACCAGGCGTTCCAATCCGCTTCGGTACACCGCGTTCTGTAGCGCGATCGCGAGGGACGGCATGATGAAGGCGAGCAGGGCTTCGCGTTCCACGGTCTCCGCACCCGGCTTGGGCGTCACGACGAGCTCGGCCACGTTCTCGCCGCCGCGTGCTTCGAGAATGCGCACGATCGTGGCTTCGTCGGACACGTCGCCGAACCGGGCGGACGCGCCGCCGCTCATCAGCGTGACCGCCGCAGAGCTGAATTCTGCTTCCTCGACGAGTGCCTTCGCGACCGTGAACAACGTCGCGTCGACATCGACATCGCGCTGGACGAGCTCGTTGATCGAGTGTGCGGTGCGCAGCTGCGCCGCCTGCCGGTCCAGCTTCATCTGGGCGCTCTCGAGCTCTTCGTAGCGCTCGACGAGGCTCTCGTGTGCGGCCTTCAGCTCCTTGGCAGCGTCTCGACGAAGGAGGGGCCTGGTGAGGAAGCGCCAGATCCGCGAGAACAACGGTCTCCCCTGCGGAACCTTGATGTGGTAACGAGCGCCGCGCGGTATCCGAGTGATGGTGACTTCCGATCGCGGTAACCCGAGAAGCTTCGGCAGCTCCTCCATGTTGCCCTTCGAGATCAAGAAGAACTCCCAGATGATCGGAAGGCCATCCTTGACTTCGAGATCCATCTCGATCTCGTTGGGTGCCGGCTCGCGATGCGTCGGAACGATGCACGAGAACATCTGGTTGCCGACTCCATCACGCGGCTTGTTCATCCACCGATAGAAGTCCATCGCCGAGAACATCAGTCGCGCGATCACGAACGCGAACTTCAGCCCGGGTTGGCGCATCCACTCACGACCGAGCTCGACGTATTCGTCGTCGGTGTAGTGCGATCGCAGGTTCTTCATGATGGTCGCTACATCGAGCCAGTCGATGCGCGCCTTCTTGTTCGCGAGGATCTCGGTGGTGACCGACGTTCCCTCGAGGAATTGCTCGATCGAGATGCCCTTCTTCTCGAGGGGGCCGAACACGATCGGCATGGCCTTGGCCGAGACTTCGTTCATCTTCCCCACTCCATCAGCGTCGCCCCGTAGGTCATGCCAGTTCCCCCACCGAACATCATCACCTGATTGCCCGCCGAGAGGAGTCCCAAGTCTTCGGCAGCGCGTAGACCGAATGGCATGATCGCGCCAAAGAGATAGGCGGTCTTCGAAAAGGTATCCACGGAACGCGCTCCCGCCATTCCGCACGACGCCTGCGCTAGCTCGCGAAGCCAAGCCGTTCCCTGGTGAATACAGAAGAAGTCGATCTCGCCCGGGGTGATGCCAACACGTTGGAGCAGCGCCTCAACGCTGCGTTGGCAAAGGTCAACCGTCTGTAGAAGGACGGACTGCATGGACGCTGGATCAGCGATGTGAAGCATAACGCGACCCTCGTCGTACCAGGTCCCTCCAGGTACTCCGGCAACCAGCGACTTGAAGTGCGAGCCGTCTGCGAAGTGAATCGCTCCCCGCATTCCTCTGGACTCCACGGCACCGACGATGACGGCACTCGCACCGTCGCCGCACAGGGGCGAGATTGGCGATGTCGCATCAACCAAGCGTGTGGATGCAGACGACTGGACGAGCAGTGCGCAGCGCCCGCGTCCCGCGCGAATCATGGATTCCGCAAGTGTGAGTTGGCCCAAGAACGAGTAAGCCGCAGCTTCGGCCTGAATGACGAAACACTCGTCGCGAAGTCCCAGCTGCCGATGAAGCTTCGCGCCCGAGTTCGTGAGTTGGAACTCTGGCGCAACCGTGTGCGAGAGAACGATGTCGATGTCGCCCACCTGAAGCCCTGCTCGCTGGATCGCATCTGTGGCGGCAGCCGCTTCCATATCGCAAGAGGACATATCGGCGGATATGACATGCCGTTGAGAGGTGCCCTGGAACGGGTCAAACTCCTGCTTCGCGATTGCGTCGAGGATCCGTCGGGCGTTCGCGGTCAAGTCTGCAGGGAGTGGTCGGGACGCGGGGCGTCTCCACGCGGCTACCGTGCTGGAATCCCACCAAGAGTTCGAGCGTATCTCGGGCGGAAGAAAGGTCCCGATAGCCAGGATCCCGATATTCATGCCGACTCGAGTGTACTCTGGTTAGCCGACTACTGAGGTTTCGTACCTTCGATCAGAGCGAATCCATTCGCAGTGGGTGTGACCCGCACATCGACGAAACCTGCGGTCACGAGCAGCTCGCGAAGCTCGATCGCTGAACGCTGACGGCCCTCTGTCACGTAGACCATGATCATCGAGTAGGACGTGGCACCGAGCGGCCCGTCTTTCGCGTCCGATAGCAGCATCTCGTGCAGTAGGACCTTCCCGCCGGGAACGAGAGCGTCGAACGCCTTCTTCGCGAGGAGTGCACAACGTGCGTCGCCCCAATCGTGAAAGATGTCAGCCATCAGAAGCCGGTCGTGTCCGGTTGGCCACCCGTCGGAGAACATGTTGCCCGTCGCAGTGGCAATCCGATCCGCGACGCCGTGCTTCTCCGCGTAGCTGCGCGCGACCTCACACACCGGGGGAAGCTCGAAGATCGTGCAGGTCAGATTCGGTCGGTTCAGCGCCGCGGCGATCGAATAGCTCCCGGAGCCGCCCGCGACATCGAGAAGGCGAGAAGTGTCGTTGATGTCGAGCAACTGAGCTACTCGCATCGCAAGTGCGAAAGAGTGAGCATGCATCGCGTGGGTGAACGCGACGAGCGCCGCCGGAGGTGGCACCGGTGCCTCCCACATTCCGGTCAGCGCAGCCTCCGACGCAGCTTTGCCTCGCCTGAGCGATTCGATCAGCTTGCGACAATCGATTGGATTCTCCCGAACGCGCCGGAGCATGCCTCCCCAGTAGTAAGGGCTGTCGGACAGTAGATACGTCCTCGCCAGATCGGTGATCGCATAGCGACCATCCGAGAGTACGAGAAAGCCCAACGAGGTCATCAAGGATGCGATCGCTTCGGTTGCCCGCAACTCGACCTGCAGCGCGTCTGCGATCGCGCTCGCCCCACGCGGTTCGTCTCGCACGACGTCGAAGAGGCGAAGCTCGTCTGCGACTGCGACGGTCGGTAGGTGGAACGCGGCCATCCAGGCGGCCCAGATCGGTTCGTCGCTGGTGCGAGGCGCAGAGGTCATGAGCGTTCTCGATGGGAAAACGAGATCGGCTGATGGTGAACACTTCGGACAAAGTTCGTCCTGCCGGTCACCAATGGCGCGGTGCGCTCGAAGTTGTCCAGCCGCGACGACAGTTCGCGGAACAGATGCGCTGCTTCCATCCGCGCGAGTGGCGCGCCGAGGCAGAAGTGAGTTCCATGCCCGAAGGCGAGGTGGTGATTCGGTGTGCGCGTGATGTCGAATCGATCGGGATCCGCAAACACGGACTCGTCGCGATTCGCCGAGGGAAAGAACACGACGACCTTGTCACCTTCGGAGACAGACACACCCGCAAGCTGCGTTGTCTCGATCGCCGTACGCCGGAACTGGATCACGACCGTTTCATATCGAAGCATCTCCTCCACGGCGGATGGTATGAGTGCGGGATTGGCCTGGATTTGGGCAAGTGCGTCACGATGCTCGAGGAGAAGCTCCAGCCCATAGCAAAGGAGGGAGCGCGTGGTGTCTGCACCCGCGTTAAAGAGCAGCACAAAGAACGCCTGGAACTCGGTGTCGCTTAGCTTGCGGCCATCGATCTCTGAGTCGAGGAGATCACTGACGAGATCTTCGCCCCGCGCTTCACGCATCGCCAACTGAGCTGCGTATGCACGCATCTCGTTCGCCGCCGCGATGCTCGCGCGTATGGCAACCTCGCGATCCTCGCTCGTGCTCGAGAACATGCGGTTCGTGAGGGCGTACAGGTATTCTCGATCTCCTTCAGGGACGCCGAGGATCTCGCAGATCACGAACAAGGGGAGAGCCCCTGCGACGTCGACGGCGAAGTCACACGTTCCACGTTCCGCAATCGCATCAACGAGCTGGCGCACACGATTCGCCACCCGCTGTTCGAGGAGACCGATTCGCTTCGGACTGAACACGTGGTTGGTCAGCTTCCGCAGCTTCGTGTGATGTGGCGGATCACTGTTCATCATGTTCTCGCGGATCTTTGGCAAGAACTCTGGAGGCATGTCCTCGAGTCGGCATCCCCCTCGGTGAGATGAGAAGACAGACGGGGTTCGCAACACGTGAACGATGTCGGCATGACGCGTGACCGCCCAGAATCCGGGACCCTTGGCCTCGGGTTGCCACGAGACAGGCTCATCGCGGCGCAGCCGTCGAAACACGTCGTGTGGGATCCCGTTTGCGTACGTCTCTGGGCTTCCCAGGTCGATCATCGCTCCCCTCAGTTTGGAAAGCGCAAGAACGACCCACTTGGAAGTCCGAACGCGGTGCTGCTCGGTTGGTGTGGTGTCCTCATCGCCGCGACGCGGTCGAGCTTCGGCAGCTGGATCGTGCCGTCGATCGCCACATCGATCACGACGGGACCGGTCGCGTGCGCGACGAGCTCGTAGGCCTCGTCGAGCTGGGCGAGTGTCTCGACACGTAGCGTCTTTGCACCGAGGCCCTTTGCAACCAGGCACACGTTCAATGGGTTCGTGGCGAAGCCCGGGTGGCGGCCGTAGATCGTCTTGTGCCCGTTCTCGACCATGCCGAGCGCCTCGTCGTTGAACACGAACACGCGGATCGGCAGGTTCTCCTGTACGGCCGTCGCGATCTCGAACGCGTTCATCGCGAAACAGCCGTCGCCGACGATCGCGCACACCTTGCGATCGGGGTGCGCGAGCTGCGCGCCGATCGCGGCGCCGATCGACTGCCCCATCGAGCCGAGGCCTGTCATGACGAGGAATCCATCGGACTGGTTGATGCGGAGGTAGTGCGTCGCGAACAGAAAGTGCTCGCCGGAGTCGACCGTGTAGATCGTGTTCGGCGGGAGCAACGACTGGAGCTTCTCGATCGCCTCGCGCGAGCCCAGGCGATCCTGCCGCGTCGACGGTGCGAGATCGTGCCGAACGATGCCAGTCGAC
>JBJXGN010000155.1:0-5745 GCA_046160585.1 Kofleriaceae bacterium
GACGAGGTCCTCGTTCGTCGTCGAGGTCGTGAGACAGCGCGCCGCGCGGAAGCATCGCCGGTAGAGCCCGTGCCTGTCTTGCCACCACATAGATAGCCACTGCCGCAATTCGCGTCGGTGTCGCACGTGTACCGGCCCGCGCTAGGCGCGGCAGTTCGTTCCGCGGTCAGCGCGGGATGTCGACGGCCGCGCAGCTTCGTTGCTGACGGTTCCACTCGCGGCGTGACCGAGCGTTCCCGTTCCGGTTCCGACCTTCTTCAGGGGTGACGGGAATCGGGAATGCGGAATCGGTCACCGACGCGAGCGACAGCGCCGTCGTCGGCAAGGCGCGCGAGCGCCTCACCGAGCCGTTCGTTGCGCACGCGCAGTCGCGTACGCAGCTCGGCGCGGGGGACAGGTTCGGACGCTTGCTCCAGTACCAGGAGAATCGCTTGATCGAGATCGACGGTGTCTCGTGCGTGGCTGTTTGCCGCGCTGTCATCAGCGTCGTCGGTCGTGAGCTGGAGATGCACGTTGTCGTCGCCAGCGAGCGCGAGCGTGATCGGCTGGGGTGCTGGCGCGCCGCGATGCTCGACGGTGAGCACGAGCTGGCCGCGATGACGCCGGATGTACAGGAGCGAGTCGGCCCACGCGAAAAAGTCGCCCGATCCGCGCAGGCTCTGGCCCGGTTGGCCGGCGTTCCCGTTCTTGCGCGCGTGATGGACGACGACGACCGCGACGTCGAGCGCGCGCTGGAGCTCGCGGAGGTAGCCGAGCAGCGCGGAGACCTGGCCCGCGTCGTTCTCGTCGATGCGGTGCAGGCGCACGAAAGGATCGAGCACGAGGAGGCGTGGCGCGTACCTGGCGATGGCGTCGTGCAAGCGGGCTTGATCGTGTGGGCGATCGAGGCGGAGCGCGGACGCGGTGTGGATCGGTAAGCTCGCGAGATCGATGCCGCGATGCCGACAGATGCCCGCGAGCCGCCGCTTGACGACGGGCGCCGCGTCCTCGGCCATGTACAGCAGCACTGGGCCGACATCGCCGACCTCGAATGCACCGAGGCACGGCGCGCCGCTCGCGACGGCGATCGCTATCTCGAGCGCGAGCCACGACTTGCAGCACTTGGGTGCGCCACCCAAGATGCCGACGCCGGCGCGAGCCCAGAGCGACGCGACGAGCCACTGCATGCGCGCCTCGGCATCGGTGATGTCGGCGGCGCGCACGACGGGAAGCGCGTCGAGCTCATCGGTCACGGCGCGTGACCGAGCTCGGCGACCGCGGCCTCGAAGGCGCCCTCGTCGAGGAAAGGCTGGTTCTTGTCACTCGCGATGCCCAGCGCCACGCGCAAGATCTTCGAGGCCACGCGGAGCACGCCGCGACTCGCGCGAAACAGCAGCTCGACGGCCGCGTCGGAGATCAGGGTCTGAGTCGCCCCCGCGGCTCCAAAGGCGTGGTCGAGCGCGGCGCCGAAGGTCGGCCGGTCGAGCGCTTCGAGCTTGATCTCGACCGCGATCCGCGTGCGTAGCGCATCGTGCTGCAGCTGGTGCAGTCGCTTGACCAGCGGCGGCAGGCCGACGAGCCACAGCGGCATCAGGTCGCGGCTGTCAAAGGCGAAGTTCAGAAAGCTGGCGAGATCGATCAGGAAGCTGTCGGACAAATGTTGCGCTTCGTCGAGGACCACCACGGGGACGACGCCACGCTCGTCGACCATGTGCACGATGGTCTTCCTGATGTCAGTCCACAGCTGGCCCTTGCGATGCGACGGGCGTACGCCGATCTCGCCGGCGATCGCGCGATACAGATCGAGCGGCGATCCGGACGTGTTGCACAGGTACAGCACTTGGTGCTCGGGGCGAGGAAGCTCGGCGATCAGGTTGCGGATCGCCGAGGTCTTGCCGACGCCCGGATCGCCCGAGAGCACGCCGACCGTTCGGTCTTCGAGCGTCTGGCGCAGCGCGCGCCGCAGGCGCGTGTAGCCGGCGCTCTTGTCGTAGAAGGTCTTGCCCTGTGCGCTCTTGGGCAGCGGATAGTGGGTGAGCGCGAAGCGCGCCTTGTCGTTGGTTCGTTCGCTCTTGTCGGCCATGACTCAGTCCTCCGGATCGTTGTTGCCGTTGTCGTCGTTGTCGTCGAATGCGAGGTGGGAGAGGCGCGTCGCTCGCGCGTGTTCCTCGACGAGCTGCGCGAGTGGATCGATGCCTGTCGGTTGCACGTCGGGCGCGGGCTCACCCGTGATGCGGCGTCGTTCGCGGTGCATGTTGCCGACTCGATCGAGCGGCACCGCGTCGCAGAGAAAGACGTCGCCGCGGTACACCAGCGGCCGCGCGTCCTCGTCGCGAGGATCGAAACGCAGCTGCACCTTGTGCTCCGCGAGATCCGGACGCACCTCCCACAGCGCGCCGCGCCAGCGCACGGTCGCGTCCTTGCGCACCGTGCGCGTCTCGCGGTGCAGGAAGATCGTGGCGAGCACGTCCGGCGGCGGCGGCGCACGCAGCTCGTTCACCTCAGCCAGAAAGCGATCCCGCGGCGGCAGTCCGGTCGTGTCGTGCGGCCGCGCGTGGTACTCGCGCGCGAGCCACGCGAAGTGGATCGCGGTCAGATCCTCGATCGCGATCGTGTCGCGCGGTAGCTCGTCCTCGACCTCCTCGCGCCACGTCCGATGCCAGCGCTCGATCACGCCCTTGGCTTCCGGATCTTTCTTGCCCGCGTGCCGCAGTCGGATCGACAGCTCCGCGCAGATCGCTGCGAGCGAGCCGGCGACATACGCCGGACCGTGATCGACGTAGTACGAGCGCGGGGGTCCGAATTTGCGGATGGCCTGCAGAAGCCCACGCTCCTGGTCGACGTCCGCTTCGTGCCGCGCGATGTAACTGTGCGTCAGGTAGCGAGACGCGCTGTCGATCTGCGACAGCAGATACGCCTTACCCACGACGCCATCGGGAAAGCGCACGCGGCGATGCACGTGGAGCGCGTCGCCGACCCACAAGTCGCCGACGTGCTCGGCGATATAGTTCCGGCGCTCCACGATCGTGCCGATCGGCTCGCCGTCCTCGTCCTCGCGGCGTGACGGTCGCGCCGAGATCCCTTCGTTCGCAAGCAGCCGATGCACGCTCGAGCGCGACAGCGCACCCGGCGCCACGACCTGGGCGCGCTCGAGCATCTTGATGATCCGCCAGATCGAGCGGCGTGGCTTCTCGCGCTTGGCCCCGCCCGTCGGGCGTCACGTAGTCGCGCGTCGCCGCCACCGCGAACAGCGCCGCGCGATCGCCGTGCTCGAGGCGCGCGCTGACCAGCGCGCCGAGCACGCCGAAGCGAAATAGCGCGACCGCTCGTCGCCGCTCGTGGTCGCCGTCCGCCATGACGCCATCCTTGGCCAGGACGGTCGCCATAAACGATGGGATCGATATGTCACGCCGCGCCGTCCCACATCCGCGCGACGGACGCCGCGATCACATGAGACGAAGTCCCGGCTCGAGTCGATGCACCAGCGCCGCAAGCGACGACAGCGGCTCGCTCGGCCCCGCCGCCGAGATCCTGACGTACGCGTTGACCAGCGCGCCGCGCGTGCCCCCAAGCCCGACGCTCATCGCGAGCTCCGCGAGCACGCCGTTCACGGACGTCGCCAGCACCGCCACCAGTACCCGTGCCGAGCACGCGAGCCGTGCCAGCCAGCGCCGCTGGGTGGACGCGGCGATCCGTGGCCCCGATCGCGGCGGCGCATTCGCGCGCGGCGGTCGTACGCTCGGCTCGACCGAGCGCCATACGTGCCACAGGTGGCGAGCGAGAAATCGCGGCAGGATTCGCCACGTCGCACCGCACTCCTCACGTCGCACCGCACTCCTCAGAAGCGCAGCGAAACTGCAGCACCTGCAACGCCACCGGCAGGAGCGGATCGCCGCGAGGACGCCGCTCTGGGCGGCAATGCACGTGCAGCCGAGCATGACCGCATCGCGGGCACGTGGCCGGCCGGTAGCGATCCGGATCCGCCAGCCGCCGCCCATGCTCGGCGACGTCGGTCACGTCCTCCGCGATCAACGTCCCGCCCTTGTATCTGGACTTACGAGACGTATCGAGGCAACGATCGGCGGCAGGAGGAGGGAGCTCGATGGTCGAGCTCACGGGGCGGGACCTGGATGCTTGAACACACCAAGACCATCCCCACCTCCTCCGCCTTCTTCAACTTTCCGGCCTTGTCCCGTCCCGCACCGCCGACGGGGACGGTGCTCCGGTCAGACGCTCGTTCGCCGCGTCGAGCCCAGGACATTGGTCCCGATCACGCCGCGTTCAGCCCGAGCTGGAACAACCGTGACGCATGGACTTGTCGGAAAGGGGTCTTGCCGATGGAAACCACACCCGTTCATGGTGTCGCTCGATGCTCCGACTACGGAGTGCGCCTACCACTTAGCACTCGCGAGTCTGCGCACCGGATCTTCTGATTACAGTCGAACCCGATGTAGTGGAGTCTGCCTGATGCGCGGTCAGACGCGTCGTGTGTGAAGGAAACGTAGAACAGGTACCCGAGTGTCTTGGGCATTCTCCCTTGAACAC
This sequence comes from Kofleriaceae bacterium, assembly GCA_046160585.1. Lineage (GTDB taxonomy): Bacteria > Myxococcota_A > Polyangia > Haliangiales > Haliangiaceae > JABFXX01. The sequence continues at coordinate 4,525 of JBJXGN010000155.1, forward strand.
TGCCTTCTCTAACCCTCAAGAACTCCCATGGAACCTTGTTCGCAACTATGGAGGTATCGGTGTAGGTCATTGTTAGCGTAGCCCAGGCATCGAGAAGCTTCGTTGCTTCAGCGCCGCACGATGGATGCGTGTTTCCATCTACTGTGATCCCGGTGTTGCGAGAACTGGCGAGTTGGTACGTGCCAGGTTTGGGATCCGCGGCTGCAACACCCACGATCAACGTTCCAATCAGTACGTGCCTCACCAAGAGCTGCATCCGTGCGTATTGTTGCACTGATCGAGACAGTTCATCAACGAAGGATCCTGGACAACCGGTTCATCCGGATCGCAGACCTCAATCTCACCTCCGCCGGGCACTGGCCACATTGGACATCGGCGACGGGGCAGCTTGCCAAAGGACCGTCCACAGCGAGTCCGACACTCGGCGCACTGGCGTTGCGGAAGATGCGGAGGGTCGACAGCCCAATCATTGCTGTCCTCAGGACAAGGGTTCAGGAACCCACCGCAGGGGCCTAATGGGAGTGCCCATCCGCCATTCACGGGCCTACCGGAAGGACTCCGACACGAGGCATCGAAACACGTTCCCCCCGCAACCCACGGCGTTCCTGCACCACCTCCTCCTCCGCCGCCTCCGCCTCCGCCTCCGCCTCCGCCTCCGCCCCATTCTTGAAGGCAACCGACCGCTTCGTCCAAGGTCATCTCTTCGAGATCGCTAGCAAAACAGCCTCCTCGATTGACCGCAAGACCGTATCTATCGTGTCTGCCAACTGGATTTGAAGCGGCGTACACATAGCTCGTCCACTCCGTCGCGACGAACGGATCAACTTGCAGATATTCGCCGGTGAATGGGTCGTACGTTCGATATCCGTTCCAGACGAGGCCCGGCCGATGCGTTGTCACCCCATCGGCGAGAGTTACCACCGTCCAGTCGTCGATGTACTGCCCGGCGAACAGCACGGGCTGGAAGATACCGGCGCCAATCGGCCAGATCTGCATCTCGCCCCACGCGAACGGATTGACCGCCCAGATCCGCGTCGCGTCGCCTGAGCTCGGCCAGCTGAACATGTCGATCGGCCGCCCGGTCTCGTCGGTGTCGACGTAGCGCTTCGACGTCACCCCGCCCGGCTGATCGGTCTGCCAGTAGCCGACGAGGCGGTCGCCGATCCAGACGAGCTGGAACAGCGTGTAGGTCCCCTTGGCGTTGAAGTCCGGGAAGTACTG
>JBJXGN010000156.1:0-16006 GCA_046160585.1 Kofleriaceae bacterium
ACATCGTCACCTCGCACGCCGACTTCAGCGACGTGACGGGTCTGGCACACGTGTGGGACGGACTCCAGCTGAACGACCTCGCGGAGCCCGCGTCGGCGGTCGCGGTCGTGCAGAAGCCTTCGATCTAGTCTTCAGTCGGACCAGTGAATGACGGCGTGGTGTCGCTCCTGCGGGACAAGAGGGACGGGGACGACGCGCTCGAGCACCTTGAGGTAGTCGGGAAGCACGGCCGCTGACTCGTCAGCGTCGGTGTCGAGCCGCGAGAGGTACATGAACCGTTTGTCGACGAGCATCGTCTTGTAGACCAGGACGCGACGGCCCGCCGCGTCGAGCCCGCTCTCCTTGATCATCTCGCCGTACAGTCCGTACCAGTTCGTGAAGTTCTTGGCCGGGACCGGAGCATCCTTCTCCTGGATCAACATCGTCTCGCAGTGAAGCGCGCGGTCCTGCGACTCCGACGGGGTCATCTTCACGGGGCGCGCATGGAACAGCCGCATGACGGCACGCGAGCGCGGATGACGAGGTCCGTAGTAGATCGTCTCGCACGCGTGACCGACGCCGTGCCATCCCGCCGGCGGTTGGTACAGGTACGGTCGCCGGCGCAGCTCGCCGAGGCCCGTGTAGCAGGTGGTCGCGAGCACGCGCACGATCTCCGCGATCTTCGGCGCGATCGCGGCGACGTTCGCTACGCCGTCCATCTGCACGAACCAGTCGTCGCCGATCGCCATCGCTGTCGTCTGCTGGAAGAACTTGTCGGCGTTCTGGCTCGACATCGTTGCGAGCGCGACGTATTCGCCGCTCGTGTTGACGAACCGATCCGCCGCGCCGATGGCGAGGTGAGCGCGCAGCTCGGGCTCGAGGCGCGTCGCCGCCTCGTCGAGGATCGACTTGAGCGAACGGAGTGGACGAACCCGCTGGCGGATGGTGATCGCGGCCAGGTTCATTCCCTCGGGCGGCACGATCACGACGCCGTCGGCGACGTGGTGCCGCTTCCATCCCGGGATCAGGTTGAAGACCTCCATCGCAACGATAGTAGGGTCGATCGATCCCTCGCTGTACGATCGCTTCACGTATCTCTGAGACATCTCTCAGAATCCTGATGCGTGCCCTCGGTGTTTTCGCACGCTTACCTGCAGGCACGAGGCGTGCTGTGGAACGTCGCATGCGCCCTGCTCTCGCTCTCGCGATCACGCTCGTCCCCGCCATCGCCATGGCACGTCCGATCACCGCCGGCGTCAACCTCGGGGTGGATCAGAGCAAGGAGTCGGGGCAGAGCGGGGAGGACCCGAACAAATCGTTTGGACTGTTCGGACGCCTCGGCCTCACGCCGCGCCTCTCGGCGCAGGTCGAAGTGTCGAAGATTCGAATGCCCGACGGCGGCGCAGAAATCCGCAGTCTGACCGGTCTCCTCGTCGTCGATCTATCGTCGAGCAAGACATTTGTCCCCGTACTCCTCGTCGGTTTCGGCGCGGATCGCTCGTCGATCGACTACGGCGACTGCATCGCCTGCACCGGTGGCGCGAGTGCGCAGAGCGCGACGCACATCGAGGGCGGCTTCGGCTTCGAATACCGCGCACCGGGTGGGTTCACACTCGGCGCCGACGTGCGTATGGGCGGCCGTTCGATCGATCAGTCCAGCGAGGTCGTGCCGCTCGGCGAGACGCGCGAACCTGCGATCGCGCTCTACTACCCGAGTGGCATGCAAGAAGGCGAGTACCGCAGCGCGCGACTTCGCCTCGGCATCCGCTTCTGATTCGCGCCCGCTCTTTCTGCCGACGAGCCGAAACGCAAAAACGCGCGCTGATCGAGATCAGCGCGTGGTCTGCGCCCGTAGAGCGCGCGTGCTACCAGTCGGTCACGGAGTCGTAGGCGCTCGAGATCCCGCCGGTGACAGTCTCGTAGCCGCTGGAAATGCCGCTCGTCACCGAGTCGTACGCGTTGCTGATGCCCGTAGCGGCCGAATCGTAGGCGTTGCTGACGCCGGTCGCCGCCCAATCGTAGGCCTCGCCCGCACGATCGCCGACCCAACCCGCCGCTTCGCCGGCGCGATCGCCGACCCAGCCCGCACCCTCGGACACGCGATCCGCGGTCCAGTCGTATGCTTCGCCGGCGCGATCGCCGACCCAGCCCGCTGCACCGCTGGCCGCATCCCACGCTTCGCCGGCGCGATCGCCGGCCCAGTCCACCGCTTCGCCAGCACGATCGCCGACCCAGGACACGCCGGGCTCGACGATGTTCCACGCGTCGCTCGCACGATCACCGACCCAGCCCGCGGCTTCACCGGCGCGATCGCCGACCCAACCCGCAGCATCACCGGCGGCGTCCCACGCCTCGCCGGCGCGATCACCGACCCAGCCCGCGGCGTCGCTCGCGCGATCACCAACCCACGACACACCCGGCTCGACGAAGTTCCACGCGTCTGTCGCGCGATCACCGACCCAGCCTGCGGCCTCGCCAGCGCGGTCGCCGACCCAGCCCGCGGCGTCGCTGGCGGTGTCCCACGCTTCGCCCGCGCGATCACCGACCCAGCCCGCGGCGTCGCTCGCGCGATCACCGACCCAGGACACGCCCGGCTCGACGAAGTTCCACGCGTCGGTCGCGCGATCGCCGACCCACCCCGCTGCTTCGCCCGCGCGATCCGCGGTCCAGTCGTACGCCTCGCCGGCACGATCGCCGACCCAGCCAGCGGCATCACCGGCGGCGTCCCACGCCTCGCCGGCGCGATCACCGACCCAACCGGCCGCGTCGCTCGCGCGATCGCCGACCCACGAAACGCCGGGCTCGACGAAGTTCCACGCGTCGGTCGCGCGATCGCCGACCCAACCGGCGGCATCGCTCGCGCGATCGCCGACCCACGACACGCCGGGCTCGACGAAGTTCCACGCATCGGTCGCGCGATCGCCGACCCAGCCCGCGGCCTCACCGGCGCGATCCGCGGTCCAGTCGTATGCCTCGCCGGCGCGGTCGCCGACCCAGCCCGCGGCATCACCGGCCGCGTCCCACGCTTCACCCGCGCGATCGCCGACCCACGACACGCCAGGCTCGATCGCGTTCCACGCATCGTTCGCGACACGCGAACCCGCGTTGTAGATATCGCTGCCGACGCGACGACCTGCCGCACCGACATCGCTCGCGACACGGTTACCCGCAGCGGCGACATCGCGACCGACGCGCGAATCCGCGACGTAGTCCCACGCGTCACCGGCGGCATCGCCCATCCAGTTCTTCGCGGAGCCCCAGTAGTCGTCGCGCGTCCCATCGTCACTGTCGACCATGTTGCCGATCGTGTTGACGATGCCGCCGATGCCCGCGTCGGCGATGTTGATCGGCGCGGTGACCACGTTCGTCAAGCCCGCGGCGCCCGCGCCGAGGACCGTACCGAGCGTGCCGCCGCCGGCCCAATCGTGGACGGCGTTGCCGGCCTGATTCGACCAGGCGTCTTCTTCCTCGGGAATGATCGCGTCGAGGAGGCCGCCGACGACATCGCCGGCGCCGAAGCTCGCGTCCTCGCCGCCCACCATGCCTGCGAGGGTGCCAAGACCGTCGGCTCCCATCTCGAACGCGCTGATGTAGAGCTCCGCGACGGGACACCACGAACCGAGACCGGCATGCAACGCACCGAGCGTCGCGTCGCCCGCCGAACCCCAGCCCGCGCGCTCGAGCTCGGCGCGTCGTGCAGGATCTGTCTCGCGCGACATCGCGCTGAAGTTCTCGTAGGCCTCGTAGCCATTCGCTGCCGCCTGGGCGGTGCCGCCGATCGCGGCGCCCCACGGGCCCATTTTGGTGACACCTGTCGCGTCGAGGAGACCGACGCCACCGCTGACGATGTCACCGGCACCACCCCAGTTGGGATCCCAGTTGCCCTGATCGTCGGTGTTCATGAGCTTGCCGGCACCCGAAATCAGATCGCCGACGCCCGCGATACCGCCCATCGCATCGTTTCCCTCGCCGATGCCCCCATTGGCCATTTGGTCAGCGACACGTGCAGCCGCGTCGCCAACGCCGCCGGCGTCACCGATGAGGCTGCCGCCCGTGTCCATCCAGCCGCCCAACGTGTGCCACCAAGGTGTGTTGTCCTGATCTCCGCCCATGGTGAGGCATCTTACGGGAGGGTTCAGGGATTCTCCCCTCTCTGCTCCCACCAGATCATCAGGCAGTGAACTTCTTGGGATCCTTGCGTGAAATCAGCAGCCGCCGGGCATCGCGGCGATCCACTCCCGGATCAAAGCGCTTCCTTCGACGTCCACGAGGTTACGGCCGATCTCGGGCATCTTCACGTCGGCCTCGGCGGATTCGAGGCGGAACATCAAGATCGAGTCGTCCGGTTTCCCGGGCACGATCCCGAACAGCCGCCCGCCCGAGCCGCCACCCGCAGCGACCGGCGGCTTGCACACGCCGAGGTCGAACGGATCGGCTTGTGCGAGATCGAGGTAGAGGCCACTCGTGCGAGCCGCCCCGTTGGGGTTGTGGCAATGCGCGCAGTTGATGTCGAGCCACGCACGCGCGCGTTCGTCGAGCGTGCCGCTCTGCGGATCGAACGCGGGCGGCGCCTTCGGCCACGTCGACGCATCCGGTGCGCCGGCGAGCACGCCACGTGCGAGGAGATCCTCGAGCTGACCGTCGCGGTTGATGTGCCGCGCTTTGGGACCGAGCAAATCGATCGTGTCGTCGTGATCGGCGTGGCAGTTCTTGCACTGGTTCTTGTTCGGCACGGCGTAGTCGTTCGTACGTTCCTGCCCGTCGTCGTGGATCCACGAGGTGTCGAGGGTGCCACCGGCGATCGCGAGCTCCGCGTCGTCGGTGCGATCGCCGTAGATGTACGAGGCGCCGGTCCACCCGTCGTCCTGCTTCACGAGCAAGCGCGTCTCGAGCAGACGCTCGTCGCCGGCGGGCATGCGGCGATCGGCGAGATAGCCAAACGTCTTGATGACGATCGTACCGGTCGGCGCGGCGAACGCGCCCGGGTCGGCCCACGTCATCGACGCGCCGTCGGGGAGCGCGAAGAAGCGTTGCTTCGTCGTGTAGTCGGAGAACAGCGGCGTGTTGAGGTCGTATGGGATGACGCCCGCGGCCGGACTCTGTGTCGCGATGTCGTCGAACAACGCGTAATCGGACAGGCGCTCGCAGAACTCGCCGCTGGTGCGATCGCACGGGGGCTTGTCGTTGTCGCCACAGGCGACGAGCGCGACGAGCGCGACGAGCACGACGATTCGCTTCACAGATCGACCGGTGGGAGTGCGGGCAACGTGCAGTTGGTGCCGCTCGCGTCACGCGAGGGAATGTCGCCTTCAAACAGCGGCCACGCGAGGCTCATGTAGTCGGCGTCGCCGTTGTCGTGGATGCAGATGCGGTCGGCGTCCGAGAGGGGGACACGCGCGGGATCCAGCAGGCCATCCCACACGATATCCGGGACGATGTACGGCGGGCCGCTGATCTCGCCGAGCGCGCTGATCAACAAGGCGCCGAGCATACCGGTCGGTGCGTCGGCGACACCGCTGATCCGGTTGTTGTGGATGTGGATGCCTGTCAGGTACTGGTCGAAGTCGGGATCGTCGGGGTTGCCGATCGGTATGTAGCTGATCATGCCGATATTGAGGGCCTTGTGATCACGAACGTCGTTGTCGAAGATCTCGACGTCGTGTGCCGCGAGGAGGATGATTCCAGATCCCGCGGGCACCATGCCGACGATGTTGCCGACGGGCGCGAAGTTCACGGTGTTGTTCTCGAAGACCTCGTTGTCGAACACGCGCGTCCCCGCGCCGTTCGCCACGTCGAGGCCGGGCAGGTTGAAGACGAGGATGCCGCCGGTGTTGGTCGTCGCGACATTCTGGGTCACGTCGGCGTGCGTCGAGTTCTCGATCTCGATGCCCGCGACATTGAGCTCCGCGCGGTTGCGGCGAACCATGATGTTGTTGCTCTGGCCGACGTAAATGCCGGCGTCGGACGCGGCCTTGACGATCGAGTCCTCGATGAGGACGTTCGTACACTGCACCGGATACAGGCCGTACGCTCCGTTGTTCTCGTCGGGACCGTTCGTCCACTCGACGCGGGTGTTGTAGATGTGGACGCCGGTCGTGCCGAGGAGCTTCAGTGCGTCGCCGGCCGCATCCTCGATGCCGATATCGTGGATGACGAAGTCGTCGCCGGTGACGAGGATGCCCTGCGCACCCGTCGTCTGTTTCTTGAACGATAGGACCGTCGCGTCCATGCCGGCGCCCTTGATGGTCACGCCGTCGACGTCGAGCGAGAGATCCGACGTGAACGAGAACACGCCCTCGCCGAACGCGATGGTCCCACCGCTCTCGACCTCGATGAACGCCTCCTGCACCTCGGTCCCGCTTGCGCCCGACACGAGCCCGATACATGCACCGCTCACGCCCTCGCACGGGTCATCTTCCCCACATCCGATCAGGGTTAGGAGCAGGGCACATCCATAGGTGAATCGCATGGGCACAAACTTCCCCGGCGCGCCGACCCAGTCAAGTTGAAACTTGTTTCGGTTCCGGAAGCGACGTTCACTTGGCCATGCCGATCACGAAGCGGACGTGCGACACGGAGAAGGAGAGAGAGGGGAGTAGAGACGTTTCAAGGCCGGACACTCGAGAGCGCCAACGCTCGAAGCCGAAGAGTTGGCGGTCCCCGTCACGCGAGGGCGTGTGCGATCTTCTCGGCTGCCCGCGTCGCGAGCGCCATGATCGTCACCTGCGGGTTGACGCCGAGCGATGTCGGAACCGCCGCGCCGTCGACGACATACAGCTTCGGGACGTCGTGCATTTCGTGGTCAGGGCCGACGACGCTCGTCGACGGATCGCGCCCCATGCGAGCGGTTCCGAGCGGGTGATACGCCGACAGGTCGAGATCCCACGGGCGGAGGTTTGTACGGCGCAGTCGCTCGAGATCCGCGGGGTCGTCGAGGGTGTCGAAGCCGTGGAACGGTGTGAGCACGCGCGTCGCGCCGGCCGCGAAGTAGACCTGTGCGAGGACGTCCATCGCGCGCTTGATGTGCGCGACGTCCTGTTCGGTCAGGTTGTACGTGATCACGGGTTGCCCCATGACCTCGCGTACGCGACCGCGCGACGTGTCCTCGACCATGAACCCGAAGCTCGCGACGTGATCGTAGCGCTCCGCGATGCGCACGATCTCGGGGCCGATCATCTGCGTCATGCCCATCGTCATCTCGAGCGGGACGTTCGCGCCCTCGAAGAGGATGCCCTCCTCGTGGAGATCCTCGATCGAGTAGCCCTGCGGGATGCCGTTCCACGGGAGGATCTGCTCGTCGAACTCGGCGAGGGCGCCGGCGGCGGGATGGATCGACAGGTTCTGCCCGAGCTGCCCCGAGCGCCCGCCGAGCCCGTGACGTGCGAGGAGCATCGGCGTGGTCAGCGCACCGCACGCGACCACGACCGCACGCACGCGCACCGTCAACGTGCGGCCGTGTCGTGTCGTCGCGACGACCCCCGTTGCCTGGCCGCCCTCGAGGACGATGCGGTTCACGCGGAAGCCGGCGAACAGCTCCGCGCCGGCCTTGAGCGCAAGCGGTACGTAGCTGACGTTCGTCGAGCGCTTCGCGTCGGTCGGGCAGCCGAACACGCACACGCCCTGGCCATCACACGCGGGCGCGTTGCGCTTGAGTGGTCCGTGTCGCGTGAAGCCGAGCGCGTTGCAGCCGCGTTCGATCACGCGACCGTTGCCGCCCATCAGCGACTTCTTCGCCCGCTCGACGCCGAGGACGTCCTCGACACGCGCAAAGTAGGCGCCCATCGCGTCGGGGCCGAGCTCGTCGAGGCCGAGGTGCTCCTGCCACTCGCGAAGGATGCGATCCGGCGTGCGGTAACACGTGCCGCTGTTCACCGTCGTCGATCCGCCGACGGTCTGTCCGACGGGGATCGGGATGCCCGTGTTGCCGACCGAAAACGTAGCGCCGCCGCGCTTGTACAGCGCCTGTTGCATGTCGAACGGACGGCCGTTGAACTCGTGGCGCTCGAAGTACGCGCCCTCCTCGACGAAGACGACAGCGAGGCCGGCCTCCGCGAGCTCGCGCCCGACGACCGCACCACCCGCGCCCGTGCCGATCACGACGACATCCGCTTCGATCGCGAGGTCCCCATCGAGAGAGGCGTGCACGCGATCGCGCATGTACGCGGGCTTGGCTTCGGGGCGGACCTTCTCGGGCGAATAGACGCACCCGAGCTTCTTGTAGAGCGACGCGTCGTCGAAGTGCGCCAACTTGAGTGGTGTGATCAACGCGCGCAGCGCGAGCCGCCGGATCGGATCGGCGAGGCGCCATCGCTCGAGCACCGCGAGGCGCTTCTGCAGCGAGAGGCGCGGAAACGATCGGCGCTCGTAGATCCACGCACTCGCCTCGAGCCCCACGAGCAATCCGCCGAGGGCGGTGATCATCGCGCTCGGTAGCGTGTCGACGAACCGCTCGACCTTGTCGACGGTGGCGGCGCCGGCGGACGGCAGGAACGCGCCCGCCGGAAGTGCAGCCTCCGCGACCGCGATCATCGTCGCCCGTTGCTTCGTCGAGAACCGCGCCATGCGGTCGGACCCTATCGCAACGGTGGTCCGACCACTAGCGTTATCATTGATATACGCACCGCGCGGCGAAGCGATCGGGACCCGAGCGAACGCGAAATTCAGCGGCGCTACAGACCGGTGTTCGCGAACGCGCCGTCGAGGAGACCATACGTCGCGGTCAGCGTCCCACCGATAAACAACTCGCCCGAGTCCTGCGCCACCGTGCCCGCGAGGCGAATCCCCGAGGCCTGGTTCATGAACAGCGTGAACCCGACCTCACCGGCGACGCGCAGGCCGCGCGTCGACGCGCAGTCCATGCCGGTGCAGCCGTCGCTCGATGCGATCACGGTGCCCGACAGATCGAGCGCGCCGAGCGCGTCGCCGTGATCGCCGTACGCGAAGCGGCGCAGGCGGGCCGTCGCGCCGAACGCCCACGGCGCCGGTTGCGCGATCGATCCGTCCGGGTTCTCGCTGTCCGAGAACAGGCGCAGGCGACCGAACGCGGTGCCGCTGATCTCCGCTTTGTCCTCCGCGATCTGCTTTCCGTACCCGGCGCTCAGCAAGAGCTGCTCGACGCGACCGCGCTGGTTGACGTTTGGCGTCCCCGGATCCATGTCGTTGATCTCGGGACGGAGGAGGTAGCCCTCGCCGAACGCGAGCTGGATGTCGAGGCCGCTCGGACGCAGCGCGAGCTGGTTGTCGTGGAGCACCGTGAGGATCTCGTACGACAGGCCCGCGTCGGGTTCGCCGAGGAGGATGCCGGCCTCGCGCAGGATCGCGACCGTGGCGACCATCGCGCGATACATCGAGCGCTCACCGCGAAGCCCCCACCACGCGAGCTGCAGCTTGCGCGCGGTCGGCTCGTCGATCTGCTTGCCGAGCGCGCGCGCGGCGTCGAGGATGCGCGCGAGCCGGCGCACGCGAATGGCGCTGCCGACGTCGATCACGCGGCCATAGCCGACTCCGAGCGCGAGCTGGAGATCCGCGTACGTGCGTGTGTCCTTGATCGTCTGGTCCGGATCATCGCTGACCGTCGAGATGTAGTTCAGTTGCACGCCGGCCGCGGCCCGGCCCACGCCGTAGATCTGGTTCTTGTAGAACCGGATCTCGCCGCCGCCGTCGACGGTCAGCTGCACGCCGCGGTTCATCGGCGTCGACTCCGGGTTCACGAAGCCGCCGACGACGTGCGCTCCGACATCGAAGCCCCACGCCATCTGCTCGCGCTCGATGCGCTTCTCGTAGCGACCGGCGATATCGGCGTCGAGCGCGGGACGTTTGCGGATCGTGTCGTACGACAGCGCCGCGGTGCCCGCCGCGAACGTCAGGCGATCGGTCGCCGCGAGAGCGTCGTCGGGCAGGGCAGGACCGGCGGGAATCTCGTCCGTCTTGGGAGACGAACCACCACCAAAGATCGGGCTGCCACCCGTCGGCTCGGTGCCGATGGTGGATCCGCCGATCGTTCCTCCGCCGTCGGGGCCGGTCTGCGTGCCATCGGGGCCGGTCTGCGTGCCACCGCCCGTCGGCGGGTCTCCACCCGTCGGCGGGTCTCCACCCGTCGGCGTGCCGCCACCGGTCGGCGTGCCCCCACCGGTCGGCGTACCTCCGTTGGTCGAGGGGAGCTTGGCGAGCGCCTTCTTGGCGATGTCGCGCGTCGCCTTGTCGCGCGTGGCGTCGTTGCTGATCTTCGTGAGCGCCGGCACCGCCGACCCATCGCCGAGGTTGCCGAGGCCTTCGATCGCGATGTCGCCGATGATGTCGAACGTCTCGGTCTCGGCGAGCTTGATCAAGATCGGGACCGCGCGCTTGTCCTTGCTCTGGCCGAGCTTGCGCGCCGCCTCGCGACGCTTCTCCTTCCACGCCGAGCGATCTTCGCCGGCCGGCTGCGTCTCGATGAGCTTCTGTAGCGCCGGCACGTCGACGGGCTGCGCGTGCGCCGATCTCGTGTCGCTACCGCTCGCCAGCGCGAGGGCGATGGCGAGCGACTTCCAGGTGTGTGCGCGCATCAGAAGTCCCGTCCGAGCGAGATGCAGTACATCTGTTCCGTGTTCGGGTTCGTCGGCGAGCCGTCGACGCGCAGCTGATCGCACGTCGACGCCGCGATGCAGTTCACGACGAGCCGGCGGCGATCCGCGGGCGTGTCCTCGAGGCGATCCATGCACGTCCCCCAATCGAGGGAGAACTCCTCGGAGCCGTCGACCGCAATCGCTCCGCAGTCGACGAGGCGCCAGCACACCGCTTCGACGGTGCGCTCGGTGTCGGGGCAGTCGTTCAGCTCGCCACCTTGTGCGCAGAGGCCACGAGCGCCGGGGCTCGCATCGTCACCCGCGCAGCCGGCGAGCAAAGAGGACAACGCGAGCGCGATCACGCTCGCAGTACAGAATCCCTTCATCGCCGACCATGATACCTCGACGCGCGCAGAACTCTCGCTATCGAGGCGCTTACGGAAGCGTTTACGTGGTCGCTTGCGGCTTCTTCTTGCGCAGCAGTCGATCCACGGGAACATCGGGGATCGAGGCGGCCACGAGCTCTGCGACGTCGAGCACGGCGACCTTGTCCTCCATGTTTCGCGTCTTCATGCCGTCGGTGATCATGATGTTGCAGAACGGGCACGCGACGATCGCCGCGTTGACGTTCGCAGCGAGGATCTCGTCGGTGCGGTTGTCGTTCACGCGCGTGCCGTCGTGCTCCTCCATGAACATGCGACCACCGCCCGCACCGCAGCAGAATCCGTGGCGCTTGCTCCGCGCGAGCTCCTTGTAGCCGCCGACGCCGACGGCCTCGATCACAGCGCGAGGAGCGTCGAACTCCTTGTTCCAGCGGCCGAGATAACAGCTGTCGTGATACGTCACGGTGCCGACGTTCGAGCCTGTCGACTTCAGCTTGCCGGACTCGAACAGGTGATCGAGGAGCTGCGTGTGATGCACCACCTCGAACTCGCCGCCGAACTGCGGGTAGTCGTGGCGCAGCGTGTGGAGGCAGTGGGGGCAGCTCGTGATCACCTTCTTCGCGCCGGCGCTCTTGAGTGTCTCGACGTTCTGCTCGGCGAGCATCTGGAACAACATCTCGTTGCCCGTGCGGCGCGCCGGATCACCCGTGCACGCCTCCTGGTGACCGAGCACCGCGTAGTCGACGCCGGCGGTGTTGAGCACCTTCACCATCGCGCGGGTCTGCTTGATGATGCGCGCGTCGAAAGCGCCCGCGCAGCCGACCCACAGGATGTACTCGGGATCGGCGTTCTCCTCGATCGTCGGAACGTCGAGGTCCTTCGCCCAGTCCATGCGCTGGTCGTTGGCGATGCCCCACGGATTGGACTGGCGCTCGATGTTGCGATACGCGCGTTGCAGCTCGCCCGGCGCCTTCTCCTGCTCGAGCACCAGGTTCTGGCGCATCTGGATGATCTTGAGCGGGTGCTCAATGAACACCGGGCAGACCTCCTGGCACGCGCCGCACGTCGTGCATGCCCATAGCGTGTCCTCTTGGATTCGGCCGCCGGTCATCTTCGGCATCGCATCGAGCTCGGCCTTGGTCTGTGCGAGCTGCGCGCGCCCGAACGCGACGTCCGGGTGCAAATGCGCATCATCGAACCCGTGTTCGATCGTGTATGTCTCGAGGCTCGCGAGCGACTTCTCCTGCTCCTTGATCTTCTCGCGCAGCACGAACCGGTCGAGCATCTCGTAGCGGATGTCGTGCACGAGCTGCATCGGCGACAGGTTCTTGCCGGTGTTGTACGCGGGGCAATAGTTCGAGCAGCGCGCGCACTCGGTGCACGCGTACGTGTCGATCAGGCTCTTCCACGAGAACTGCTCGAACTTAGAGACGCCCCACTGGTTCTCGTCCTCGAGGTTCAACTTCGGGAGGTCGAGCGTGCGCTCGCTGCGATTGCGCAACAGGATGTTCGGCAGCGCGCCGAGCAGGTGGATGTGCTTCGAGTAGGGCAGGTAGTTCAGGAACGTCAGTACGACGAGGATGTGCAGCCAGTACCCGAGCGCGACACCGCGGTGAACGTTGTCGATCGGCAGCGGAGCGAGCGCGTGACCGATGGCGTTCGACAGTGGCATGAACGAACGGCCGCCGTGACCTGCCGTGACGGAGCCGGCGATCTCGTAGCCGTGATAGACGAAGTGCGTCAGCAACACCGACGCGATCGCGCCGAGGATAAGCCCGGCGTCGAGGCTCATCGGGATCAGGCGCGGTTGCACCACGATGCGGCGGATGAACGACCACCCGATCACGAGCAGCACGAGGCCGTACATCAGATCGATCGCGAGGTAGAGCGGCTTGTGGATCAGCGCGGGCAGCGAGAGCAACGACACACCTGCGAAGCCCGCGACGAGCATGTCGACGAACGCGATTTGGATGATGAAGAAGCCGGCGAAGATGAACAGGTGGTGCTTGCTGGTCCGATGCATCGGACCTTCCTCGGCGACCTTCTTCTGACCGAAGAAGTAGATCCCGACGTCCACGAGGCGACCGGCGATGTCGTCGAGGCGCGGCCGTGGATCGGGGGCGCCTGCCGCGGCAGCGCGGCCGAACAGCAGCATGGTCCGTGTGAAGAAGGCGAACGACGCCGCAATCAGGAGGAGCAATACGACCTGTTGCACGGAGTTGGGATATCACGCACTTCGCGCAAAGTGTTGCGACGGACCCTTGCGATCAACGCAACGGTCGCGTCGGTAGCGTCGACTGCGGCGCATCGTCGCGGATGACGTTCACGGCGGTAGCAGAAATGCCCTGCCAGGCTGCGCACTCGAGCTCGGACTCTCCTACCGCCACGAGAGCCAGCACTACACGGGGAGCAACCACGGCGACGCCGGCATGGACTACACCGACCAGCCGTATTTGGGCGACGACGTGATCCTCGACGCCGCGGTCGCCACGACGCGCGGCGATTGGTACCTCGCGGCGCGCGCGGTCGCGTTCGTGTATCTGCCAGGTCGCTCGAGCTACGCGGGCGGGCCCGGCCTCGATCTCCACGTTCGCTGGCGGGGCGCACACGTGCATCCGTTCCTGAGCGGTTACGCCGAGCAACTGTACGGCACGGAGTTGATGAGTCGCCGCTTCGGCAACGCGTACCTCGTGCGCGCGCTCGCGGGTGTCGCGCTACCGTCGAAGCTCGGCGACGTGATGGTCTACCTCTCCGCCGACGCAGGGCATCGCAAGGGAATCGTCGGTAGCACCGAGGAGGCGACGATCGGCCTCGGCGTTCGCCTCGCGTTCGGAGCGAGCTCCCGGTAACGGCTCGGAGAAGCCAGCGTGTCGAATCGGTCGGACCTCTGCGTGCATCAGCGTCGAAAAAAGGCCGGTCGCCCCTACACCGATGTTGATCGCGATCGCTTGCTGGTGGATGGTCCCTCGACCAAGGGGGGCTCGATGCGCAAGCTGCTTGCTGCAACGCTGTTGCTGATCGGATGTGGAACGGATGGCGGCACCGATGGCGTCGAGCTGATCGACGGATTCGATCCACCTGCGCCTCCCGAAGGTTGGATCCAGCTCGTCGCGCCGCCCGTGCGCGACATCGCGCCCGGTGCCGACGTTACGATGTGCGCCTACGTCGACAAGCGCATCGTCGACGAGACCGACATCGTCGACTATCACAGCTACCAGAGCAACGTCGGCGCGCACCACACGATCCTCTACGCGGTCACCCAACAGGAGGAAGCCAACGTGCACGAATGCACGGAGGACGACATGGTCAACTCGCGCTACCTCGCGGGTGGCGGCGCGGACTCGCCCGGGTTGGTTCTGCCCGAGAACATCGTGTTCCGCATGCCGGCAAACACCCAGCTCATGATCCAGTCGCACTGGATCAACGCCACCGACGAAACGATCGACGGCCAGGCCGCCTTCAACGTCAAGACGACGTCGCCGCAGCCGAACCACCAGGTCGCGCAGCTGCTCACCATCGGACCGACGAGCTTCACGCTCCCCGTCGGCGAAGGGGCGGTATCGGGCGAGTGCACGCTTGGCGAGACGACGAACGCCCTGATGGTGGGCGGTCACATGCACGAGTGGGGCACCCACGGTCGCATCACCCACACACCAATGGCAGCCGCGGAAGCGACCGTGCTGTGGGAGACGGCGTGGAACGAGGAGTATCAGTTCAACCCGCCGCGCAGCGAGTACACGCCGGCGAACCCGCTCGTCCTCGGAGCGGGCGACAAGATCCACATCGACTGCGAATACGACAACGACACGGGCGGCGTGCTGCCGTTCCCGCGCGAGATGTGCTTCGCGTTCGCGTACGTGTACCCGATGGATCGGCAGATCGACTGCCTCAACGGAGTCTGGCCGACGAACTGATCTGCCCATCGAGCCTCGCGTGTGCGCCGCGACGTTTCCGCGGAAACGTGGCCCACATGACGCTTCCCTGATCCGCGCCGACGCGCCGTACACCAATGGCGCCGATCCGCGCCGCACCCGCTCGCACTTCACGTTCGTTTCCCTGCTGCCACGCGGATCCGAGGGTGCTCATGCGTTCTCTAGGAGGCTCTCGTGCGGATCACGGTCACGGCGACGGTTCACCGCAGCGGACGCACGGCCACCGCTACGATCGGCTTGACCACCCGCGTTCAAGTTCGCGAGTCTCCAGGAACCGCGTCCGAGCTCCGACGACAACAACGACGGTGCCGATCCCCCTCGAACCCTGGACACCGCGTGTCGGACCCCCGTGATACCGCTTCAGGCGTATGGGCCGCAGCCCCGCCGAAACGCCGTTGATGCGGCAGTACCTCGACATCAAGGACGGCTATCCGGACGCCCTCGTGATGTTTCGTTGCGGCGACTTCTACGAGATGTTCTTCGAGGACGCGGTCGTCGCATCGCGCCTGCTCGATCTGACGCTCACGTCGCGTGACAAGGGTAAGGAAGACGCGGTCCCGATGTGCGGCGTGCCGTGGCATGCGGGTCGCGCGTACATCGCGAAGCTGACGGAGCTCGGCCGCAAGGTCGTGATCGCCGAACAGGTCGAAGACCCGAAGCTTGCTAAGGGTCTCGTCAAGCGCGAGGTGGTTCGCGTGGTGACGCCGGGCATCGTCCTCGACGACGAGGTGCTCGAGCCCAAGTGCGCGCGGTATGTGTGCGCGCTCGTCCCGGGCAAGGAGGTCGTCGCGCTCGCGTATCTCGATGCGACGACCGGCGAGCTCGCGGCGACACAGATCGCGCCGACCGCTGTCGTCGACGAGCTCGCACGTGTCGCGCCGCGCGAGGTGCTGGTCGCGCCGGAGCTGCTCGGCGACAGCGTGCGCGCGCAGGTCGTCGCGCAGTGGCGCGAGCGCTACAAGGTCGCGTGGAACCCCGCGCAGATCCCTACTGAAGGAGCCGCGCGCACCGAGCTCGGATCGATCGTCGTCGTCGAACCGACAGGCCGCTCGAGCGTCTCGGCAGGATCGCGGGCGATGTCGGGCACGTCGATGTCGGGCACGTCGATGTCGGGCACGTCGATGTCGGGCACGTCGATGTCGGGCACGTCGATGTCGGGCACGTCGAT
>JBJXGN010000157.1:0-12807 GCA_046160585.1 Kofleriaceae bacterium
ACGTGAACTGCCGCGAACCGAAGGGCGCGTTCTACGCCTTTCCCGACGTCTCGCACTACGTCGGCAAGAAGACGCCCGAGGGGTCCATTCTCGACGACGATGTCCAGCTCTGCGACTGGCTCGTCGAGGTCGGCAAGGTCGCCGTCGTTCCCGGCTCGGGCTTCGGTGCGCCCGGCTTCGTGCGCCTGTCCTACGCGTGCTCGATGCAGAACATCCAGGACGGCGTCGGCCGTCTCTCGAAGGCCCTCGGCAGTCTCACCTGATCATAGGAGGCGCGCATGCGCACGCACGTGGTGATGGTCCCCGGGTTCGGCGGGTTCGATGCGCTCGGACGCCTCAATTACTACTACGGCACGACACCGCTGTTCGCGAAGCGGCGCGCGAGGGGTGCCCTGCACTACTTCGAGAACCTGCCCACAGCGTCGGTGTGCACGCGCTCGCTCCTGCTCGAGCGATTCCTGTGCAACCTCGTCGGTCGCAACATCATCGAAGACGGCGACGCGATCACGCTCGTGGGTCACTCGACGGGCGGGCTCGACATCCGCGAGCTCGTGGAACGGCTCGACAAGGATCCCACGCGCGCGCACGGCCTCATCTCGCGCATCGAGCGGCTCGTGTTCCTGTCGACGCCGCATCGCGGGACGAACATCGCGGACTGGGTGCGCGAGCACGACATCGCGCGCAAGTTTCTCGTCAATCGCTTCCGCCAACTCGTCGAGGACGACCTCTCGATACCCGCGTTCCTCCGAGACATCGGCGACGCGCTCACGCACGGCGGCGCGCAGCTGTTCGAGGCCGCGGACGACGTGCATCGCGACTATCACCCGCGAAACACGAAGGACCCGCTCGAGCTCGCCGACGCGCGCGACGCGAAGTACCAGGTGCGCCGGTGGCTCGATCACACCGACGGAGACTTCCTCGCGATCGACGACCTCGCGGTCGGTGACGCCACCGCGCACGGCGCGAAGCTCGACGCGGAACGCGCGATGTGGGCGAAGCGTGGGATCGCTACGCGGAGCTACGCGACGCTCGGTCGCGCGCCGTTCGGTGAGGTCCGCATAGAGCACGCGCTGCGCTCGGTGGCGGCAGTCATGAAGGCCGCGTTCACCAACGCGCTCGACACCGACCTCACGTATCGCGTGTCGTACACGGCGTGCTGCGACGGGCCGTTCGTCGCGGGCGATCTGAACACGGCGCCGTGGTTTCTCGGCAAGGGCCCGTTCGGCGAGACCGGCGACGTCGTGCTCGCGGACTCCGACAACGACGGCATCGTCAACACGGCGTCCATGCTGCTGCCCGGCGGCGACACGGTGATCGTGCCCGGCGATCACGCCGACATCATCGGTCACTTCGAGCGCAAGCCGAACAGCGCCACCGGAACGCGCATCTACGAGGCGTACGATCTGTTGTCGTCGGGATCGTTGTTCACGAAGCAGACGTTCGAGGCGGTGTGGAACGACGTGTTCGCGTTCGCGCTGCCCTGAGCGCTACGGGTTCGGGCACTCCGGCGTGATCGTGACCATCTCGTTGTTCTCGAGGCCGTCGGGGAAGAAGATGTAGAACGTGTCGTCGGTCTCGTGCTGCCAGTTCGAAGGCACGCTGGTGGTGATCGATCGGTAGCCAGGGAACTTGATCCGTAGCGCCCATCCGTCTTCGATCGAACCGAAGTCCGCGTGGAACGTCACGGCGTTTGCGTGTGTGCGGTTCATGATCGTGTCGTCGTAAAAGCCGAGACCGTCGACCGCGATCATCTCTCCCTCGACCCGTGCGGGCGGGGTGCTCGCGTGGCGCAAGAGCCGTTGGTTGACCTCGGAACACGAACCCGCGACGCCACTCCCGTCGAGGAAGAGATGGGTCCGCAACCCGAACGTGTCTTCGCTGGACATCGTCATGTCCGCCCCAATACCGCTGCTGGGAACGATGTCGTGGGTGAACGTGATCTGGTTGAAGGCGCGAATGCGGGTGTCGCGCCGGCCCGAGCTCGACATGTCCCAGCGGATCCCCGCGCGGGCGTTCGCGTCGGTGGTAAAGCACGCACCGACCCGGTTTTGGAGCTCCGGGTTGGTGGGGGGGTCGGGTATCGGTGTCGTACCCTCTGGATCACCGACCGCGGTCAGCGTGGAGATGATCGATTGGTCGAACGCGAAGTAGCTCGCGATCGTCCATGTCATGCTTGTGGCGCACCAACACATGCTCGTGGGCTGGTGCATACCCAGCGATGCAGGTTGCACGTAGTCGTACCGGACGATGCGACCGTCCGGATAGAACCCCCACGTGGTCTGACCGTTGCCCTGAACGGTTCCGTTGCCGGGCTGGCATTCGGTGCCGTGCACGTACGTCCAGTGCGAGACGAGCTGCTTGTACGCCGGACCGTCGACGTCGACGTCGAGCGGATGAATGTTCGATGTCGGAGTTTGGTTACCGGCGATCATATAGACGGGGTACGCCGCGATGCCGACTTGATCCTCGCGAGTGCAGAACCCTGCATTCGAGATCAGCTGCTCGCCGCCGACGTTGATCGCGATCGGCATCGGATACTTCGAGGCCGGATCCGCAAACGTCACGGAGAAGCCGGTCGGGATGCCGACGATCACCTGACCAAAGTTGTTCGTCGAGCGCGTAAGGCCGCCGCTTGGCTGACCGCACTGACCTCCATCGCCATCGCCGCCATCGCCGGGACCGCTATCTCGAGACGAAAGCCCGGGTTTGCTGAAGCAAGCGGCGACCAGCATCGCAACCAACACGACCCTGATCATCCCGCCAATTCTCTCACGATCGCTGCGAGTGTCGTACGCCCGCGTTCGACCTCGTCGCCGCGGAGTGTGACGCCACCGACCACGGCATGCCCACCTCCTCCATGACGCGCACACAACTCGCCGATGTCGTGTCGGCGTGGCCGACCTGCCCACGGGTTCACGCCGACGGAGATCTTGATGCTCTGCGCGTTTCGAGTCCCCGAGACCGCGTACAACGCGTGCGGGGACACGAGGTAACCGAGAAACCCCGGGGAGCGCGCCCCGATCTCGTCGAAGCGATCGAAGACCACCACGTCACCCGACCACACCGCGACCTTCTCGATGGCAGCGAGCTCCGCGCTACGCTCGCGTTCGATCTGCGCGAGCTGTACTGCAATGTCGGGACGCTGCGCCACATCGCCAAGCGAGTCGCGCGACAACCACCCGATGTAGCTCGCAGTATCCATCCCCGAGCGTCCGTGGGCGAGCCATGCGGCGAGCCGTTGCGCGGGATTGACGAGTGCGACGGCATCTTGCGCGGTGGCGAACTGCGCGGCATCGATCGTGTCGGCCCACGCGACCGCTTCGAGCAGATGCTCGGGTGGCTTCCATCCGTACGAGACCTCGAGCGAACGCGCGATGAGACCTGCGCACGATGGCGCGCTCGGATCGAAGTACCAGGTCGGCAGATGCTCGGTGTCGAACACGGCGCGCAGCGACGGCGGTTGGAACGCGGTCGGATGATGATCGAACCACCAGCGCATGCGGGTGTCGGCGCAAAACCGGAAGTCGACGCATGCGTGGTCATCGGCATCGAGCGGGACACCATCGAACGGATCGCCGTCCTTGTGGGTCATGCCGACGGGGCGCACGGTCACGTCGTTGGCGACGACGTCTCGGTAGAAGGCCGCGAACAACGCCGCCGACGCCGTGCCGTCGAAGCAAGCGTCGTGAAAGAAGATCTTGAGGATCGCCACGGCGTCGAACGCGAAGCATACCGCGATCAGGTGGTACCTTGCGGGGCATGCTTCATTCGGGTATCGCCTCGTGGCTGATCACAGGCCACGTGATCGGCGTGCTGCTGTGGGTCGGCAGCATGTTCACCGTGTACTGGTTGCTGCGGTTTCATACACAGGCGCCAGCGTCGGCGAGCGACAAGCTCGTCCTCATGGAGCGGTCGATGGCGATGGTGATGGATCTCGGTGCGACGCTGGCGATCGGCAGCGGTATCGCGCTGATCTTCGGCGTTCCGGGCTCGTATCACGAGGGCACCACGATCTTCAGCCTGCCGAAGCCAGGGTGGTTCCACGCGAAGCTGACGATCGTCGCGTTGGGGATCCTCAGCGTGCACGGCATGCTGCGCGCTCGCGTCGCGAAGTTTTCCCGCGGCGAGATACCGACGGTGCCGAACTGGATCTGGAGCCTCTTGCTCGTAGCACTTGTCGGCTCGGTCGTGATGGTGATGCGCCGCCCGTTCTGACGGCGAGCTGATGGAACGGACGATCCTGCACGTCGACCTGGACGCGTTCTACGCGGCGGTCGAGCAGCGGGACGATCCATCGCTGCGCGGCAAGCCCGTCCTCGTCGGAGGCTCCGTGCGCCGCGGCGTTGTCGCTTCGTGCTCGTACGAAGCGCGCGCGTTCGGCATCAAGAGCGCCATGCCGATGGCCGAAGCGATGCGGCGCTGCCCGAAAGCGATCGTCGTGCGTCATCGGATGGATCGCTACGTCGAGGCGTCGAAGACGTTCTTCGACATCCTCGGTGACTTCAGTCCCGAAGTCGAAGGCCTGTCCCTCGACGAAGCGTTCCTCGACTGCACCGGCAGCGAGCGCCTGCTCGGCGACGGGAGGGCGATCGGCACCGCGATCAAGAAGCGCGTGCAGGGCGAGCTCTCGCTGGTCGCGTCGGTCGGTGTCGCGCCGATCAAGTTCGCGGCGAAGATCGCGTCCGACATCGACAAGCCCGACGGGCTGCGCATCGTTCCGCCCGACGGCATGCTCGCGTTCCTGCATCCGTTGCCGATGACGCGGCTGTGGGGCGTGGGCGAGGCGACGCGCCAGGTCCTGGCGAGCCTCGGGCTCGCGACGATCGGCGACGTGGCGCGGTATCCCGAGGCGGCGCTGGTCGCGCGGCTCGGCGCGATCGGCGGCACCCACATCGCGGCGCTCGCGCGCGGCGAGGATCACCGAGAGGTCACGAGCGAGCACGATCAGGTGTCGTTCGGCCATCGCGAGACGTTCGAGGACGACATCGATGACAAGGGCGAGCTCGCGGTCATCCTGCTCGACCAGGCCGATCGCGTCGCCGCGCGCCTGCGATCCGCGCAGATGCGCGCGCGTTCGGTGGTGCTCGCGATCAAATACGACGACTTCCGCGAGATCTCGCGGCGCATGACGCTCGACGCGCCGACATCCGATGGCGGTGTGCTCGCGCGCACCGCGATCGAGCTCCTGAGCGACAAGGTCGTGATCGAGCCTCGCAAGGGCGCGCGCGCACGACTCTGCGGTCTGTCGGCGACGAACCTCGAGCGCCGCGATGCGCCGCGCCAGCTCGGCTTCGACGAACAGGCTCGAGCGCGCGGCGAGCGCCTCGGCGACGCGATCGACAAGGTCAGCGCGAAGTTCGGCACGGCGACACTTCGTCGCGCAGTCCACCTCGAGGACGACGAGTGACGTCTGCGGAACACTCGGGTCGTCCGCCCGCTGGACACGCCGCTACTCGGGTGGCCACTCCGTTACCACTCCGTTACGGGGTAAGTTGCGCGAAAATGTTGCGGCGGGGCGAAGTTGCGCGACATGCAATGCCTGCATGCCATGCATGCCGGACATGCCGGACATGCCGGACATGCCGGACATGCCAGACACACCGTACATGCCGGACACACCGTACATGCCGGACACACCGAACATGCCGGACACACCGTACATGCCGGACACACCGTACATGCCGGACACGTGCACCTTTGCACACGCCAACCACGCGGCACGGAGTGCCGGAGTGTGCCCGAAAGATTTCGGTTCCCATCTCGGCGGGGTGGAGTGTCATAGAGCCAGTGTCCCGGATCCTCCTTACAGCGATGGCGTCGGTAGCGGTCGTCGGTTTCCTCGCCCGTCCTGCGCGCGCCGACAACGACACGCCACAGGTCGCGACGTACGCGATCGTCGTCGGCTCGAACGCCGGCGGCCCCGGACAGCAGACGCTGAAGTACGCCGAGGACGACGCGCGCCGCGTGGGTGCGTTCCTCGCCGAGATGAGCGGCTACCCGAAGAGCTCGATCGACATCGTCGTCGCGCCGACGCCGGATGCAGTGCGCGAGCGCGTCGACGCGCTGTCCGCGAAGGTGCAGGCCGACCTCGCCGCCGGGCGCAAGACGCGCGTGCTGTTCTACTACTCGGGCCACGCACGCGCGAACGCGCTCGATCTCGGTAACGCGCAGCTGCCGCTCGCCGAGCTACGCACGCGGCTATTCAGCGTGCCCGCGCACCTCACGGTCGTGGTGCTCGACGCGTGTCAGAGCGGCGCGTTCTCGCGCGTGAAGGGCGCGACACCCACGGCGGACTTCTCGTTCAACTCGAAGAACCAGCTCGACGCGAGCGGCGTCGCGGTGCTTGCATCGTCTAGCGGAAGCGAGCTCTCGCAGGAGAGCGAGGCGCTGCGCGGCAGCTATTTCACCCATCACCTCCTCGTCGGCATGCGCGGCGCCGGTGACTCGAATCGCGATGGACAAGTGTCGATCGACGAGGCGTATCGCTACGCGTATCACCAGACGCTGCTCGCGACGGCGGAGACCGCGGTCGGCGGACAGCACGTGAGCCTCGAGGTGGACCTCAAGGGGCACGGCGAGGTGCCGATGTCGTTTCCGCGCGCGGCGACCAGCGCGATCGTCCTGCCCGCGTCGCTCGAGGGCAAGACGCTCGTCGAGGACAAGCGTGCGAAGGCCGTCGTCGCCGAGACGTACAAGGCGAAGGGCGCGGCGGTGCGCATCGCGGTCGCGCCGGGCGAATACCAGGTGCTCGTGCGGCGCGGCTCGCAGCTGTCTCGCTGTCAGATCACCGCCGGCCCTGGGGGCGCGGAGGTCGATCTCGCGCGCTGCTCGACGGAGGCGGTCGTGTTCGGCACAACCAAGGGCGGTGGGTTCGCACGGCCGTGGCGCGTCGACCTCGGCCTCGTCGCCGGTGGCGAGCGACGCGATCAGTTCATCCAGACGCTCGAGGACTTCGGCTGGCTCGAGGACTCCGGTGGCGCGAGCGGCTACCAGCTCGCCGTGACAAAGCAGATCCACGACTACATCCGTGTCGGCGGGCTCGCCAGCTACAACGCGGCACCGGGCTGGTCGCGCGAGGACGAGCTGACGAAGCAGACGTTCGTGTGGTCCGCGGGATCGCTGCTCGCGGTCGCGCACGCGCGCACGACGTTCTTCGATCGCGGGCGCCTCGGTGGGTACCTGACGCTCGGCCTCGGTCTGTCGATCGCGCGCTCGACGTTCGTCGATCCCGAGGAGATGACGACGAAGGAGACGTTCGTCGGCCCCGCGCTGTCGATGGGCGGCGGCTTCGCGTTCGACATGCGCTTCGGTCTTGGCCTCACGATGGGCTACCAGTTCGACTACCTGCGCGCCGTGAACAACCTCATCGGCGACACTCACGCGAGCGGCGGCCATCGGGTCTCGCTCGGATTGGCGTGGAGCTACTGATGCGCGCCCCGCTGTTCACCACCGCGATCCTCCTCGCAGCGTCGACGCAGATGGGGGCCACGGGCGGCGGCTGCGAGCCACCGATCATCCGCGACCCCGGTTTCGACCTGTGGTGCGGCGAGTCGCTCTGCACGTGGAAGCTCGTCGCGGGCCAGATCCAGAAAGCGCCGACGTGGCACTCCGAAGACGCCGGCGTGGCGTTTCTCGGCAGCGACTCGAGCATCGAGCAAACCTCGCCCGTCGACAGTGGCGACGGGCGCTGCATCAAGTTCGATCTCGTCGCGAACGTCGACGACAACGCCGAGATGCGGCTGCAGGCCGACGTCTACGCCGACGGCTCGATCGATCTCGACGAGCGCATCCCCACGTCGAGCTGGAAGCCACTCACGTACAACATTCGCCTCGACGGTGCGTATCGCGGGATCCGCTTCGTCCTCGTCAAGCGCGGCGCCGGCAAGGCAACGCTCGCGCAGATCGCGGCGACGATCGCCGATCCGGCGGAGTGCGATGGCTTTGCCGCCGTCACGGTCGCGCCGGCGCCCGTCGGTGCGCGCTGCGATTCCGACGGCGATTGTGCGAGCGGCCTGTGCCGCGTGGTCGAAGATCCGTCGTCGTTCTTCGGCTCCGCGATGACCTGCGTCGGCTGCGATCCCGTCGCTGCGGCGTGCACCAATGGCGAGGTGTGCGGCATCTTCGAGCCGAGCTCGTTCGTGCGAACGATCGTGCCCGCGTGCGTGATGGCAGCAGGCGACGAGACCGGCGAGCGCTGTCGCCTCGACGCCGAGTGCGCCAGCGGCATCTGCAATGGCAGCGTGTGCTCGGAGTGCGACGGCACGCGAGCGTGCATGAATGGCGGCTCGTGTCGCCTCGCGTACGAGAAGGGCCCGACGACCTGCACGGCCGGTGCGCCCGGCGCGCCGTGTGCGATCGGCGGCGACTGCGTGAGTGGTCAGTGCGACGGCCCCGAGCGCAAGCAATGCGACGACGGGCGGAGCTGCAGCTCTCCCGAGACCTGCCCCGTCGTCGAAGACGGGACCCTCGAGCCGGGCGCGTGTACCCTCGTCGGCGTCCTCGGTGGAACCTGCCTCTGATCATCTCGACCCTCAGGCTGCCTATCGTGCGTACGGGCCGGCGCTCGTCCGCAAGGCAGAGCGCATCCTGCGCAGTCGCGAGGATGCCATCGATGTCGTGCATGCGCTGTTCGCCGATCTGATTCCAAAGTGGAGCCGTGACGTGGACCTCCCCTACCTCTATCGAGCTATCACCAACCGCTGCCTCAACGTCGTTCGCGACCGCGGCACGCGTGCTCGCCTGCTCGAGCGGGAGCAGACCGTGGCGGCTCCTGTCGGGCGCGTGAAGCTCGAGGATCAGATCGTCGGCGTCGGCCTGATCGCCGCGCTCGCCGAGCGGCTCGACGAGGGACACATGGAGGTACTCGTCGCGCGCTTCGTCGACGACATGACGCAGGAAGAGATCGCCGAGCACCTGAAGCTGTCGCGCAAGACCATCGGCAAGCGGCTCGATCGCATCCGCGACCAGGTCATCGCGCTGCGCACGGAGGCTGCGTCATGACGCCTGCCGTCGCGTGCATCGGAGAGCCGATCTCGTGGCTGCGCCTCGAGACGTTCGCGTCGGGTCGCGCCGACGCGACGACCAACGCGAGCATCCGCGCACACGTGGGCGCGTGCCCCGCGTGCAGGCACTGTCTCGACGAGATCGGCGCCGACATCGTCGCGCTTCCGCCGCTCGCGTTGCCCGCCGCTCCGGCGCGCGCGCCCCGCGCGTGGTGGAAACTATTCGTGCCCGCGTTCGCGGTGGCGGCCGCCGCCGTGCTCGCGCTCGTGCTGTTCCGCACGACGCCCGACGACATGCCGGTGCGCGAGAACGTCGTCGCGATCAAGGGTGTCGGCGAGGTCGTACTCGGCACGGTGCGCGAGCGAGGCGGTGTGATCCGCGACGACGTGCGCTCGTTCGCGACGGGGGATCGCTGGAAGCTCGTCGTGACGTGTCCGCCGTCGGCGAGCGGAGCGATGCTTGCTGTCGACGTGACTGTGGTCGAGGTCGGCCTCCCGCCCGATCGGCCCGCGCAGATCGATCGACCGCTCGCGCCGGCGCAGATCGCGTGCGGCAATCGCGTCGTACTGCCCGGCGCATTCGCGCTCACGGGTCCGCGCGCGAATCGTGTGTGCGCGGCGATCGGCCCCGATCGCGCCACCGCGTGCGTGACGATCGCTCCCGAGTAGCCTCCAGTGCCTGCCGAGCTTGCCGACCGAGCTACTTGAACGCCGCGTGCCAGCGATCGACCGTCGCGGTCGGCCCCACGGCGACGCAGGTGAACGGCCCCTTGCGCCACGCGTATGCGCGCAGCTCACCGTCGGTGCGGTCCGAGTACTTCGGTGCGATGCCGCGCGCGCGCTGGCAGAGATAGGTGACCTCGTCCTCGCCGACCAGCAATCGCATGAGCGCGGCGTCGCGGTCGAGCACGACGATCTTGCTCGCGCCTTTGACGGCGCCCGTGGGGGGCAGTGGCGGCTCCTTGCCCGCGAACCCCATCACCCACGCACGCACCTCGCCGGGCGCCGGCTCCTGCAGCTCCCATGCGGGGGGTTCGCGATGGCGATCCAGCGCCTCGGTGAGCAGCACGTTGTGGCGGTTCGGGAACGCGAGGTAGATCGCGACGACGGTGCCGATCAGCACCGTGAGCGTGAACAAGAGCGAGACGGAGACGCGGCGATGCGGGGGGCGCGGCGCGGTGACGAGCGGTGCGTCGCCTTCGACCGGTCCTACTTCTTCCGCTTCGACGAGGTTCATTCGGCCACTGTTTCGTAGCGAGGGAGTGTCCCGAAGCGACGCACGAAATCCTCACGTAACTTCGCACAGAACGTGCCGAGGTCGGCACCCGCGTCGATCTCGATCAGATGCCTGCACACGAGGTCCTCGCCGCCGCGAGCGCCCATCAGGGCGAGCGCTTTCGCGCGGGCATCCCGAGCGTGTGCATACCAGACCATGGCGCTCTTGCCGCGCGGGTAGTCGAGCAGCCCTGCGGCGAGCCGCACCTGGACGACGTTCTCCGCGGCCGGCGTGTGATCCCCGGCCTCGACGAGCGGATACCACGGGCCGAAGCGCACGCTCGAGAGTGTACTGTCGCCGAGGGATGCAGATCGAGCTGTTCGAAGCGCCGCGCGTCGAACTCGTCGAGTTCGGCGGTGCTCATCTCGTGCGTGATCGCGTCGCATGTGCGGATGCGATCGTGGCAGCGTCGGCCGAGCCGGACGCGTCGCTCGCGGCGATCTACATCGATCCGCCGTTCGGCACGGGAGTTGTCCAGCGCGGGCGCGGTCACCACTACGCCGATCGCGCCGACGATCCGGACGCGTTCGTCGCGTGGATCTCGCCGCTCCTCGAGCAGTGCCACCGGACGCTGGCACCGACGGGCTCGCTGTTCGTGCACCTCGACTACCGCGCCGTCCACTACGTCAAGGTGGCGCTCGATCGCCTGTTCGGCCGCGAGCGCTTCGTGAACGAGATCGTCTGGTGTTACTCGGTCGGCGGGAAGTCACGCCGGGGGTTTGGCCGCAAGCACGACACGATCCTCTGGTACGCGCGCGGCGAGGACTACGCGTTCTACCCCGACGCGATCCGCGTTCCGCGTCGCGGTGGCTCGCACATGCGGCTCGTCGACGGTGTCCAGGAGAAGACCGACCGCAAGACGGGCCGAATCTATAGGTATCCGATCGCCGCGGGAAAGATACCGGAGGACTGGTGGACCGACGTCGAGACGCTCAATCACTCGGACCGCGAGCGCACGGGCTGGCCGTCCCAGAAGCCCGAGCGCCTCGTCGAGCGCGTCGTGCGTGCCGTGACCGAGCCGGGCGACCGTATCGCTGACTGGTTCAGCGGATCGGGCACCACAGCGTCGGTGGCGCAGCGGCTCGCCCGTCGGTTCCTCGCGGTCGATCGAGAGAGCGCGGCCGTCGATCTCTGCCTCGCGCGCCTCACGACCCAGGGGCGCTCGCTCGCTGCGGCAGGTTCACCTCCGCCGGCCATCGAGATCCAGCGGTCGATCCATGGAAGGCAACTGCCCGGAACGCTTGCCGGACCACACCCGCGCGGGTGAAGATTCTCGAGCGCTCGAGGCTTCCTGAATGGCATCGACATTACAAGACGAAGCCTCGCGAGTAACGCTCGATGCATGGCTCGTCACCGATGTCGGCGTCGTGCGGGATCACAACGAGGACTCCGCGCACATGGAGGCCGGCAAGGGCTTCTTCATAGTCGCAGATGGCATGGGTGGTCACGCCGCCGGTGAAGTCGCCTCTGCAATGGCGGTCGAGACCGTCAAGAAGACCCTCGAGAGCTCGCGCACCGAGATCGAGGCGTTCAAGAAGTCTCCGTCCGATGCGGGTCGGCGTGGCCTCGTCCAGCTCCTCCAGAATGCGGTCCTTGCAGCGCACCAGTCCGTCTACCAGCGCGGCCAGGCCGAGCCGGACAAGGCGGGCATGGGCACGACACTCGATGTCGTGCTCGTCGCCGGCCCCGAGGCATTCGTCGCGCACGTCGGCGACTCGCGCACGTACCTCATCCGCGACGGGAAGTCGTCGCAGATCACGACCGACCACACGGTGGCCGAGGTCCTCGTTATCGAGGGCAAGCTCACGATCGAGGAGGCGCAAGTCTCCCCGCTGCGCACGATCCTCGTGAACGCGATCGGCGTCTCGGCCGACGTCGGAGTCGAGATGGCGCACGTCACCCTCAAGAAGGACGATCGCCTCCTCCTCTGCTCCGATGGGCTGCACGACTACTTCCCGATGGAGGAAGAGATCGCGCAGCGCCTCTCCGCCGAGGCCCCCGGCGAGGCCCTCAAGGAGATGGTCGAGCTCGCGAAGACACGCGGCGGCCACGACAACATCACCGGCGTGACCGTCCATATTCTCGATGTCGTCGACGCGGTCCCCGAGGCCGTGAGCGGCGACGCGACGGCACCCGCCGAATCGCGCGGCCACAACCCGTTCGCCGAGGAGCCGACCGAGACGTCGGTGCTCGCGCCCCTTGGCGGGCCACCGCGCGTCTCGAGCATCACGCAAAACACGCTTCGAACGACGCAGCCGATGCGCGCGATGCCCGACGACGTGCCGGTCCCGCCCACGGAGCTGAAGGAGCCGAAGCCGGACGTCGACGAGGTTCCGACGGACAAGTCGCCCACCCTCGAGACCGACGGCAAGAGCGAGAAGGCCGAAGCCAAGCCCGACAAGAAGAAGAAGAAGAAGGCCAAGAAGGCCAGCGACGAGGACACGCCTCCGCCCGACGAAGAAGCCCCGACCGAGACGCCCGCGACGCCCAAAGAGAAGTAGCGTCGTTCGCCCGTCGTTCGCCCGTCGT
>JBJXGN010000158.1:0-8871 GCA_046160585.1 Kofleriaceae bacterium
CCGCCCCCCCCGAGGCCGAGGTCACCAGCCGGTGCGGTTCCGTCGTAGCGGAACCAGAGATCGATCGTGCCGCTCGCGATGTCGAACGCGGGCGCGTCCGGGATGCTGACGTGGGCGGTCAGCGTGACCGGGAGAGCGAGCGCGTGGTCCGTCGCGCCGTTCCGGCCATTGGGGTATGTGTGACCGCTGCCCACCAGCACACCGTCGTGTACGCCTCCTTCGTCCTCCACGTCGTCGTCGAACAAGTAGCGCGCGACGATCATCGGGTCCATCGAACCGTCGGGAGACGCATCGATCGATGCGTCGGTCGCGGAATCGATCGCACCGCCGAGTGCGGCATCGGTAGTTGTCGGGAAGCGCTCGCAGGTGTTCGTGGCGGGCGCGCACACGAGGCCCGTGGGGCACTCCCCCGAGACCGCACAGGGCACACCCGCCTGCGGGGAGGGCGAGAAGCACCCTACGAGCACGATGATCGGGATACAGCGGACCACCGTGATCCATGGTCCCAGATCTCGGACCTCCTGCAAATCCCTAACCGAGCGTCCTCGGTTAGCGGAGGGACTGGGCGATCGCGGTCAACGCAGCGGCCGCGGGGCCACGTATCACGCCGCCGGACCGGGCGGCGATGTCCCCGAACGGATTGTCCTCGGGGTTGATGTCGACGATCGTCGCGCCCGCGCGCTCGGCGAGACTCACGACCTGCCACGGCAGGTTCGTCTGCGCGGACGTGCCGGCGACGACTACCAGCGCTGATCGTGCGGCCAGCGCACGCACGGTCATGAGGTGGAAGCGCTCCTCGTCGTAGCTCTCGTCGAACCAGAGCACGTGCGGTCGCGCCATCCCGTGGCAGCGCGGACATACGAGCAGCGCCTTGATCGCATCCGTCACGTCATGGCCCTTCGCGAGCGCGGGCACCGCATCCGGGATCGGCGTGCGCGCGAGCGTGCAGTCGCGTGCGCACCGCATGAGCGAGATGTCGCCGTGGATCGGAAACGTCGTCGCGTCGGGGCTGCCCGCGCGGCGATGTAGACCGTCGACGTTCTGGGTGACGAGCGCGAACCGATCGCCGAGTGCGGTCGCCATCTCGACGAGCGCGACGTGCCCGGCGTTCGGCTCCGCGTGCATACACACGCCGCGCCGATACAGATACCAGGCCCACACGCTCCACGGCATGTGCGTGAACGCCTCGTGCGTCGCGAGCTCCTGCGGGTGGTACTCGCGCGCACCGATCGTCCAGTAGCCCTCCTTGCCGCGAAACGTAGGGATGCCACTCTCGGCGGACACCCCCGCACCGGTGAGCGCGATGATGCGACCTTCGCGCGCGAGCGACGCGCGGCATGCTTCGAGGACCGACTCGTTCATAAGTGCAGTCTAGCGGAGGCATCCGGAGACTCCCTTCGAAAGCCGTGCTCTGGCGCAGCGCTCCTCGAGTTCACCACGAACACACGGCCCTCGAGTCAGCATACCGAACACGCGCCGCGGTCCCGAACAAGCGCGCTGATCGCGAACCGCGCCTCGAAGACACGACTCGCGCGTTCCCTCGCGAACCTCGAAGGACGCGGAGCAGGAGACGGGACGGAGTCGGACAAGGAGACGGAGACGGACAAGGAGACGGAGCAGGAGGCCTCCCCTACGGCTTGCGCGTGATCGCGAGCTTCGCGACCGGGTTCACGCGCGGGTTCGAGTCCCCTGCGCGGTGCAGTCGCCCGCCCTGCCCGTGGTAGCGCGGGAACGGATCCTTCGGATCGATCGCCGACACGATCACGTCTCCGCGACGCGTGAGGAACAGCACCGGCTCGAGGCCGGCCGGGTTCGGCCGATCGAACTTCACGGTCATGCCCGTCGGCGAAGTTGCCTCGATCGCCGCGATGTTCGTCGCGTCGGGCACGAGCGACGCGATCAGCCACGCGCTGCGTTCGGCGTCCTCGAAGTCCGCCTTCTTTGCGAGCGTGGCGGCGGTGATCGGCGCATGGGCCGCGCCATCGACCGTGACGGCGATGCTCAGGTTCGCGGGCACTGGCATATCCGCCGGAGGCGGCGTGTCGGCCCACGTCTTCTTCGGCGCCTCGTCACTCGCGCGCGAGCACGCGATGGCGAGCATCGCGAGCATGACGAGAGACAAGCGCATGCCGCGAGCGTAGCACCGCTCGATGTACCTGCGCAGTCACGGCGTGGTCACGGCGCCGCAAGGTGCGCGTTCGCGATTGACTCGAGTGCGAGTGTCCGTGATTGACTCGGTGCGCGTGTACGTGATCGACGCGAACCTAGATGCGGAGGCGAAGTGGGCCGGTGGCTCGCTGCCCGGTGGGATCGCGACGCGCGTGTCGTACTACGCGGCGCTGTTGTCGGTGCTCGCGCCGCCGGATGTGGAGGTCGAGGTGTGGGCGCCGGCGACGATCGATGTGTCGCGGCTGGTCGCGTGCGCGGCGTGGCGACCGCCGACGATGTGTGTCGGGACGCCGCCGGCGGCGGATCTGGTGTGGGCACCGCGGAGTGCGAAGGCGGCGAACGACCGGCGTCTCGCGCGGCTGATCGCGCGTGAGCTCGCAGAGGGATCGTCGAGCGGGTTGTCGACGGGCGGGGCATCGACGGGTGTGGCGTCGATGGGCGCAGCGTTGACGGGCGCATCGTCGATTGCGCTCGATGTGGCGGTGTCGTCGTCAGTGATCGCGACAGTCGACGAGCTCGTCGCGTGGACGGCGCGTGGCGGTCGATGGGTCGCGAAGGCACCGTGGACGACGGCGGGACGCGATCGATGTCATGGCGAGGGCACGCCGAGCGGCGAGCAGCGGACGCGCATCGCGCGGTTGCTCGAGAAGTTCGGCGCGCTCGTCGTCGAGCCATGGCTCGATCGTGTGTTCGATGTCGGGCTCTGCGCGCGCGTCGACGAGTTTCGCGAGCGGCCATCGAGTACAGGCCGGGAAGTGCATGCGACCGAATCGGCGATGGCACACGATGCTACGACGGCGACCGAGACGACGCCTACTACCAACCATTCAGCGCGCGATTTCTACGTGACGACGTCGGACGCGCACTCGCTCATCACGGATGCGCGCGGCACGTTCCTGGGGATCGACCTCGCCCCTCCCGCGCTCGAGGCGCACGAGCGCACGCAGCTCGGGGTGACCGCCCGCACCGTCGGGGCGCGGCTGGCGGCGATGGGGTTTCGCGGGCCGTTCGCGATCGACGCGTTCGTGTATCGCGACGCGAGGGGGACGCGCCGCCTCCACGCGCTGTGCGAGATCAACGCGCGCACCACGTTTGGCCATGTCGCTCGTGCGTTCGGCGCACGGGGCTTCACACGCCTCGGGTTTGGCGCGCCGCCGGAAGCCGCGACCGTGCTCGTGCGGCCGGCGGACGACGGTGTGACCGCCTGGATCGCGTGATCTCGTCCAGGTGCCGCGATTTGTGGCAGCGCCGGGCGCGACCGTGTTCGCGCGCGAACGTACGCTAGGCCTGATGGGATCTCCGTCCTGGGGCGCATCTGGGGGAACCGCCCGGATGTGGGGGGCCGTATCGCCGCGCGTGCGCGCGCAGCTGCCGGACGTGGAGCGCTTCCACGTCTCGAAGGCCTACAAACGGCGGATCATCGTCGAGGCGTACGTCCGCTCGCCGGTCACGATCCCGGAGTTCACGATCTCGATCGGACGGTTCACGCTACGCGTGCAGGTGAACGTTCACGTACTGCGGGACGACGAGGGCCTCGAGTCGGTCGGCGTCATCAAGTTCACGGGACTTCATCCCGGAGCCGCGATCGCAGTCGACGTGACGGGCGGGCGCACGCGCGGTGGGATCTGTGCGTTGCTCGCGCCGGCTGGCGCCGCGGCGCCGACGCACTTCGTGACGTGTGGCCACATTTTTCCGCCGAGCGGGACGAACACGAGGGTGATCGCGGCGGCGAAGAATGGCCCCGAGGTAATGGTCGGCACGCTCGTCGAGAATCGGCTGCAGCGCGCGGTGAAACGCGACGTCTCACTCGTGAAGATCGAGGCGGCGGGCGCGGCGCTCGTCGGGACCGGTGGGCCGAAGCTCACCAGCTGGTACTCCAAGAACAACGTGTTCGGGCGCCACGGCTACACGCACAAACCGACGACGCAGAAGCCATCGGCGATCACGACGACCGGCGACGAGATGGTCCCGACCTGGATCCAGGCGCCGATGTGGGGCGGCTACGATCTCGACAGCGTCCTGCCGACGGCGGACGAAGTCTTGGTCCGTGGCGACTCCGGCACCATCTTGTGCACGCAGGCCGGGATCGCGATGGGATCGGCCGTCGCGATCGATGGTGGCGAATCGTTGTTCGAGCCGCTCGGGCGTACGCTCGAGCTGTTTACATCACACGGGCTGACCTTGTGGAGGAACGGATGAAAGCAACGCTGGTGGTGGCGATCGTGTGCGCGGCGAGCGCGGCGCACGCGGAGAAGAAGTGTCTCGACGCGCTGCGGGCGAAGACACCGAACAAGGCGGCGACCGCCCAGTACTGGGACGGCACGGCCCTACACACGATCCGCGCCGCGGCGTCGGGCGAGGTCGTCGTGTACTTCCACGACAACAAAGCGCCCGCACCGGCGATGTTCGGCCTGACTGCACTGCCGCAGGTCTGGCCCGAAGATCAGGTTGCTGCCTGCACGAGGCTTCGCCAGTTCGAGTACTCGCGGACGATGCCGTCGGTGCCCGACGCCGAACGGCGACAGTCGAGAGCTCCGTCGACGATCGGTGAGGTCGCGCGCGCGTACCGCCAGCCACGATCGAGCGCGACGCCGACGGGCATGCTGTCGACGGTGGGCGCCGAGGCGGTGCAGATCCTCGGGCAGATCGTCGTCGATCGCGCGTCGACGGCAGCCTACGCGCTACTGTCGAAGAAGGTGCAGAAGTGGCTCGGCTGCAAAGCGCCCGAGGTCTTCAAGGAGACGTGCGACGTCGTCGGGCATCTGCGGCTGCAGGATCTCGCGATGGCACCGGATCAGCTGCGCGCCGCGCTCGCGAAGGACGCGTGGGCCGCGTTCCAGACGCTGATCCCACACCAGGACGAGCTGCCCCCCGAGACCCCAGCAGTCGTGAAAGCGCAGCCGAGCTCGTTCGAGAAACAGCTTCATGCACTGGTGGTGTCACAGCTCCTTCCAGCGCTGGGCGTGCCGGTGGGCGAGCTGTCCGGCAATGGACCCGAAGCGGTGCTGCGCGCGGTCGTCGATCGCGGGCTCGCGTTGATCGACGAGGGCTCGACGGCGCTGAACACGACATCGACCAATTCGCTCGGAATCACGAGATCCGCGCTCGAGCGCCAGATCGACAAGACTGACCTCCCCGACACGGTAAAGCAGAAGCTAAAGGACAAGATCAAAGACGCAGGCGCGGAGATCCAGAAGGAGATCGACGGCACGCTCGACCAGATCGAGGATGCCGCGAAGTCCGCGCTCGCCACGAATGCCGCACGGGCGAAGGCAGAGCTCGCGATCCTCGCCGATCAGATCTACGACGAGGTCTACTGCGATCTCGGCGACTACCATGCCGTCCTCTCGACGGTAGCGCTGGCGTTTGCGGCGTGCACCGCGCAGGGCGGCAGCTGCTCGATCATGCAGAAGGTCGACGAGATCGATGGCACGTGCGCGGACGGGGAGCGCATGACGGACGACCAGCGCGCGCATGCACGCTCGATCGCGGGGCACGTGTGGGACGCCGCCACGCTGGACAAGGGCACGAGTGGTGCCGATCGTCCGGCCCGGTTGATCGCCGCGCTGGAGGCATCCTTCGACATCGCGTGCATGTACGCGTCGCCTCGACTGGGGCCGTACGCGTGCAGCATCGCACCGGAAGCGTCGGATGCGATCACGCACCCCGAGAAGATCGCCGTCGCACGCGACGTGATCCTCGCCGCGGCGCGCCGCGATGGCGCCGCGCTCGCGGCCTCGTTCGTCCGCGGCCTCGTGCGCATCACGGCGGCGCCAAAGGAGGAGGCCGCCTACTCGCGCGGGATGCGCGTGCTCTCGACCATCGCCGCGTACGCCGCCACGTACACCGGCGATGCGACCGACGAGGAAGCCCACGCGGGTCGCACCGAGCTGCTCGAGTCGCTGACGAAGGACATGACCGTTCGCACGGCTCGCGGCGGCGACACGATCTGGTCCGTCGGCGGCTCGCTGCGCGCGGTGATCGGCGGGCGGATCGGACGGAGCAACGGCGACAAGACGGGTGACACCACGATCTGGACGCCGCTCTCCGTGCCGCTCGGGTTCGGCATCGACTCGTTGTGGGAGGAGAGGGGCGAGCAGCGCGGCTTTCACGTCGAGATCGGGATCCTCGATCTCGGTCAGTACCTGTCGTGGGAAGAGGGCCCCGAGCTCGCCGAGCCCGAGATCGCGGACGCGTTCTCTCCGTCGCTGACGGTCGCGGTCGCGTGGGGCTGGGAGATCCCGATCATCGCGGGCTTCTCCGCGGGCTACACGCCTGCGTTCGATTTCGGGTCCCAGGGCAATGGCAAGCGCGGCGCGTTCAACGTCGGCTTCGTGATCGGCGCGTACGTTCCGTTGTTCGACTTCAACTAGCGAGGCTCGCCCGACGGGCGCGTCGGATCGACCGCCGCGAGCGCGTCGATGAACGCGTCGTCAAAGCCCGCCCGCTCCCGCGCCTCGCGATCGAAGCGCGCACCGCGCGCGCGGCGCGGCCCGAGTGGGAACTGCACGTGCGCGTTGTACACAGTCCACGGATCCGCATCGGGTGCGAAGCGCTTCAGCCACACGTAGCCGAAGTGCACGTGGCGGATCTCGTCGGCGTGCACCTGATCGAGCGCGTCGGCCGTCGCGGTGTCCCCACACGCGCGCGCGGCGATCGCGTAGTCGCCCGCGAAGTCGAGGTTCGCGTTCTCGAACGTGAGGCCCATCGCGCACACGAACTCCAAGGGGCCGCTCAGGTGATCGAGCTTGTTCCAGAAGTGGCCCGTGACCGGCAGGTCGCCGAACGCGACGCCGTGCGCGGCGAGTCGCGCGCGATAGAGCTCGAGGTGGCGCTGCTCGTCGGCGAGGATCGCGATGCAGCCGCGCTTGAACGCCGCGGGCGTCTCCGGATACGCGAGGATCGCCCACGCGAACAGTTCGATCGCCTGCAGCTCGTGGTTGGCCAGCGCGTGCAGGATGCGCGCGCGCTGCGATGGATCGCGCATGCCCGCGATCGGCGGGACCCGCGCGCTGCGGCCCGGCACGATCGCGAGGTTCGCGGGACGCCCGGGCGCGGCGATGCGGAGCGCGGGTTCGGGATCATCGAGCACGAGCGCGTCCGGCGGCGGCACGAGCTTGCCCTCGAGCGTGTCGCTCGCGACGATCGAGAGCGCGTAGTCGCGCGCGTGCATGCGCGGACCTTAGCGCCAAACCGCTAGCCCCGGGCGTCCGTCGCGCCGCTTCGAGCGCCTCTACGCGGCGGCGCGTCGGCGCTTGCGCAGCACGATCGCCGCGAGGCCGAGGCCGAGCAGGGCAGGGCCGCCGGGACCAGAACCCGCGTCGCAGCAACCGCCACCGCCGATGTGCCAGCACACGCCGCCACCCGCGCCGTCCTCGATGCAGGAGAACTCCGAAGGACAGGTCGTGTCCTGGCCGGGTGCGCAGCTCTCGACGCACTGGCTATCACCCGTCGAGTCGGTCACGCAGCGGTTCGACAGGCACTCCGTGTTCGCGTTACACGTGCGGCCGAGGCCGCCCGGCTGATCCGGGCCGGCGACGCACACGCCCATCACGCACGCGTCGGTGCCGAAGCATCCGCTCGTGTGCGTACATGGCGGGCCGACGTTCACCGAGATCTGCGCGTTTGCGACGGCGCTCTGCACGTCGTACGCGATGACCTCGGCGACGTGCTCGCCCTGCGTGAGATCCAGCGGCGCCGTCAGGATGTACGGCGGCATCATCGACTTGTCGCCGGTGTCCATGCCGTCGATCCACAGCTCGAGGCGCTCGATGCCGACGTCGTCCATCGCGGTCGCGTTGATGCGGAAGCCGGGCGTGACCTTCTTACCGTCGACGGGCAGCTTGATCTTTACGGTCGGCGGCACGACGGTGCCCGGGCCGAAGAACGCGAGGATCCGCTGGTACGAGTTCTGCGTTGCACCGGCGCCCGGACACTTCGCGTCGCACGGGCGCGACGTGTATTCGCCGCACGGCGAGTCGGTCGCCTGGAACCGTTTCATCGACGGTCCGCCGTTCAAATACGTCAGCGGATCGGACGCGTTGTACTCGTGATCGAGACCGAAGCTGTGCGCGACCTCCTGCGAGACCGTCCAGCACAGCTGATCGGGATCCGGGCCGTACACGTCGAACGTGAACGAGATCGCGTTCGGGATCTCGTCGCACGTGAACGGCGACACGCCGCCCGCGCTCGTGAAGTCGGGATGCAGCTGCGAGCCGCGACCGCCGACCATGTTCTCGTAGTGCGGGACGTTGCCCGGATCGATGTCGGTGACCGTGACGTCGAACGGCGCGAAGGTCGCCTTCACGCACGTCATCATGCGGTTCCACACCTCGTCGGTCTGCTTGAACATGTCGAGCGTGACTTGCGAGTCCGGGATGCTGGACCGATCGAGGCGCGAGTCTTCCGCCCCGGGCGACACGGTGCAGCCACCCGGGCCGCACTTGTGGATGAAGATGATGCGCGACGACACCTCGTGCGGGTTCGGCGGCGTCTGCACCGGGACGCGCTTGTACGTCGGATGCATGCGCGTGGCTTCGGCGCTCGCCTCCGGGACGTCGACCACTCCGAAAGCGGCGACGGCGCCAACGAGTCCCGCGATGGCGCCGAGGCTAGGTCCGCGACACGGGTGTGTCATGACTGCGACTGCGTACGACGGCGACGGCGCGTGTACAAGAGCGCCGCGAACAATAGACCGAGCGT
>JBJXGN010000159.1:0-11472 GCA_046160585.1 Kofleriaceae bacterium
CGATCTCCGGATCGTCGATCGCGAGTGGGATGTCCGTTCGAATCACACGAGCGATCGCGCCCCATCCGTCGACAAGCGGTCGTTCACTCGGGTCCGGGACCCGCGAATACGCGACGCGACCTTCATCGATGCGCTCGAGCACGCCGAGCGCGACGAGCGCGTCCACGAGTGCTGCGAATCGATGTGTCGGTCGCACGTTCGCGCACACTGCAAGCTCCGCGAGCGTCAACGGCTCGACGAGCGCATCGAACACGCCGAGCTCGTGGCCGGCATCGATCGCTGCGATCCGCAGCACGTCGGCGACCGTGAACACGCCCATCGATCGGATGCCGCGTTGAATCAGTTCAGATAGATCATCTTGCCGACGACGCGGACCTCGCCGTTGGCCGTGACCTTCGTGTCGGCTTCGCTCGTGACCTCGATGCTCGTCGCCGATAGCGCGATCTCCTCGGCCTTCACCGACACCTTGTTCGACTCGATGTCCACGGACTCCGTCGCCTTGAGCGAGAGGCGCGCGGCCTCCATCTGGAGCACTGGACCTTGATCCGTCAGCTTGATGCGGACCTCGAGCATCCCCGACTCGCTACGGATCTCGACGATCTGGTCGGCGCCCTGTTCGGTGACGACCAGCTTCTTGCCGTCGCGAAGGAACACCTCGCGCTCGCCTGTCTCCTCGGTCGACGTCTCGGTCTCGGTCTCGAGGAGGGACAGTTTCTCTTTGGGAGCCCCGGCCATGATTGAACCTATCACATGCTACGGAATCGCCCGCTCGGGCGTTCCCCGCGTTATGACTTCGAGGGCTTATGAACCTCGACCTCGTTGTCTGTCCGTCCTGTCGCACGGCGACGGAGACACGGATCGACGTGCGGACCCTCGAGCGCCGGGGGGACATCCTGTCGTGCGAGTGCGGGCGAAAGTACCCCATCGTCGACGAGGTGCCGATCGTGATGGCCCATCCCCACGCCTACTTGCGCTCGGAGATCGCGACCGTGGTCGAGCGCGAGCTAGCGCCGGACGTGGCGGCGCTATTGGTCGAGGGCGGCCCCGACGACGCGCCCTACGCCCGGCTCCTGGAGCACCTCTCGGTCTACATGGACGCGCAGTGGGGTGACTACGCGGAGCCGCGGGGCGACTTTGGCTGCGAAGCGCTTCGCGCGAAGATCGCCGAGCGCGCACACCACCGTGTCGACCTCGCGGTCGAGCTCGGGTGCAGTGTGGGGCGCTTCGTGAGCGAGCTCGCCGCGGGCGCATTTCACGTGGTCGGCATGGACATGCACGCGGGCGCGATTCGGCGCGCCCGGCGAATCCTCGACGGAGAGCGAGTCCCGTTCGGCCGTCGAATCGCGGGCCGCCACTACGAAGTGGCGGCCATCAACGCAGGCGATCGAGCGCTACCTGGGGATCGTCACACGCTGGTGTGCGGCGACGCGCTCGATCCGCCCCTCATCCCAGGCATGTTCGGGCGCGTGGTCGCGCTCAACGTCCTCGACTCGGTGAGCCAGCCGCGGCGCTTGCTCGACGTCGTCGACGGACTCTGCGCCCACGGCGGCGAGGTGATCCTGACCTCGCCGTATGCGTGGCAGTCCACGGTGATGGCGGACGACCAGCGGATCGGCGGCGCCAATCCGGCGGCGGAGATCACGCGGATTTTCCGTGAGGGTATCGACCTATCGGGGCCGTACACGATCGAGGACGAGTGCGACCTCGAATGGACGCTTCACCGGGACGCGCGAACGACGGTGAGGTACCAGACTCACTACCTACGGGCTCGAAAATCCTAGGGCTGTCCGCCTCGCGTGATTTCTCTCGATGGCTGAGGAACGTCGCGCCTTTACGGCCGTACTAGGTTGGAGGAGAATTCCAAGAATGCCGCCCATGACGTTCATCAAGCCGGTGGGGAACCTCTTGTTCTTCGCCAAGGGTCACAAGCTGCCGTACAACTGGCAGTCTCCCTCCGGCTCTGCGGCGCAACAGTTCTCCGACGCATTCAAGCCCAACGAGAAGGCCTGCATGCCGACGCTGATCCCACCGTGGTTCATCCCGGCGATTCCCGGCAACAAGTGCAGCCAGGACTCAGCCGACAAGGTCGGAAACGGCTTCAAGGAGCTGCACGACACGATGATCGATGCCGTCGGCTACTCCCACAACATGTGGAAGCTGCAGGCCAAGTTCAAGGACATCAAGGTCATGGCCGTGTCGGCGATCGGAGCGCCGGGCTGCCTCGATGGCCCGGAGCTCGAGAGCAACATCAAGAACTTCCCGGGATGCGCATCGTGGTCGGGCAACAAGGGCAAGTATCGCGATGCGGTCGCCAAGGGCGTCTCCAAGTGTTTCAAGGACTGGCAGGGTCAGGTGATGGTTCCCGGCCTCCCTTGGTACCCGGCGTTCGCGGCGTTCCCCGGTCCCATGGCGCCCCCGATGCCGAATGTCCCGACGCCGCTCATCGCGTGCCCGTCGGCGATGATGAGCAAGATGGCCGCGCCGATGGACATGAAGAGCGCGATGATCGACGCGCTCGACGGCGGCGTCAAAGACAAGGACGAGGACAAGCAGCACGAGACATTGTTCGATGCGATCGCGACGGTCATCTCCGCTGCATTCATGATCTGGCTGCCCTCGCAGCAGGTCATGCTCGTCATGGGTAAGGGGCCGATCCCCTCGTTCGCACCGCCCTACGTTCCCGTCGGTCCTGTGGTCGGCGGAGACACGCTCCCGACGCCGGGCCACCTCGCGACGTGAGCATGCTCGCCGTCGAGCAGTGGGACCTCGACGAGCTCTCACGAGCGTGGGGGGCGGCGCAGCCGTTCCCGTACGTGCTCGTCGACAACGTCGTGGATCCCGCGACGCTCGCGCGGCTCCGAGAGGCCGCGTCGACAGAACCGCACTGGCCGAATCGCGGCGAGATCTACGACTTCATGGCGTCGGGCGAGACGGTAATGCACCCGACGCTTCTGGAGCTCGAGGCCGAGCTCGGCTCCGCGCGCGTGCTCGACGCGGTTCGGGCGATCAGCGGTCGCGAGATTTCTGGCGCGAACCTTCGCTCGTACGTGTACCAGCCGGGCTCGTACCTGTTGCCGCACGCCGACTCGCGCAAGGACGTCGGTCGTGTTGTCGCGTACGTGCTGTACGTCTGGATCGACGCGTGCGTCGGCGGCGAGCTCGAGCTCTTCGCGTGCGAGATGAACGGCGACGACGTCGTCCACGCGCGCTCCGCGCACGTCATCGCTCCACGCGCGAATCGCCTCGTGTTGTTCGACGTGACGAACGCGTCGCTCCACCAGGTGCGCGAGGTGCTCGCCGGTACACGCGTCTCGTTGACGGGATGGTTCGTGGCGTGATCGGCGAGCGCGACACGAGCACCGACGACACGCTGCGCGCACAGTTCCGCGCCGGTCGTTG
Organism: Kofleriaceae bacterium; assembly: GCA_046160585.1. Lineage (GTDB taxonomy): Bacteria > Myxococcota_A > Polyangia > Haliangiales > Haliangiaceae > JABFXX01. Next base: position 3,400 of record JBJXGN010000159.1, read on the forward strand.
CCACCACGTGTTGCTCGCAGGGTTCATCGCCGACGCGTCGCCGCTCCGCGCGCAGGTCGACGCCGCCGGATGGACGACCTTCGACGAGCCTGATCGCGGTCACTACGATTTCAACCGGACACTCGTCGTCGACGACGTGTTCGCCGGCTTGTGCGCGACGGCCGAGGCGATCGTCGGGCGCCGGCTACGCGTGGAGCGCGCGGTGTGGTTGCGCTTTCGCCATCGCGACTACCAGCTGACCAAGGACGACGCACGCGAGCGACCGCTCGTCGCGCGCCACGTCGAGCTCTTGTACGACTTCTCGACGGCGATGCACGCGAACTGCGAGATGGTCTACACGGACGGACGCGAGAGCTGGATCGTCCCGCAGATCCCGAGCGTCATCGCGCTTGTCGAGCGCGAAGCCTGGCTCTATCGCTACGCGCGCTACTTCGCGCACACGGTCGGCGATGCCGCCGTCTATCGACTGCGCCTCACGCTCGTCGACGTCGACACCGCGGAGGGGCAGTAGTGGCCCGCGTCTTCCTCGTCAATCCTCCGTCGCCCGAGCCGGTGAAGTCGCCGCTGCTCTCGTTCTGTCACCTCGCGGCGTCGCTGCGCGGCGCCGGTCACGAGGTCGCGATCCACGACGCGTCTGCACCCTACGCGCCGCGATCGCACACCGAGATCGCCGAGCGGATCGCTGCGTTCGCGCCGGACTTTGTCGGACTGCACCTGAAGACGCTGCACGTCCAGCCCGCCTATGCACTCGCGAACGATCTCGCAAAACGCTTCGTGCTCGTCGCGGGCGGTCCCCACGCGACGATCGTTCCATCGGAGCCGCTCGCGCATGGCTTTCGCTGGGTGATCCGCGGCGAGGGTGAAGATGCGCTCGTCGAGCTCGCCGACGTTTTCGATGGCAAGCGCGACGCATCGTCCGTCGCCGGCCTCACGTGGATCCATCGCGGAATGGAGCGCCACAACCCGGCGCGCGCGTTCAACACCGAGCTCGATCGACTGGCGCCACCGTTGTCGGCGCTCGATCTGTTCGACCCCAGCTGGTACGAGCTCGCGCCGCCCGCCGGCCGCGTGTTCCCGCCCGTCGGGATCCTGTCGAGCCGCGGCTGCCCGCAGGCGTGCACGTTCTGCTCGAACGACGTCACCGGTCGCAAGTTTCGCTATCGCAGCGCGCCGTCGGTCGCGGGCGAGATCGCCGAGCTCGGCCGCGACTACGGTCTCACCGCGTTCAGCTTCTTCGACGACTCGTTCGCCGTCGGGCGGCGCCGCGTCAAGGAGCTGTGCGACGCGATCGTGCGTGCGCAGCTGCCGATCGCGTGGACATGCACTGCACATCCCGCACATCTCGATCGCGAGGTGATCGCGGACATGAAGCGCGCGGGCTGCGGAGGCATCGACATCGGGATGGAGAGCGCCGATCCGGAGATGCTGTTGCGCATCGGCAAGGGCGTGACCGTCGAGCGTGTCCTCGACGTGCTCGGCTGGGCGAAGGAGCTCGACGTGCACACCGTCGTCAACCTCATGTTCGGATGGCCCGACGAGACCGACGCCGAGCTCGAATCGACGATCGCGTTCATGGTTCGCGCCGCACCTGTGGCCGGCGGCTTCAACGCGCGCGGCGTCGTCGTGCCCTACCCCGGCACCGCGATCTACGAGAACAACCACGAGCGCTTCGGGTTCACGCGTTGGTGGCTAGACGAGACACCGCTCGCCTACGTGCCGTTCCCGGCGAGCTGGGACGAGGCCGAGATCGTGCGCGCGTACGGCTACGATCCCGCGCTCGACCGCAACTTCTTCCGCCACCCGCCACATCGCGTCGAGCGGATCCGCGCGGCGCTCGTCGAGAAGGCCGAGCGCACGATGGAGATCCAGATGCGGCGAATCGCCGAGCTCACAGCATCGATGGGCGTCCCCGCCGCCGGAGCTCGGTAGTCAGTCGGACCACGGGCGCGCGGCCGCGGTGAAGTTCAGATAGAACCACCAGCCGATCACGCCCTCGTGCGTGTCCTTGTCGGAGCCGGACTGGCAGTTGCCCGTACCTCCGCGCAGCAGTGAGCCGAGCGAGCGCCCGCCGACGATCGGCAGGTTTGCGGGCAAGAAGACCTGGTTCGCAGACGCTTCGGACAAGAAGCCACGCAAGAGGCCGTTCGAGAGCCCCGTTGCAGGATTGCCCGAATACGCGGCCGCGACCTGCGCGTCGGTCAGCGTGATGTTCACGCCCGCGAGCGTGAACGTGACGGCCGACTCCGTCGAGACGAAGCACGCGCCGCCCGTCGGTGCCGTGGTGACGGTGACCGGAGGATTGTACGGGCGGACCGTGTTGGGGATGATGCCGAGGCACTCACCCGAGGTCTGGTTCGTCGCGGTGAGCGACACGACCTCCGAGCCGGGATCGTGAGCGCACGTTGTCGTCGCCGGGTTCGGCCCCGTGCAGTTCGCGAACTGCAGCTCGATCGGCGGCATCACCGCCGGCGTCTGATCGAGCGGACGGAAGATCACGACGGGCGACAGATCGAGGAAGCCATCGTTGTCTCCATCCGTCGTCAGGTTCGTCGTGAACTGCTGGTTGATCGCCTGCCCCGCGAGGCTGTTCGTGATGTCGGAGCAGCCGATGATCACGGTCGCGAACGCGTGAGGATCGCGCAGCGCGAGCGTCTGGAACCGGAACGCCGTCGGGCCGCGCGTGCAGTTGTTGCGGCACGCGTCGGTTTCGATCGCGTTGTTGTCGTCGCACTGCTCGCCGGTCTCGACGACACCGTTGCGGCACACGGGCTGGCAGTCGTTGTCGTTGTTCGCGTGCGCGGCGGGCGCCGGGCAGCACCCGTCGCCGTTCGCCGGCGTCGTGATCGCCGGGAACGCACACGCAGCGGTGCACGTGCCCGCGTTGTTCAGCATGTTCGTCGTGCACGCGTTCGCGTCGGTGCAGCTCGTCGGGCAAGTGCCAGGCCCCACCGAGATCGCCGTATCGCAGGTCTCGCCCGCCCCGACGACACCGTCGCCGCAGCCGACGCAGTCCGAGTCCTGCTGCGGGGTCGTGCCCGCGCGGCAACATCCGTCGCCCGGCGTGTTCGTCGTGATCGCGGTGAACACGCACGCGGCCTGACACGTGTTCGCGGACATCAGCGTGTCGATCGTGCAGCTCTGCTGATCGTTGCACGCCGTCGGGCACGCACCGGCGAGACCCATGGTGATGCCCGTATCGCAGACCTCGCCAGCCTCGAGGATCGCGTTGCCGCACATCGCCGTGCAATCGTTGTCGGTGTTCGCGTTTGCGCCGTTAGGGCAGCAGCCGTCCCCGTCGACGGCGGCGGTGATCGGGGAGTACTCGCACGTCGCGCTGCAGTCGGAGCCGGCGAGCACGTCGCTCGTGCACGCGTCGGCATCGACACACGTCGTGGGACAGACGCCCGCCCCACTCGACACGCTCGTATCGCAGAGCTCGCCGATGTCGGCTTCGAATACGCCGTTGCCACACGCGAACCGACAGTTCTCGTCGCATGCGGTGTCGGAGATGCCGTCGTCACACTCCTCGCCGTCCTCCACCGTCAGGTTTCCGCAGACGGCGTTATTCGCATCCGATCCGGACCCGACGTCCGCGTCGGGAGCTCCGCTCGTGTTGTTGCCGCACGCCCCAGCGAACACGACGCACAACGCGACGAGCCTCATGTCGACGAGCATCTCTCGTCGACGAAAGACACGCCAACAATCTCGATGACGATCCGCGTCGGCCTACCCGGCCGCACACGTGTACGCGGCGAACGCTCGCCGAGGACACCCGTCGTCGTGTCCTCGCGTCGTCAAAACCGCGCGTCTGCTGCCGGCCCTACTTCTTGCCGCCGGCGCTCGAGTACAGCGCCGGATCGACGTGAGATGGCGCGGCCTTGCTCTCCGCGACCGTGAACGACTCCGCGTCCGAGGGGAACGCCAGGGTGCGCACGTCCGACACGTAGTGGGCGACCGCGTCCTTGATGGTCTGCCCGAGCGTGGCGTAGCGGCGCACGAAGCGCGGCTTGAACGTCTCGTCCATGCCCAGCATGTCGTACGACACGAGCACCTGGCCATCGCAGCCGGCGCCCGCGCCGATGCCGATGGTCGGGATCGAGACCGAGGCGGTGATGTCGCGCGCGATGTCGGCGGGGATCGCCTCGAGCACGATCGAGTACACGCCCGCTTCCTCGAGCGTCCGTGCGTCCTCGAGCAAGCGATCGCGACCACCGGGGTCGCGTCCCTGCACCTTGAAGCCACCGAGCTGGTGATAGCTCTGCGGCGTGAGCCCGATGTGGCCCATGACGGGAATGCCGGCCGACACGAGGCGGCGTACGAGCTCCGCGTGAACGGCTCCGCCCTCGAGCTTGATCGAGTGACAGCCGCCCTCCTTCATCAGCTTGCCGGCATTGGTGACGCCCTGCTCGATGGAGGCCTGGTAGCTCATGAACGGCATGTCACCGACGATGTGCGCGCGCCGCGCTCCGCGTACGACGGCGCGCGTGTGATACGCGATCTCCTCGAGCGTGACCGGTAGTGTGGTGTCGTGGCCTTGGATGACCATGCCGAGCGAATCGCCGACCAGGAGTACGTCGGCGCCTCCTTCGTCGAGGAGCCGCGCCATGGTGGCGTCGTAGGCAGTGAGCATCGCGATCCGCTCGCCTCGCTCCTTCATCTGCCGCAGTGTGTGGATGGTGACGCGACGAGTGGTCGTCTGCATTCCGTCCTGCCTTTCAGTTTTCCAAACGTCCGCCGCTAAAGTCCCGCGCCGAGAATCCGGCTACGCGCTTCGTTGGCTTCTGATGTCTTCTATAGCACCGTTACCATTATCGATCGATGAGCAAGTATGCGAAGCAGGTCATCGTCATGCGGAAGGACCTAGGCATGCGAAAGGGCAAGATGATCGCGCAGGGTGCCCACGCCTCGATGAAGGTCCTCCTCGACGCAGGCGGTCACACCCAGGACGGCGCTGCAACGTTTGTCATCCCGCTCACAGCGCCGATGGCCGCATGGCTCGGCGGGCGGTTCACCAAGGTGTGCGTCGGCGTCGACTCGGAAGCGGCGCTCGACGCGATCGTCGACAAGGCGCGCGCCGCGAACGTGCCCGTCGCGCTGATCGTCGACGCGGGCGCGACGGAGTTTCACGGCGTGCCGACCAAGACGTGCTGCGCGATCGGCCCCGCGTGGACCGAGGACGTCGATGCCATCACCGGCGCGCTGACGCTGCTCTGACGGGACGATGTCGCTGCACTATCGCTGCACTATCGCTGCGCCGCGAGCCACGCATCGATCAGTGGGCGGAGCTCGGCCGCCGACTTGTTGAGGTCGAGATCGATCGGCGTGCCGACGAGGCCCTCGAGAGCGCGGCGCGCGTAGAACCGTACGAGCGGGTATTCGTGCGCCATGTGCGGCGCGCTCTGCGCGATGGCGCCGGGCAGCTTCGCCTCTGCCATCGTCATCATCGCGACCGCTTGCTCGTGCGGCTTGCCGCGAGACAGCGTCGCGCGCATGACGTTCACGCCGAGGTCATCGCCGTACAGCTTCGCGAGCGCGGCGCGATCGATCCGCTTTCGGTACCACCGCTCCATCGTCGTGACGATCGACTCGACGCTCTTGTCCGCGTGGCACAGCGCGCATTCGAGAGGTCGGTCGCCGGCGACCCGCCTTCGGTCCGTCGGCGATCCGATGCGGTGGTAGCGCACGAGCGCGTAGTCGAGGCCCATGTTCTTCTTCGGCATGTGGCATCCGATGCACGCGTTTCCCGCGCTCGTCGGACCGTGATGCGAGTGCGCCTGCTGCGCGGCCGGAGTCGCAAACGTCGCGTGACAGCCGACGCACAGCTTGTTGCCGGCGGTGGTCGCGAGGCTCGCGACGTCCGCCACCGGATCTCGTGCGTGCGGGTCGTGGCACGTCGTGCAGGCCATCTCCTTCGCGCAACCGCCGAGCTGGTAGTCGCGCCCCTCGCCCGAGTTCGTGGTCGAGCCGCCCGGATCCCGCTTTCTCTCGCCGCCCTCCCATGTCCACGGATAGCGCGTGAACAGCACGGTGTGGCACTTCGCGCACGTGCGGTTGATCCACTCGGCGCGCGTCGGCCGTGCCGAGGTCGGCGAGGCAACGCGCACGAGGTCGCTTGCGACCGCGTACGTCGGGAGGCGCGTCACGTCGGCGACGTGCTCGCGCGACCCGTTGTGGCAGGCCTCGCAGCCGATGCCGAGCTCGACAAGCTTCGTACTGTCGAGGTGGACGTTGGTCGCCGTCGCCGCCGCTGGCAGCGTCGCGCGCAGTGAGTTGTTCTCGGGCTGCTCGCCGCCGAGGAACGCGATCTCCGCACGCAGCGCCTCCGCGAGCTTCGCATCGTTCTCGGGGAACACGCGCCAGAGCAGCGACTGCGGCAGCAACCGATCGGACAGCTTGCCCTGATACGACGGCAGGCCCGGCCCGTAGAGCTCGTCGTAGAGCATCGTCGCGAGCGGCAGCGTGTTGTGGCAAGGGATGCAGTCGTTGGCCCACACCGCGCGCGTCGACATGGCCGGCCGCTCCTTGACCATGACCGAGTAGCCCTTGTAGCGCCACGATCGCGTCGAGAACACGTACGTCGCGGGCAAGACGCGCTCGACGCCGCACGCCGGCGCGGTGCCGGTCATGTCGATGCCGATCGCACACGTGACGGGATTCGCGGCGTGCGTGACATCGATGCCAGCGAAGTCCTCGCGATAGCGACCGCCGATGACCTTCGTCACGCGATATCGGGTCACTTTGCCACCGCCGGTCACGCGTACGAACCGGGCGCCGCCTTCGGTCTCCATCGTCGCGGTGTCGGTGCCGACGGTGAGCGAGGTCCCGTCGAACGGCGCGCGGATCACCGCCGTTTGCGCGTCGCGCGTCATGTTGCGCATCGGCGAGCTCTCCCACGCGTTGTAGATGTTCGCGTGGCAGTCGCCGCACGTCGCAGAGCCAACGTAGTCGGTGCGCAGGAGGTTGCTCGTCACGCTTCCCGACGGTGGCGCGACCGGAGCGGTGTCGCGCGAGCGCGAGCACGCGGCGACCATCGCCAGCGCGAACACGAGGACGCGGATACCCATGCGTCGGCAATATCACCCGCTCCGACGCACGGGGAGAACCCAGAGAACCTTTCGGTCGGTCGGGACAGGGAGGCGCGCTTCAGCGGCAGCGCGACGTCGAATCGATCAGGTTGGGCGACTCGGTCGCACTGCGGTGTGAATCGGGTCGCTGTTCGTCGCGAGGCGCTTCCCTTCTCCGTGTCAGGCCTTGACCTTCTTGCGCTCGACGACGAGCTGCGTCTCCTGTTCGCCGCGCCGTATCGTCACGGCGACCTTGGTACCGACGGCGCCGCGGATCCGCGAGACCGCTCCATCCATGCCGAGCTTGTCGGTACCGACGCCATCGACCGCTACGATGCGATCGCCGGCGACGATGCCGGCGATCGCCGCGCCGCCCTCGGGAATCACGAAGTCGACGATGATCGCATCGCGTTCGGCGCGCAGCTTCACGCCGATGCCGACGAGCTCGAGTGTCGGCTTCTCGCCCTCGGCGAGCGGCGTGAGCGCCACGACGAGCGGGCCGATCGTCGCGCCGTCGGCGGCGGTCATGCCCGCCTCGATCTTCGGATGATAGCCGCCGCCGCCGATCGTGATCGACACGGGGCCCGCGGGGATGCCCGTCAGCTCGAAGGTGCCGTCCTCGCGCGTCACCGTGCCGGCGTTCGCGGGTTGCGCGCTCGCACCGCCGCCCGCGGCCTCGCGCATGATGCGCGCGTGGGCGACGGACTCGCCGGTCTTCGCATCGACGACGCGCCCCGACAACGTCGCGCCCGCGCTGACGACGACCTTCGCCTCGGTCTCGCCCGCGCTCGCGATCGTCGGCGCGCTCGGCGCCCAGCCGCTCGGAGCGGCAACGAGCTCGTATTCGCCCGAGGTCACGCGCACGCGGAACCGCCCGTCCGGATCGACGATCGAGCGCGCGGCGACGAGTTGTCGCACGACGCCGAGACGCCGCATCACGAGCAGCGTGTAGGCCGGCACGACGTCGTCGGTCGTCGTGACCACACGACCCCCGAGGACGAAGCCCGGG
>JBJXGN010000160.1:0-41423 GCA_046160585.1 Kofleriaceae bacterium
CGCGGGCAGCCCTCCTTGCGGGCGGCCGCGCGATCGACGTGAAGCACGTGCTGCTGGAGGCACGCGCGAAGCCCGAGCCAGTGCCCGTGGCCCGCGACGGCGCCCGCGACCAGGACGCCCTGCGCGAGTCCGTGACCACCCGCGAGCAGTTCCTCGCGGTCGCCACCGAACATCACGGAAACGCGAGCGCGATCGCGCGCGTCCTCGCCACGTCACGATCGCAGGTCCGCCGGCTCGCCGCACGGTTCGGCGTGGACTTGGACCAACTGCGCAAAGCGTGACCGGACCACAGCTGGACCAGGTCCACTGAACCTGGACCTGGTCCAGCGATGGTCCACTCGCAGATCACGAGGATTCCGTAGGTTGGGCCTGGCGCGTGCCTTGCGAGGTGTCTCGGCATGACGCTTCGGGTGCTCGTCGGTACGGTCGCCGTGTCTCTCGCGGGTTGCTCGCTGCAAACGAGCCTGACCGGCGGCATGTCGGGTCCGGTCGGGGTGACGCCCAACACGTCGTCGCAAGGCGGAGCGTCGGGGCCGTCGGAGGCGTCGGGCTCGCCGAACAGCGGCATGACCGCGCGGGAACGCGATGCCGCGGCCGATCGCCACATCCCCGGCAACGTCGATTGCTCGGGCGACAAGCGCGCCGCGCACCTCGAGAAGTATGGCGATTCGTGCGATCCGCGCGAGCCGGTCATCGTGGGGCTCTCCGTCGCCGACGCGAAGAAGAAGATCGCGTCGACCAACGCCGAGCTGAAGGTGAAGGTCATCGAGCAGTACGAGTTCGACAAGGACTGCAAGGCCGACCACGTGTGCGGCTTCGAGCCGCGCCGCTGGTATATCGCCCAGTCGTACGAAGTCACCCTTCGCATCAACCGCAAGCTCGACATCGGCCCACCGGCTGACTGATCGCGAGCGCGGCAGACGTTTCGACTCACCACGTTCGAATCGGGAGCTCTTCTATGAAGACATTGATCGCTGCCTCTCTCCTCGCGCTCTGCCACATCGGCACCGCATCGGCTGCACCCGACTGGTGCAAGGACGCCAGCTTCGACGACGACTACGACCTGAAGGACCTATCGTCGAAGGATCTGGATCGGGTGTTCTCCACGTTCGCGAAGGCGACGTGCAAGCCGAACGCGGAAGCGCAGGCAGCGGCCGCGCAGATCAACACCGCTCGGCAGGCATGGGGGAAGAAGCTCGGGATGCAAGAGGCGGACTGGGCCGAGGCCGTCGCGTTCGCGAACGTCAGGGAGCGTCCCAATACGACGATCACGTTCTCGTCGAAGGACCTCTCGCAGTTCACGGCGCTCGATCAGTACCAGGCGATCTACAACAGCATGTCGCTGCCCGGTGGCTACACGTTCGATCGTCGCGACTACCTCGCGGACATGTTCGAGCCGAACCTCACCGAGGCGGGCCGCCTCGCGTACATCGAGAAGTGCATCGACTATCCGTTCGCGACGTTCCACCCGGCCGTCGTCTACGCGCTGTGCCAGGCGGACATCGACGCGTTCGATCCGGCGAAGTTCGCGCAGCAGGTCAGCGCGGACACCAAGCACCCCGCCGAGCAGAAAATGGCGCTGCGCATCCGCGCGTACGGCCTGCCCGCGCGCGTCAAGGAGCACAAGACGGCGGTCGAAAAGATCTGGGCACTGGACGAGGGCTACAAGAAGCTCTGGGACGCAGCGGCGAAGGGCCGTGCGGACTTCGCGTCGCGAATGGGTTCGCGTACGGACCTGCTCGCGCTCGCGACGCGGATGGACAGCGCGTTCTTCCTGAACTCGCGCAAGATGGTCGAGGGTTGCGAAACCCCGACGCAGGAAGCTCTCGACAAGGTCATCGCGGACAAGGTCCCGCTCGCGTTGTTCAAGGGACTCGATAAGGACATCCCGAAGCCGTACGACCCGTCGAAGAAGGACGAGTCGTCCGTCGGTATGAAGGTCGGCCCGTCGTTGGTCGACATCCCCGAGGTCGCGTTCATCGCCGGTCCGTACGCGCAGTGCCACAAGGAAGCGCCGACGACGAAGTACCTGAACGCGTCGCTCTATTACGTGCCGGGCTACCGCGGTCCGCGCGGCGCGGCGTTCACCTTCATCGCCAAGGAGAAGGTCGTCCTCGACGACATGAACGCGAAGATCGACTATCCGAAGGCGAACCAGCCGTGGCTGTCACGCCTCTACACGACCGAGAGCGCTGGTGGCGTCGTGAAGAGCGTGCGCGAGGAAGGTGACCTCCTGCTCGTGTCCCTCGAGAAGCTGACGGTGAAGCGCCAGGAGTGCGTGCAGAGTCACCGGACGAACCGCATCTCGCGCATCAACAGCGACGGCAGCCTGAGCTACGAGCTCATCTGCGACAAGATGGGCACCGTCACGTACGACGAGACGCCGGCCGATTTCCGCATCGAGAAGAAGTGGAAGCCGTTCATCAAGAAGGGCGTCGTGTTCTCGGCGGTGGGCGAGCGCCAGCTCGGTGCGTTGCTCGCAGTGTGGCCCTCCAAAGATGCGAAGAACCCGTCGATGGTCTTCGGTCAGGCGGTGAAGTAGCCATGAAGACCCTCCTGTCTCTCTGTATCGTTCTACTCGCGGCGTGCCCGCTGCAGAAGAGCGTGAACTACTCGGGCCCCGGTGGCGGTGGTTCGTCTTCGTCTCCGTCGTCTCCGTCGTCTTCGTCGTCCTCGTCGTCCTCGTCGGGCGCGTCGACGACGGCCGAGGATCCGAACGCGGAGCGCGAGCGCATGGCGCAGTACCACGCCGAACAAGGCCAGAAGAACCTCGATAACAGCACGTTTCTTCGTCGCGAGTTCGAGGCGCTCAAGGGCCTCAAGGTCGCCGACGCGAAGGCGAAGGCGAAGGCGTTCGGTCACGCCGGCGACGTTCGCGTCGAAGAGGAGGGCGACTTCGTGAAGGGTTGCGAGCCGGGCATCGTGTGCCGTGCGTCCGACGAGCTCGGTGGCGAGTCGGGGATGGGCAACGGCGACGTGCTCCTCTTGTGGACGAACAAGTCGTTGACCATCTCGGGCCCCCCGGAGTAACCCGTGGCACGCGAAGCCATCATCATCGTGCGCGACCCGAGCGTCGCGGGTTTCTCGGATCTCCTCGAGCGCATCGCACAGAGTGAGACACCCGTGTTGATTCACGGCGAGATCGGCGCCGGCAAGGAAGTCCTCGCGCGTTCGCTACACGCGGTTTCGCAGCGGCCCGGAGAGCTCGTCGTCGTGAATTGCGCGGCGAAGTCGGCGTCCCAGCTGGAGCGCGAGCTGTTCGGGTACGAAAGCAAGGCGGGCGTGTTCGAGTCGAAGGGGACGGTGCTCCTCGAGGAGATCGGCGAGATGCCCCGCGAGGTGCAGAGCCAATTGCTCCACGCGCTCGAGCTTCGCGAGGTGCGTCGGGTCGGTAGTTCGGCGCCCGCGCCGTTCGCGGCACGTGTGATGGCGACGAGTCATCACGTGTTCGTCACGAGCAATCCGCTTCGCGACGAGCTACTACGCAGGCTGAACGGCATCACGCTCGAACTGCTCCCGCTTCGCGAGCGCAGAAACGAGATCGTGGGCCTCGCGCAGGAGTTGTTGGTCGAGGCTGTGCGCGAGACGGCGTTTCCGACGACGCGGTTCACGGCGTCGGCGTTGACGACGTTGATGCAATACGACTGGCCGGGGAACGTGCGCGAGCTGCGACTCGTCGTGTCGCGCGCAGCGCTCCTCGCCGGGGCAGCACCGATCGAGTCGCATCACCTGTTGCTCGACACGCGTGGATCGAAGGGACGTCTCGACGAGGTCGTGCCCGCAGCCCCGGACTTCGTCGCGGTCGCGCGCGAACATCATGGTAACGCCAGCGCGATCGCGCGCGCGTTGCACACGTCGCGCTCGCAGGTGCGGCGCCTCGCCTCGCGGTTCGAGGTCGATCTGGATCAGCTCCGCCGCGCTCTTCGGGAATAAACGAGGCGTGGAGCTCCTGCGGCCGACATCGCGGTCGTGCTCCCGCGTTCGCAGATCAACGGTACCGCGGTGGCAGCGTCGAGGTCACGAACGCGATCGGGTGCGGGTCGACCGGGTCCGTCGAGGAGAGCTCGACGATCGGCCGCGGGCGTTGAACCAGGCGCGCGTCCGCATGCACGACGGCTCGCACCTGCGCGCGCGGCTGCGCTTGCTCGACGGTGACCGTGCCGGGCGGTGGCCGCTTGTTCGAGAACGCGATCGCGTGCGGTGCGACCGCCTCGCCCTGTAAGAACGGCGTGGGTTCGCGAGTGCGAACGATGCGCACAGCGTCGGGATGAACGATCGCACGCGTCGTCTGGCGAGCGACGATCGTCGCGCTCGCTCGCGCTCCACGCAGATAGTGCGGTGGTGGTTGTCGTCGCTCGGGAGGGAACCGGATCGTCACCTCCTGATACGATACGCGAGAGATGGGCTTCTTTCGCAAGCTGTTCGGTGGCGATGTCGAGGAGCCCGAAGAACCGGCTGCCGAGCCGGCGCCCGCCCCACCTGCCGCGGCACCCGCGCCAGGCGATGATCCGTACCGTGGTCCTTCGTTCGTCCAGACGGATCTCGACGTCGAGGAGGTCGTACAGGTCGGAGCCGCCGACCCGATCTTCAACTATCACGGGCGCGTGCTCGCACTGAACCCGAACCGCCGTGGCCCGCTGCCGTTGCGCTCGATGGTGTACACGGGGCTCGACGACGATCGGCACGTCCTTCGCCGCGTGACGTTCGGCGAGAAGGGCTATCGCATCGACTGGGAGCACCGCACTTCGTTCGACCGCAACGCGAAGGAGTACGTCGTTCGCGTCGAGGACCGCATCCTCTTCCCGCTTCGGAAGGGCATGATGGCGCTCCACATCGAGACGGGAAAGCCGTGCTGGGAACTGCCGCACCCGTCGCCGCTCGCGAAGCCACCGCAGCTGGATCATGATGGGAACCTGCTGCTCGTGTTCGAGGATCAGAGCTGGATGGTCGTCGGCCCTCGCGACGGCGCGACCGTTCGTGAAGGCGTCGCTCGCAACGAACGCGATGTCGAGCAGCTCGCCGAGGGCTGCACTGCGATCGCGAACGAGCATCGCCACGGTGCTCGGTACAGCGGTGTGAACGTGGAACGCATGGGCTTGGCGTTGCGCGTGAGTGGCCGCGGCAAGAAGGTCGATGGAGATCCGACGGCACCGAGCGAGGGCGAATATCCGATCGATGGGGAGTGGGAGCCGGAGTCCTGGGTCGCCTTCGCCGGTGGCAAACTGATCGTCGATCTCGGCCGCCGGTGGGGCGACAAGCAGTGGGCCGCCGTCGGTATCCTCGATCCGACCTCAATCGAGCCCCTGCAGCTGCTCGAGCTCGGCGAGGTAACCACGAGTCGCACGTGCTGGATCGTCGACGACCTGCTCGTCATCGACACCGACGTCAACGACAGGCCCGACGACGTATTCTTCATCATCGATCCTGTCGCGGAGCGCGTCGTCGCGATCCTCCGCGAGGACAAGGCCGACGCGTTCCTGTTCGATCGCGACGGAGTGCGCATCTGGGCCAAGCCTCTCTAGGTGTCGGGCGAACCGAACGCGTTCAGAAGTAGAACCGCGCGCCGAGTGCACCGTGAAGAGCGGCGTCGTCGTGGTCGTATCTGTAGCGACGTTCGAAGTGGACGAGATCGAACACCAGGGCGAGCTCGAGGAACACGTCCATCGGGACCTTGCGGAACAGGAACGAGATCCCGAACGGAGCACGGACCCCGAGATGCGCGTCGTCGCCGTAACAGGGCTCGTAGGAGCGACCGTTCCAGCAGCGATCCATGTAGTCGTCGTCGTGATCGAGGAAGCGAGCGCCGACGCCGAGGTGGAGTGGAATCTCGACGGACGGTGTACGCGCGAGCACGACCGGGTGCCAGACCGCCTCCGCGTGGATGTGTGTCCCCTCGTAGCCCCATGACTGGACGACACCGACGCCTGCCTGGATGGCGACCATGCCGCCGAGGAAGTACTTCATGTTCAGTCCGCTCGGCGCGCCGACCTCGAGACCCAGTCCGAAGCGAGACTTCGTGTTGAAGCGGTCCGCGTGGGCAGCGGTCGGGATCGACAACGCGAACGCGAGGACGAGAAGAACGTGATTCCGTTGCATGGGTCAGGGGAGTGCAAGGGCAGGACCGCAACTAACCTCTCGACATTGCACGCTGCGCGCGGAGCACTCCTGTTCCATGCCGGGCTCGTGGAGCGTTCGGGTTCCGCGCTCACGTGCGAAACGCGAGGTAGGCCGCCAGGACCTCGTCGGGCGCCTCTACCTGCGGGTAGTGCCCGACGTCCGGAAGGCGGACGACTCGCGTCGTGGGGCGGAGCTCGAGCAACCGCACGACCATGTGTTCGCCGCTCACGGGATCGAGGGATCCGTTGATCACGAGCAGGGGCACCGTCACGCGGAGGAGCGCACCGACCCAGCGCTCGCGGTTCGCGCGGCGCTCCGGCATGTAGCGAATGAGTCCCGCGAGTGCGCGCATGCCGTCGTTCTTCGAGGCGAGTAGCCAGAACGCGTGCATCTCGTCGCGCGTCGGTTGCTTCGCGAACACGGCGCCGAGCGACTTCGCGAACGCACGCTCGTTCGTCAGCCTCGCGACGAGCGGCCCGAGCGGCGACGCCAGGATGCGCTGGATCGGGCGTGCACGATGCGTCTCGGGAAACAGCCCGCCGTTGAGGAACGCGATCGAGTCGATGGGGGCGTCGCGCGCGAGGAGCTCCTGTCCGACGGTGACGCCATAGTCGTGAACGAGCGCGTGGAAGCGCGACACGCCGAGCTCGGCGAGGAGAGCGAGCTGGAGATCCGCCTGCTCGAAGATCGAGTAGCGATGCCCTCGAGGCTTGGCCGACTCGCCGAAGCCGAGCATGTCGAGGGCGATGACGTCGTAGCGAGCGACGAGCGCGGGCCACAGCGGCGCCCAGTCCCAGCTGGCCGTCGGATAGCCGTGGACGAGTAGCAGGGGAGGCCCGCTACCCTCGCGGCGATAGAACATGCGGTGACCGCGGAGATCGATGAAGCTCCCCGCCTCGCGCCACGCATCGATGGTGATCATTCGATCCGGACGATACCCAGGATCGTTCACGCACGGAGGCGCGCGAGCAGATCCTCGGGTTCGTTCTGAACCTCGCGCCCGTTCACTCTCATCGGCCGGTCAGGAGATCGCGCCGCGTGTAAGCGATGTGCATCATCACCGTCGACGTCTTCCAATCATCCTCGGTGCGCTGCCACTGCCAGCGCAGTGATCCTGGCTTGACGTCGAGGAACACCATCCGCATCTGGATCGCCTTGCCGTCTTTGCTGTGCGACTCGCCGTAGAGCGTCATCACGCCATTTTCGACGCTACCGATGAACGCGAGGAAGCCACCCTGATCGTCGACCCATACCTGACGCCACTTGCCGAGTAGGGCTTGCCAGCTCGAGTAGCTGCGGCCGGTCCACGGCGTTTGCGGTCCGTCGGCGAAGAAGTTCTCGGAAATCGCGCAGCCACCGAGGATGGCCTCGATCTTCTGACGTCCCTTCGCATCTCCCCACTGGTCGCTGGTCGGAGACGCGCGCGCGCGGACCACGACGTCCCAGTCGCCGATCCAGAAGTCGAGCTGCCGGTGCTCCGACGACGAACACGCCTTCGAGGTCGCTGGCGGCGCTGGGACCGGTACCGTGGCTGGTGGGCGAGAGCACGCGAGCAGCAGGCACAGCCAGACGAAACGCATGGCCTATCGTGCCCGAATCACCGCGCGACGAGCAGGCGTACTTCGCTACTCGACGCACCCGGTGCGCAACCGCAAGGTCGCTAACGTCGTTCGACGCGCCACCGACGCGGATGTAGCTACGGCAGATCGGCGAGTCGGCGGCCGCGCCACGTCACGTTCTCGCGCGCGAACGCTCCGCGGACGGCGTCGATCGAGAGCGCGAAGTGTGCGCTACCGCCGGACGCACCCTGCGCGAGGAACGAGATCACGCCGAGCAGGTGGCCGTCACGATGGAACAGGCCGCCGCCACTCGAGCCCGGCGCGATGTTCGCATCGGTCTGGAGGATCTTGACGGAGAGCCCCTCGGTGGTCGTCCAGTGGCGAACCGCACCGAGCGTGCCTGCGCTGTAGCTCCACGCGAGTCCGAGCGGGTTGCCGATCGCGAACACCTCCGCACCGACCTTGCCGGTCCCCGCCCCGATCGAGGCGATACCGACGGCATCGGGTTTCGACACGTAGCCCTCGATCAGCGCGAGGTCGATGCCGCGCGTCGCACGCCACAGGCACGACGGCCGGATCGCCTCGCCGGTCACTGTCATCGCCTCGAGTGCGGCGAGGCGCGCACGATCGTCGCTCTCGACGACGTGGCGGTTCGTGAGGATCGCGATGTAGTTGCCGTCACGGGCGATGACGATGCCCGAGCCGTTCCAGCGGTCGTCGCCGTCGCGCCCGCGGATGTAGACGTTCGCGAGGATCGCGGACCGAATGTCATGAGCGACGTGCTCGAGCTCGTCGCGCGTTGGCGGTTTCGGCAGCGCGGCGTCGTTGTCGCCGCGGCCGTGCTCGGACGGAACCGGTGGGTGCGACGGGGGTGGAATGAGGATCTCGTCGTCCTGGAGGCCGTGGCCGCAGTCGAGGCAGATCACACGGGCGCCATCGCGGACGCGAGGGCGTATCGAGTCGCATCGGACGCATCGACCCAGCGCGTGGTCCTTCTCGAACGTCGTACGGCCACCCTCGCGAAGGTGCGACTCCCACGACGCGGGACAGCGCAGTCCGTGGCCACGTCGCTTGATGAGTGCGTGCCCCGGGGAGCAGCACAGGCAGCCACCCCACTCGGTGTCGCCGGCGCGGACCGGACGGCCGCGATGATCGAGCACCAGCTCTTCGCCGCTGATCGTGATGACGAGCTTGCCGCCGCGCATCGTCAACGGCTGTCCCGTATCATCGACGTACTGCGTGATGATCGCGTCGTTCTCGATGCGCACCCACGGCGATTGCCACGTCGCGATCTGCGCGCGCGCCGCCGCGGTCGCTTCCGGCAACGGGTCGCGCAACACCCTGAGGAGGATCCGCGCCGCTTCTTCGGACGCGAGCCGGCCGCACAGCGCGACAAGCGCCGTCGAGGATTCGCTCACCGAGATGCGCTCGAGCGCGCGGCGGAGGTGGTGCGAGAGAGGTTCGCCTTGCTCCGCGATCCGCGCCAGCACCCACGCAGTCGAGACCACGGTGAGCGGCGGCAACGACGTGCCCTTGCGCAGATCGTCGACGACGAGCTCGCATAGGCGGCGCAGATCGATCCGCGCGCTCTCGCGAAGATACGGCGCGGCATACACGAAGGCGGGACCGAGCGACGCCCACAGCGACGGCCGCTGTGCGATCGCGTCGAGCAGCGTCGGGATGTGAAGCGCGACCTCCTTCGCGTCGGCGTCGGTCAAACGCATGACGAGCTCGTCGAGCTGTGTCCGGTCCATGTCCACGACACGCGAGAGCAGGGACGGCGAGAGCGTGAGGCCACCGAGCGCGACGAGCGCATCGTCGATCGCTGCCTCGGCGATCGGAGCCTCGCCGATCCGCAGCCGCGCGCGCTCGAGCAGCGGGACGAGCGCCGCGGGCGCCGACAGCTGCGCGGCGTTGCGGATCACCGCGCGGCACATGTACGCCACTAGGTTGTCGTTGCCCTTCTGGAAGACGAGCTTCGCGGCGGCAACCAGCGCGACGGGACCGCGCCGCTCGATCTGCTCGACGAGCGCGATGCGGTCGGCGCCCTTGACCGCGGTGAACAGATCGCGCACGAGCTTCTCGAGCGTGTCGCCCGACGCGGCTGCGGTGGCAGGCTCCGCGGGCGCAGGTGTCGGCTGCGTGCGAAGCGTGGCGACGAGCTTCGCGCCGTGGGGCTCGAGGTATGGATCGCCGGAGGTCGCCCACGCCCGCGCCGCCTCGGCGAGGAACGTATCGCCCGGCTCCGCGAGCTCGGCGAGCGCGCGCACGGTGAACACGCGATCGTCACCATCGTGCGCGAGCGCGTGAAGGTGGAGCTCACGCAAGGCAGCGCGGTAGCGCGCTCGCCGGAGGATCTCGACGACGCCGAGGCGGACGGCGACGTTCGGGTGGTCGAGGCCGCGCACGAACTGCGAGACGTCTCCGCCCGTGTCGCGGGCGACCTCGTCTGCGATCTGCTGGCGCTGCGAAAACGAAGCGAGCTCCAGCCGCAGGTACAGGGCCTCCAGTTGCGTCACGGTCGTGGAGCCTACCGCAGGTCCGGATCAGGGATCCGGCGGACGCTTCTTGCCGAGCAGCGTGCGCAAGAAGCCGAGGACGCCGTCTTCACCGGGCTCGGCCTCGTGCCCGGGACGCCACTGCTCGGATTGGTGTTGAAGGAAGCCGTCCAGCGGAATGCTGGCGTCGATCCGGTGCTCGAACCGATCGTTGCGGCGCGTCTCGCGGTTCGCATACGCGAAGCCTATCGCGTGGAGGACCTTCGCGAGCTCTTCCCCATCGAACCAGAGGCGCCCGTCCTTGTCGCAACGATCGAGCGCGACGCCACCGAACCGCACGGGTCGGAGCGGATCGGCGCACTCGGGGCAGGGCAGCGGTGCGCGCGTCGGGCGCGTCGTGTACTCGAACACGGTGACCGACAGATCGAGGTCAGGCGCGAGCGCGTAGACGAGCTCGCGAATATCGAGGTCGCCGATCCACACGCCGCCACAGCGCTCGCACGCCCAGCGTTCCTTCGGATGATCGACCAGCCGCGTCGCGCATCGCGGGCACGACCGGGACGTGGTCCGATAGATCGCCTCGCTCATGCGCGAGTGGTACCGCAACTTCGGTACAGTCCGCGAGCATGAACGCATCGCTGCAAGACACTTTCGCGCCCACCGGCCGCTGCTTCGGATGTGGACCGACGAACGAGCGCGGCCTGCGGATCAAGAGCTTCGCCATCGACGAATCACCCGACTCGCACGTGATCTGCGACTTCCATCCCGAGCGCCATCACGAGGCGTTCGAGAACGTGCTGAACGGCGGCATCATCGGCGCGGTGCTCGATTGCCACATGAACTGGACGACGATCCATCACCTGATTCGCAAGCAGAGGTTGGATCACGCGCCGCCGTGCGTGACCGCCGAGTTCACCGTCTCTTTCAAGCGTCCGACGCCGATCGGGCCCGTGTATGTCGACGCGCGCGTCGTGTCGGCGACGGACGATCGCGCGACCATCGAAGCGGTGATGACCGCCGCGGGGAAGGTCACCGCGATCGGGACCGGCACGTTCATCGCGGTGAAGCCGGGCCACCCCGCGTATCACCGCTGGTGATCAAGGGCGGGCGAACCGCGCGATCAATCGGTCGACGACGTCGCCGGCGATCGTGTCGTCGAGGAGATCGTCGAGCTTGTCGATGCCGGTGACGGCGAAGAAGCGGCGGAGGAGGTCCGCTGCCTGCGCGGCGACACGGATGCCCATCAGCTCGAACAGGTGCCTGCGGCCCGCGCGGTAGAGGCGCTCGTCGAGACGCTTCCACGGATCGAACGTCGCGGGTTCCTGGAGCGGCCACACCGCGACACGCGGCGTGGGCGCATGCGAGCGCTCGAGGATCGCGTTCGCGGCCCGCCGGCCCGCCTCGTTCGCGCCTTCCATCGTGGCGAGGTTCGTGTGCGTCCTGACGTAGTCCGATGCGAGTACGAGGTTGGCGATCGCCGTGCCGGCCTCCGGGCGGAGGCTCCACGCGCCCGGCGGATGGACGAGCAGGCGGTTGTTGTTGATCGGCGGGAGGCCGCGCGAGTAGTCGAGGTCGTCATCGAGGTGCCACGAGTGCAGGAGCTCGTCGCGCAAGACGTCCTCGGTGCGGCCGTGGTCCGTGTTGAGCGCGGCCTTCATCTGCAGCCACACTTCCTTCGCGATCTCATCGGGCGTGCATTGCTTCGCGGGTTTGGTCACGTACGTGCCGGGCGTGCCCCACTCGGCGATATCGACGGAGATCAAGCCACCGACGTCGCCGCCGCCGTAGCGCCGACGGAACAGGCCGAGATCGCCCCAGAACTGCGGCTGCGAGATCGCGGTCAATCCCCACGGCGCGTCCGGAAAAAACAGGTGGCCGCGCACGAGGCGCACGTCCTCGTAGAGGAAGTACTGGATGCCGACCATCCACGACACGAGCTTGTCGATCTCGGCGGTGCGCAGACGCGCGAGCGCGGGATCGAGCGCGGCCATCTCGGGCGAAATCAACGACGGAACGACATCGAGCGGCACAGCGAGCACGTAGTAGTCCGCGTGCAACCGACGTCCATCGCGAAGCGTGATGCCGGTGATCGCGTTGGCGCCCGTTTCGATCGCGGTGACGGGTGAGCCTCCGTGAAGGCGCACGCCGATCGCGGCAAGGTGCTCGATCCACGGATCGAACCACATCTCGCTCGTCGGCCCACCCATCGTGCGGTCGTTCGTCGTGCCGCTCCCCGCGTAGTCGAGGATGAGCTGCATCGAGATCGACCCGAGCGTGTAGGCGGAGCCGACCGCGGGATCCATCGCGACCATCGTGCGCGGGACGGCGCGGAGCTGGCGCTGGAACTCGGGCGAGTACAGCTCCCCCTCGAGGAACTTCCACCACGAGAGGTTCTCGTACTCTCCAAGGCGGCGCGCATCGCACGACGTGAAGTACTGCAGGAACTTCGCCGTGAACAGCGTGACGTCGGCGGGATCGAACGCGAGCTCGCGAAAGAACAGGTTCAGCGCGTCGACGATCTCGTACGGCTTCGCGAGCTTCCGGCGCGCAAACCTGAACCACGTGAACTCGTCGACGAGCGCGATCGCGCTCTCGCTCGTCTCGCGCAGGCGGTCCGCGACGTTCCCGTGCGGCGTGGGGATGCGGCGCATCGTATCGACGACGTGCGTGTAGAACCGCGGGTAGAAGCGGAAGCCGTGTTCGCCCGGGAGATCGCGGCGACCGTTGGTGCCGGAATACAAGACAGGCTGCGAGCGTGCCTTGCCGCCCCAGTCGGAGCGCGCCTCGTAGACATCGACGGAGAAGCCGCGCTCGGCGAGCTCGTGCGCGGCGGTGAGTCCGCCGATTCCACCGCCAATGACGATCACCGAGGGCATGTCTGCCGATTAGTACACGATTCCGCCGGTGCTCCACCCGACAGCTCGCGCGAGCGAACCGAGATCGACCTCGTTTCCGCGCAGGCGCTCGATCAGCATCCGATCGAGTTTGCTCCCGACACGCGCGGCTGCGATCGACGCCTTGTCGAGGATGCGCATTGCCTCTGCGTTGTTGCCGAGGCGGATCTCCGCCTCGGCGCGCAGACGAAGCGCGGTGACCGAATAGAACGATACGCGGCCGAGTCGCTCGAGGCGGCGGGCGCGCGCACGGGCACGTTCGGCGGCGGGGCGATCTCCGCGACCGATCTCGGCCGTCGCGATGACGGTGTCGATCATCGCCGAGACGGCGGGCAGGGCGCCGAGCCACTCCGCGCGGGCGTGTCGTGCGAGCTCGTGCCCCAGCGCCTCGGCGCGCGGCCAGTCGCCGTCGACGAGCGCGAGCTCCGCGGCGAATAGCTGACGATAGATTGCGGGGAGGCCGCGTTTGGCAACACGCGCGGTCGCGACGTCGTGCGCCGCGCGGCGGGCCTCGTCGATCTGACCCGCGAGCAACAGCGCGCGGGCGCGATAGCTGCCGATCAGCGCGCGCGCGAACAGATCGTCGCTTGTCTCGGCGATCTCGTCGAGGATGGTGATCGCGCGCGCGGGCTCGCCGGCGTAGTACTCGCCGAGCGCCTCGTACGTGCGAAGGAACGACGCCTCCCACGACTTCTGCAAGCCGAGCTTCATGCAGATGCGATGACCTTCCCCGTGCGATCTACGCATCGTCTCCCAGTCGCCGCGGATGGTCGCGAGAATGCCGGCGGCGCCGGCGGCGACCATGCGCGGGTACGGCGCACCGCTCTGTGCGGCGACGGCGATCGCGCGGTCTCCGTACCTGCCGAGCGACGAGATCGCGATGTACACGGAGAGCATGGCCATGCCTGTCGCGTGGTTGTCGCGGTCACCGGTGCGATCCGCGATCGCGACGGAGCGCACGACGTATTCGAACGCCTCGATCGGGTACGGCGTCGACAGAAAGCTCGCGATCACGCGGTAAGCGGCGGCGAGCACCTCGTCGGCGGGCGCCGTCGCGCGCAGGCGGATCGGTGACAGCCAGCGCGCCGTCACCGCGAGCGTACGCCCGGTGCTGGCGATGCGACCGCGTGCGCGCGGCTCGCCGCGTCGCTCGAGGACCCCATCGAGGATCGCGAGTCCGCGCTCGAGCTCGCCGAGCTTGATGAAGGACTCGGCGGCGCGCACGCGCCACTTCTCGCCTCCGTCGGGTGCCCCGTCGGCGAGGCGCTCGTATGCATCGGCGGCCTCGGCGAGCTTGCCGCCGAGGAAGAGACACTCCGCGAGCTGTTGGCGACACCGCGTCTCGCCGAGCGCGATCGCGCGTTCGTACCAGTCGGTCGCGACGGCCCACGCGAGCTGCGCGCGTGCGTCGTCGCCGGCGACGATCGCCCAGCGGCCGGCGCGTGTGTCGCCGGCGTGCTCGTAGTGATGTGCGAGTCGTTCGGGTTCGCCGTCGTGGAGCTCGGCGTATTGGGCCACGCGGAGGTGTAGAGCACGCCGTGTGTCCGTCGCGATCGCGGCGTGCGCAGCGTCGCGTAGTCGCTGGTGATAGCAGGTGTAGATCGGCTCGCCCGTCGACGGCGACAGCTTGAGGATGCGCGCATCCTCGAGAGAGCGTAGCTCCCTGGTGAGCGTGGATGACGGGAGATCCGTGAGCGAACGCAGCTCCTCGAACGTGGTGCCGCTGAGCGCGATCGCGACGAGCTCGACGATCGATCGCTCGTCGCGTGCGAGTCGCCCGAGCAAGCGGGCCTCGGCGCCGGATCGCTCCACCGCACCGGTCTCCGCGAGCTCGCGTGCGATCAGCTCGGCGAGGTACGGGCTGCCCTCGGCGATCGCGATCGCGGCGCGGACATCTTCGATCGGTGCGGCGGGGGCCGCCGCGGCGACGATCTCGGCGAGCTCGACGTTACCCAGCGGGGCGAGCGAGAGCACGTCGACGGCCGGGCCGAGCCTCTCGAGGATCGCGGCGAGGCGTTCGTCGGACGCCGCCGTGTCGTCAGTCCAGGTCGCGACGATGGTAAGCGCACGCGCCATGCGAGAGATGATCGTGGAAAGGAGCTCGATGCTGTCCTCGTCGGCCCACTGGAGGTCGTCGATCGTTACGACCGCACGCTGATCGGCGATCGCCAGCTCGAAGAGGCGCGTCATCGCGATCAGTGCGCGCTCGCGCTCGACGCGGAGGTCGCCGGCAGGATCGGCCATCGCCGTCGCGGGGAGCGCCGGCGCCAGCGATGGGAAACCGCGGCCGAGCGCGCCGGCGTGCTCGATTGTCGCTGCGAGCTCCGGCGCGCGGATCAACTCTGCGGCGAGGTCGTCGATGATGAAGTCGAACGCGCGGTACGGCACCAGCTCGCGTTCGTGACATCGACCTCGCCATCCGAGCTCGGGGAGTACACCCGCGATGCGCGCGCGACCGATCGCCTCGTCGACGAGCGCGGTCTTGCCAACGCCCGAAGGACCGCGGACCACGACGACGCGCGCGCGTGGAGTCGAATCCGCGACGATGCGGGTGATGCGATCGATCTCGCCGGCGCGCCCGACGAAGCGCTCGAACCGACGCTTCGGGCGCGGCATCGTCATGCTTCCCAGGAGTACGGTCGCGACCTCGAGCGCCGTGGGCCGTCGCGACGGGTTCGTATCGATCATCTGGAGGATCAGCTGCTCCAGGTCGGGCGGGATGTCAGGGCGGGACGAGAGGTCGATGCCCTTCAGCGGCGAGATGCCCGTGACGAGCTCGCAGGCGAGCACGCCGAGCGAGAAGATGTCCATCGCGGGGGTGACGGTCTGCTGCGCGAGGTACTCCGGCGCCATGTAAGCGGGCGTACCGACGAGTCGGTTGCTGTCGCGCGCTCGCTCGCCGTCGATGCGTTGACGATCGAGCGCGAGCCCAAAATCGAGGAGCTTCACCGCACCGTTCGCGACGAGCACGTTGGACGGCTTGATGTCGCGGTGAATCACCCCGCGCCCGTGCAGGAACGCGAGTCCTTCCGCGAGCTGCGCGAGGACGGCGCGAACACGAGAGAAGTCGATCGGGAACTGCGCGCCGGCCGCGGTCGCAGTTGCCGGCGGTGCCCGGAGCGGTGCGAGCGTGCTCGTCTCGTTCACCTCCTCGTGACGGTCCGCTTCGGGGCGCGTCCATCGCCGCGGGTCGACGCCCGCGACATGCTCCATCGTGAAGTAGTAGCTGCGTTCATGCGCTACGAGCTCGAACAGCTCGACGAGGTTCGGGTGACGGAGCGAGGCGACGACGCGAAACTCGCGCTTGAACCACAACATCGCGTGCGCGTCCTCGCGGCCGCACAACTTGATCGCGACCGACATGTCGCGCCACAGATCGCGGCCGAGATAGACGACACCCATGCCGCCTCGTCCCAGCTCTCCCACGATCTGATAGCGATCGCCGATGACGCGTCCGACGCTCTCGGCCATTGCTCCATGGTAGAGCATCACGCGCCGGACAGCGTGAACCACACGCAGGTACCGCCAAGCTCGTGGGCCTCGATCTCGATCGTGCCGCCGTGGCGCTCGATCACCTGACGCGCGATGACGATGCCCACGCCGAAGTCACCGCTCGGTGGTGGCCGTGACGTGGAGTCGCGTGCGAGGAGGGCGCGCGCTTGCGGGAGCGCGAGATTGCCGTTGTCGTGGATCGCGATCGCGCTGGCGTTGTCGCGGCCGGCCACAGCGATCTTTCCATCCGATCGGCCGCGCGTCGTGCTCCACGCGTTGGACAGCAGCGCCGACACCGCGAGCTCGACGAGGCGTGGATCGGCGTGCACTTCGAGGCCAGGTTCGATCGCGACCTCGACCACGCGCGCCGGATCGGCGCCGCGCAGTCGCTGGACAACGTCGGTGGCGAGCGCGGAGACGTCCACGCTCGACCGCCGTAGCTCGGTGCTTGTCAGCTTGGCCAAGTGAAGCAGGCTATCGACGGTCTCGCGAACGCGCACGATCGCGACGCGAATGCGGGCGAGATCCTCGCGGCTGTGTGGCTCGAGCCGATCGTACGCGTCCTCGTAGATCGCGTCGCTGAACGCCGCGATACTGCGAAGCGGTGCACGAATGCTGTGTGCGACCGCGAAGCTGAACGCCTCGAGCTCGGACGTTCGCTGGCGAACACGTAGCTCCAGCTCCTTGTAGAGGCGCGCGTTGTCGATCGCGAGCCCGGCGCGGTCGGCCAGGTCCTGGAGCAACACGACATCGTCTGGTTCGTAGTCGGGATCGGTGCCGGTCCGGATCATCGAGAGCGTGCCGATGATCGTGTTGTGCGCGCGGATCGGGACGACGATGAGGCTGTTGACCCCGAGGCGTTCGACCACCGGCCTCACGTCGGGAGCGAAGCGCGCGGCGAGGATCGCGGGATCGATCCGCGGCACGAACACCGGCTCGCCGGAGCGAACGACCCGCGCCGACACGGTGTCGCCACTCGCGACCCCGCCGCTCAGCATGACGAACTCGCGAAACACACCCTCGAGATCGATCTCGCGATGCGCGTTGGCGACCCCGACGAGATAGTGGCGCTCCGCATCGAGCAGCGTCACGCTGCAGCCATCGCCGACGAGCCGTGCGCACGTCTCGGCGATCGTCTTCAGGACTTGCGGATGGTCCGTCGTGATCGCGGCGAGCGCATGAGACACCTCCGCGAGGATTCGAAGGCGCGTATCGCCGCCGGCGACGTTGGGAGCCGCATCGCTCATGAGGAAAGAAAGCGTCGCACCACTACGCCCTCGTCGCCAGCGCGGGACGCACCTACGATGACGTCACGTGCGGGGACGTTATCGCAGCAACATCAAGACGAGCCCGACACCGACGAGCCCGGCAACGACGAGGCCGAGCCACGCAACGAGCCCCAGCCACGCGTGCGAGAGCGATGCTCCACCGCGCTTCACGCACGGAAGGCACACCGCGAACGTCGTCGAACCGCCGGTGCTGAGCTCGGAGCAATCGCCGCAAACGGACTTGCGACAGCGTGCACATGGGCCCGCCGCGTCGCGACGTTGACAGATCACGCAGCGCGCGGTCGGGACTCCTCCATCGACGGGCGACAGGCCGCTCATCGCCTACCACTTCGCCTTTGCCGGCTCGACGAGCGACGTCGCGATCTTGTCGAGCCGGCGGGTCATGGCGCAGTCATTTCTAGCGCAGATCGAAGCGGTCGAGGTTCATCACCTTCGTCCACGCGTTCACGAAGTCTCGGACAAACGCTTCCTTGGCATCGGCGCTGCCCCACACCTCGGCGAGGCTGCGCAGCACGGAGTTCGAGCCGAACACGAGGTCGACGCGTGTGGCGGTCCACTTCTTCGCACCGGTCTTGCGATCCGTCCCCGTGAACGTTTCCGCCGCGTCGGAGTCGGCCTTCCACGCGGTGCTCATGTCGAGCAGGTTCACGAAGTAGTCGTTCGTCAGCTGACCGACGCTGTTCGTGAACACGCCGTGCGAGGACACCGTCGCGCCGAGCGCGCGCAGACCGCCGACCAAGACAGTGAGCTCCGGTGCCGTCAGCGTCAAAAGCTGCGCGCGATCGACGAGGAGCTCCTCGGCCGAGACCGAGTACTGCTGCTTCTGGTAGTTGCGAAACCCGTCGACGAGCGGCTCGAGCACCTCGAACGACTCGACGTCGGTCTGCTCCTGCGTCGCGTCGCCGCGGCCCGAGGAGAACGGGACGGAGATGGCTACGCCGCCGTCCTTCGCAGCCTTCTCGACGGCGGCGCATCCGCCGAGGACGATCAGGTCGGCGATCGAGACCTTCTTGCCACGCGCACCGAAGTCCTTCTGGATCTTCTCGAGCTCGCCGAGCACCCTCGCGAGCTGCTTCGGCTGGTTCGCCTCCCAATCCTTCTGCGGTGCGAGGCGAATGCGCGCGCCGTTCGCACCGCCGCGCCTGTCGGAGCCGCGGAACGTCGACGCGGATGCCCACGCCGCCGAGACGAGCTCGGCGATGGTGAGACCCGAGCCGAGGAGCTTCGCCTTCAGCGCGGCGATCTCGCCCTCGTCGAGAGTCGTACCCGTCGGGACCGGGTCTTGCCAGATCAGCTCCTCGGCCGGGACCTCGGGACCGAGGTAACGAGAGCGCGGACCCATGTCGCGGTGGGTGAGCTTGAACCACGCACGGGCGAACGCGGTCGCGAACTGGTCGGGGTGCTCGTAGAAGCGGCGCGAGATCTTCTCGTACGCGGGGTCGAAGCGGAGCGCGAGGTCGGTCGTCAGCATGCCGGGTGCGATCTTCTTTGTCGGGTCGTGCGCGTCGGGGACGGTTCCGTCACCGGCGCCATTCTTCGGGCGCCATTGATTCGCACCTCCTGGGCCCTTGGTCAGCTCCCATTCGTAGTCGAACAGGTGCTTGAAGTAGTCGTTGCTCCACTTCGCCGGCGTCGTGGTCCACGTGAGCTCGATGCCGCTCGAGATGGAGTTCGCGCCGTGCCCCCCGCCGAGGCTGTTCTTCCAGCCGAAGCCCTGATCCTCGAGGACCGCCGCCTCGGGATCCTTGCCGACGTGTTTGCCCGGTTCGGCCGCGCCGTGCGCCTTGCCGAACGTGTGACCGCCGGCGATCAGCGCGACGGTCTCCTCGTCGTCCATCGCCATGCGCTTGAACGTCTCGCGGATGTCACGCGCGGCCGCGATCGGATCGGGGTTGCCGTTCGGCCCTTCCGGGTTGACGTAGATGAGGCCCATCTGGACGGCGCCGAGCGGATCCTCGAGCTGGCGATCGCCGGAGTAGCGCTTGTCGTCAAGCCACTTCTTCTCGGAGCCCCAGTAGATGTCGGTCTCGGGCTCCCAGATGTCCTCGCGACCGCCGCCGAAGCCGAACGTCGCAAACCCCATGGACTCGAGCGCGACGTTGCCGGCGAGGATCATCAGATCTGCCCACGACAGCGCCCGGCCGTACTTCTGCTTGATCGGCCACAGGAGGCGGCGCGCCTTGTCGAGGTTGACGTTGTCGGGCCATGCGTTCAGCGGCGAAAACCGCTGGCTGCCGTTGCCGCCACCGCCGCGCCCATCGCCGACGCGATACGTGCCCGCGCTGTGCCACGTCATGCGGATCATCAGCGGTCCGTAGTGACCGAAGTCCGCGGGCCACCAGTCCTGCGAGTCGGTCATGAGCGCATGCAGGTCTTGTTTCACCGCCGCGTAATCGAGCTTTTTGAACTCGGCGGCGTAGTTGAAGTCCTTCGCCATCGGGCTCGAGAGCGACGAACGCTGGTGGAGCATCTCGGTGCGGAGCTGGTTTGGCCACCAGTCACGGTTTCCCGTGCTGGCCGCCATGGATTGGTGCTTGAAGGGACAGGATGGTTTGGCGGACATGGAATCTCCCGGGTGTGAACAGAAAGGCTATGCCCGCGCCCCTCCGAGAGGAAACAGGCTGCGTCGATGACTCTGATAGCTAGCGGCTATCAGGTGTTCGATTCTGATAAGCGAGGAACCACACGCGCGCGGCCCTCGTGTCGACGGACACGTAGTCGAATCCCGGAAGCACGAGGTCGTGCACTGCCGCGTGCACGACCGCGACGAGGTTCGCGCGCGGGGGATAGCCGTGACCCGGTGCTCCGTGTTCGGGGAGCGTCGCGATGCGAGACTCCCAGCCGCGGACCTGAGCGCGCAGCAGCTCCTCGAGGCGCGTCGCGACATGCGCACGCTCGTCGGTGGAGAGCGAGGCGACGTGCGCCCAGCCGACGCGCGCGTGATGGATCTCGTCGGCGAGATGGAGTCCGTGCAGCTCGCGTAGCTCGGGCCACGCCGTGCACTCCGCGAAGCACGCCTCGACGAACGCCGTTGCGATCGTTTCGCCGATGCAGCACAGGTTGACCGCGTGTAGTGCGGCGCGCATGCGCGGCGGTTCACCGTAGTCGGGGAGGCGGACCTCGAGCGGTGCGACCTCGCGGACGTCGTCGCCGCGGTACGCCGCTGCGAGCTCCGCGCAGATCCGTGCGTGGCGGGTCTCGTCGTCCTTCGCCCGGAGCGCGAGAGCGATCACCTCGGGGTGTGCGCCGGTCGCGGAGAGCTCGGCGACGAGCTGCGAGAACACACTACCGACCGAACGCTCCGAGCTCGCGCGCGTCTGCCAGATCGCCGCGAGCTCCGCTTGCTGCGCGGGCGCGAGTCGATCGACCGCTTCGTTGCGCGTGATCATCACAGGATCAGGATGACGTCCGAGGTGTCCGCGTCGACGGGCCCGCCGTCTCTCGTCACGACGGCATCGGGGGACGGCCGACCACCGTCATTCGGGAGACAGTCATTTGTGGGGCACTTGCCGCCCTCGCACGCCGGTGTCGTGAGCGCCGCGCCCAGGATCACGATCGCGCGAAACAGCTTGGCGTGCGTCTCCATGCGGGGATAGTGCCACAGGCGGTGGGACGCCGGGGGCCATCCTACGGACGACAATCGCCGTCGACTCGGCGAACACGAAGTCGTGGCCGTCCGGATTCTCGTCGCCAACGAGTCGCCGTCAGGGCGGATCGGGGAGCTTGCCGGCACCGCTCTCGTTGACCTTGCGTCGGAACCACGGTCGCGAGCTCCGCCTCCGCGCGACGTAGGCGATCCAGAATGCGATCGGAATCGAGAGTAGGACCAGCGAGTGCCACAGAGCCAGCGTCGCCTCGGCGCCGAGGTTCCAATTCGTGTAGCTGCCCCACCGTATCGGGACGCGGTTGCCGCGATCGAGGAGATCGTAGCTGTGGTCATCGATCTCGATGTCGTGTTCATCGATGTTCGTGTCACGAAGAACGCCGATCACGTAGTGATCGTGCGTGTCGCCGTCGCTGTCGGTCGTCTGGTAGAAGCGCATCTTGGCCACCTCCGTGACGAGTGTGGTGCCGGCGAGCCGCCCGTAGAACCAGCCGAGCGATAGCTGGAGCGCGACGAGGATGCCGGCGGCGATCCACGCGTAGCGTTGGTGGAAGCGCGCGCGCTCGAGGAGGCCAGCACCGAGCGGCTCCGACGATAGGAGCATCTGCCCGTCGGTGGGACCGAGCGCCCAGCCCCACGCGACATCGCGATAGACCGAACCTGGCGCCGCGATGTCACTGCGCTCGAGACGGCCGCGAGCCCAGATCGTTTCACCGGGGACTAGCTCGGCGCTGAGCACGCGGTTGTTGCGATCGATCCACACCTTCTGGTCGAGCGCGTCTGCGACGTCGACGTTTCTCGGCGGATCGACGCGGACTACTTCCTTGTTGGGGAGCTCGAGCAAGAACGGCGCGACCACGATGTCGCGATCGATCTCGACCCAGGCATGGCTCCACGATCCAGAGCTCTCGGTCTCCGTGCCGGTCTGCGAGACCGAGACTTTCACCGCGATGTCGTTCGCTTCGAGGTGGCGGACGATGCCGTGCAGCACGACGTCCCTTCCTTCGACGAGCGGACGGTTCTCGTCGCCCATGCTGAGCTCCGCCCGCTTCGCGAGCGTGGCGCGTCTTGCTCCGCGAACTACACCGACGACGATCCCGAGGAGTAGCGAGCCCGCGGCGAACCACACGACGAACATCGCGAGCACCGGCGGCACGTCGCTCGACGCGTACACGTCCATCGACCACACGCGGTCATTGTATCAGTGCGGCCTCGCGCGCTCGCGAGCCTGGTCGCCACAGTGGTTCGCCGCCCCACCACGTGTGGTAGGTGCGCAACGCGCGCGCGATGCCGGCCATGCCGCCGAACGCGATCGCCTGCGACGGATAGCGCTCGATCGCGGCAAGCTTCGCGGGCTCGTCGATAGGCGAAACGACGGCGGTCCACTCGGCCGCAGCGAGCTCGGGTGGAAGGAACGCTGTCGCGTCCGGCCCACGCCTCGCGAGCGCGATCGCGCGCATGATCACGGCGAGGCGGCGTGCACGCAGCAACGGCGATCGCCAACGCGACCAGTCGCGTTGCCTCGCGATCGGATGTGCGCGCCGCATCGTCGTCGAGAGCGCGTAGAAGTCCTCGTAGTAGGCGAGGCGGTCGCGCCAGCCGCGCGCGAGGGCCCATTGTGTCGCGGCGATCATCGTCTCGACGTGATCGACGTGGTTGCCGATGCCGAACGGGACGAGGATACGCTCGGGTGCGAGCTCGTCGAGAGACGAGAGCGACGCGGTGACGTCCGGCAGCGTCGTGAAGCCGGCGAGATCGGGAGGCGTCGTGAAGTACGTGAGCCCCGACAGGAACGGCTTGCGAAACGCGCGCTCGACGTGCCCGAACCAGCGGACCTCGGCACCGATCGAGGCACACGCGACCTCGTCCTCTGCACGGCGCGCGGGATAGTTCGCCCACGTGCGCATCGCGGGGACGATCTCGTCGAGCGGTGGCCCGTCGGTGTACATCGTCGCGATCACGACACGGTCGCCGGTCGCGCTGCGCGCGGCGATCGTGCCGCCGACCGAGAGCACCGCGTCGTCGAGGTGCGGCGAGATGACGAGCATCGTGGCCACACTGGAGTCTACGTCGCCGCGTTGCACCGGCCATGCAAAGCTCGGGTAGCGGTCAGCTCGCGCGCTGGGCGCTCGCGCGACAACGGCTCACCAGCACATGTGAAACGACTGCTCGTCGTCGACGGTCGTCTTCGCATCCGTCCCGCCGCACGCCGCGTGTACGTCCTCCGCGTCCGACCCAAGCGCGATCGCGAGCGCGAACAAGGAATCCTCGTCGAGTGTCCCGTCGAACCGGGTGCGATAGCGCGGCCAGCTCTTCCAGCGATTCGTGTTGAGCGAAGCGTACTGGCGCCACCGGGGCATCCCTCGCGCGACCGCGACCGCTTCGAGCGCCGCCTGCTGGCAGCTGGCCGTGTCGCCCGCCGCTTTCCATCGCTTTGCTTCCATCAGCCGGTAGCGCACGACGTTGATGCCGTGCGTGGCGGCGTCGCCCGCGGCCTCACACGCCGTCGTGCCCTGCGAACCACAGGTGTCGAGTGGACGCTTGATCGCCTTGACGAAGTGAGACACCGCGACGCAGCGCAGCTTCTCCTTCGTCATCGGATGCGTCCGCTTCTTCCACGGTCCGGTCACGCGCACGACGTCACCGGGGGAGAGATCTGGCTTGAGCGCCGTCATCACCTCGGCCTCTACGCCGTATTGCCACGACGTCTTCTTGCTTCGCTTCGGGAACCTGCGCGCCGCGCGGACGGCGAGCTTGGGACCGCCGAGCTCGTCGAGGATCACGAACGGACCCGCGTTCGCCTGCGCGGCACGCGTGCACGCGACATGCGGGATCTCGACCGAGCGCGACAGCTTCTTGTTCGCGCGTGGGTCCGCCGGCTCGCCGTCGTAGCAGCTCGGCAGGCACCGCTTCGTGCGCTCTTCGCTGGGCGCACGAGTGCAGCTCGCCGCGAGTGCCGTAGCCTGCTCGTCCTCGAGCTTGCGGTGCGCGGCCGACAGCTCGGCGCGACGCGCCGTCTCCGCGCGCGCCGCCGCCGCTGCACTCTCGTTCGCGCTGGGGCCCGTCGTCGGCTCGGTCACGGTTGTTGGTGTCGGAGTCGGCGCGGTCGATCCGCAGCCGAGTACGCCGAGCACGACGAGGGAGCGCACGAGCTCAGCCTACTTCGTTCGCTGCCGCCGCGGCTACGTCGCAAAGGTGCAGAAGTCCGCGATATTGCCGAGCGATTGTAGTGGTTTACGTGCCGATCCACGGCGGTTGCACGCACCGGATCGGGTCTGCCCGACCGCACCATCG
The DNA here is from genome assembly GCA_046160585.1 of Kofleriaceae bacterium. Taxonomy (GTDB): domain Bacteria; phylum Myxococcota_A; class Polyangia; order Haliangiales; family Haliangiaceae; genus JABFXX01. Next base: position 24,748 of record JBJXGN010000160.1, read on the forward strand.
ATCGTAACCTCGAAGAGTCATTGCGAGTCTTCGGCAACTCGCCGATCCCGGCCCTCGATCGGACTAAGTAGCCGTCACCGCTGGCGAGCGCACTTGGCACTCCAGCTGCTCTAGCTGGGAAACACCAAGACCGCTTTCCCCCTCACCAGGAACCAGCCCATGTCCACCGATTCCTTCATGTCCATCGAATCCTCTTCCCTCGACAAGGTATCGGGTGGCGCTGCACGCGTCACCGGTCGGGGCGGCGGCGCCAGTGCGGAGCTCACGACGATGCTCACGCAGATCGGCGACTCCGTGAAGGGCCTCGCGTCCAAGAAGGACGACGGTGGTGGCGACATGATGCCGATGATGATGATGATGATGATGATGGGTGGCGGACAGAGCGCGCCTGCGCAGGTCGCGGCTCCTCCTCCACCGCCGCAGCAGCCGGTGATCAACATCTCGACGCGCGTCGGCCGCGGGTAATCGCATACGCTCGGCGCGTACGCGACGTGCGGCAGCGTCGTTCGACACGATCCGCGACCGCGAATCCCCGTGCGATGGCGTCCTCGACGCCGCCGCGCGGTGACTACTGCTTGATGCAGCCGTCGAGCTGGGAGCTTGCCGGCGCGTAGAAGAAGACGAACGCGCACATCTCGTTGTCCGAGCTCTCGCCGTAGTCGACCTGCACGTTCGTGTTGTTCGCGTGCGTGCAGCTCAGGTGGAGGTTCTCACCAGCCTGGATTTGCATGGCGATCGGTTCGATCGGCTGCTCCTCGAAGTTCCAGGATCCCTCGTAGAGCTTGTCGACGCCCGCGGTCGCGCCGCGCGACACTTCAAGGCGAACGCCGCGCTTGTGCATGTGCCCGAGGACCGCGAACACCTCGAGGCCCTGGTCCGATGTGCAGTTCATGTCGATCGTCTTGGAGTCGGTGTTCGGCGGGATGTCGATCTGGCGGTTGTCCATGCCGAAGATGCCGGCCTCGATCATCTCCGGCGTCTTGTCGATGATGTCGATCTCGAGTGACGTCAGGTCGCTGATGACCTCGTCGGTCGCGTTCTGCAGGTGCAGCTGCATGATCACCTGCTGGCCACGCTCGAGCGTCGAGAAGCCGACACCCTCGGGCATCGACACGGGGCCCGAGTCGAGTCCACCCGTGTAGAGCGGGACCCACGTCTGCTTGAACAGCACGTTGCACTCGCTGAAGCCCTCTGGCTCCGTCGCGATGGTCTGCGCGAACAGGATGTGGTGTGTGCCGACGCCGTAGGTCGGCGTGATTTTCTTGATCGCGATGTCGCGATCCGCGGGCAGCCGCATCGTGTAGCAGAAGTACTTCTCCTCGCCGGGCTGCAGCGTGTAGCGCTGGGAGACCAGGTCGACGACGTTCGGGTCGTCGGCCGCTCCATCCGTTCCACAGCCGAGCAACAGCAAGCACAGCAGTGCGTTCCTCATGGCGGGACCTTACACAGAAGCCGATCGCGCGGGTGATCCGTTTTAAGTCGGCGTTCGCTTTTGCGCTAATCGCGCAACATCCTGGTCAAATCCTCTCGCTGGTTGACGCGGGGATATTCATAGGATATTTACTGGATATGCCACGCAAGGTGCAGCCCGAGACCCCGCTATACGTGAAGCTCCCCCAAAGCGCCGTCGACAAGCTCGATCGTGCAGCCGAGGAGCTCGGGTTGCCGAAGAAGGAGATCGTGGCAGGACTCGTCACGAAATATCTCGAACCGCTGTCGTCGCCGAGCGCCACGACAGCGGGCTATTCGTTCCGTTCGTACGACCCGCCGGACCTGCCGGAGGTGATGAACGCCGAGCAAGCGGGGCAGTTTCTCCAGATCGACGAGAGGAACGTCATCGAGCTGGCCGAAGCCGGCAAGCTTCCGGGCAGGAAGCTCGGACCGGTATGGAGGTTCTCGCGCGAGGCGATCCTCGCGTGGCTCGCGACGCCGGACGAGACGCGCGACTCGAAGGAGAAGAAGCGATGAACGAGCGCGATCCCGTTTCGCTCCAGCTCGTGCCGACCGTCGTCGAGCAGACGCATCGCGGCGAGCGCGGGTGGGATCTGTTCTCGCGCTTGCTCAAGGACCGGATCGTGTTCCTCGGTAGCGAGATCGACGCGGACCTCGCGAACGTCATCATCGCGCAGCTGCTGTTTCTCGACGCGGAGGACCCGGCGAAGGACGTGATGCTCTACATCAACTCGCCGGGTGGCGACATGGTGGCGGGCCTCGCGATCTACGACACGATGCAGTTCCTCCACTGCGATGTCGCCACGGTGGTGACTGGCCAGGCCGCGTCGATGGCGAGCTTTCTACTCAGTGCGGGCACGAGCGGCAAGCGGTACGCGTTGCCACACGCGAACGTGATGATCCATCAGCCGCTCGCGGGGTTTCGCGGACAGGCGACGGACATCGAGATCCACGCGCGGGAGATCCTGCGCGCGCGCGAGACGTTCAACGAGCTGTACGCGAAGCACACGGGCCAGCCCGTCGAGACCATCGCGCGCGACACCGAGCGCGATCGCTTCATGACCGCCCAGCAGGCCAAGGACTACGGGATCGTCGACGAGGTACTCGTGACCTTGAAGAAGCCGCGCTGACTCGACGAACCGGAGTTACCGTCGACGACGGCGAAGGCCGAGCAACGCTAGGCCGAGCAGCGCGCTCGCGCCACCACCACCGGCGGAGCAGCCGGCCTCGTCGGGTGGCATGTCGTCGGGTGGCATGTCGTCGGGCGGCATGTCGTCGGGCGGCATGTCGGGCGCGCGGCCGACAGGCGGATGGAGCGCCGAGATCGCGATGTAGAGGAGCGAGCCGTCGTAGATGCGATCGACGACCTCGACCTCGATGGATGGATCCAGCGCGGGACAGCCGTTGCTGCGGCCCTGCTTGTTCGTGTTGCTGTCGTTCACGTACGACGCCTCGTGCATGACGATGAGCCGCTGGCGAGCGTTGCTGTTCGCGAGGTTGTTCGGCGATCCGTCACGGTTGAGACCGTCGAGGCGCATCGAGTGCGGGTGCGTGCCGTTGTAGATCTCGCCCCCGAGGTAGAAGCCGAGCGACGTCTTGTGAGAGCCCTCGACGTTGGAGAACATCGTCGCGTACCCGTCGTGATCGGGATCGCTGCCGTCGCCGTGCGCGACCTTGTGAGGCTCGACCTCGCCCGTCATCAGGTCGACGAGCCAGAAGCGGTCCATGCCGGAGAACAGCGACATGTCCATCACGACGAAGAAGTCCTGCTTCGGGATGAGCGCATTGTTCATGTCGAAGTACAGCATCGCGTCCTCGAGGAGACCGCGCGGCACTTCATCACCCGGATCGAGGTGGTCGTAGCGGTGAACGATCGCCGCTCGCTCCTCGGTCGTCAGCGTCATCGGCATGACGAACGCGTCGATGTTCACCTCGGACGTCAGCGAGCCCAGATCGAGCCCGTCCGTACACCCGCTCGTGACGAGGCCAAGTGCAGCGAACAGTCCCGCGGTTCGAAGCATGTGCGTAGCGTCGGCGAGGTCCCGATCCGCGTCAACCGGGATTGTGTAGGGATCAGGCGCCGGAGACCGACGCGTTCACGAACCGTGCACGTCTTTGCACACGCTGTCGACGCTACCAGTGCGCGAACGCCGCGAGGCCAACACTCGTCGGTGATGTCACCGGGGCGATCACGACCGAGGACTCCGTACGCTTTTCGCGCGTGACGTAGAAGACAACCGCCGCGGTCGCGCACCCGAGCGCGGCGATGCCGGCGACCTGTGCGGAGATGTGGCGCGTGTTCGCCGAATCGAGGAGGTCCAGCTGGCGCTCGCGGTCGAAGAGCTCGTCCTTCGACTCCTGATAGATCGAGCGGCCCCACAGCTCGAGTCCGAGCGCGGCGCCGCCGAGACCGATGGCCGCGACGCCGAAGAGGATCGGCAGTTTCAGCGATCCGCCTGCCGCCGCATCCGGTTTTCGTGCGACCGTCTCGGGGCCTTTCGCCTCCGCGAGCGTCGGCACCTCGATGGTCTTCGTGTCGCCGCTCGGAGAGAGTGCGATGGTGGTCGTCCACTCGACGCGGTCTTCGGCGCGCGCGATCAGCTTGTACATTCCTCCGTCGAGTGCGATCGGCTGATTCCACTGCGACGGGGCGATGCTGCGCGCATCGAGCTGGAGCTGGAGGTTGCCGACCTGGCTCGCCGACGGAACGACGAGCGTCAGCGTCGAGAGTCGAGGCTGCAGCTGGGCTGCGCGCTGGAGCGCCACTTCGCGGAGCTTCTTGCTCTCCGGCTTGCCCTCGAGAGAGTTCGCGACGCGCATGAACTGCTCGTGTGCGGTCGCGAGCTGCTCGTTCTTCTCGCGGCAGTTCGCGAGGTTCAACTCCGTTGTCGTCGCTGGTGCGAGGCGCTGGCTCTCTTCGAACGCGGTGCACGCTTCGGCGAGCTTGTTCTCCGCCATCAGCTGCTTGCCCTTGTCGAACAGCTTGTCCGCCTCGGCGGTGTTCTGCGCGGCGGCGGGAGACGCAGTCGTGACGGCGACTGCGACGAGGAGAGCGCGCGACGGGTTCATCGCTTGTCCGGAATTCCGTCGCCGTCGATGTCGACGTATCCACCGGCCGGCTGCTTCGGTTGCTTCGGCCGCGTCGTCTTCGGATCCTTGCGGACGGTCTTCGCGTCTGTCGCGGTCTTGGTCTCGGTCTTTGTCTCGGGCTCGGTCTTCGCTTCGGTCTTCGCCTCGACGGGCGGCTCGACTTTCGGCGGCTCGACTTTCGGCGGCTCGATCTTCGCTTCGACGGGCGGCTCGACCTTCGGCGGCTCGACTTTCGGCGGCTCCGCGGGCGGAGGCGTCGTCGGCTGTGCCGCCGCAGCGGGCGCTTCCGTCGTTGGTTCGCGGGTTGTCTCGTTGCCCCCCTTGCGCGTCAACGCGACGATCGCGATCACCGCACCGATCGCGACGGTACCGACGAAGCCGACCACGAGCCCGGTCTTCTTCCGTGGTGGCGGCATGGACCTCGCGCCGACCGCACCGCTCGCCGAGGACAGCGTCGTCGGTGGCTTGGACTGCAGTGCGTGAACCGCGACGGTGGGCGCGAGGTTCGGCGACGACGGCATCTGGGGCAGCGTGCCGGTCTCGAGCAACGAGGTGATCGCGGACGCGAGCTCGGTTCCGGTCTGGAAGCGCTCGGCGGGGTTCTTCGCGAGGCAGCGCAGGATCAGTCGATCGAGCGCCGGCGGGACCCACTGCGCCTTCATCGACGGTGGTACCGGCTGCTCGCGCAGATGCATCGCGATGAGATCGCCGGTGCCCTCCGCCTCGAACACCATGCGGCCCGTGACGAGCAAATAGAGGACGCAGCCGAGCGAGTAGATGTCGGCGCGGTGATCGACCTGCCCCGAGCCACGGCACTGCTCGGGCGACATATACGTCGGCGTCCCCATCACCGCCGAGGTGTGCGTCTTGACCTGTTGATCGCCGTAGAGCTTTGCGATGCCGAAATCGAGGATCTTCGTACGCTCGCCACCGGCGACCTCGGGATCGCGGACGATGAAGATGTTCTCGGGCTTCAGATCGCGGTGGACGATGCCGCGGCTGTGCGCGGTCGCGAGCGATGAGGCGACCTGCCGGATGAGGCGAAGCGCCTCCGGAATCGGCAGCACTTGCTGGCGCACCATGCGGCGATCGAGCGTCTCGCCATCGAGCAGCTCCATCACGATGAACGCACTGCCGTCCTGTGCCTGTCCGAAGTCGAAGATCTGGACGATGCCCGGATCGTTGATCTGCGTCGTCGCGCGCGCCTCGTTGAAGAACCGCGCGACGATGTCCTGGCGGTGCGAGAACTCGGGGCGCAGGACCTTCACGGCCGCGCGCCGGCCGAGCATGGCGTGTTCGCCGATAAACACTTCTCCCATGCCGCCCTCGCCCAGCTTCTGGACGAGCCGATACGACCCCATGACCGCAACCACGGGCCGAGAATAGCAAAGTCTCAGGCTAATCGCCGGGCCAGAATCGCCGCGAGGCGCGTCCGCACGGAGACATCGATCGCCTCCGGAACCGTTGCGAGCGCCCCGTCCAGGCTCGTCTGGCACGCACATGTGGTTGCCGGATCGAGTGCCGCGACTGCGCGAACGAGGATCGCACGTGCGCGTTCGACGTTCGCCCGCATCACGGCGAAGACGTCGGTCATGGTCACGTCGCTCGTGTGCCAGCAGTCGTAGTCCGTCGACAACGCGAGGGTCGCGTAACAGAGCTCGGCTTCACGGGCTAGGCGCACCTCGGGACACATGGTCATACCCACGATGTCGCCACCCCAGCTGCGCATCAACTCCGACTCGGCGCGCGTGCCGAATTGCGGCCCCTCGATACAGACGTAGGTGGCGCGATCGTGAGTCTGCGCCCCTTCGGCGCGGCTCGCCACCGCGAGCTCCGACGCGACGCGCGCACACACCGGATCGGCCATCGAGACATGCGCGACCACGCCATGCCCGAAGTAGGACGCGGGACGCGAGACGGTACGATCGATGTACTGGCGCGGGACGACCACGTGGCCCGGTGCGATCGCTTCGCGCAACGAACCGACCGCCGAGATCGAGATGACATGGGTCGCGCCGAGTTGCTTGAACGCGTAGAGGTTCGCGCGCGCGTTCACCTCGCTCGGCAACAGGCGATGTCCGCGACCGTGACGCGGCAAGAAGACCAAGCGGCGATCACCGACCTGCGCGATCGCCAGCGCGTCGGAGGGCGCACCGAACGGTGTGTCGACCGTGACGGTCTCGAGAACGTGGGCACCAGGAAGGTCGTAGAAGCCACTTCCACCGAGGACGCCGATCGCGGGTTGCATCGTCCGATCGTACGCCGTGATAGCGTCGGCGCGTGATGCGGCGTCCGATGATCGGCGTGATCCCGGCCGGTGGGCTCGGGACGCGACTCGCACCGCTCGGCTACCCAAAGGAGCTGTTGCCGATCGTCTACACCGGCGACGACGGTCGCGCGGTCCCGCGACCGGTGCTGCTCTCGTCGCTCGACCAGATGCGCGCGGCGAAGGTCGAGCAGTGCATCGTCGTCATCGCCGACTGGAAGCTCGAGCTCGTACGCGTCCTCGGTGAACGGCAGGCAGAGGTCGCGCTCGCGTACATCGTCCGTGGCGTGCCGCGCGGTCTCGCCGACGCGATCGACGCGACGCACGCGTGGCTCGCCGAGCGCGACGTCTGCCTCGCGCTTCCGGACACGCTGATCGAGCCCGCCGATGCGCTCGCGCGTGTCGGAGCCTCGCTCGCGCACACCGGCGCCGACCTCGTGCTCGGCGTGTTCCCGACGGATCGACCGGAGCAGCTCGGCCCCGTTCGCATCGATCCAGACGGCCGCGTGCGCGAGGTGCTCGACAAGCCGGCGACCGTTTCAGGCGACATGCGCAACACGTGGGGCATCGCGGGATGGGGCCCGCGGTTCGGTGCACTGTTGCACGCGATGGTCGCGGAGAACCCAGGTGTGATCCTCGGCGCCGTGTACCAGCGCGCGATCGACGACGGCCTCTCGGTCCACGGGGTTCACTTCTCCGACGGAAGCTTCATCGATGTCGGCACGCCCGAGGGGCTCGCCGCCGCGTTCGCGCGCCGAGCTTCTCTCGTGAGAACCTCCGGATCCCCATGACGGTCACAACAGCGAAGCTCGTCGAGCCTCTGCCGCGGATCACTCTCCCGGACCACGAGATCCTGGAGGGCACTCCGAACGCTGGTGGCCGGTTCACCGCACGCACGCCGGACGAGGAGGTCACCGCCGGCTTCTGGTCGTGCGACGTGGGTCGCTACGAGTTCTTCTTCGACTACGACGAGTTCGTCTACATCATCCGCGGTGCGATGACGGTGACCGTAAAAGACACCGGCGCGACGCACGTGCTCTCCGATGGAGACAGCGCGCACTTCCCCGAGGGCGTGACCACGATCTGGGAGATCACGCGCCCGCTTACGAAATACTTCGTCGCGAGAGCCGGCCGGCGAGCAGCATGATGCCGATCGCCGAGCGATCGCCTAGTGACGGTCCGAACCCGACACGTCCGCATGCCGCGACACACGCGAGCGAGACGACGAGCCGTGGCGCGCGAGTCTCCACCCGCTACGAGCGTACCGAGTGTCCGCGTGGGACGCCGTGTTTGCAGTCTTCGCGCCCTGTTCGCGGCAGCCTTCCGCCTTCCAGCAGGACTCGAACGGTCCCGCGTCGGCGGCGAACGTGCGTTGGAAGTAGTACGGCACCGTCGCGGTCGTCTTCGCGCGGCGCGACGGGAACGTGACGCCGTCGAGCGTGTCCACGACGCAGCCCGCGACCTTTACGCCGACCTTCGTGTCCAGGCCCGGCGTCTTGATCGCGACGGTCTCGACCTCGCCCTTGCGGGTGATCGTCAGCTCGACCGAGAGCGTGCCGGCGCTGGACACAGCGGTCGTGTGGTCCGTGTAGCAGTGCTCGATCGTTTCGGCGTACGGCCGGAGCCGGTCCTGGACATCCCGCGACGACAACGAGACCGAGGTCCCATCCGCGAGCGCGGTGGACGCCGCGAATGCGAGAGCGAGGAGAGCGAGGAGGGCGCGCATGGTGCGTTCGGGAAGTGCAGCGGCGATGCCACGGCTACATGCGCGGAATTCCGTCGCCGACCCCCCATTTGAGGGGTGGGGGACACAGCCGTTGCGTCTACCTCGGTATGCGCCGGCACTTGCTAATATACACAGCGGTGTATATATCCTCGGTGTTATGAAACTCGAGAAGGTCGCGTTCACCGTGTACCCGACTACCGATGCTGCGCGCGCGCGGGCGTTCTACCAGGACGTGCTCGGCCTCGTCCTCGGCTCGCACTCCAAGGACGGCGTGTGGACGGAGTACGACCTGCCTGGGGGCGGCTGCTTTGCGCTGTTTCAGGACACGACCGGCACGTACATGAAGCCGAGCTCGAGCGGTGGTGCGGTCGCGTTCGAGGTCGACGATCTCGATGCAGTGCTCGCACACCTCCGCGCGCACGAAGCGCAGATCAAGTCGGACATCATTCCGTCACCCGTGTGCCGCCAGCTGATCGTGCTCGATCCCGATGGCAATCCGATCATCTTCCATCAGCTAAAGAAGTAGCTCAGAGCAACGGCGAGATCAGGCGCGCACCCGCCTGGCCGAGTCGCGCCTTGAAGGGCTGACGCTCGAAGTCGCTGCGCAGGATCTCGCGCGCGTCCTGCAGATCCTTCGTGAACGCGTCGGCGAGCGTCGTGTTCGCCGTACGACCGAAGACGATCGCGGCGACCTCGAAGTTGAGGCGGAAGCTGCGGTTGTCGAGGTTCGCGGTGCCGACGATCGCCACGTCGTCGTCGCAGACGATCGTCTTCGCGTGGATGAAGCGCGTCTCGTATTCGTAGATGCGCACGCCGGCCTCGAGTAGCTCGGGGAAGTAGCTGCGCGCCGCGAGGTCGACGACGCGACTGTCGCCCTTCTTCGGCACGAGCAGCCGCACGTCGCAGTCGCGCAGCGCGGCGCTCGTGATCGCCATGAGCAGCGCCTCGTCGGGTACGAAGTACGGCGTCGTCATCCACAGACGATCCTGGGACTGATTCGCCGCGGTGAAGAACATCTTGTGGATCGCGAACGAGGCGCTGTCGGGACCCGAGCCGATGATCTGGACGAGGTGCTCGCCCTCCTGCGTGGGCGTCGGGAACGTCTCGTCCGTGACGGGACACAGCTCGTCGGCTGCGTAGTACCAGTCCTCCATGAACATGCGTTGCAGCGGCCACACCGCAGCGCCGGTGATGCGAATGTGCGTGTCGCGCCAGAAGTCCTTGCTGCGCGATTCGCTCTGGTTGTCGGTGATGTTCATGCCGCCCGTGAACCCGACGCGCCCGTCGCACACGATGATCTTGCGGTGCGTGCGGAAGTCCGGTCGGCGCAAGCGCAGCGAGCGCAGCCGGATCGGATTGAACAGCGCGATCTTCACGCCGGCCGCCCGGAGCGGTGAGAAGAACGCCTTCGTCAGGTTGTTGCTCCCCGTCGCGTCGACGACCATGCGCACCTGCACGCCGGCCTTAGCGCGGTCGATCAGCGCGTCGCGCATCTCGGTACCGATCGTGTCCGGATCCCAGATGTAGTACTCGAGGTGGACGTGATGTTTCGCCGCGGCGATGCACCCGAGGATCGAGGTATAGGCCGCGTTGCCATCGAAGAACAGCTCGACCTCGGACGCGCGCAACGGCGACGCTTCGCCGAGCTCCACGCCGACGCGAGCGAGCTGTTGGTGCTCGAGTAGATTGTCGGCAAGCTTGGCCTGCGCCTCCATCACTTCGCGGACGGCGGCTTTGCTGAGCGATCGCTTCACGCGCTTGCGCTCGAGGCGCTGCGGGCCGATGAGGCGATAGATGATGTAACCGACGATCGGCAGGAGCGTCAGCGCGAGGAGCCACGCCAGTGTCGAGGTGGCCGAGCGGCGCTGGAGCAGGATCACGACGCCGATGCTCGCGACCCACACGATCTCCACCGCGATGATGATGGGAGTCCACACCCGCGCGCAGCTTACGGCAGGCGATGGACGCGCCGCTACAGCCGCGCGATCCGCGCGTCGCGTGTCTGCGCTCGCTACGTTGTGCGCCCTCTGATTCCGCTGCAGCCAGAGGTCGCGGCGGTCAGCGACGGCCCGCCGACAGGCGCACACCGGTGACGGCCCACTTCTCCGAGCGATACGCCACGTAGGCGAAGATCGCCTTTGCCGCGAACACGAACGGGAACCCGAGCCACACGCCCCACGCCCCCCAACCGAACGTGAAGCCGAACACGTACGACAGCGGGATCTGGATGACGAAGGTCGTCCAGATGTTGATCTTGAGGCTCGTCATCGTCGCGCCAGAGCCCTGGAGCAAGCCGACCAGCGCGATATGGAACGCCGACGGGAACATCGCCAGGCCGAGCAGCTGCATCCACTGCACGCTGTAGGTCTCGAGCGGAGTCCCGGGCGCGACGTTGAACACGCGGGTCAGTGGTGCGCCCGCGAGCATGATGATCGCGGCGAGCGCGGACATGATGACGAAGCAAAGGAGTATCGACGCGCGCACGACCTGTTTCGCACGCTGGATGTCTCCCGCCCCGAGCGCCTGACCGACGAGCGCACCCGTTGCCTGCGAGATCGACATGCCGGGGATGAACGCGAGCGACTGGATCCGCAGACCGAGCCCGTGGGCGGCGACGGTGACCTCGTCGATGCGGCCGAGCATGCCGAGCGCCGTGAGGAAACCGGCGTTGATCACGAGCATGTCGATGGCGGCGGGCCAGCCAACCTTCAGCAACTCGCGCGCGAGACCGCGGTCGATCGGTGCCGGGCGGAGCGACGGACGTAGCCCGGGCACCGACCCACGCTTCAACGCCCACACGAGGATCGCGAGGTTCGTGAGCTGTGCGATGACGGTGCCGATCGCGGAGCCGGTGACACCCATCTGCGGGAACCCGAAGTTGCCGAGGACGAGTGCGTAGTTCAGGACCGCGTTGACGACGTTCGCGACGATGCCGCATGCAAACGGGATTCTCGTGTTGCCGACGCCACGCAGGATGCCCGTGTAGACCAACGTCAGGTACCAGAACGGCGTCCCGATCATCAGCGGTTGCAGGTAGTCGACGCCGATCTCGGCGACCTCGTGCGAGGCGCCCATCGCGCGCAGGATCGGGTGCGCGAGGAGCGCACCGAGGATACCGACGACGATGCCGACGATCGCGGTGAGCGTAGTCGACTGCCGCACCACGTGATCGACGCGCGCAGTGTCACCGCCGCCGTGAGCTCGCGCGACGAGCGCGACGGTGCCGACGATGAGGCCCATCATCGCGACCATCAGGAGGAATACGACCTGTACGGAGAAACCGACGGCGGCGAGGACGTGATCGGCGTTCGGAAGGCGACCGCATAGCGCGGAGTCGACGGCGAGCATCAGCACGCTCAGCGTGTTGATGCCGATGATGGGCGCCGCGAGATCGAACAGCTTTCGAGTGATCGACGCCTGAGACGTGGGCGCTAGGGACGGCTCGGCCACGGCTGCGTCAACGTAGCGGAGTTTCGTCTCGTACGCGTGCCCAACGATCGAGCAAGATCGCAACGAGCATATCGGCCATCACGTTCACCGCGCTGCGTGCGCGCGCGAGGATCCAGTCGACGGTGAAGATCAGCGGGATCAGCGCGGCGACTACCTGTTCGGGGAGGCCCGCGGCGTGCAGCACGAGCGGGAGCACGATGAGACCGGCCTCGGGGATCCCGGCGATCCCGACGCCGGCCATCAGCGAGGCGAGCACGATCGTGATCTGAGCGCCGAACGAGAGCTCGTAGCCGAGCGCCTGCGCGAGGAAGACCGCGGCCATCGCCTCGTACAGCGTGATGCCGTCGTTGTTGAGGTTGGTACCGATGCACGCGGATAGGCGCGCCGACTCCGGCGACACGCCCATCTGGTCGAGCGCGCCGAGCGTGACCGGCATCGTCGCGAGCGAGCTGTTCATCGAGAGTCCGGTCACGATCGCCGTGCCGCCGATGCCGAAGAACACGCGCGGACTCTTGCCGCCGACGAGCCACGCCATCAGCGGGTAGTAGAACAGCGCGTGGAGCACGAAGCCGAGCAGGATCACACCGAGGAAACCGCCGAGCGCACCAAACGTGTCGAAGCCTGCCTTGCCGATCGTCATCGCGACGACGCAGAACACTCCGTAGGGCACGATCTCGACGACCCACGTCAGCATTCGCATCAGCACGCGATAGCCTCCGTTGATACCGTCGATAACGGCGTTGATCGACCGCTTCGCCTCCGCGTCGCCCTTGGCGGTAGCCTCGTCGCGGATACGGCGGATCGCGGCACCCGCAAGGATCGCGAGTAGCACGACGGCGATCACGTTGTTCTCCTGGAACGGCTGCGCGAAGCTCTCGGGGATCCACTTGGCCAGGTTGTCGATCGGGGACAGGCTCGTGCCCGCGGGCGCTTGCCTCAGCTGTTCGTGCGTCATTCCGACGAGCTCGTCGATCTGACCGCGCCACGCTTCGCCGGGTCGGAGCGTGTTCATGAGCGCGAGGCCGATCGAAAACGCGACGGTGACGTTGACCAAACAGATCACGATCAACCGCAGCCCCTGGCGCAGGCTGACGTCGGTGCGCGCGATCGCGTCCAATACGGCGAACAGCACGAGCGGGACCGCGAGCATCTTGAGCATGCGGATCACGAGCATCCCGAGCGTGCCGAGGTCGCCCGTCGTTACACCGGGGACGATCTCGCCAGTCCCCGTGCTGACGCCGACGAGCGAGCCGAGCGCGACCGCGATGATCACGCGCTGGTAGAGCGGCGGCATCTTCACCGCGGCGAGCTTATACGAGGGGATCCGGGGACGGGGGATCTGGGGGCGGCACTCGAGACGAGATCCGGGGCTACGGGCGGATGTGCCATGCTGTCTGCATGCGCGTGCTCATCGACGTGGCAAATGGGCGGGTGAAGGAGGAGCTCGTCGAGATGCTCGAGCGCAGCGGGCACGTCGTCGAGCGCGGCAGCGCGACGGTCAGCGCGGCGCGGTTTGACGTCGTGGTGGTCGGTACCGTCGAGCTCGCAGAGCGCCTGCATCGCGAGCGGCCCGCGCAAGCCGTCGTCGTCTTCACGAAGCCCGGTGACGCGCTCGCGCGGATTCGCGCGCTGCAGGTCGGCGCCTCGGACGCGGTCGACGCGAGCTTCCCGATGTCGCAAGTCGCGGTGCGCTTCGATGCCGCCGGTCGCCGCGCCGCCATGATCCCGCGCGACCCCGAGACCGTCGCCGCCGATGGCTGCACGATCGATCTGTCCGCGGCAACGGCCGAGCGCGACGGGGTGCTCGTCGATCTCACAAAAAAGGAGGTCGACGTGGTTCGCTGGCTCGCGCGGCACGCCGGGCGCGTGGTCGAGCGCTCCGAGCTGCTCCAGCACGTGTGGCAGGTGTCTCCGACGAGCGAGACGCGCGCTGTCGATGTCGCGATCGCCGGCCTCCGCGCCAAGATCGAGCGCGACCCGGCCAACCCCGCGATCATTATCTCGATCAAGGGTGTGGGATATCGGTGGACCTAGGTCGCCCTCGATCTCCTAACAATCGGCTTACACGGCCGGCCCTACGTTTGGGGCATGACGGACTTTCGCTCGCTTGTCTGGTTCACCGATCTCGGCGCAGCCATTAGGGAGGCGCGCCGAACGAACAAACCGATCCTCTCGCTCCGCCTGCTCGGCAACTTGCCCGACGAGCTGACCTGCGCGAACAGCCGCTTCTTCAAGCGCGTGCTGTATCGCGAGCCGCGCGTCCACCAGGTGCTGCGCCAGGACTTCGTCCTGCATTGGGAGTCCGTGCGCCCGGTCCCGATCGTCACGCTCGACTTCGGCGACGGCCGCCGCGTGACAAAGACGATCACCGGTAACAGCGCGCACCTCGTGCTCGACACGCACGGCCGCCTCGTCGACGCGCTCCCCGGGCTGTTCGATCCGGACACGTTCCTTTCGCTGCTCGCGCAAGCGCGCACGTTCGCGCGCGCGGATCGCCGCACGCTACCGCGGCTACACGAGTGGGCGGCGACCAACGGGAACATGTCATGGCCACCTGCGGCTCCACCTCCGTCGCCGCCTTCGCGTGCGATGGACGCGAGCCGGCTCGCGATGAGCAAGCACCGCGTGGAGTTTCCCGTGTTGCGCCAGGTCGAGCCTCTCCCGCAGACGCCCTCGGGGCTCGCTGACGAGACCACGACGAACACTGCACTACATCGCCGCATTCACGAAGCGTTCGCGCAGAGAAGCGAGTGGGCCGGCGTTGCGGGCTTCGTCGAGTGGCTCTACGCGGAGATCTTCCTGATGCCGCTGCACGATCCCGCGCTCGGCCTCGACGTGCCCGATCCGTTCGGTGAGGTCGAGATGCCGGCGCACGTGCGATCGCCTGCTGCGCGCTCGTTGGCGCCCGCGCGGGCGGTGATGGCGCGCTTCGGTTGAGCGCTCACGTCGTGTCGAGCACGTCGAGCCAGCCGTCCACATCGCCGCGTCGCACGACGCCTGCGAGATCGAAGAGCGCGATCTCCTCGACGCCTGCGCGCGCCGCGATCGCGACATCGCGCGCGAGCTCGTCGATCCGTCGATAACCGGGCTCGTCGCCGAACGCGCCGGGGCCCACGCAGCCGAGGGAGATCGCGGCGCGCTCGCGAAACCTCCAGCGCGCGAGCCGGGCAGTCATCGCGAGCAACACCTCAGCGCGCCGGCGTCCGACGAGCCCCCGCGACCATCCCTCGTACAGCGACGTGTACGCCATCGTGTTGTGCGCGTCGACCGGCAGCGCAGTCGCGGGAGTTCCGAGCGCGCGCTGGATCCACTCGCCGCGCAGCTCCAGCGGCAGCAGAGGAAGCACCGCCGTCGTGACGCGAAGGGGCGTGCCGCGCCGGCGTTCGTCGCCGAACTTCCATCGCCCGATGGCGGCGGACAGCGCCGCGCGTGCCTCTCGGTAGCCCTGCGCCGTCGGAAATGCTGGGCGCAGCGCCTTCCAGCGTGCGAGCACCTCGTGTGGTGGTTCGAGATCGATGACGAGCTCGGCCGCGTCCGGAACCCGCGCGATCACCTCGTCGGCGAGTGCAATGAAGCCGACCATGGAACGCACCGAGGCCCATCGGCCGTGTTCGTCGCCGAGCATCGGCCACAGACCGAGGTAGACGCCGGCGGCGCGAACGCGCGCGGCGATGCCTGCGATCTCCGCGAGCTGCCAGGGACGAACGGCAAGAAGCAGCTCGATCCGGCGCACCGCGAGCTTTTCGAGCAACACCGGCGAGAGCTCGGCGAACGGCAGCATCTCGCACCAGACACGACGGCGCACGGGCGGCTACAGTACCCGCAATGAAGGTGCTCTACGGCGTGACGGGCGAGGGAATGGGCCACGCGATGCGCTCGCGCGTCGTGATCGAGCACTTGATCGCCAAGGGACATACCGTCGAGATCATGGCGTCGGGGCGCGCGGCCGCGTTCCTCGGGAAGCGGTTCGAGGGCGTCAACACGATCCACGGACTGCACATGATCCTCGAGGAGAACCGCGTGCGGATGGGCAAGACCCTGTGGAGCAACGTGCTCGAGGGCATCGCTGGTCTTCCGACGAATATCTCGGCGTATTTCGATCTGATCGCGGGCTTCGAACCCGAGGTCGTGATCAGCGACTTCGAGTCGTGGACGTACTACTACGGGCGCACGCACCGGTTGCCGATCCTGTCGATCGACAACATGCAGGTGATCGATCGCTGCACGTTGCCCGACGACATCGTCGAGGATCTCCAGGTCGCGTTCCAGATCACGAAGGCGTTCGTGAAGGCGAAGCTCGCCGAATGCGACGCGTACTACATCACGACCTTCTTCCGCCCGCCGCCACGCAAGGAGCGGACATTTCTGTTCCCTCCGATCCTACGCCCCGAGATCCTGGCCGCGAAGGCGAGCGCACGACCCGGCGAACACGTGCTCGTGTACCAGTCCGGTCCCAACGAGCAGCTGCAGGCCGCGCTCGACGCGACCGGCCTTCCGGCGCGCATCTACGGCATGCGTCCCGGCGCCACCGAGGAGACGAGCGAAGGCGCGCTTCGGTTCCGGCCGTTCTCCGAGGCAGGCTTCATCGAGGATCTCGCGACCTGCCGCGCGGTGATCGCGGGCGGCGGCTTCACGCTGATGGGCGAGGCGGTGTTCCTCGGCAAGCCGATGCTTGCGGTCCCGCTCGAACGA
>JBJXGN010000161.1:0-10828 GCA_046160585.1 Kofleriaceae bacterium
CCGGTGCGATCCCACATCGCTCGATGCGCCCGGTGCGATCCCACATCGCTCGATGCGCCCGGTGCGATCCCACATCGCTCGATGCGCCCGATGCGATCCCACATCGCTCGATGCGCCCGGTGCGATCCCACATCGCTCGATGCGCCCGGTGCGATCCCACATCGCTCGATGCGCCTTGTGCGTCCCACATCGCGTCGCTCGACGCGCCAGGTGCGATCCCGTGTCGCTCGATGCGCCCGGTGCGATCCCGTGGCGACGCGGTCATCGACGAAGCTGCTCCCTCGCGAGCGCAGCCGTGCGATCCACATCGAGGCGCAACCCGACGCGGTCATCGACGAAGCTCCTCCGTCGCGAAGGGCGAACGCAGCGGTGCGATCGACGGATCCAGATCGTGGCGCAACCCGACGCGGTCATCGACGAAGCTCCTCCGTCGCGAGCGCAGCTGTGCGATCGACGGAACCACATCGTGGCGCAACCCGACGCGGTCATCGACGAAGCTGCTCCGTCGCGAGCGCAGCGGTGCGATCCACATCGTGGCGCAACCCGACGCGGTCATCGACGAAGCTCCTCCGTCGCGAACGCAGCGGTGCGATCGACGGATCCACATCGTGGCGCAACCCGACGCGGTCATCGACGAAGCTCCTCCGTCGCGAGCGCAGCGGCGGACGTCTGTTACTGTCAAGTCGTGCGCATCGCATCGCTCGACCGCTCGCAGCTTGCGTCCGCGCGCAGCGTGCTCGCGGCGGCGTGCGTGTTCGATCGCGCCGACGTGGTCGCCGACGAAAAGCTGTTCGGCCTCGGACCGAAGGGCGCACCGATTGCCATCGGTGCGTGGATGTCGAGCGAGGAGCTCGCGAGCTGGACCGGAACAGCAAGCGCGGCCCTGACCGTGGGCCTGACCGCGGGCCTGAGTGCGGGCCTGACTGCGGGATCGAGCCCGAACCTCACCGCGGCATCAAGTTTGATTGAGGCGACCCCGGCGAGCTCGACCGCGGCGAGCCCGACCGAGGCGAGTTCCTACGGCGGTGAAGTACTCGTCGGTGTCGCGTCGGTGTGTGCGAACCGAATCCGCGTACTTGCCGTGCATCCGGATGCTCGAAAACGTGGCGTCGGCAGCGCTCTGCTCGGAGCGTGCGAAGAGACCGCACGCGCGAACGGCGCGACCTCGGTACGCACACTCGACGAACCGGGAAACTACCTTGCCCCCGGCGTCGACGAACGCAACACCGAGACCATCGCCTGGCTCGAGCGTCGCGGGTGGCAGCGCTCCGGCGAGCTGCGCGAGAACGTGCTGATCCACGTGCGCGACAACCCGCGCGTCACGCAGCAGCGCCTCGACTCGCTGATCACCGCGTGTGCGACCCGAGGCTACGAGGTTCGACGCGCGCGCGCCGACGAGTACGCGCTCCTCGATGCGGTCTCGTCGGAGTTCGGCGGCGCGTGGCCGTTCGAGCTCGCACGCGCACTCGATCACGAGACGATCGCAGCGACCTCGACGCCCACGTCGACGCCCACGACGACGCCCACGACGACGCCCGCGACGACGCCCGCGACGCCCGCGACGCCCACGACGACGCCCGCGACGACGCCCGCGACGACGCCCACGACGCCCATGACAACGCCCACGACAACCCCCACAACAACGCCCGCGGTACACGTCGCACTTCGCGATGGCCAGTACTGCGCGTTCGCGGCGCACGATGGCAACAACGCCGGGCTTGGCTGGTTCGGCCCGACGGGCACGTGGCCCGCACATCGCGGCAACGGCCTCGGCGAGGCGGTGCTCGTCGCGTGCCTCCTCGATGTCGCGGCCGAACACGAGCACTGCGAGGTCGCGTGGATCGGTCCGCGGCCGTTCTACGACAAGGTCGCCGGAGTCGCGTCTGATCGCCGCTTCGTTCTGCTCGTGAAGACGCTCTGACCCGCGCTCGAACGCGCGCCTCGAGGGCTCGAACCTGACGCAGCGTGAATCGCGTGCGATGCGCCCGAGCCTGAGCCTGCGGAATCGCGTACGTCTCGATGCGACACGCGGAGCTAGACCCGTGAACACTCGTGGTACACACCAAGCGCGTGGCGCTGGTCGAGCTCGAAAACGTCCGCAAGAAGTACTACGCGCAGACCGTCCTCGATGGCGTCTCGTTCGATATCCGCGAGGGAGAGGTGTTCGGCTATATCGGCCCGAACGGCGCGGGCAAGACGACGACACTCAAGATCCTTGCCGGTCTGTTGACGAAGTACGACGGCACGATCCGCGTCGGTGGCGACGACATCAAGCAGACGCCCGCCCACAAGCTGATCGGCTTCATGCCGCAGTCGTGTGGCTTCCAGAACTGGCGCACGGTCGACAGTGCACTCGACTCGCTCGGTGAGCTGTCCGGCGTCTCCGATGAAGATCGGCGCGTGCGCATACCTCGCCTCCTCGAACGCTTCGATCTGCTCGGCTCGCGCTTCAAGAAGGTGAAGGAGCTCTCGGGCGGCATGACGCAGAAGCTCGGGCTCATCCAGGCGCTCCTCCACGAACCGCGCCTCCTCGTCCTCGACGAGCCGCTCGAAGGACTCGACCCGCCGAGTCGCAACCTTCTCAAGGAGGTCATCCGCGAGCGGCGCCGCGCCGGCACCACCGTGCTGTTCTCGTCGCACATCCTCTCGGACGTCGAGGACGTCGCGGATCGAATTGGCATCCTCCATCGCGGCAAGCTCGCGACCTCCGGCTCGATCCGCGAGCTCGTCTCCGGCTTCGGTCTGCCAACGGACATCGCGGTCTCGTTCGCGAAGCGCCCGAGCTCGATCGAATTCCTGGCGGCTCTCGGCACTGCCTCCGAGCGCAAGCCCGACGAGTGGCGCATTCGCCTCGCGGATGGCACCGATCCCGATGCCGTGGTCCACACGATCATCGAGCGCACGCTGGCGGGCGATGGCCGCATTCGCAAGGTCGGGATCGCCGAGCCGAACCTCGATGACCTGTTCGCGCAGTACATCGAACGCGCAGAGACCGCCGCTCGTGCTGCGTACCAGGCTCTCGGTGCGAACGTGCAAGGCGGCGCGGCCTCGAGCGCGAGTGCGACCGGCACTGTATCGACCGTCACTGCGTCGACCGGCACTGCGTCGACCGGCACTGCGTCGACCGGCACTGGGTCGAGCACCAACACGGAACCGCTGTTGTCGAGCACCAACACGGAACCGCTGTTGTCGAGCACGTCCAGGACCGCGGCCGTGGGCGCGACCGCGAGCACAACGAGCGCATTCGATGAACCGCCCGCGGCAACCGCCATCGATCCTTCCGATGCCGAGGAAACCCACTGATGCCTCGCTCGCCTACACGTCTGCTGCTTCGCGACGAGCTCGTCGGCTTCGCCAAGTCGAAGGTGATGATCGTCATGTGGATCGTGCTGCCGCTGCTCGCGATGGCCGCGTACCTACTGCTGCCAAACAGGCTCCTCGAGGCAAACGAGATCTCGCGTGCGGACTTCACGGCGACCGCATTCGTGGCGTTCATCATGTCGAGTCTCGCCGGCACCGTGGCCGCGCTGATGGTCGCAGTCGACCTCGTGAGCGAGCGCAATCGAAAGGTCTACGAGCTCTTCGTGATCCGCCCGATCCCGCGCGCAGCGATCATCTGGGCCAAGTTCCTCGCGGTCTTCGTCTGCGTCTCGATCGCGTGCGTGTGTTCGATCGTCGCGGGCCTTCTCGTCGACTGGTTGCGCGGTGCCGCGATCTCGGGCGAGGACATCCGCGGCCTCGTGAAGCCGCTCCTCTCGCTCGTCGGAGTCATCGCGATCTCCACGGGAGTCGGCGCCGTGTTCGGCACGCTGTCCAAGTCGATCCTCGCGGCCGTGATCCTGATCCTCTATCTCGGGCAGAACCTCGCGATCATCCCGATGCTGCCGATCTACTTCGGAATCATGCCGAACCAGTTCTGGCTGGTGATGGTCGTCTCGTTCGCGATCGCAGGCTTCCTCGGACTCGTCGCCGGGCGCATCTTCAAGCGCACCGAGTTCTGACTCGGCGCTTAACGACCGCCAGGGCGACGACCGACCCAGGACGCCAAGACCACCAAAGCGTCGGCCGCGTGGAACCGCAACGCCTTCGACGGCCTGATCTCGACAGCGCGACTGAGATGGAGACGAGCCGTCCGGCTTCCTGATGGGCCTCCTCGGACCGTCCCTCGGACCCTCGCTCGCCGCGGACCGTCCCTCGGACCCTCTCGCTCGCCGTCCCTCAGACCCTCGCTCGCCGTCCCTCAGACCCTCGCTCGCCGTCGCTCGCAGTCGCTCGAAAATGTTGCTCGCCGTCGCTCGCCGTCCCTCGGACCCTCTCGCTCGCCGTCCTCAGACCCTCGCTCGCCGTCCCTCGGACGTCCCTCGCCATCCCTCGGACCGTCCCTCGCCATCCCTCGGACCGTCCCTCAGACCGTCCCTCGGACCGTCCCTCGCCGTCCCTCGGAAATGTTGCTCGGAAATGTTGCTCGCCGTCGCTCGCCGTCCCTCGGAAACGTCGTCTCCCGAACTTCTTCGCACTTGACGAGTCTGGCTCGCGTCGGTACTAATTACGGAATGAACGTTCGCTCCGGTAATACGGGCCGCGGAGGGAGGTGACGCGAACACGGACCCGCGGGAGCGAGGCCACGCGAACACGGACCCGTGAAAGCGAGGCCGCGCGAACACAGACCTCCCAACACCCGTCCATGTCTCTCGAGGCCTCACCCCAACACCCGCGATCGACAGCTCCCCAGGTGTTGCCACGGCGACGAGGCCGCCCCCTGGTCGACGACAAGCGCCGCATCATTCTGGACGCCGCGCTGCGCGTGTTTGCCGAGCGAGGATTTCACGGAACGAACGTTCCGGAAGTTGCCGAGAGTGCGGGCGTGGGTGTGGGCACCCTCTACCGGTACTTCGACAGCAAGGAAGCGCTCGTCAACCAGGTCTATCGGGACGCGAAGCAGCGCTTGCGCTCCGCGTTGCTCGATGGCGCCGTGCCGGTGGACTTGTACAAGCTCGATGCTGCGCGCGTGTGGTTCCTCGATCTCTGGCAGCGGCTCGGGCGTTTCGCGAGGTCCGAGCAAGATGCGTTTCGGTTCCTCGAGATGCAGGACCACACGCCGTACCTCGATGCCGAGAGCCGGCAGCTGGAGTTGAGCGTCCTCGCTCCACTGTGGGTTGCCGGCAAGAAGTTGCGTGATCGCACGGCCGGTGCACCGGTCGATGTGATGATCGCGCTGCTCTGGGGCGCGTTCGTCGGGCTGATCAAGGCCGAGCGATTGGGCTACTTGAAGATCGACGATGCCCAGCTCGCGATCGCCGGCGAGCAGTGCTGGCGCCTGATCGCGCCTGACGACAAGACGCGCTCGAAGCGATGACCGAACCTCTGACCTACTGACCCGAATCTGACCGAGCCGAATCTGACCTACCGACCCGAAAGGACACCGACCATGCTCGAATCCCAGCCCCGAACCTCCGCAAAGACCACCTCCCGGATGTCCTCGCTCACCCTCGATGCGCTCGCGTCGAAGTCGCTCGTCGAGCTCGACGTGCTGTACCGCGAGGCGGTGGTGTCGTCGACCATGCATGCCGCCGATGGTGCGCTGGTAGGCCGCATGCTCGCAGTGCGCGGTGTGCCCGGCCCGATCGCGAAGCGGCTGCGTCGCTTCGCGGCCTCGCGCTCGTTCGTCTGGGAAGGCAAGACGTTCGAGGCGAGCAGTGACACGCGCGGCGTCGGTCACAACCGCGTGTTCGTGCCGAAGGCGCTCGGGCGACAAAATCTGTTCCCGTTCGCGACGTCGTTCGGCAATTCGGCCATCGATGGCAAGCCGACACTCGTCCTCGACTACGACCTCGATGTAAACCCCGGCTACATCCGCCACATTCACGACGAGATTCGCGAGGTCGCGCCCGGGCTCTTTCTCGGACCTGCGATGTGGAAAGGCGAGAAGGAAAAGACGCTCGTGCTCTGGTTCGCGCTGGACTCGAGGCTCGCGTGACAGAGCGCGCACGAACGAACGGAAGTGCTCGCTCGCGTCGCAGCGCCGATCGCGACGGTGCCAGCGGCCGCGATGGTGCCGACAGCCGCGATGGAGATGCACCTCGACACGTGTTGATCACCGGAGCTGCGGGCGCGATCGGAAGCGCGATCGCGCGCCAGATGCGCGCGAAGTGGCGCTCGGCGCGGCTCGCGTTGCTCGATCGCGACGCGGAGTCGATGAGTGCCCTCGCGAACGAGCTCGGCGATGCAACGACACATGGTGTGGACCTGCGCGATATCGCAGGACTGCCGGCGGCGATCGCTCGCATCGAAGGGCGCGACGCGGAACTGGCGGCGAGCGCTCGCATCGAAGGGCCCGACGCGGAACTGGCGGCGAGCGCTCGCACCGAAGGGCGCGATGTGACGACCGCGAAACCTGCGACCGCGCGAGACGCACCAGACACGACCGCGCCTTCGGTTCCCCTCGACGGGCTTGTCAACTGCGCCGGCGTGATGTGGGTTCGGCACGTCGGTTCGTGGGACTGGAATGACGCCGAGGCGTTGCTCGCGATCGACTTCCTCGCGCCGCTGCGACTCCAAGACCTCGTCGTCCACTCGATGATCCAGCGCGGGGCGCGCGGCGTGATCGTCAACCTGTCGAGCATGGCTGGTCGCGTACCGCTCAAGGGGTGCGCCTACTACGGCGCGTCGAAGGCAGGGCTCGCGATGGCGTCGGAGATCGCGCGCGCAGAGCTCGCGCCACACGGGATTCGCGTCGTGACCGTGTACCCCGGGCCGGTGAAGTCCAACCTCGAGCAAGGAGCGCGCGAGGCGTTCGGCGGCGGCGGCATGTTCGGCCGCTACGCGCCGGTGGGCGATCCGGACGAGCTCGCGCGGTTGATCGCGCGCGCGATCGACCACGACGAGCCGCGCGTGATCTATCCGCGCCTGTATCGCGTGGGCTGGTCGGCGACAAACGCGGCGAGCTGGTTCTCGCTGGCGTATGGACCACCACCGCCGGTCGCATGACGTCGCCGCGTGTCTCGCGTGAACAACTTCTTCACGCGGTGAACGCCGCGCAGCTCGCCACGTCTTCGAGGACGTGCGTGATACAACCGGCCGCATGAGACTCCGTTCGTCGCTATTCGCTCTCGCCATCGCTCTCACGGTGCCCGCGTGCGTTCGCTCGAGCACGCACGAGAAGACGCTTGCCGAGCTCAAGAAGGAGAAGGAGCGCTCCGCTGATCTCGACAAGCAGATCACGGACCTCAAGAAGAAGCTCGACGACACGGCGAAATCGCTCGACGAGACTACCGTCATGAACGGCACGATGGAGCAGCGTCTCAAGGAGCTCGGCCAAAACGTGGACTCGCTCGCGAAGGACAACGCCGACGCGCAGCAGCGCCTCGAGGAGCTACGCAAGGCCAAGGCCGCCGCCGATGCGCGCCTCGCGACGTTCAAGAATCTGCTCAGCAAGCTCCGCTCGATGATCGACAGCGGCAAGCTCAAGGTCATCATTCGCGACGGGCGCATGATCATCGCGCTGCCGAACGACATCCTGTTCGACTCGGGCAAGACGTCGGTGAAGGCGGAAGGCAAGGCAGCTCTCGAGCAGGTCGCGCAGGTGCTCGCCACGGTGCCCGATCGCGACTTCCTCGTCGCCGGTCACACCGACGACCTCCCGATCAAGACGCGCGAGTTCCCCTCCAACTGGGAACTGTCGACCGCGCGCGCCGTCGAGGTCGTGCGCTTCCTGATCTCGAAGGGCATGAACGGCAAGGTGCTCGCCGCCGCTGGCTTCGCCGAGTTCGATCCGGTCGTCGCGAACGACTCGACGGAGCGCCGCGCGCAGAACCGGCGCATCGAGATCGTATTGCAGCCCAACATCGGCGACCTGCCACCGCTCGACGATCTCACCAAGTAGCTATTCGCTGGGGCCGGATTCCGGCGGCGTGTCGTTCCCGCCGTTCCCTGCCGTGCTGATGCTACCCGTCGGCGCACCGGCTCCCACGTACACCGGTGTCGCGAGATCTGCCGTTCGAAGCAGGAGCAGATACTCGACGTTGCCGGCGGGGCCCGTTATCGGTGACTCGACGTGCTCGTGCGCGGTGAAGCCATTCGCGAGCGCCCACGTGCGAACTTTCTCGATCGCACCCAGGCGTGCGGCTTCGTCCCGTACGACACCACCTTTGCCGACTAGGTCGCGACCGACCTCGAACTGTGGTTTGACGAGGGCCACGATCGGCTTGCCGAACGGCGGGCGCAGCAGCTCGCGAATGCGAGGCAGCACGAGAACGAGCGAGATGAACGACACGTCGATCACCGCGAGGTCGGCCGGCTCGGGGACGAAATCGTCGTCGAGGTTGCGAACGTTCGCGCGTTCGAGCACGACCACTCGCGGGTCTTGCCGCAGCGACCACGCGAGCTGGCCGTATCCGACGTCGATGGCGTAGACGCGCTGCGCTCCTCGACGGAGCAACACGTCGGTGAAGCCGCCGGTCGACGCGCCGATGTCGAGGGCGACTAGGTTCGTCGGATCGATCGCGAACGTGTCGAGACCCTTCACGAGCTTGAGTCCACCGCGCGAGACGTAGGGATGAGCCTCCTCGAAGAGCGTCACATCGGCCTCGACGGAAACGAGCGTGCCCGGCTTGCTCTCGACCATCCCGTTCACGCGGACTTTGCCCGCCATGATCAAGGCGCGCGCACGTTCGCGACTCGCGACCAGGCCGCGATCGAGGAGCACCTTGTCGAGCCGCACACGCGCCATCACCGCCCTCGCGTGCCGAACAGCAGCACGGTCGACGTGTGCGTCGCGACGAAGATGTCAGTCGCCGGCATCCTTGCGACGAACGTACAGCGTGAGGTCGTCCGCCAGCATTTGGTCGTCACCCTCGATTGCTGAACTCGTTGTGATCGCCGCTTGAAACCAACATGATCAGAGGGTTAGGCGTGATTCACGAGTCACACGCACAGAGATCTTTGACAAATAGAACGACCGTTCTATGCTCGGTCCATGGCCAAGGGTGAAGAGACGCGGCAGGTGATCCTGGCGAGAGCGTTCGAGCTCGCCAACCTGGTCGGCGTGTCTGGCCTCTCTATCGGACGGCTCGCGGAGGCGACGGGGTTATCCAAGAGCGGCCTGTTCGCGCACTTCGGATCCAAGGAAGCGCTCGAGGTCGCGGTGATCGAAGAGGCGTCGCGCCAGTTCGTACAGGCGGTCATGGTCCCAGCGCTGCGCCAGCCGCGCGGCGAGCCTCGCATCCGCGCGCTGTTCGAGAACTGGCTCGTATGGGGCGCGCGCCCCGGTGGCTGTTTCTTCGTCGGTACAACGGCCGAGCTCGACGATCGTCCCGGCCCGCCGCGCGACGCCCTGATGCAATCGTGCAAGGACTGGATCGACGAGCTCCACAAAGCCGCGCGCATCGCGATCACCGAGGGCCACTTCCGCGCGGACCTCGATCCCGAGCAGTTCGCCTTCGAGGAGTACAGCATCATGCTCGGACTCCACACCTACCTCCGCTTCCTCAAGGCGCCGCAAGCGCTCGAGCGCGCCCGCGAGGCGTTCGAGCGTCTGGTGGACGCAGCTCGAACCACTCCGTCGGCCGACCGACGTACTAGGTAATCGCCGTCATCCAAGGAGAGTCCCGTGCTTCAGTCATCGACCACGTCCAAAAATAGAACGATCGTTCGTTCTCCAATCTCCGTTCGTCTGGTCCGAGCTGCGCTGCAAACGGCGTTCGCTTTCTCCGACGGCGCAGGTGCGAGCCTTGCCGAACGACTGTTCACTTCTCCGCGTCGCCACCCACGTCCATCCCGCGAGCAGCTCGCCCTCGCGACAGGCCACCGATTCACGATCGACGTCAACCTGCGCTCCCCGCGCTGGAACGGCGCGCGCACCAAGGTCGTCGCGTGGCGCTGGGGCATCGGCCCGACCGCCCTCCTCATCCACGGCTGGGAAGGCCGTGGCTCACAGCTCGGCGCGTTCGTCGAGCCGCTCGTTCGCGCCGGCTTGTCGGTCGTCACGTTCGACGCGCCCGCGCACGGCGACTCGCCCGGTTCGCGGCTCTACCTGACCGACCACGCTGACGCGGTGATCGACGTCGCGAAGACCATCGGACCGCTACACGCGATCGTCGCGCACTCGTTCGGTGCGCCGGCCGTGATGCTCGCGCATTCACGCGGCGACATCGATGCTCCTCGGAACGTCTTCATCTCGCCGAACGCGATCGTGCCCGAGTCCATCGATCACTTCTGCAAGAGCGTCGGGCTCGATGACGACGAGCGCGCGCTCTTCGAGGAACGGCTCGTCGATGCGGCCGGAATCTCCGCCAACAGCTGGAGCCTGCAACAGCTGCTCGGCGTGCGGGACTCCTCGCTGCTCGTGATCCACGACATCGACGATCGCGAGGTTTCGTTCGCCCACGGCGATCGGCTCGCCCAACTCTGGCCGAACGCGACCCTCGAAGCGACCCAAGGCCTCGGCCACCGCCGGATCCTTCGCGACCCGACCGTCATCGCGCGCGTCGCTGCCGCAATCACCCATGGCGTGTCGCCCCCGGTCTCGGACTTGGTGCGCGAGGTCGATCGCCAGCTCGCGGCGGCCGACATGTTCGGCGTGTGATCCTGCCGGGTTCGCATATTGAGCATTGGGAGGATCGAGTCAGCGGCTTGACAGGTAGCAGAGTGGCTGATACCTAACCGCCTCCAGTCCTGGGGTCTTAGCTCAGCTGGGAGAGCGCTAGAATCGCACTCTAGAGGTCAGGGGTTCGATCCCCCTAGGCTCCACCAGGAAACGTAGACGGTCCGCAGCGATGCGGGCCGTTTCCGTTTTCGGATAGAGGCCGGGGAACGATTGTTCTAGATGTCA
>JBJXGN010000162.1:0-37645 GCA_046160585.1 Kofleriaceae bacterium
GCCGTCGAGCGGCTAGCGACGAAGGCCGTCCTCGGAGAGGCGCCGGAGGATCTGTGTTTTACCGTCGACGACTTCGATCCGGTCGTCAACTTTTTCGCACGCACTCTGGGATGGTGCACTGATGAGACCCCTCGCCGACGAAGTCCTCGCCATCCTGTGCAAGATCGCTCCCGACGTGGATCCGCGGAGCGTGAACCGCGCGACGCCACTTCCCGACCAACTCGACCTCGACTCGATGGACTACCAGAACCTGCTCGCGGCGCTGAGCACACAGTTCGCGATCGCGATCGACGAGACCGACGTCCCTCGCTTGCGCTCGATCGATGACCTCGTCGGGTACATCGAAGCGCGTCGCTGACAAGCTGCGATCGCTACGCCATTGCGTCGCGGACCTCGGCCTCGAGCACGTCCACGACGGACACGATCCCGAGCAACTTGCCGCGTTCGACGATCGGGAGCGCGCCGAGCCTCGAATCGGCGAGGCGCCCGGCGATCTCGGTCAACGAATCGTCCGGGCCCGCCGTCTGGACGGTGGCGACCATGGCCGAGGTGACCGGCGCGCGCCACCAGTCCTCGCGAAATGCGGCGACCGCTCGGTAGTGCAAGATGTCGCGCTCCGACAGGATCCCGCAGAGGTGATCGCCGCGCACGACGGGAAGATGTCGGATTCGATTCTTCATCATCGTCTGGAGCGCTTCGCCGAGATGCGTGATCTCGGTAGCGGTGATCGGTGACGGTTTCATGATGTCGCGTGCCTTCATGCCCCGTTGCCTTGCAACGTCGTGGCCATGGGAGGTGACGGCTATGACGGGGTACGGTCGCAATCGCTGCGCGTAGCCCGACGATAGGCGCGCGGAATGCGCGATCGACGACGCGCACTTCGATCGGCCGCAGGCATATCTGGTGCAACCGGGTCGCGATATGGTCGGTGCACGCGTGATGGACACCACGACAGCTCGCGGACGCATGGTCGAGCACCATATCCGGGCGCGCGGAGTGCGCGATCCAGCTGTCCTCGAAGCAATGGCTACGGTCCCGCGCGAAGCGTTCCTCCCACCGGAGCTCGCCGAACACGCCTACGACGATAGTCCGCTACCGATCGAAGCAGGGCAGACGATCTCGCAGCCGTACATCGTCGCGCTCATGACGGAGGCGCTCGGCCTACGACCAGGTGAGACTGCACTCGAGATCGGGACCGGATCCGGATACGCCGCGGCAGTGCTCGCGCACGTCGCAAAGCAGGTCTACACGATCGAGCGTCATGCCGAGCTCGCGGATCTCGCACGCGAGCGACTCGCCCGGCTCGGCTACGCCAACGTCGAGGTGCGGTGCGGCGACGGCACGCTCGGTTGGATCGAGCACGCACCGTTCGACGCGATCATCGTGGCGGCGGGTGGCCCAGATCTCCCGACGGCCTTGCTCGAACAGCTGGCCGTCGGCGGACGACTCGTCATACCGATCGGCGCCGATCGCGCGCAGGAGCTCGTTCGCGTCACGCGTACGACCTCGACCAAGTACACCCGCGAAGACCTCGGCGCCGTGACGTTCGTCCCGTTGATCGGTGCGCAGGGTTGGAGCGAGCGGCCCGGTGAAGCGGCGAGGCGACGAGGAACGCTTCCGCGCCGCAACCCGGGGCCGTTCGCGACTCCCGCACCAGCGTCGCGAGCGCACGTGGTCTCGAAGCTTGTCGCCGAGTGTGCAGAGCCGATGGCGCGGATCGACGATGCACCTCTCGACGCGCTGCTCGAGAGGATCGGCGGTGCACGTGTGGTGCTACTCGGGGAAGCGACGCACGGCACGTCCGAGTTCTATCGCATGCGCACGCGGATCACGCAGGAGTTGATCTTGAGGCATGGGTTTCGTGCGGTTGCCGTCGAGGCGGACTGGCCCGATGCATCGGCGGTCGATCGCTACGTGCGAAACAAGCCGCTCGGTGCACGACCGTGGATCCCGTTCTCGCGCTTCCCGACCTGGATGTGGCGCAACACGGAGACTCACGAGCTCGTCGAGTGGCTTCGCGCGTACAACGCGACGAGCAAGCACGACGTCAGCTTCTCGGGACTGGATCTCTACAGCATGTACACGTCGGCATTCGAGGTCGTGCGCTACCTCGATCGCGTCGATCCGCCGGCCGCTGATGCCGCGCGTGCTCGCTACGGACGACTCACTCCGTGGCAGCAGGACCCTACCGCCTACGGGCGCGCCGCACTGCTCGGTCGCATGCAGTCTTGCGAGAAGGACGTGGTCGCGATGCTTCGCGAGCTCCTCGCGAAGCGGATCGAGTACACCACGAACGATGGAGACGAGTTCTTCGACGCTGCACGGAACGCCCAGGTCGTCGCCGGCGCCGAACGCTACTACCGAGCCATGTATTACGGCGCGGCGGAGTCGTGGAACCTGCGTGATCAGCACATGTTCGACACGCTGAAGTCGATCATCGCGCATCGCGACAACGCGAAGTTGATCGTGTGGGAGCACAACTCGCACATCGGCGACGCGAGTGCGACAGAGATGGCCGCACGCGGCGAGCTGAACGTGGGCCAGTTGTGTCGCAACGCATTCGATGATGACGCGTATGCGATCGGGTTCGGCACCGATCATGGTTCGGTCGCGGCGGCCCACGCGTGGGACGAGCCGATGCAGCGCATGCGCATACGTCCATCGCGCGCAGACAGCTACGAACGGATCTGCCACGACACCGGCATTCCCGCGTTCCTTCTCCACCTTCGCAACCCCGTACGCCAGGACCTTCGCGACGAGCTTGCGGATCCGCGACTCGAACGGGCGATTGGTGTGGTTTATCGGCCCGAGACCGAGCTCGCGAGTCACTACTTCCAGGCAGTTCTTCCTGCCCAGTTCGACGAGTACATCTGGTTCGACGAGACCGAGGCGGTGCAAGCGCTATCCTCGCCGCTACTGGCCTTTCCACTGCTCGATCGATCTGCGTGAAAGTGACTCGCGGAGTGAACCCGTCAGGTTCACGCCGGCCTACTTGGCTGCTGGCGGCAGCGGCGTCGAGGCGGGCTTACTCGTATGACACGAGGCGCACGTCACGAGGATCTCGCCGTACGCCTTGCTGCGCGTCTCGATCGTCGCTGCCTTCTGCTTGCGCGCGGAGTCCGCGAGTCGTTGCAGCGTACGTGCGTACGCCGTGCGATCCGAGGGGAACGAGTCGAGCGGCGCCGCGGCCAGCACGTCGAGACCCGCACGCCACGGCTCGTCGGCACCGCCGATGATGCCTTCCCACATGCGATCTGCGGCCCATCGGTGCCGAGCCATCCGCGCCTCCAGGGTCATCTTGTCGGGCGGGACGGGAAACACACGGAACACCGGCTCGACGCCGGTCTCGACGTGACACGACGCGCACGCGCTCGCGAGCGATGCGACGAGCCGGCATCCCTGCTCGACCGAGGTCGCGCGTGCGAGGCTCGCCGCTCGGTCACGAACGGCGACGACATGCGCCGCCCACGCGCCGTGCGCGGGTGCGTCGGGAGCCTCCGAGATCGCCGCCGCGAACCGTTTCGCCTCGTCGAGCTTTCCGATCAAGAGGAGGCGCTCGATCGCGCGCACGAGATCGAAGCTCTCGTGCATGTGCATGCGCTGGACATCGTCGCGCTGAAAGCGCTCGGGCGCTTTGCGCTCCGGCTTGGGCGTCGGCTTGGGCGCGTCGGCGCGACCGTCGATGAACGGGGAGGCGAGGAGCACGAAGGTGGCGAGCAAGACGACACGCTGAGTCGGTTTCCACGTCATCTCCGCAGCCTCGCGACGGTTACACGCATGCCTCGAGACCCAGCATCAGGAATGCCAATCGTGCGTCTGCGTTCCCATCGACGATCACGCAACATTTGCACCGCGAGAGCGCGCGGACGCAGTGGGTGCGCACGACGCCGTGCGAGGATGGCACATGTTTGCGCGATCGAACGACAACTCGGAGATCCACTACGAAGTCACCGGCGATGCCGATACGGCGCTCGTGTTCGTTCATGGGTGGCTGGGCAACGTGCGCTGGTGGGATGCGCAGCGGGATGCGTTTGCGACGAGCTATCGCGTGGTCGCGCTCGATCTCGCGGGCCATGGACAGTCGTCGCGAACACGAACGGAGTGGACCGCAGCGGCGTATGCGAACGACATCCTCGCCGTGGCACGCGCTGTGGGCGCGCCGCGTGTCGTGCTCGTCGGTCACTCGATGTCCGGTGCGTTCGCGACGCTCGCCGCGCCGGACGTCCCGGGCCTCGTCGCGCTGATCCTCGTCGACACGTTGAAGAACCTCGACGCGACGCCAACAGCGGAACAGACCGCGCCGATGTTCGCGAGCTATCGCGCGGACTATCGACGAACGGTCGAGACGATCCTGCCCGGTTGGCTATTCGCGCCCCAGACACCTGCGCTGGTACGCGAGCGCCTGACGAGCGAGTTCCTCTCCGTCGACGGTGACACCGCGGCGATGTTGCTCGAGCCGCTGTATAGCTTCGACCTTTGCGAGGCCGCACGTCGTGTGCGCGTGCCCGTGCGAGGCATCGGTACAGACTTGCACCCCGACAACACCGAGGCGAACCGTAAGTACTTCGCGGACTACTCGTACGTCGACATTGCCGGCTACGGCCACTACCCGATGCTCGAGGCGCCGGAGAAGTTCGACGCGGCCTTGCGCGCAGAGCTCGAGAGGCTCTAGCGCGGCCGGTGGCGATCGCGAGGCCCGAGGCTGCTCCGAGGTAATACGGCACGGCGCTGCTTTCGTCGGTTCGCCTAGCGCGTCTGCTTCCAGCGAAGCACGCCCTCCGTATTTGCATAGACATGGTGTCCGCCATGCCCTCGCTCTCGCATGCACCGAATGCCATCGTGCATCTCGTCTTCACAACGCTCTCGTGCCGTGGGCTGTCCGATCAACGGGTACGCCAACCAACGATGCACGCCTTGCGCGGCATTCGGAAGGTTGCTTCGCACGGTCGCATGCAGGAACTCGATCCGATGATGCGCTTCGAGCTCGCAGATGAAGGTGTTGAGGGTCGGCAGCTCGGGCACTTTCGCCAGCAACCCGAAGTCGTCCCGACCGTGAATGAAGGGGACATCGGTTACGCGGATCCATGACGAGCGCCGCGAGTGATGAAACGCGAATCCCCACTCCTCCGCATACACGTTCAAGGTGAACCGCGTCGCGTGACCTGCCTCCAACGCGACCTCGACATGCCACCGCGTGACTGGGTTGAGGTCCAGTGCCGCAAGCCAGACAGCCACGACATCTCGGCCACGTGTTGGCTCGTCTGGATCGTCCCTGGTCATGCGTCAGGTCGAGCTGGGTGCCCCTCGCCGAGAAGATCGCGCTGAGACCTCATCTGCTCGGTGAGTGAAGCTCGGCCGTGGCCGGCGGCTTACGCAAGGCACAGGCCACTCTTGGTGTGCGCGCTAACATCGCGAGGCGATTGTCGCGGTTTCGCTTCGCAGGAACCCAACGGCTCCGTGCGGCGCGAACCGGTTCCGTTGCTTGTGTGTGTGGAGCAAGCCTGCTCCACGCTGACGCATGTTCCAGTTCACATGACACCGCCGTTCCCTCATTGCTCGTCCACCAGCGCACGACGCACGCCACCAGCGAATCGATCGCGCATCGCGGTGATCGCCGCTGGTTGATGAAACAACCGATAGGCGGCTGCGATGAATCGATTGGCGCTCGCGCGAGATCGGTCCGCCCATAGAGTCGCGCCGTGAAGCGACAGAGACTCGGGATCGGGATCGGACTCGTGATCGTGGTGCTTGCCCTGCTGTTCTGGCCCTTCGGGAGCAAGAAAGCGCATCTCGGCGAGAACGTCAGCTCGGCGAAGGTCGCCGAACGCAGCGCGACAACGGCCGCGAACAGCGTGACGGCGGGGAAGAACGTCGACCCGCGCACGCAAGCAAGGGGGTGATTGCGGGGACCGTTCGCGACGTGACGATGAAGCCAATCTCGAACGCGATGGTGTGCTTGACGCTCTTCTCGAAGGAGCTGCCTCCCGATTTCTGGGAAGAGCCTACGTGCAAGTCTGCCGACGCGAAGGGAGCGTACGCGTGGACCGAGTTGTTCGCCGCGACCTACGTCGTCGCTGCGAGTGCGCCCGGGTTTCGCTTCGACAACGGCGATCCGAAGGATGGACTCGGAACTCTCGGGTTCCCGCTCGAGCCAGGCGAGCACAAGAAAAACGTCGACGTGATCCTTCATGCGGGTGGCGTCGAGATCACCGGTGTCGTGAACGACATCGGCGGCGGACCGATCGCGCGGGCACGTGTGAGCGCGAGGATGGGCGCGTTCGGCAACGACGGCACCTCGCCAGCGGCAGAGACCGACGACAAGGGCGCGTTCTCGCTATGGGTCCCTGAGGGCGGCAACGTGAGTGTGATCGCGAGTGCCGATGGCTACGCGAAAGGCTCGCAAGAAGGTCGCGCACCAGGAACGTTCGAGATCGTGCTGACGCCGGAGAGCTCGTTGTCGGGCGTCGTCATCGACGCACGCAACGGACAGCCGATCGAAGGTGCGGATGTGAGCATCGATGTTCTCGGACGTGCGCAGACGCGCACCGACGCGAAGGGCGCGTTTCGGATCCGTGGGCTCGTTTCCGGGCGGTACACCGCGATCGTCCGCGGGGAGAAGGGGTACGGCGAGTCCGAAGGATCCACGCTCGTCGGTCTCGGCGAGCACGTGACCGGCGTGGTCGTTCGCGTGTTCCCGGCGGCACGGGTGATCGGCAAGGTCATCGTCGGCGCGACGAAAGAGGTGTGCAGGAACGGAGGGATCTTGTTGAACGACGTGACGAGAGACCGATCGGTGAGCCGCGTCCTCCACCGTGCAGACGACGATGGAACGATCACGATCAGCGGGCTACTCCCCGGCACGTACTCCGTCGGTGCGTGGTGTCCCAGGATGATCGGTCGCGACGACTACCCGCCGATCGTTGTCACCGACAAAGACATCGCCGGACTCGTATGGGAAGTCGACGCCGGCGCCATCCTTGTCGGGAGAGTAACGAGCAGGTGCGGCACGCCGGTCGCCGACGCTACGGTGGACGCGCACATGACGACGGAAAGGAGTGACTCTCAGAGCGCGCGCACGAACGTCGATGGCACGTACGAGATGAACCGGATGAGAACCGGAACGTACAGGCTGGTGGTCACTGCGACGGCCGGTGCGCCCGACCGCAATGGGTACGTGGTCGAGACGAAGGCCGGCTTCACCGTGAGAAAGGACATCGTCCTCGACGATAGCGGCACGCTGACCGGCACGGTTGTAGACGAAGAAGGAAAGGCGGTGCCCGACGTGTCGATCGACGCGATGCCGATCGACAACATCCTCGGGTCCGTCGAAGTGCCGAGCAGAACCGACGCGAGTGGCACGTTCACGATCCGCGGGTTGGGTGCAGGTGACTATCGGGTCATCACCAATCTTCGTGGCCCGGGCACGCCTCAAAGCGATACTGCGACGATCGAAGCCGGCAAGACATCGACGGTGAAGATCGTTGTCGAATCGCAGTCTGGAACGATCAAAGGCGTTGTCCTCGACGCGGGTGGTGCGCCGGTCTCCGACGCGTTCATCGCGAGTGCGCGGGAGTCAGACGCGACGGGTATCCACAGCACGCGCCCGGAGATCTGGAACGACGTGAAGCCCGTGCTCGCCGGCGTCGATGGTAGGTTCGTCCTGACCAAGCTCGAGCCTGGAAGGTACACGCTGCGCGCGTATCGCAAAGGCGGCGGAGAGGCGGTGTTGGAGCACGTCGAGGTCGGAACCACGATGGCGAAGTTGCAGATCAAGCCTACGGGATCGATCGCAGGAACAGTCAAGGTACGCGGATCGCTCCCCGACGAAATCCACGTTGCGGTCGAAGATCCCAAGACCGGGTTCCGTCGTGGCGAGACGTTCTTCCGCACCGACGGTCACTTCGTCATGCCCGATCTACCCGCGGGCCGCTTCCAGGTCAGTGCAACGATCGCGACCGGCCATGCGAGAATCGAGGTCGATCTCGCAAGCGGCGAGGCCAAGACCGGTGTCACGCTGACGCTGGATCAGCTCGTCACGCTCACCGGTCGTGTTGTCGACCACGTGACTCGAGCGCCGATCGCCGGGATCCAGGTCTTCGCGCAGATCGCAAAGGGCGGTTCGTTGGAGCTTCAACAGAGCGCGGATCCGAAGAAGACCTCGGACGCGTCCGGTCGGTTCACGGTGACCCAGGTGCCGCGCGGCAAGCTGGCGATTCAGTGCCTGCCGATCGACTTCAGCGGAAGCGACTACTCGTGGTTCCGCACGATGCGCGACGTGACTGCGACGACCGCGTCGAGCCTCGATATCGGCGACGTACCGTTGATCAAGAGACGCGTGAAGGTTGGACATCCGGTCGGCGTGATGGGACTTGGCTTCAAGCAGCAGCCGCCCGAGACCCGACCCGAGGACGAGGAGCTACGCGTGAGCGTCATCGACCCGAACGGCCCCGCCGCAAACACGGCCATCAACGTTGGCTCCGTGGTCGTCTCGGTGGATGGGGTCGACGTTCGCGGCATTCACGCCATGAACGCATGGACGCTCGTGCAGGCACCGCCTGGAACCAAGCTCGTGCTCGGGCTCGCAGATGGGCGGTCGATCACGATCAAACTCGCGGCACCCTAGGGCGGGCGACGGTACCGAGAGGCCGGATCGCGATCGAGGCGCGGCTACTTCAGCTTCGCGCGCGCAGTCGCGGCTTCTTTCTCCCAACTCGCGAGCCTCGCTTCGCGGAAGATGCCGATCGCCGTGTCGAAGGCTGCGCGCGCCTTCGTGAGGTCGCCCTTCACGTTCACGATGGCGCGACCGTGTTCATACGCGATGCGTCCGAGGAGCATCGGTTCTTCCGAGACAGGAAGTGCGTCGATCTTTGCAAGAAGACGATTCGCCGTGTCGCCTTGCGCGGTGTCGTTCGCGATCATCGCTCCGACGACCAACGAGAGGAGCTTGCGATCGTCACCAGCGGAATACTCGTCCGCCGACTGTTCAGCAGATCGGATCGCCGTCGGGAAGTCTTTGGTCGCGTTCGCGGAGTCGGCGAGCGTGAGCAACACCTGACCCCGGTGCTCGCTCGGCCTCGGCAACACGGTCTCCATCAGCACCAGCGTTTCTCTCGCGAGTCTGATCGCGTCCTCCCACTTGGACTCGACCGCGTAGACGTAGGCACGACTCGCATCGATGATCGCGATGTCCGGCTGAACCGCACCGTCCAGCGCGATCGCAGTTGCACGAGCTTCGTCGAAATATCGGTGCGCCTTGGCCAGATCTCGGTCGATGGTGTAGCTCACGCCGAGGTTGATCTTCAGCTGGATGATGTCTCTGCCGATGAACCCGGGATTCTTTGCCAGGATCGCTTCGCCTTCCTGCGCGAGCGCAGCCGCTTCCTTCGGCTTGCCGAGGACCGAGATGCCCATGCTCGCGTTGATCTTGATGGGCGCCATGTACGGATGGTCGGCGCCATACAATGACTCGAGCATTTCCAGCGCGCGGCGATAGTCGGCGATCGCCGCTGCTGGCCTTCCCGCGGTGATCTGCAGCGACGCGCGCGTCAGCAGCGCCTCCCCGAGCGGCCGTGACGGTGTGTCGCCGAACAACGCGAACGCGCGTTCGAGATAACGAAACGCTTCGTGCGGGTCGCCGAAGCCGTCAGCGGTGGTCGCCGCGACTGCATAGAGCCGTCCAGCGGCCATCGGTGCTCGTTGTTTCAGGCGCTCCGCATCAGCGAGTCCGTTGAGCATCCATTGCTTCAACGCGTCTCCTTGCGTCGTGATGATCAACTCGCTCACTGAGATGAGCGCCATTTCCGCGTCATCGAGCCCACGCGCCAGGTGGTACGTCTTCTCGAACAGGGCGCGGGCTTCCTCGCGTTTGCCGCGCATGGCGAGCTCTCCCCCTGCGAGAAAACCGACGCGCAGCGAGATCGCGGGGAGATCGCGCACCGGAGATGCGCGGACGTCAGCCAGAGCTTCCTGGATATTCTCGTGCCCGTCGGTCGCGTATCTGCTCAGCGCGCTGGCGAGCACGACACGCGCGCGGATCGTCGCTTCGAGAGCGGCCGGTTCCAACGGGTAGGGCTGCGCGATGGCCAGCCCCACCGCGTCGGCACACGCCGTCTCGTCGTAGGTTCGCACCACCCGATCGATGAGGTCGGCCGAGGTCAGATCGCGTTGTCGATCATCAAACATCGCCACGCGTAGGCGGCGCGCGACGTCGAGACAGATCAAGCCGCGCTGATAAAGCTCTGGCGACCACGTGCGATCGATGCGGCCGTTACGACAGACCTGTGTGGCAATGTCGACGAACGACTGCCGGTAGGCCGCGAGTCGCTTCGCTGCCATGGTGGCAGCGGTCGGCCCGCTCCCCGCGGCGATGCGCGCCGGCACATCGAGCCCGACGGTGAGGATCTCGAATCCCGCCCCCTCGCACGACACGTTCGCGTCTGTCGACGATGGCCACGCGATCGCCACGGTACTACCGGCTGCGACGAGTGCGAGCCCGATGCCGACAACCACGAGGCGACGGCGCCAACGCGTGTCGCGAAGTGCGGCGAGCAACGCGCGCATCGACGGGTAGCGAGCGGCAGGATCGTCCGCGAGGCCACGAGCGAGCACGCGGCGGATCGCGCGGTTCTTCGTCGCCGACTCTGCGCCGGCGCAAAACGCACGCTGATCGGTCTGCGCATCGTGCCCGTCTTCGGGGAACGTGAAGTTGCCGACCCGCGCGCGTCCATCGTGACCGACGAGCACCTTGTCGAGGATGAAGTTGCGATGCACGAGCCTCGCGTCGTGGGCTGCGACAAGCCCTTCAGCGGCTGCCAGCAGCACGTCGAGAATCTCGTCGCTCGAGCGTTCCTGGGCGGAGAGCCAATCGCTCATCGTGGAGCCGGCGACGTGCTCCATCGCCACGAACGCGCGTCCCTCGTGCTCCCCGACCTCGAACACCGCGATGACATTGGGGTGAGCAACCTTTGCCATCGCAAGCGCATCTCGCCGAAGCTTCTCGGTGCCGGTGTGCGGGCGGTGCAGCTTGAGCGCGACGACGCGTTCGAGACCGCGGTCCTTGACGAGATAGACCTTGCCCATCGCCGCCGAACCGATCAGCTCGATCACTTCGTACCGTTCGGCGATGACCGTGCCGCGAGCCAGCTCGACATCCTGCTCGGTCATCGTGGCGTGTACGATCGTCCCACGAATCGAGGCGGAATGGTTCGCGGCGTGAGTGGGCGAAACCCGAGGAGCTCGCCTGTCACCGGTCGCTCAACGGTCGTAGACCAGCACCCATGTGACGACGCTTGGCTTCTTCTGGGCCGGATAGTGGATCGTGCCGACGACCTTGCGGATGCACGCAACGGTGTCATCGCTGAGATTCACGTTGTGCTCGATCACGACATCGCTGATCGAGCCGTCGGCGGCAACCCGCAGCGTCATCGTCGGAAAGCGCTGAGGCTTCCCCTCGACCGGCTGCCCGCACGCGGTCACCGAGTCACGCAGCGAGCGAATGCGGTCGTGGAGGATCCGGTTCTTGTGGAGCGCAGGTCGTTGACTGACGAGCTTGAAGGAGCCAAAGCTGCGCGGCTTGGCGTCCGCGTGCGACGTGAGGCAGAGCGCCAAGATCACGATGGCCGCCTTCATGGTGAATAGTGTGCCAGGAAGACCGCTTATCCGCCCCCGTCGTTCGGCGCGCTCCTTGGCCGGCCCGGCTCTCCGAGTGTGACAACGATTGGCGCGCCAGGTACTTCGAAATCTACCCTGGCTAGTCGCCGACGACGTTACCGTCGAGGAATGCGGGCACCAGTAGTCGTGATGACGGCGTGCGCGGCCGTACAGCGCCCCGACATCCTCAGCGAGAACACGCGAGCCGTCGACACGCGCATCCTCGTCGACAGCGGCGGTGGTCGCACAGAGGGCGCGTTTCTCGCCCGCACCGAGACTGGGCGCGCCGACATGTGGCGCGAGCTCCAACTCTCCGGAGACCTTCCGCGCGTCGACTCACCACGCACGTCCTCCTCGGCGCAGCGTGGATCGGCGGGGCGTGTCGATTGCTGCCTGCTTCGCGATCCGATGGAGTGTGATCGCTGTGCGCGCTAGCGTGCTCGCGCTAGCGCTCGTGGAGTACGTGCCGACGATTTGGACTACTGCTCGATGCAAAGCAGCGCGAGGTAGTTCGAGCAGGGCAGGGCCGCGTCCATCACCCAAGATGCGCCGACGAGGTCTGCTCGTCCAACGGTCGCGATCGCCGGATGATTGTAGATCGTCCAGTCAGAGCAGTTGTCGGTGGAGCGAGTGCCGTCGAGGCGCGTTCCCGACCAGAACATCATCGGCTCGGGATCCGGTGAAGCCTCGATCGTCGCGCGCGGTCCCGCCGTCAGCTCGCGCTTCGATGCAAACAGCAACGTCTCGCGGTCGATGCGGTACCACGGAGCGACATCGTCGATGCGAGTGATGGCATCGGTGGTGGAGGAAGACAACCATGCGCGCCACGAGCCGCCGAGCTCCCGCGTTGCAGCGGCGGCTGTGCAATCCGCGTCGGCAACCTCGACGCCCGACTGAGGATCGGCAGAGTCCTTGATCTTGCCGAGAGTGCCGTTGCGCAAGTAGAAGGCACGATGACGCTCGGACGGCGGAGTATCGTCGACGAAGTCATCCGCGCCCGGCTCCACACAGCCGACGGAGACGAGGATGCAGCATGCAAGTGGACCGAGGTTCACCAGGTCAGAGTAACCGCGTTGTGCCCCGCCAACACTCATTGTGTCGGACGGGATTGTCGGACAGCGTGACCTAGCAGCCGCCAATGGCGATTCACATGAGTGTGCATGGCCACTCGAGTAGCCACCGCCCGCCAACTCGTCGCATCGATCGAGCTGGAATCGAGCTGGGAGCGAGCTGGAATCGAGCTGGAATCGAGCTGGAATCGGTCCCTTCACTCGCTTCGCGCTGGCACGACAACTGCTCTTCGCGCGCGGCATCTCCATGACGAGTTGTCTGCGTAGCCTATTCACCCTTTCCCTTCTCACGATCACCGCTTGCACCGAGGCCCCGGTCGAGGACGAGCTTACCGCCGACGACGCCAGCGAAGGCCTCGACGATGCCAAGGCCGATGGCACCGGCACGTACACGTATTACTTCATCGAGCAAGACGAGCGGCGGTGCCCATCCCCGATGTGCGGTGGAACGTTCTACCGCCTCGCGAACGCCACGAAGACGACGTGCATCGACGGCACCAAGCAGGAGCGCTGCTACGCCGCGAGCACGGACTGGTCGTTCACGAACCTCGACGACACGGGGCTCGCCAAGCTCGACGCGGCGCCGGGCAGCAGGCTCGTGCGCGCGACGATCCGCAAGAAGGATTGGGGCTTCGGCCTCGGCATCTATGGCGAGTTGCGCCCGCGTGAGGTGTGGGGCGGCCAGCTCCCTGTCGAGCATGACGGAGTGCTGGTCAAGGTCGAGCACTCCGGCGTGCGCTGCGCAACCACGCCATGCCCGTTCTTCCGCGAGCGCAAGCTCAACTCGTCGGTCCGCGCGAGCGTCGCCGAGCTGGGCTGGGACGCGAGCGACGCGACCGACGAGCAGATCGGCGCGGCTCTCGAGCAGATGTACGACCCGGGCCTCATCATCGCGGGCAACCGCTTCACCGTGAGTGGACCGGGCGGCAAGGCCAAGGGCCGCACCGTGACGCAGTTCTGGATGCGCGCGACGAACGACCAATGCCCCATCATCGACTGCGCGGCGCCACCGATGGGTTGCCAGTATGAGGGCGCGGTGTTCGAGCCATGCGGGTTTCAGACCTGCGGCACACTCGTCTGCGATCCCGGCGCGCCTTTCTGATCGAGTCAGAAGCCCGCTGGCTCGTGGTCGTTTCGAGCAGTGGACGTGCGCCGAGGCGACCCGAAAAACTTACCCCGTAACGTGGTCCAGTCCTGAATCGTCTCGAAAAACTTACCCCGTAACGTGGTCCAGTCCCGAATCGTCTCGAAAAACTTACCCCGTAACGTAGTCCTGAATAGTCCTGATAACGTAGTCCTGAATAGTCCGGCCGGTTCGCGCGTTGAGCGCGTGTGAAGTGGGTGGTGCTCGTGGCCGTGCTGGGGTGCAATGCACCGTCCTCCGCCGACAACAAGCCGAGTCCGCCGGCGGTGGTGCAGCCGTACCCGACGATTCGCAGCAAGCTGGAGACGTCGCGGACGTCGCTCACGAAGGGGCTCGATCGAGATCGACAACGGACCCTGTCGCGGGCGCGCCAGCTGCTTGTCCGGACGTTGCGCGAC
Source organism: Kofleriaceae bacterium (assembly GCA_046160585.1). GTDB lineage: Bacteria > Myxococcota_A > Polyangia > Haliangiales > Haliangiaceae > JABFXX01. The sequence goes on from JBJXGN010000162.1 coordinate 14,262, forward strand.
GAGCTGCTGCCGGCATGGAACGGCACGCCGTGGGCGATGAACGGGATCACCCAGGTGCCGCATGAGGGCGAGATCGCGTGCGGCTACTTCGTGTCGACCACGCTGCTGCATGCGGGGTTTGCGGTCGAGCGATCGAAGCTCGGGCAGCAGGCAGCAGGGCTGATCACGCGCACGCTGGTGACGCAGGAACCGATCTGGGTGCGCTCGGATCAACCGATCGATGCGTTCGTCGACACGCTGCGACTCGGCGGCGACGGAATCTATCTCGTGGGGCTCGATAACCACGTCGGCTTCGTGATCGTCGACGGCGAGGACACCTGGTTCCATCACGCCGGTCCGGGCGATCAAGGTGTGCGTCGCGAGCCCGCGAGGACGGCCTCGTTCCTGTCGACGTCGCGCTATCGCGAGGCCGCGAAGCTGTTCGACGACGCGCTGCTCGAGAAGTGGCTGCGTGGGACGGCGATTCCGACCGTGCTCCGCCGGAACGTTGCGACACCGACCGAGAGGTGATTTCTCCGCCGGAACGTTGCGACACCGACCGAGAGGACGTGATGCGCCATGCGAGGTCTCGCCTCGGGCACGCGCGCGACGGCGGGCGTCCCGGCACTCGACCACACATAGGCTTTCAGCGCGGCCGGAACGATGCAGCGTATTTCTCGGCCGCCGCGAAGTCACCGGTCACGGACGTGCCGCTTTCGCCGGGCCTGATCAAGCTCGGACAGGCAACTCGCGGAGGGGGGAACTTCTTGGTACCGACCTTGGTGTTGGCCGCGCGATCGTAGACGTCGACGACGAGCGCGCTCGACGAGATCGTGTACGTGCCGCGGCCGCCGGCCTTGCCCGCATACGCCCCACAGTCCGTGGCGGTGTCGTCGGCCGTGCTGTAGATCGCGACCAGTTGGACATCTCGCGCCTTCGGGGCCGTGCCTACGAGCTTCGGCTGACTGCCGCCAACACGGGTCAGGATGAGCAGACTGCCGCGCCCGGCGGGATCGGCGGCACCGAGCTCGAGTTCCGTGCGACCGATCTGCGAGAACGTCGCGATCGCCGCGTCGCTCAGCGAGATCGACGCGGTCTTCCAGACGCCCCCGTCGGGAGTCGAAATCTCGAGAGGAAGGGCAAGGCTGTCGACACGGTACGGCCCGCTCTCCAGCAGCGCCGTGACCGGCACGTTGCCGACCGCGGGCGCGATCGAGAACCGGAGCAGAATCGGCGCGCCAGTCGACGTCGTCGTCGCACCTTCCCAGGTCACCAGATTGCCGCTGTCGGTCGTTAGCTCGAGGGAGATCTGGACCTTGTCGTCGACGTCGACGCGTGCGCCGCGATCCGTGCCGCACGGGCTGCAGAACACGGTTGCGACCGCGCGCGCTGCCTTGGCGGGGCGGAGGGTGTACGTCGGCATGCCGGCGGCGACGGTGTAGCGGCCCACGGCTTCGCCTCGAATCGGTTTGCCCTGCTTCGAGCGTGTATTGACCATGACACGTACATCGTGCGGCCCGACGGTCGTCATCGCCGAAGGCAGCTTCGCCCACCACGCCGACTCGACCTTGGTCGCCTTCACACCCTCGATGAGGACTTCGGCGTTGCCGGATGCCCACCCGGGCATCGAGAGCTCGACGCGCACCTGGCCTGCGCGGTCTGCGATCCCTGCCGTCGCGGTTGTCACCTTCACCTCGAGCTGCTCCGCGGTGCCAGTGGGCGAGCTCGAGCTACATGCGCAGACGACGATCAACAGCGCGGCGGCACTTGTCATTGGTGGATCTACTGTCCTTCGGTACCGGTTTCCCTACAACCCACGCCCGCGAGACAATCCGCGCGTGGATCGCATGCGCCGTTGTTTGGCCGAGCGACGGCGGCGATCTCGCTTCGAAGTGCCGGCGCGAAGCTGATGTCTCGCGGTGACTAGCGATCGCGAAACACGATGCCGTTGGGCTTCGAGCCGACCGCGATCGTTTTGGTGACCGTCTTCGGGGCGACATCGACGACCGCGACGGTCCCAGCGAGCTGATTGGTCACATACGCCCTCGCGCCGTCTGCCGTGAAGGCGATCGCGTGGGCGCCTGCGCCGGTGGCGAGGTCGCCGAGGCGCATCCCGTCGCTCGTTCGAATGAACACGAGCTTGCCGCTGTCCGTATCGGTTACCCAAAGCTCCCCGCCAGGTGCGAGTGCGGCAACAGCAGGTGTGAATCCAAGGTCGATCGTGCGAACGATGGCGAGCGTCGTCGCATCGATGACCGTCAGGCTCTTGCCGGTCTCGTTGTCGACATACATACGGCCATCCGAGGCGGGCCATGCCCCGACGGGACCGTCGCCAACCATGACTGTCTCAGCGAGCGTTCGCGTCCCGGTGTCGAAGACCGAGACGCTGTTCGAGCTCGTGTTCGCGACAAACGCGTAAGCGCCAGACGTCGACAGCGTGACCTCGGCCGGATCGTTGCCCGCGCTCAGGCTCGAGATGGTCGCGAGCGTTTCCGGGTCCAGGATCAGGACCTGCCCCGGCGACGCGATCTGCGACGTCCAGATCGAACCATCGGGCGCGAACACGGCGTTGTGGTTTGGCGCGTCCAGGCGACGCGCGACCTCCATGGCACCGGTCGAGGCATCGAGCGCGAGAACCGCTCCACCCGCCGCGCCGTGGCCGCCATGTCCACCGCTATGGCCGCCACTCAAGTCCGACCCGACGACGGCGACGAGGATCCGTGCTCCGTCGGGGGACAGATAGATGTGATGCGGGTAGTCCACGTTCTCGAGCTGGATCGTCCCGATCACCTCGTCGCTTCCGGTGTCGATAACGCTCAGCGAGCTATCGTCGCCGTTGACGACGAAGACGGCGTCCGCCGTAACAGGCGCGATTGGAGTGCTTGCCAGCTCGGCCTCGTGATGGCCGCAGGCGCCAACAAGGACAAGCATTGACCCGCGAACGAGCGAAGCGGTGTGACTCATGAGGACCTAGCCACCAGCGAGATTCTTACCACGAGCGCTCCTACTCCAAGAGGGCCGTTGCGCCCATAGACGGAAGACCCCGATCAGAGCTTCAGGTCGACGTTCGTGGTAACGGCCCCTGGTGCGGAGATGCAGCGTTGCTCCACGGTTTCGGACAAAACGAACTCGGTGGCGTGGTAGTTACCGGGAGTCAGCCCCGACAAACTGTACGCGCCGAGCTCGTCGGTCATGATCGTCTGATCACCGCTGGGCCCACTGACCACGACCGTGGCGCCGGCAAACGGCTCGCCAGTGGAAGTGCGCACTACGCCGGCGATGGTGGCGGTACCGGTGGTGGTGCCTTGGAAGTCCGGGCAGCCGGGCCGGTTCGCATCGGCCGGCACTCGGCTTTTCTGCAGCGCGGCCATGCAAGCATCTCCCTCCACCATGGTCGTCGCGCGGAGCAAGCACGCGAAATTGGCGTCGGGTAGATCATTGACCCACGCGACGTAGTTCGCGTCGGCGCAGCGCGCGGCCACGAGATCGTCGAGCTCGCGTTCTTGCTCGGGGTCGGGGAACCGACGCCGTTTTCGGCGGCGATGGCGTTCGCGGTATGCCGGACCAATCGCTGACAGTCCGACACGGTTCGGTGCCCACGCGGGGTCACGCTCTTGCCGCCGCATGCGGGCAGGACCGCGATCAGGGTCAGGGCCAGTAGCAACTTCGAGTCGTCCATCGTGGGAATGATAGGCCCCGGGCCGAGTCCTGCCGTGGCAAAGCGCAGCAGACTCGCTATCGGCGTGTTCGTTCCGGTCTCCAAGCGGTGCTCGCTCGCGCTGCCTGCTCCGCTACTTCGGCATCTCGAGCTGCCAGACATCGGGTGCGAACACACGCGCGAGGATGAGCACGTTCGTACCGTCACCCGGAGATGGTCGGACGAGGGACAGGATGTCGTCGTCGGACTCCGAGATCACCGTGTACCTGCCGTTGTCGAGCCGACCGACCTGATACCTGTTGCGCGACAACGTGCCTCCGACGAGGAAACCACCGCGCGGATCGTAGGCGACGCTGCGAAGCGCGGTGAGGTCTACCTCGTAGCGTGCGAGTCGCGTGCCGCTGATGTCGATCTCGAGGATCTCCGCACGGTCGCCGACGAGGAGAATGCGTTCGCCGCTCGAGTGCACCGCGAGGTCCTGGAGAGCTCCGCGATAGATCGGCGTCGCGCCGAGCTCGCCGGTCTCGGGCACGAGCGTGAACAGCTCGTCCTGTCGATCCTTGATGTCGCCCGCAGCAGGCACGCGAATGGCGAAGCACGGCGGGCGAAGATCCTCGGTGCAACGCACGGCGAGGGTACGCCCGTCCTGGTGCCGCCACCGCTGCTTGCCGTCGGTTCGCGAAACCGCAATCGTTTCGCGACCTGCGGTCCGGCGCACCGCTGCGATGAGGAGGTCGCCAGCGATCGTCGCGTTCGCCGGCTCGCCGTCGAGCTTCGCGGTGGTGAGCTCGATCGGCGCGGTCGTCGACCGGCGCTCGACGCGTTGTGACGTGCGGCTCCATGTCAGCAGCTCCGACGGCGACGTCCAGCCCAGCGACACCGAGGACGTGTCGAGAACGCGCGCGGCGCTCGTATCGCCAGAACGAATGACGAGGTTCGTGCGCGGCGACGGCTGCATCTGGACGAAGTACAGGCGCGATCCGTGAACGCGCAACGGGCCGAACCAGCCGGTGACGAGTCCGTAGACCTCGGTGGCTCCGACAAGCTTGTCGCCGCGAATGGTGGCGTGCACGATGCGTGGCTGCTCGAGCGTGCCGGTCGCATACAGTACTTCGACGTCGGTGACGAACGTCATCGACGTCGGGGTATCGATCGCTTCCGAGTAGATGCGCATGTCGGAGAGCGCATCGCAGATGACGAGGCGTCCGCGAAATCTCCCGGGTTCGATATATGCGAAGCGCGTGCGGCTCGGCGACACGACGACCTCTTCGAGATTCGGCGCGACCGACCAGCGGCGAACGACGGAGTTGTCAGCGGCGAGGAGGGACAACTCCTTTGCCGCAGAGTCGTGGAACAGGTCGCCGGTGGTCAGCGTACCGCGCCAGACACCACGGAGCGTTCGCTCCGTCTGAGGCTTCGAGCCTTCGCGAAAGCTCCAGCGCACGATTCCCAACTGGCGACTCAGACCAAAGCGCACCGTCGTGTCGTCGACCTCGAGGTGCCTGACCTCGTCTTGGTTCGGGATCAGCGTCGACCACTCCTCGCCCGTCAGGAGGTTGCGGACCGCAAGTCGATCGCTGCTCATCGCGAGGTAGGTTCCACTCGGCGACAACGCGAGTCCTGTGCGCAGAGGGATCGAGAACAGCTTCTTCGCGATCGCCTGGGGACGCGGGGCGGTCGCCGGGGCGTGTGCCGCGCGATCGCCGCGTCCGACGACGACGATCGTTGCTGCGAGCGCGGCGGCGGCGAGCGCGACGAGCGCGACGAGCCACGGCCAGCGCGGAGCGCGCGGCTTCATGGCGGTCGGTGCACGTCGGCCCGCATTCTCGAGCGCGGATACGAGCGCTGCCATGTCGGTCCACCGCAGGTCTGGATCGGCGGACAGCCCGCGCGCGAGCGTTTCGCGCACCGACATCGGCACGCGCGAGTCGGTCGGCGGATCCAACAGCACGCCGCGCTCGATCGTCTCCGCGAGATCGGGAATCGCCGCGAGGCCCGGCTTCGGTGTCGGAAACGGTCTCGCGCCGTAGAGCGCTTCCCACGTTGCGACGCAGTACGCGAACTGATCCGCGCGTGCGTCGATCGCTTGGCTGCGCAGCTGTTGCGGGCTCATGTAGACGGGCGTGCCGACGAGAGCGCCGGTCGATGTGAGATCGACACCGTAGTCGCCGCTACGCTCCCAGCGCGAGCTCATCGCCGCAGCGAGCGTCTCTTCGCCAAGCGTTGCGAGCCCGAAGTCGCCGACACAAACGCGGCCGGTGCGATCGACGAGCACGTTGTCCGGCTTGAAGTCCCGATGCAACACGCCCGCCTTGTGCGCGGCGGCCAGGCCGCGTCCCGCATCGAGCATGATCGTGAGCCACTGCTGCCAGTCAGCGAGCGCGGCGGTGTCCCGCGTGCGTAGCATCGCGCCGAGGTTCGTGCCTTCGACGAGCTCCATCGCGATGAACAGCTGGCCGCCGACATCACCAGCATCGTGGATCGTGACGACGTGGCGGTCGGAGAGCTTTGCCATCGCACGCGCCTCGCGCATCAAGCGCGCCGTCGCTTCTGGGGAGCGCGCGAGGCTCGGGTGCACGAGCTTGATCGCGACGCGACGATCGAGCTGTGGATCCTGCGCCGACCACACGACGCCCATCGCACCGGCACCGAGCCGCTCGACGAGGCAATAGCGGCCGATCATCGCGCCCGCGCTCGCCGCGATCTCCTGCATCGACGACCGCTCCGCAAAAGGCCCACTGGACTGCACGAGCGTGGCCGCCTTCGCATCGTCGTCGCCGTCCATTGCCTATGACGTTATCGCATCACCTCGAGGGTCGCTTCGCGTGCTCCCAGCGGCTATCTCCGCGCCGACGTCCCGGACGAGCCAAGAAAGACCCGAGAACGCGACGAAAGCTGACTGACTGCTGTCACCTCATCGAGGTATCCATGCCCATGAGCCTCATCTTCTATTCCGCGCCGATGTCCACCGCTACCCTCACCGAGCTCGTCATCGAGGAGCTTGGCGTGCCGTGTGATCGAAAGTTGCTCGACATCAAGGCAGGTGACACCAAGAAGCCCGAGTTCGTGAAGGTCAACCCGAACGGCAAGGTCCCGACGATCGTCCACGAGGGCGTAGTGATCTGGGAGTCCTCCGCGATCACGATGTACCTCGGCGAGACGTTTGGCGTTGACAAGGGCCTCTGGCCGTCGGCCGGACCACGACGCGGCGAGGCCATGAAGTGGGTCGCGTGGACCAACGTGACCCTTGGCGAGGCGGTGTACCGGCGCGGTCACAACGGCGATTGGGCCGCCCCCGAGGATCGCAATCAAAAGGCAGCCGATCAGGCGACCAAGGACATCAGCGAGCTCCTCGCGATCCTCGATCAAGCGCTCGCCGGCAAGGAGTTCCTCGTCGGTGAGTACACCCTCGCGGACACGCACCTGAACTCGTTCTGCGATTGGCTGCGGCACAGCCAGATCGAGTTCGGGCCGTTTACGAACCTCAATGCCTGGAGCGAGCGCTGCGCCGCTCGTCCCGCATACAAGAAGGTGATGGGCGCCGCCGGCGCTTGATTCCCTCGCGTAGCGCCGCGAGTAGTGCGAGAAGCGGAAACACCCCGCTGACGCCACGACTCGACGCGCAACCACAGCCAGCTTCATCGCCCGTGCCCGGATTCGTGCCCGCGTCGCCGTTCTGGCCTCCGTCTCCACCAACGCCCGCATCGTCGCCTCCGGGTTGCATGAGGCGATCTCGACGGCGGTACATCACCTGGAAGGGGCCCGTTCGCTTGTCGAGCCACAGCGCATGCACGTAGTTCGCGCTAACGGCGAGGAGAGGCGTCGATGCTTCCGTCGCCGTCGGTGTGGACACTTTCTCGTCCGCTTCCCATGTCATGCCTTCGTTCGTCGACTGCGCGTAACGGATCTCGCGGACGCCGCTGCGGCCGTCATGCCACGCGAGGAAGACGGACGATCCCGCGCCGATGATCGATCCGTGATCCGATGAGCCGAGTGTGTTCGTGAGCTGCACGGGGGTCTCCCACGTCGCACCGTTGTCGTTGGAACGGACCGCGAACATGTGAGGGTTCGCGTCGGCCGTCCCCGGCTCTGCGCGGTTGAAGTTCACGATGACGCTCTGCGATCCGGACACCGCGATGTCGTTTCGCCCAGCGAACGCTGCGCCAGAGTAGTTCACCGGTACCTGGGCGCCCCACGTCTCGCCACCGTCGAGCGAGCCGATGTAGAAGGTGTCGGGACACACTGTGAACGAGAACGTCGGCCCTGCCATGCACGGCGGGTTCGTTCCGCGATCGTCCCAGATCGTTACGTGCACGCCGTCGCCACGCGCTGCAACCTGCGGCCGCTCTGCGCCGAACACTCCGGCCGACGCGGCGATCACCTTCGCGGCATCCCAGTTCGCGCCGCGATCCGACGAGCGCAGATAGTACGTGTCCCATTTGGCGTCGCGATAGTCCATCCACACGATGTGCAGCTTGTTCGCGTCGTATGCCATCGAGATGCGGAACGCACCTCGCGAAGTCGTTAGCTGTCTCGGCGCATCCCACGTCGCACCGCGGTCTCCCGAGTGCAGCAGATAGATGTCGCCGAGCTCGCGCGCGCAGCACCAGTCGGTGAGCGTGAGGGTGTTCTTCAGATAGACCGCCCACACGTCGTTTCCATCGGCGACGAGCGGATCGGTCAAATGGATGACGCCAGAATCGAGTGTACGCTCGCTGCTCCACGTCATGCCTTCGTCGCTCGAGTTGCGATAGCGAACGTCGGTGTTTCCATAGATCACGTGCACCATCGAGCCGGAAGCTGCGAGCCCTTCGCCGAAGATGTCGCCGTTCGTCGACGTCAGCGGTGTCTCGGCGTCCCATTGCGCGAAGGCGATGCGCGACCAGCAGGCGGTCAAGATCACGACAAGGCGAAGGGTCATGAGGGATGCGTGTCCGGACTCGCCAGGACCTTCGGCACGAAGTGGTAACTGGTTGAATTTGCAGCAAAGGAATCCACCGAAGGTTTCGATGGGTGCGGCTACTCATCTTCATGTTTCGAGTCGTTGGTCTGCTCGTTGGTGTCGTTGACGCCGTTGTGGTTGCGATCAAGAGCGCGGGATCGCCGTGATACCGTGATCGAGCGTGCGGCACTCGGGGCTTTGCGTGGCGTCGCTATGGGTCCTCTCGGGACTGACGGTGGACGCGCGTGCGGAGTGCAAACCGGCCGCGGTACCGGTCGGCGATCCGGTGCTCGTGCAGCGTGTCAGCGAACGACTGAGCGCTGTGGGCATCGCGACCGCGGCGATCGCCGGCTGCCCGGCGGTGCACGTCCATCTCGAGCGCCGCGGCGATCAGCTTCATCTTCGTGTGGCCGATGGCTATCAGCGTCGCGGGCAGCGCGAGGTCCGCGACGTCGCAACTGCAGCAGCCGTCATCGAGTCATGGACATTGCAAGAAATCGCAGATGGATCGCTTCCGGACACCACGTCCGCACAGGTGACCGCGAGCGTGCGTGCCGCGCAGACGAGGCGGACGGAGACCGCTTCCATCGGGCTGATGGCGAACACGTCGGTGGCGAACGATGCGAGCGCATGGATAGGCGCGGAGCTTGGCGGTTGCGTTCGCGCGAGTTGGCTGTGCATCGGAGCGTCGACGATGTTGGTTGCAGCCAGCGCGACGACGAACGACGCGACACGGGGAGCGCAGCGCTCGAAAGAGGTGCACGCACTCGCGACGATCGAAGTGCCACGATCGGTACGATCGTTCGTCGTGAGTCCTGGTCTCGGAATTGGCTACGGTTGGGCGTCGTTTGCGGAGCAGCACACCGATATCAATTCGATGCCGCTCAGCGTCGAAGCGGCGAACCACTCGCTCCATGCCCGAGCACAAGTGACGGTGTCTCGCGAGCTCGGCACTGGACTGGCCCTCGCTGCGATGATCTTCGGGGACTTGGTGCCCGTGCGAACCGAGACTGCGAATGCACCGCGGGGCCGCATCGGGTTTTCGCTAGGGCTTCGATTCGGCGTCCGATGACTACGGGAAAGCTGCTTCCTCTTCGTCGAGTGAGCGGCAAGACCGAGGAGCTCTCTGATCTCGCAGTCGTTGCTGCGCTGGCGCAAAGGGATCCTGTCGCCCTGGGTGCGTTGTACGACCGCTTTCACCGAGACGTCGTGCGGTTTGTCGGTCATCTCGTCCGTCGCGACAACGCGATCGTCGAGGACTTGCTCCAGATGACCTTCCTCGAAGCGTACCAGTCTGCACCGAGGTTTCGCGGCGACTCGAGTGTGAAGACGTGGTTGTTCGGCATCGCGGCGAATCTGGTGCGTACGCATTTTCGTGGCGAGCAACGCGGACGTGCAGCGATGGCGTCCCTCGCGTCGATCGACCGCGACGCGCCTGTGTCGCCAAGCGAACAGATGATCGCGGAGCAGCGACGGCGTTGGCTCGCAGCTGCGATCGATGGACTCACGCCAGCACTGCGCGAAGCGTACGTGCTCTGCGTGATCGAAGAGACTCCGGGCAAGGAAGCTGCGCACGCACTCGGGATCACCGAGAGCAGCCTCTGGCGACGGCTCACCGACGCACGCACGGCGCTGCGTGCTGCGATCGAGGAGATGCAGCGATGACGGCACCGAAGTGGTTGCCGTCCGACGACGAGCTCGATGGGCTCGCGCGCACTCTCGAGCCGACGACCTTCCGTGCCGAAGAGGCCGAGCAGCATCGCACGAGCTTGCTCGCGAGCGCGGCCGGTCTCCCGGAGCGGTCACCGTCGAATCGTGCACCCCTGTTCGTCGCGATCGGCGCCGTGTTGGCCGCAGCTGCAGCGGTCCTTCTTTGGATCGCGTTGCGTTCTGATGGCCCGAAGTCCACTGCCAGCGTCACGGCGATTGGCGAGGCATCGTTCGAGCAGCTAGACAGCTGGCCGACCTACTCGGTTCGGATCGGCAACGGTCGCGTTCGCATCGATGTCATCGCGACGGAGGACCACGAAGACTTCATCGCGCGAACTTCCGATGCGGAGCTCGAGATCCGTCGTGCAACACTCGAGGTGAATGTAGCCAACGGCCGTCTCGACTCGGTCGCGGTCTCCGCGGGACGCGCGGAGCTCCGACTCTCGGGTGCGCCACCGGTCTATTTGAGCGCGGGCGACGCATGGCGCCGGACGCTCACCGCGGAGGTACTCACGCCCTTGCCGCCGCCGACACCAACGCCGGATAGCGCGAGGAGCTCGGTGACCTCTCCCGTGACGACGCAGGAAACCGCGCTACAAGAAAAGCGAACGCCAAAGACTGCACGAGTCGAGAGGAGCCCACGGTCGGTCGCTCCGGCGCTGGATCCCGCGGGTATCGAGACGAAGCCGCCGGTCGCTTCGCCTCCTGCGCCCGTAACCTCGGACGGACCGAACCCGGGCGAGCTGGAGTTCCGCGCGGGTATGGCGGCGCTTCGTTCGGGAGATGCAGCGGCCGCTGCCACTTCCTTCGCAGCTGCATGCAGTGCTGCACGAGGCGAGGCACTCGCTGAAGACGCTTGTTTCTGGGTCGGTGCGGCTGCAAACCGAGCGGGTGAGCCTTCAGTCGCGCGCGAGGCACTCACACGGTTCGTACAGAAGTTCGCGAGCTCGGCTCGTGTTGGTGAAGCATCCGCGTTGCTCGGCTGGTTGCTGTACGACGCTGGCGAGCTCGACGCCGCGGAAGCGCACTTCCAGCGCGCGGCCTCGGATCGCGTTCCGAGGGTCAAGGCGAGCGCTGACAAAGGGCTCGAAGCGATCAAGCGGCGACGCGCGACGCGGTAGTCATTTCGCGTCTCGACCCGCTTGCGGCTGCGAACCTGTGTCCGCGCCAAGTGCGAGCCGATACCGCACCCAGATCAAGTTGAAGCCGGCGAAGATCGCAAACACACCCCAACCGGCGGGCGGACCGCCTTCGAGCTGTGACCACAGCACACCGATCGCAGCCGTTGCTGACCAGATGACCTTCAAGTTCAACATGGCTCGGAACGCTTCGACGTTGGCGTTCCGGCCGAGATAGGACTCGATTCCGATTCCGAACAGCGCAGCCGCGACGAGCCGAGTGGCGATCGGATCGACAGCTGGCCAACCCAGGAAGCCAAGTAGCTGCGTCGGCGCCACGAACAGTGGCACTGCCGCCGCCACGTCCAGAACGAAGTGCACGACGAACCACCATCGGAGCCTGCTAGGGACCATCCCCAGATCATGCATCAACCTTCCCCCGATCGGCTGGAACAGGAACTGCTCGATCATGATCCTCGCTCCTGGCGGCGCGTCGCGAACGCGGGATCGAGCAAACCGAACCGCGCGACAAGCTTCGCGGCATGTCACCAGCGATCGACCCTCGAGATCAGTGCCACTGTCGACGTGCACGAGCACCGCACTCGCACCGTGACGGAGCACGAACGTGTTGGCTCCATCGGCGATGCATGTCGGATCTCCCACCGAAGAACGGCGATCACGTCAGCGTCATGGTTGAATGGGCCGGCTCTACTGGATGTCACTCGAACCCGTAGCGCGTTTTCTCGAGACCCAGTTCGAAATCTGCGCTCTCGCGTTGGCTGCGAGCACGAGCGAGCGCTTGATCCGCACAAAATCGCGTCGAGCCCCACAGGTAGGGTTTCGTACGACTTCACAGATTGTGAAGCTGCACAAACTGATCGCAGGACAACCCGGACGGAATCACCAGTTGACTACCAAAGCGCCTGGCCCGGAGCTTGCTGCCAATTGATTGATGAAGCGCATCAAGCGGCGGCTCGAGGCTCAGTCACTCGACGCAAACAAGCTTCGTGCGGTCCACGGTGGTCGTGGGGTGGTGCGTGGCTTCTACATGTGCATGTTCTGCTCGGGAGGGTTCCAAGAGCCGTTCGAAACCTGCCCCACGTGCGGCACGCCCTGGAACGCCGGAGCCGACTTCTTCTGGTAGTTGGCGACAAGCGACCTGCCGCGCTCGCCTAAGCGTGGAAACCCCGGCACGAGGATCGACCTCGGTCGGGCGATGGGTCAGCGGACCCGCGCAGTGACGATGTAGTCAAGCCGTGGGAAGTTCGTGTTCAGGTAGGAATTCCCCTGTGCGCTGATCTGTGATTGCGCCGGCGATTCTCCGTACTCGTCGTTCAACGCGTCGACGACATCCATGCCGGAGATCACGAACGCGAACGGTGCGAAGCGCATGTCGTCGAGTCGCGCGTTGTTGCCGAGATTCACGAACAGCTGCGTCGTTCGTGAATTCGGCGCCGAGCTCTGCGCGAACGTGACGTAGCCACGCGTGTTCGAGCGCAGGACAAGATCATCGGGAATCGTGCGGCTGCTCCACATCGAGTTCGTCGCCGGTGTCCCATTGATGCCGAACTGCGCCACGAATCCGTCGAGCACGCGGAAGAACCGAACGTCGTTGTAGAAGCCTGCGTCTACGAGCTCGCGAAATCGCGCGGCGCCGTTCGGAGCCCAGGACGGGCTGACCTCGATCGCGAAGTCACCCTTGCTGGTCGTGATGTCGACGATGAAAGCGTTCGCGTCCGGTGCGGCATCCACGGTCGTCTCGGGAGAGCTGCACCCGATGAGAAGAATTCCGATGATGAGGACGACAGGATTGCGGGCGCCGAGCACGAGCCAGCCTACACCAACATCAGCATCGACACGTTCACGTTCCCGCCGCATCGATCGCGTGCCGCGGCATCGGTTCGACGAAGTGCGTCCGCGCGGGACGAGGTGTTCGCGTCAGCGCAGACTCAGCGGTCGCGAATCGTGAGGTGACAATTCACACACGTGGAGAGGAGGTCGCCGAAGATCTCGGCGCGTTCGTGGTTCGTTCGCGCCTTCGCTGCGCGGCGAGCGAGCAGCCGGACGCGGGCGACGTCGTCGGCGATTCCGAGCTCGTGGCCTGGAACTTCTCCTTCAGCGACGATCGTCAGAGGCGCGGCTTCCAGGGTCTCCGCCCCGGCGAGCCACGTCGATTCCGAGTTCGCCAAAAGCGCGTCCCACATTCGTCCCGCGGCCCAGTGGTGGGTTCCCATGTTCCCCGAGGGCCGCTGGTCGGGCCCGGGCGCCGTCGACGTTCCGATGAACACGCGCGAGTGCGAAGCGATGTGGCAGTCCGCGCAGCGCTCGCCGATCGTCGCCAGCTTGTGGGCGGCGATCGACAGGTCGCTCGCGGTGACGAGCTCGCCTGCGGCGCGGCGGACGTTCGACACGTAGGGTTGCCAGGCGGCCATGATGTCGGGCTCTCCGAGGGCCTCGATCATGCGCCCCGCCGCGCGCGCCTGCTCGAGATCACCTGACTCGATCGCGTTGCGCGCCGTGGTGGTTGCGGAGAACCGCAGGTGCATCCGCGCGCGGATCGCGGCGGTCTGGTCCGCGATATTGCTGTCCGACCGAGGAGCATCGAAACCACCGCACCCGGCGAGCGCGATGAAGGCGAGGTGCGAGCGCATGACAAGAGCAATGGATGTGCCGCGAAACCCGCCGTCGAATGTGCTGCGTGACCGGGACGACGGGTGACCGGGACGACCGAGATCGGCCGACGATCCAGCAATGTGACGGTGCTCGGTTCCACGATGGGGACGAAACGCGCCGGACCTGCGCGCGCGAGCTGGTGCGCGCAGAAGATGCGCGAAAACAGCCAACGGCACCTGGCCGACGTCATGCAGCGTGAGCGGGCATGACGACGACCCCATTGAGTGGATGGCGAAGGATCGCCAGTGCGATGTGGTCGGCTCCCAATGACCCGCAGATCTTCGGCGCACTCGATATCGATGCCCGACCGATTCGCGCCCTGATCGCGCGCGCGGCCACCACGGGCCATCGACTCACTCCGACGCACGTCGTGGGGCGAGCGGTCGCACATGCACTGTTCCGCGTGCCGGAGCTCAATAGCCACATCGCCTGGGGACGCAGCTGGCTACATCCGGCGATCGACGTGTTCTTCATCGCGTCGGTCGGGCAGGGCAACGACCTGTCTGGAGTGAAGATTCACAACGCTGGAGCGAAAAGCGTCCTCGAGATCGCGGACGAGCTTCGCGAACGCAGCCAACTCCTCAAGAGCGGGAAGGACAAGAACTTCGCGCGGAGCAAGCGCCTGAGTAACACGCTGCCGTGGCCGTTGCTCCGGCCGTTGCTGCGGGCCTCCGCGTTCTTGACGGAGACACTCCAACTCGACCTGAAGCCGCTTGGCCTCGAGAGCCGGCCCTTCGGCAGCGCGATGGTGACGAGCGTCGGCATGTTCGGGCTTCCGCACGGATTCGCACCGCTGGCATGGATGTATGGCGTTCCGCTGCTCGTCCTCGTCGGCGAGCTCACGAGCAAGGCCATTGTCGTCGATGGCCGAGTCGAAGCGCGCGAGATCCTCCCCATCACCGCGACGATCGATCATCGCTACGTCGATGGTGCTCAGATCGCTCGTGCGATGACTGCGTTTCGCGAGTATCTCGCCACACCCCTCGAGTTCGAGCCGCCGATGGAGCGAGTCGGTCCCACCGAGCGCGCGATCCGATTCGACTGAGCCACGCAACGATCGCTCGTCCATGGAGCGTAGGGCTTGCGCCGACTGGACGCAGCGATCGGTCGACCATCGGAGCGCAGGGTTTGCGCGGCAGGAACGACGCCACAGAACGCGGAGCTGCAGCGTTGCACCTTGAGGGATCTCGACGCAGCCGCGCCCCTGCGTGCTTCGGTCCGCTCACGCCTCGCGAATCGCGGCGAGTGCTCGCTCGAGCTTCGACGTGATCGGCTCGGGCAGTTCGCGAATACGTTGCGCGCTGCCGGGGGAAGGCGCGTGTTCTTGCGCGATCGTGTTGATGGGAGCTGGTGCAAGAGTTGCTGGGCTGGTTCGCATGACCTCCGTGCGCGAGCGAATTCTGCGCGAGGCCACGTTCCATGACGCGGGGTATGGCTACGACATTTTCGGCTTGCACCCGCCGGTACTCGCGGGATTCGTCGCAGCCGCGAGACCCATCTACGAGCGGTACTTTCGCGTGAAGTCATCGGGGGCGACGCGGATCCCCGAAGGCCCCGTGGTCCTGATCGCGAACCACGCCGGCATTCTCCCGGTGGATGGGGCGATGCTCTGTCTCGACGTCCTGCTCCAAAGCAATCCGACCCGGATTCCGCGCGCGATCACGGATCACTTCGTTCCCAGGTTGCCACTCGTGAGCACGTTGTTTGCGCGTCTCGGTGTGGTCAGCGGAACACGCGCGAACGTGCGCCAGTTGCTCGAACGCGGCGAGCTGCTCGTGATCTTTCCCGAGGGTGTGAGCGGCCCGGCGAAGCGGTTCCGAGAGCGCTACACGATCCAGAAGTGGAGCGCCGGCTTCGCCGAGCTCGCGATCCGGCATCGTGCGTCGATCGTTCCGGTCAGCATCCTGGGCTCCGAAGAGAGCTGGCCGCTGGTGACGAAGCTCGGGGTTCACGTGTTCGGCGCGCCCTACATCCCGATTCCCTTGTCGCCCGTGCCGCTCCCCGTCCACTACGAGCTCCGATACGGCTCCCCGCTCAAGTTCGACATGTCACCGCGTGACGCCGATGATCCACTCGCAGTCGCCACGGTCGCGGCCGAAGCGTGCCAAGCACTCGAACAATTGATCGCGGACGCGCGCATGGTGCGCAGGGGAGTGTTCCGATGAGGGTGATGATCACGGGGGCGAACGCTCCGCTCGGCTGCGCGACGATCGCCGGCCTCCTGCAACGTGATGATGTCGAGCTGATCCTCGCGATCGGAGCCACGCACCAGGAGCCTCCCGCCCCTCATCGGCGCTTGCTCTATCGCACGGTGGACCTGACAAAAGCGCGAGCCGTTCACGATCTCGTCTATGGTGAAGCGCACGAGCACGGCATCGATCACGTCCTGCACGGAATCCATCACCGGAACGCTACCGATCGGGGCCGCGCGGTTCACCGCCAGAACGTGGAGTCGACCCGCGTGTTGCTCCGCACGTGCATGGAGCACCCGTCGATCCATCGATTCGTCTATCGCAGCTTCGCCGAGGTCTATCGATTCGACCACGCGACTCCGAGTGTGATCGACGAGTCCGAGGCATTGGACTTCGAACCGACGAGCTCGCAATGGGTCCGTGATCGCGTCGAGGCGGACCTCGACGTGTGCTCTCACTTCGGCGGTGCGCTATCGATCGCGGTGCTTCGCTTCGCCGAGATCTTCGCGCCCGACGTGGGAAGTCAGTTATGGGACTACGTGCGATCACGTGTCTGTCTGCGACCCCTCGGGTTCGATCCGATGATCAACATCGTTTCGCTCGACGATGCCGCGGCGGCATCGATCGCCGCGCTACGTGGGGACGCGACGGGAATCTTCAACATCCCTGGGGCCGACACGTTGCCGCTCTCCCAGGCGATCATGGAGAGTGGACGCATCGATATCCCCGTCCCGGGGCCGCTGATGGCGCCACTCTACAGCCTTCGCGCGAGCGTCACCGGTCTCGAGTTCCGCTACGACCTCAACCTGCGGCGCTTCCACTTCGGTGGTGTTGTCGACGGCTCCCGCGCTCGCCGCGAGCTCGGGTACGAGCCAACCACGCGGGTCGCCTGGCCGCGAGCATGGTGGCAGAACCTCGTGGAGCAACTGGGATCGCGCGTGTGATCGAAGTCGATCGCACGCGCATGCGCGGGCTTGTCATGCAGGTACGAGCGTTGTCGTCCTGACCATATCGCACCGCCAACGGGTGTTCGTCGGGCGATTCGTGCGGCACACTGCCGACATGAAACGTGCATGGTTGATGGCCTGCCTCGTCGCGTGTGCAGGTGTGCAAGCTACGACCACGATCCGCAGCCCGCAGGACTACGAGACCGTGGTCGTCAGCGTCGTAGATCGCGTGATCGAGATCTTCAAAGAAGGTGGCATCAACTGCAACATGGTCTCGGGAGACCTGCGTGCGTTGAACGGATCGCAGAAGGTCGATGCGGCACGCGCGTGGAGGAAGGATCATCCCGAGTCGAGCGAGACGTTGAAGGCGACTGTTGCCGCGCGAAAGGCCGAGCTCGAAAAAGCGATGGGGCCGGCGTCGCGGCAGTGCGAAGGTCCGATCGGTGGACTGGTCGCCGAGCTCACCGAATAGGCATCAAGCCGACGCCGTGATGGTATGCGAGGGCAATCGGGTCCGAAGATGTCGAGGGGAGCGCTGCTCGCGACGCTCGCCGGCAACACGCTCGAATTCTACGACTTCATCACGTACACGTTCTTCGCGGTCTACGTCGGAAGAGCGTTCTTTCCGACCGATAGCGAGTTCGCGAGTCTTCTGCTCTCCGTCGCGACTTTCGGCGTCGGCTTCCTGACGCGTCCGCTCGGCGGGATCTGGATCGGCGCGTACGCGGATCGTGTCGGACGCAAGCCGGCGCTTCTCCTCACCATCGTGCTGATGACGGTCGGCACGCTCGGGCTTTGCGTCACGCCGTCGTACGCGTCGATCGGAGTGGCCGCACCGATCCTTCTCGTCATCTCGCGGCTCGTGCAGGGCGTTGCCCTCGGCGGCGAGGTAGGCACTGCGTCGTCGATCCTCGTCGAGAGTGCGCCACCCGGTAAGCGCGCTCTCTACATGAGCTTGCAGAGCCTCAGTCAAGGCGTCGCGACGCTGGGCGCGGGCGTCGTTGGCCTCAGCCTGGCGCTTGTTCTCACACCCGAGCAGCTCGCGACCTGGGGATGGCGAGCGGCGTTCGCCGTGGGGCTGATCCTCGTTCCCGTCGGTTTCTACCTGCGGCGCGCACTTCCGGAGACCCTGCCGACGCCAACGCATACGTCGGGGCTCGGTGTGCTCCGCGCGGTGATTCGCGACCATGGACGCGAGCTCGTCCTCGTCGTGCTCGTCACCATGTGCATGACGGTGAGTACGTACGTCCTCACGTTCATGACGAGCTATGCGATGACCACACTCCAGATGGACGCATCGAGCGCTCTCGTCGCTCCGATCGTCATCGGGGTGTTCATGGTGGTGGGCGCGATGATCGGTGGCCCGCTGTGCGAACGCTTCGGTCGCAAGCGCACGCTGATCGTCTCCCGGTTGATCACGATCGTCATCGTGATTCCCGCGTTCCTCTACGTACTGCATGCGCGGTCCGTCTTCTCGTTGGCCACGATGATCGCGGTTCTGTGTCTCGTCACGCTTCCGGGCGCCGTCGCGGCGCTGACGACGATGGCCGAGGTGTTTCCCAGTGAGATTCGTGCCGCCGGCATCTCCGTCGCGTACGCGCTCACGGTGACGATCTTCGGCGCGACGACCCAGGTCATCATCACCTGGCTGTTGGAGGTGACGGGGAGCCCGCTGGCTCCGGCGTTCTACATCATCGTCACGAGTGTCATCAGCATCGTCGCCATGGCCATGATGCGCGAGACCGGCGATGGCGGCGCGCAGCCGTGAAGCTAGTCTGGTATCCCGACGGCGGGCGGCCGCGACGTCACGGAGATGGTTCGGCGTCTTTCGCCCTGCAGCGCGTTGCCCACGCGCGGCCGTTGCCCGCGGATGCGAGGTGCACGATCGCGAGCACGGAGCCGAGTCCGGCGAGTGAGTACAAAGCGGTCTCGTTCTCCGGCGCGGTATCGGCGTAGAGGCGTGCACCAAGCGCCGCGGCGCCTGCGGCGCCAGCGATCACGGCGTCCGCGATCCAGTACTTGTTCGACGTGGAGCACGGCTGATCTGCGTACTCGAACGTCGAGGGCATTTGCCTTTTCTGTAGCGTGAGCGAACACGCACTCACGAACGCCAACACTCCGACAAATAGCACCTTCGTCATTGCGAGCGAAGGTATGCGCGCACCGGGCCGGTGTCCATGCGGGCCGACACGGACTCGAAAGCACATCCGGTCAGCGGTGACGCCTCTAGGAGGGGTTACGGCCTTTCACCGGTGACGCGTTGACCACCGAGCCACGCGTCGACCTCCGCGGTCTTGTCGGTAAGCTCGAGCCTCACCATCTCCACGCGTGCGGCGAGGACATCGGCCTTGCCCTGCGGGTTGCCCTGGCTGTGCAACGCGCGACCGCGCGCGAATCGCGCCGCGGCGAGCATCTCCGACGAGGAATCCGTCTGTGCGAGGATGCGGTCGGCCGTTTTCTGCGCGGCGGCGTATTGCTTCAGGTGGATCTGGCAGACCGCGACGAGCACCAGGGCGCTGTCGGCGTCGTATCGATCCTTTTCGCCGGCGTCGAGGTACAGCGCGTGCGCGCGTTCGAGGTGGGGGATCGCGGCGCTGAAGTTGCCGGTCCGGAACTCCAGATCGCCCAGGTTGTACACCGAGTGCGCCCAGTTGATGTCGCCCTTGACGGGCGTCTTCTCGAACAGCGCGAGCTGCTCCTGCATCAGTACACGCGCCTCGTCGGGGCGCTTCAACTCGAGCAGTGTCGCGCCCATGTCACCGACGGGCCCCGTGAGCCGGCGATCGCCGGGCGGCAAGACCGTACGGCCCATCTCGAGTGCGCGGCGGAAGTACTGCGCGGCTTCCTCGTACTTCCGTTGCTGGAACAGCGCCGTCCCGACCGCGTGGATCGTCGAGACGAGGTTCGGCGACGGCGCGGCGCGTGCCTCGCCGATACGTGCGGCCGCCTTCATCGCGGCGAGCGAGGCGTCGGTGTCGCGCAGCATGCGGTAAGCGACGCCGAGGTTGAAGTACAGGCGCTGGGTCTGCGGGTGATCCGTTCCGTATACCTTTTCCGTCAGCTCGACGAGCGCGCGCATACCCGTCGCCATCTCGCCCCAGTCCTTGGACTGCGCATGGAGGAGCACGTCCCGGTTCTTCACCGCGATGTAGCGCTGCGCGAGCGGCGAGCCCGGATCGCGAGCGCCCGCCGCTTCGAGCTTTGTGATCGACTCGGTGAGGATCGCGTGCGCTGCGGGGACGTCGCCGTTGGCCGCGATGACCTGCGCTTTCGCCTCCGCGAACATGCTCGACAAATCCAGCGTCGGCGTCGCGCGAGCGACCGCCGATTCCGCGGCCGGAAGGAGGAGCTTCGCGTTCTCGTACTGCTTCAGTCCGACGAACACCGGGAGCAGCTTGCTCCAGAGCTCGACGACGACGCGATCGTCGTGCGCCGCCGATGCAGCCCGGATGGCCTCGTGCAGCGTCTGGATCGCGGGCGGACCGAGCTCGTCTTCCATCTGTACATGCGCGAGGCTGCGGAGCGTTCGCGCGAGCGTGCCTGGGTGTTCGAGCAAGCGCGCGCGCTCTACGGCCGCCGTTGCCCGTGACGAGACGCCGGTGCGTGTTCCGCCGGTGCGGAGCATGACGTCGATGTCGACGGTCTCTCGTGCGAGCTCGTCGGCGGCAGCACGCTGCGCGGGGTTCGCCGGCTGCGGGAGGCGCTCGGTTAACGCCTCGACGTCGGCACACTCGTCGAGCATCGGCATCGAGACGGCGCGCATCGCTTCGTCGAGCTGGATCGGGTTCGCCGCCTTCTCGACGAGACCGACGGTCTGGTCCATTTCGTACAGCGCGCGATCGAGACAGGCCATGCGGCGATCGAGGAGCGCATCGGACTGGCGTCCCGAACGCGTGAGCCGGCACGCGTCGACGTTCTGATCGAGCCAGCGATCAGCTCCGCCGTTGAAGACCGCGCGAGCCGACGCGAAGCGCTGCGCGCCGAAGGCCGGATCGATCGCGGTGAGGTGTGCAGCGAGCGCACTCGATCGTCGTTCGTTCCACACGCCGGATACGCGATCGGTCGGGCGCTGGCACGAATCGTCCGTGCTCTGCGCGCGACCGAAGCTCCACGCACCGAGCACGACCGCGACCACCGCGGTCGACGCGCCGGCGGCGATCCACTTGTTGCGGTTGCCGCGACGGATGCGAACGAGCTCTTCGAGAAGCGCGTCCACCGAAGGGAATCGATCCGACGGAACGATCTCCTGCGCACGAGCGAGCACGGGCGCAAGCGCGGCCGGTATCGGTTCGTGCAGCGCCTCCGCGAGTGACTTGCCGTACGCGAACTGATCCGCGCGCGCATCGACGAGCGCGCCGACCTTCTGCTCCGGGGCCATGTACGCGGGCGTGCCCATGACCGAGCCGGTCTTCGTCAGCGAGCCCCGTGTCGACTTCTCGATGCGGTCGGTCGCGTCGGTGCTGGCGTCGCCGCGGTCGCCGCGTTCTGGTGGCGCGTTGTCGTCGGTCGCGCCGACGAGGCCGAAGTCCCCGAGCTTGGGGACACCGGTCTTGTCGACGAGGACGTTCGACGGCTTGAAGTCGCGATGCACGAGTCCGAGCGCGTGGACCGCCGCGAGTCCACGGCCGATGGCGATGAACATGTCCAGTACGTCGCGCCAGTCACGCTTCTCTCGCATCCACTGCTCGAGCGTCGTTCCCTCGACCAGCTCCATCGCGATGAACGGGTTGTCCCCGACCATCCCGACCTCGAACACCGTCACGACGTTCGGGTGCGAGAGGCGCGCGAGCGCCTGAGCCTCGCGGAGCAGGCGCGCGGGTGCGATGTGACCGCTGACGCTCGGATGGATCAGCTTGAGCGCGACGCGGCGATCGAGCACCGCGTCGCGTCCTTCGAACACGAGCCCCATGCCGCCGGCGCCGAGCCGGCCGACGATCTCGAAGTGCCCGAGCTTCGAGGGCGTTTCGCCGGAGGCGGCATCGCCACCGCGGCCTTCCGCGACAGTCGGGGTGTCCCACGCGTTCATCCCAGCCCGAGTATGGTGGACAATCATCCCGGATGCCGCGGGTTCCTCACGATCAATCCCAGACGACCGTCGGGGACCGGGCCGATCAGCTCTCGCGCGACACCTTCCGTCCGGGTGGGGCGCTCTACCTCCTCGTCGTCGGCAACGATCAGATGATCACGCATCCGCTACCACCGGACGGGGAGATCGTCCTGGGGCGCGATCCGGCATGTAGCCTTCCGCTCGCCGACACGCGGATCTCGCGCCGTCACGCGCGCGTGTTCGTGGAGCGCGGCGAGGTCCGGATCGAAGACGCTGGCTCGACCAACGGGATCCGCGTCGGCAACATCAAGATCGAGAAGGGGCAGTCGCTCGCGCTGCCGCTCGGCGACAGCGTGCGCCTCGGGCCGTACACGTTGATCGTCCTCGCCAACAAGGCGCCCGCCGTCACCGACGACGCTGCACATCGCGCCGCGGTCGTGGTTCGCGATCCGAGCCTCGCGGGCAAGACGGAGCTCCTCGAACGGATCGCCAAGCACAGCGTCGGGGTGCTGATCCACGGCGAGACCGGGACCGGCAAGGAGGTCCTCGCCCGGACACTGCACGTGCTGTCGGAGCGCGGCGGCGAGCTCGTTGCCATCAACTGTGCCGCACTCGCGGGTACGCTGCTCGAGAGCGAGCTGTTCGGCTACGAGAAGGGTGCGTTCACGGGCGCCGCGCGCGCGAAGCCCGGTCTCCTCGAGGTGGCCGGGCAGGGCAGCGTCCTCCTCGACGAGATCGGTGATCTGCCGCTCGAGCTACAGGGCAAACTGCTACGTGCGCTCGAGGCACGACAGGTGTATCGCGTCGGCGGCGTCGAACCGATCGAGTTGCGCGCACGCGTGATCGCGGCATCGCATCGCTCGCTGCCCGAGCTGATCGCGCGCGGCGTGTTCCGCGAGGATCTCTACTTCCGCTTGAACGGGATCACGCTCGAGCTGGTCCCGTTGCGCGATCGACGTGGCCAGATCGCGCAGCTCGCACACGAGTTCCTCGCTGATGTGGCGCGCGATGCGAACCACCCGCCGCAAGCGTTCACGCCCGACGCACTCGCGAAGCTCACGCAGTACGACTGGCCGGGCAACGTGCGCGAGCTGCGCCTCGTCGTCGCGCGGGCAGCC
>JBJXGN010000163.1:0-23150 GCA_046160585.1 Kofleriaceae bacterium
CGGCACACCGTAGCGCGTGACCCCGACGAACCAGGAGCCGTGCGACGTCCCGCGATCGATCTGTCGCGCCGTCGCCGGCTGCCGGTCCCCGCTCGCGCGCCGTGCGCGCTTGCTCGAAATAGACGCCCGCATCTTCGAACGCACCACGTGCGAACGCTTGTTCGCCGGCGCGATGGAGCACGTCGAACGCGCGGAGGGGATCGGAGCGATCGAGACCCAGGTGGTAGTGGTGAGCGGCGAGGAACAGCGACTCCTGGTCGAGATCCTCCTCGAATAGCCGAGCGGCCCGCGCATGTAGCGCGCCGGCCTCCGCCACGGGCAACGCTGCGTATAGCGCGTGCCGAAACAGATCGTGGGCGAGCTCGTAATCGTCCGGCCCTTCGCGCACGAGTAAACCGGCGTCGACCATCGGCGCGAGCAGGTCGACGCACTCGGCAGCGTCGCGTTCGGCGAGGAGCGCGAGCCTCCGTAGCGTGAAGCGACGTCCGAGCACGGAGGCGATGCGGCCGAGCGCTCGAACGGGCTCCGGAAGTGCGTCGACGAACCCGCGCACCGCGAGCGTGCCCGACTCCGGCGCGCGAAACCGAGACTCGAGCCGTACGAGCGCACCTCCCGCACCCGCGCTCGAGATCACCCGAGCGGCCTCCGTGAGGAGCAACGGACTCCCGGAGGTCAGGCGCATCGAGGCATCGAGGAGGGCCTCGGTCGGCACCTGTCCGGTGCGCCGGCGCAACAGCTCCGCCGACGCTCGCCGTGTCAGTCCGCCGAGGACGATCCGGCGCGCGCCCGGAACCCCAAAGCCATCGCTCCCTCCCGGCACCTCTGCGCTGCGCTGGGTAGCACAGGTGAACACGGGCCGGCGCTCGAGTCGCGCGATGACATGTTCGATCAACCGCAGCGACGGGAGATCTGCGCAGTGAAGATCGTCGAACAACAACACGAGCGGTTGGCGCTCGGACGCCGAAGCAAGGAGCTCGGAGACGGCGTCGAACCGAGTGACGCGCGACGCGGCAGACTCCGCGCGCAATGGGGGAGCGACGTTTCCAGTGGGGCGTAGCTGCGGGAACATCTCGAGCACGCTCTGCCGCACGCCGATCTCGTGCGCCTCGTCGACGAACGGGCTCTCGAGGATCGCGCGAAGGACCGCGGTCCACGGCCACAATG
This sequence comes from Kofleriaceae bacterium, assembly GCA_046160585.1. GTDB lineage: Bacteria > Myxococcota_A > Polyangia > Haliangiales > Haliangiaceae > JABFXX01. The sequence goes on from JBJXGN010000163.1 coordinate 1,165, forward strand.
GAACACGCGCCTTGTCCTCGCGACAGGTCGCCGCGAGGACCCACGCACCGCGCCGCGCGAGGCGCTCGCCCGCCGCCTCGATGAGCGAGGACTTGCCCATCCCCGGCTCGCCTTCGACCACGCAGAGCTCCGCGCCCTCCTCCACGGCCTCGACGAACGCACTCTCGAGGAGCCCGAGCTCGACATCGCGCCCGACCACGGAGCGTGCCTGGTGCGCGAGTGCGAGCGGAGCTCCGATCGTTGGCTCGCGCAGACTGTCGACCTTCGCCACGAACTGCCACCCGAGCCCGCGTACGGTCTTGATCACCGACGGGCTCATGCTGTCGTCGCCGATGGCCTTGCGCAGCAGCGACATCGCTTGATTGAACGAGCCCGGGCCGACCACGACACCTCCCCAAACGGAGCTACGGAGCTCCTCCTTGCTCACGACACGCTCGCGATTCTCGACGAGATATGCGAGCGAGCGCAGGACGAGCGGCTGGATCGACACCGGCCTCCCTCCGCGCTCGAGGACGAATTGATCTGTATCGAGCGTGCAGTCCTCGAACCGAACCCTCACCCGGACAGTGTATCGGCTCCTGACTCCAACCGTGCTCGAACACCCCCCGCAATCGAGCCTTCGTTGCCGAGAGCTTTCTGCGTCAGGTCCAAGCCGGGACGCGAGTGGGCGCAGTCGTCGATGCCGAGAATTCTCGCGTCATGGAGGTGGGCCAGGCCGTGCGGTGCTCGACGGCCGAGGCGTGCTCGGCTGCATGAGGGCCTGCCAGAACCCGAGCAGCGCCATTGTTCGCGTGTGACCGAGCTCGGGTTCGAGCGCCGCGCGGAACAGCTCGACCCAGGCGAGCTGGCCGACGAAGCCGGTCGCGCTCGACCGGTCGGCGCAGAGTTGCAACGTGGCGTCACCAACGCGCGCGCACATCGTCGCGTGGCAAGCGTCGATGGCGACGACGACGGCGGACTCGCTCGGCACCTCGGCGACGGTGCGCCAGGCTGCTCGGCAGCGGTGATCACCGAACGGGTCAGCGCACGTGAGCGTTGCGTGGTCGGCAGTCGATGGCGGTGTGGCAAGCGCTCGCATCGCCTCGTCGAGGCAGGCCCGCGACTGGGCCTCGGGCGTGGGCTCTGCGCGACAGGCGCCGACCGCGACCGCAATGGCGATCAGCGTGGTGGTCATGGAACGTTCATGGGATCGACTCACCGATGTGGCGTGATCCTTTGGCGCTACTGGCAACAAAGCGAGCCGGTCCAGTGCTGGCCGGCGCCCGTGCACGAGCCCGACGTTCCGTTGACGCACGCGACCACGTCTTCGACGCAGCACTTCGAGCCCGTCCAGTGCTCCTGGGCATCCGTGCACGAGCCCGAGGTTCCGTCGACGCACTGATCGACGTTCTGGACGCAGCATTGCGATCCGGTCCAATGCTCGACGGCGTCGGTGCACGAGCCGGAGGTTCCGTCCGCGCAGAGCGAGACGTTCTCGACGCAGCACTCGGAGCCCGTCCAGTGCTCGAGCGCGTCTGTGCACGAGCCCGACGTGCCGGCGACACAATGTGCGACGCCCTCGACGCAACATTCGGAGCCCGTCCAGTGTTCCGTCGCATCAGTGCACGAGCCCGACGTGCCGGCGGCGCAAAAACTTACGGACTCGACGCAACATTCGGAGCCCGTCCAGTGCTCCTTCGCATCCGTGCACGAGCCCGAGGTACCGGCGGCGCACAGAGAGACGCTTTCGACACAGCACTCCGACCCGGTCCAGTGTTCGAACGCGTCGGTGCACGAGCCCGACGTGCCGGCGGTGCATTCGCTGACGCCATCGACGCAGCACTCGGAGCCCGTCCACATCTCTTGAGCATCGGTGCACGAGCCCGAGGTGCCTGCGGTGCAGATCGTGCGGTTGTTGCCGCCACCAGATCCCGAGCCAGAGCCTGAACCGGAACCCGAACCGGAACCGGAACCGCCTCCACAGTCCGGATCGCAGGAGCACGAGCCCTGGCAATCACCTGATGTATCGCAGGCACAACCGCCGATCACTTCGCAGCGACTCTCGCCCTGATCGCACTCGAGCCCCTGATCGCATCCACCGCCCGCGGTGCATGGACAGCCGAGCGCGCCAACCGCGCAGTTTCCACCATCGTCGCCACCACCGCACGCTGCGGTAACGATTGCCAGCACGAGCATCCAACGCATGGCGCGCGCGGTACCACGAGGCGCGTCGCCGCGCGAAGCGAAAACGGTATTCCGACCATCATCACCCGCGAACCGCGGCCGCAACTTTCGGCGAGGCTCGACCTAACGGATGGGCACGGGTGCCTCGAGCCAGGAACGGCCGTTGCCGAGCTCGCCCGAATAGTTGGACCCGAAGCACCAGCGCGTGCCGTCGACCTTGATCGCACACGTGAAGTGAAAACCGCATGCAACGTCGCGCCAATCCGTCGCCGTGTCGACTTGTCTGGGCATCGGCACACTGTCAGTCGAGCGCCCGCCCTGCTGCCCATCGTCTTGGTGCCCCCAGCACCACAGCGTGCCGTCGCTCGGGATCGCGCACGCGTGGCGGTCGCCCAGTGCCAGGTCGACCCAATCGGATCGCGTCCCGACGCGCACGGGCACCAAGCTCATCGCGGGTCCCACAACGCCGAGCTGACCTTCCTCGTTATCGCCCCAGCACCACAGCTCGCCCGCAGCGAGAGCACAGGCGAAGCTGGTGCCGAACTCGATCGTGTTGATGGAGCTCGGCATGCCATTCACGACGGTCGGTGTGAGGCGAAGAGACATGGTTCCGGTCCCGGTCAGAATGCCATCACCCCAACAGGACAACGTGCTGCCCGTCGTCGCGCAGGTCCCCAGGTAGCCGGCGAACACGTCGGTCCACGGCCCGGGGTGGGTCGTGCTCGTTGACGTCGCCTGTGTCCCGTTCCCCTGCTGCGCGAAGCTGTTGTCACCGCGACACACGATCGCTCCGCCGGCCTGGAGCACACACACGTGATCGGTGCCAACCGCGATGTCGGTCCCACCGGCGACGTCGCGGGGAGTGAGGGCCAAGCCGTCGGTCCAGTAGTCGTATCCCCACAAGATGATCCGTCCAGCGCTCGCGCCCGCGGCGACGAATGGATTCATCACGACGTTGTCGAGGCCGCCGGCCGAAACCGCAACCGGTTGTTGCCGGTCGACCTCGGCCCCGTCACCGATCTTTCCATATTCACCCGTCCCCCAACACCAGAGCTGGCCTCCCGCTTTGCCGCATGCCGAGAAGTCCGCCGCAGAGATCGAGGTCCAGTCCGAGCGCATGTCCGCGCGTTCGACTTGTTGAACCACGCCCGGCGCCTGGCCCGCTTGCCCCCACAGGTTGCCGCCCATGCACGACAGCGTCGTCGCGCGATCGACGAAACACGTCGTGGTATCGCTGCTCGACAGGGCATCGATGACAAGCGGCCCCACCTCCACCGGAGTCACCTGGCGTGGGCGTGTGACGCCACTGATCTGACCGGCGTCTGCGGCACCCCAGCACCACAACCGTTCGGCCGTTGCAGCGCATGTGTGCTCGGAGCCCGCAGCGAGCGAGGTGGCAGGCCCGATGTCACTTGCGATCGGCGTCGGGGTCGAGCGCTCGTCGACGGTACCGTCGCCGAGCTGACCGTTTGCGTTGAGGCCCCAACACTGGACCTGGCCCGAGATCGTGATCGCGCACGCGTGGGTGGTGTTGATCGAAACGGCGCGGAACTCGGTGCTGATCGCGATAGGCACCGGGGTCAGGCGCCGCGTGGTGGTGCCGTCGCCGAGCTGGAATGAGCTGTTCTCGCCCCAACACCACAGCGATCCATTCGATTGGATGCCGCACGCCGACTCCACACCGAGCGAGATGTGGAGCCACGTCGAGGTCCCGACCTGCACGGGTACACGTCGAATAGCGATGTCACCGACTCCGAGCTCGCCGCTCGCGTTTTTCCCCCAACACCACAAGCGCTGGTCTGTATCGATCGCACAGGTGCCTTCGTCACCGAGCGAGACTTGCCGCCACGACCCCGGCACCTGACGCGGCTCCGTAACAGCGCCATCGAACGGGGTGGCGAGAGCACCGTTTTCTGCGGACCCGAAGCACCAGAGCGTGTCGTCTGTCCGGATCGCGCAGCTGTGAGTGTATCCCACAGCGACCTGCCGCCACGACTCCGTGCCGATGCGTCGCGGAAGCGCAATGTAGGGCTGGTCGCCCGTACCTAGCTGCCCTGAGCCCCCGCGACCGAAGCACCAGAGTCCTCGATCCGCCGCGATCGCACACGTATGTGTCGAACCGACCGCGACCGTGCTCCAGAATTGCGAACCGATCGGCCCATCGACCGAGCCATCCGTGGAGCTGTGCTCGAAGCCCAGCCGCCCGCACGCGGGGAGTGCGATAGCCACGATTGCCGCGAACCGCATCCTCCTCAGGCTACCCGATTGCAGGCACCGTACTGGGCATTCTTCGACACGACTACGGCTGCGCGATATGCGCAGGCTCCGTTGGATCCGTACGCCCGGGCGCGCGCGCTCGCGTCACGATCGTTGGCCGCGCGTATTCGAGGCGTCGGGGTAAACAGAAGGAACGTGCGGTTCGCGGTGTTTCTTGTCCTCGTCGGATGTTTTGACCCCGCTCCGCGCAGCGGAATTCCATGTACCTCCGCGTCGACCTGCCCGGACGGACTCTGGTGCTACGACCAGGTCTGTCTTCGCAACGCGCCGATCGATGCAGAAGTGGATCCGCCGGCTGACGCGCTCGTCGACTCACCGGCCGATGCTGCCTTGCCGGATGCGCCACGATGCATGGGCTTTGCACCACTTCCGTCGCTCTCGGCGCATCTGTACGTGGTCTCGACCGTCGACCTGTCGTGGAATGAGGCGGTCACGAGCTGCAGCATACGGGGTGGATACTTGGCGATCCCCGACGACGACGCCGAAGCCGTCGCGATCGTCGCCACCCACAACAACGAAACGTGGGTCGGCCTCTCGGACCAACTGACCGAAGGAACGTGGATAACGGTCACCGGATCGACCTCGTTCTACGCGCGGTGGATGAGCGGTGAGCCGAACAACGGCGGCGATCCGTCGCTGGACCCGGGGCAGGATTGCGCGCAGCTGTACGTCGGGGGCGCGTACGATGATGATTACTGCGACGAGCCAAAACCGTTTGTCTGCGAATGCGAGCCCTGAGTGTTGGTGCGTCGGGGAGCATGCTCGACGCAGGCCACCAACGACCACGAAGCCTCGGAACTTTGTCGTCTGGTGATCACGCGAGTCAGAGGCTTCGCGCGAAGGAAATGTCTACCGGTGCCGCGGTCGCGCCGACGACCTTGTCAGGTACCTCACGCAGGTGTCGGCCGAGATCAAGTGCGGCGTCGCCGTGAACGCATTGTTCTGCCCGGTCGAGCGATCTGTTGTTCGGCCACCGCGTCGTGCCGTCTGATTCCGCAGTACCTGGGGTGGACCGACGCTTCAATTGGCGTCGAGAGTCTCGAGCTACGCTCGGTGTTCGCAGCCGGCAATGGCGAGCTCATGGCGGTCGGCGATGGTGGAACGATCGTGCACTTTCCAACGGTGCGTGGTCGCCGATCGCGAGCGTCACCTCGGGGGCTGCGGTCCGTCGCCTGGTCGAAACGCGACCTACGTCGCCGCTGCTGGCGATGGCGTCGTGCTGTGCACACCGACGTGCGTCGTGCACGAGCTCGCGTTCCACTGCGTTGACATGCATCGCACGGCGCAGACCGTGACATCCTCGCTGTCGGCACCACCGGGTCGATACATCACGATTGGAACCAGGTCGACCTCGGCCCGGCCACGTTCGTCGTGATCGAGGGCGACACTGTCTGGCTCGGAATGTCGGGCGCAAACGGGCGCAAAACGCATCGTGCGCGCCGACACGTGGTGATCTGATCGCCACGCAGCAACAACGCCTTTACCCTCCACCATGCCGATTCGTGCTCGTTGCAGGGAGCGTGCAGCAGTGATCGCCGCAGCAGCCGAGCGCGCCGCAGTCGACGTCGTTGGATGGATACGTGCAGCTCTCGCCGTTGCACCACGTGGTGTACGTACGCAAGGTGTTGCCGTCGACGCAGATCGGCCCGCGCGTCGGATCGCACACGGTGTCACCGCACGGGATCAGGTGGTGGCCGCCATCGACGGCGCGCGCCGCCAGGGTTCGGTCCATGCATCCGGCGAACGCGAGGAGGAGCACCAGTTGGATCGAGCGAGAGAACTTCATGTGGACACACCGAGCGAATGGCCATCTGGCTGTTGGGGACTCATACGCGGTGGGCGCACCTGCATGCACGCCAACCGGGTGCGCATGGGCGCCAAACGAACCGCGTGCGCGGCTGTTGATCGAGCGAGCTCTTAGCGCCGTGCCGGATCGAGCCAGGCGGTGACCTCGACCAGCGACTTCGCCCCGGCGCCGGCGGCAGCGCCGAACCCGTCGCGCGCTTGTTCGGCGAGCACGCGAGCACGCGGTCGTGCGCTGACGTCAGACCACAACGCGCGTGCCAGGACGAACCTCGTTTCGGCGAGCTCGAACGCCGGCGTGTCGGGCTGATCGCGGATCGACAGGGCACGCTCGGCGGCGGTCCTCGCGGCGGGGATGCGTCCGAGGGCAAGCGACTCCTGCGCGATGCCTGTCAGCGCAGTGGCCACGTCGGGATGCGCGGGACCGAGGGCCTTCTCGTAGATCGCGAGCGCTTGCTGGTACGAGGCGAGCCCGGTCTGGTGCTCGCCCCGCGCCGAGTCGATGGCGCCGAGCAGAAGCAGCGGCGTTGCCACGGTGGGGTGGTCCGGACCGCTCGCCTTCGTGTAGATCGCGAGCGAGCGCAGTGCGGCCTGCCGCGCTTCCTCGTGTTTGTCCTGCGCGTGGTACGCCACGCCGAGATTCGCCAGCGCGCCGGCGAGAAACGGATCGTCGGGCCCTTTGGACGCTTCGAAGATCGCGATGGCCCGCAGCTGATATGGGCGTGCCTCGTCGTAGCGGCCCTGCGAGAGATACCCGGCGCCGATGTTGTCGACGACGGCACCGACGTTGGGGTGGTCCGGACCGAGCGACTTCTCGAGGATCGCGAGAGCCCGCAGATCGTACGGGCGAGCCCCGTCGTAGTCGCCGGCCTCGGCCAGACCGACACCGAGGTTGACGAGCACCATCGCGAGCATCGGGTGATCGGGGCCGAGCACAGCCTCGTCGATCTCGAGCGCGCGCCGGTACGTATGCACCGCCTCCGCGTACGCGCCCTGTTGCTGCTGGGCGATCCCCAGGTTGTTGAGGATCGTGCCCGAGAATCGACGATCGGTAGGACCGAGAGCCTTGTCATTGATCGCGAGCGCGCGTTCGTACTGCGTCTGCGCTTCCGCCGGCTTCCCCTGCGCGGTGTAGACGTCGCCGTAGCTGGTGAGGAGCTTGATCTCGATGGCCGGTGGACTGCCCGCACGCTTGAACGCGGCCTCGGCCGCAGGACGCAGCTTGATCGCGTCGTCTACCCGAGCGAGCGAGCCAAGGACGTGCACGAGATCCGCCCACAGCTGTGCAACTCGCACGTCGTCGCGCGCGTCGGCGGCGACGGGAATCGCCGTCTCGTACGTCGCGACCGCGGCGGTGGCATCCCCGCTCGCATGCTCGAGGCGCGCACGAAGATGTAGCGCCTCGGCGAGGATCGGCGCGAACTGGAGCGGTCTCGACGCCGCCTCGACGGAACGCGCCGAGGTCAGGCCCGCCGTGTACTGGCCGGTCTCGTACAGCGCGGTGACCGTGCCGAGTGTTCGCTGGAGCTCGGCGACACGGCCGCGCACCGACGCATCGGCCGGAAGCTGGATCCCCTGGGAAAGCGCGTCGAGGTTCGCGCAATCCGTGAGCGGCGCGAGCGCGTGTGTCGCAGTGATCGCGTTATCGATCACGCTCGCATTGGGGCTGGTCCCGAGCACGTCGACGAGCGCTTCGAGATCCACGAGGCGCCGGTCGAGGCACGCCATGCGCAGCTCGAGCTGTGCTTCGGACTGATCGCCAGAGACTCTCGTCGCCTCGCATGCATCGACCCGAGCGGCTACCCAACCGTGGCCATACGCATCGAGCTGCGTGGCGACGCGCGTAAACGTATCGGCTGCGTACGGCAACGCGGTCCCGGCAAACGTCGCGCGAAGCTGCACCGCGCGCCGCGGATCCCAAACCCCGGCGAGCTTGGCCTCGAACCCCGCGCACGGCGGCTCGCCTGCCGCGTCGTCGCGAACGACGGCAGTGACCGCGACGCCGGCAAACACCGTGATCACCGCGCCGACCGCCACCTGCCGCACTCGCTTGCGCCGCGCGAGCACCGGATCGTGCTCGAGCGCCGCGACGAGTGCATTCATCGACGGCCATCGGTGCGCCGGTTCCACCGCGAGTCCGCGCAGCACCACCTTCGCGATCCAGCTGGGGACCGTGGTCGACTCTGGAACCACCGGGTGCTCGAATGCCGCACGAAGCTCGGCGAGCGTGGTGCCCGTGAAGGGCCGCGAACCATACAGCGCTTCGAACATCGTCACGCAGAAGCCGAACTGATCGCTCGCCTCCGTCGCCACCTCGCCGCGAAGTTGTTCGGGGGCCATGTATGCGGGCGTTCCCAGGATCGAGCCGGCCATGCTCAAGGTCATCCCGAGCTCCGAACCCTCGGCCGGCGCGCGCACGTCCTCGGCCGCTCCGTAGCGAACGAGTCCGAAGTCGCCGATCTTCGCGGTGCCCGCGGCGACGAAGATGTTCGTCGGCTTGACGTCGCGGTGCACCAGACCGACCGCGTGTGCTGCCACAAGTCCGCGGGCCGCACCGACGAGAACGTCCAGCACCTCGGACACCGGGTGACGCTGCGCCACCCATACATCGAGCGTCGGGCCGTCGATGTACTCCATTGCCACGAACGCGCGTCCATCGTGTTGCCCGATCTCATGGATCGCGATCACGTTCGGATGCACGAGCCGCGCGAGCGCTTGGGCCTCGCGCCGGAGTCGATCCTCGCCCGCCACATCCAGGCGCGATCGGCTGCGCGACACCTTCACCGCGACGAACCGATCGAGATCGACATCGCGCGCGCGATAGACGATGCCCATCGCGCCCTGGCCCAGCGCGCGATCGATCTGGAATCGTCCGACGCTCGTCAGCTCGGGCGGATCGGTCGCGGGTCTCGCGGCAACGGCGTGGTCGCCCGAGGCCAGTGCGAAGACGAGCGTGCGACAATCATCGCAGTCCGCGAAGTGCAGTTCGACCCGAGCCGCCATCGCTGCCGAGAGAGCGCGATCCGCGAACCCCGCGATCGTGGCTGGGTCGGGGCATGCGTCCGCGACGCTAGATCCCGCCGCCATGACGACGAGTCTGCCACAACAGGCACCCTCGCTCGTATCTGGCACACCGCGCTGTTCTTCGGTGCGGCGGCCTGGGGCGACACTCTGGCGGGCTCACGAACCATCTCGTCGAACGACTCCGCAGTCGTCGCCGTTGGGGCGGGCATCGAGACCTCACCAAGGAACGCTGGTCCAGAACAACCGCTCTTCCAGACACCCGTCCCCCGATCGCGCGAAGACCGGGCGACGAGATCCTATGGCGCTGCCAAGGCGGTAGCTCGATACACCCTGGTTGTGGAGGGCGCGAGCTGATTGTCGGCACAGCCCAAACACGCGAGTAGCATTACCCCAGCTACGATTCGCATCCCCATTGCAGACGAACGGGTCCTCAGCCTGCCTGACCTCGAGCAGGCCCCGAATCCACGATGCGCCTCGACGAGCGCGCTAACCGAGCGTCTCGATGAACCCGCGAAAACCAGCGAGTCGACCCAGGCGAGCGAACGACTGAGCGAAACGAGAGGTCAGCGCATCCCGGTGACCTCGCAAGTCACTCCCGAGTATCGTGGTGGTTCGGAGGGCACATGACGCCACGTGACGAATGGTTTGCAGCGGTCCTGCACGCAGGACTCGACACGAAGATCTTCGACGAACAGGACATCCTCCACCACGCGACGCCGGCAGTGCTCACGTCCTCGCTACCGCGTGATGTCATGGTTCGGGTGATCGACGCGACGCTCGCATCCGGCACGATGAGCCACAAGGCGATCGTCGATGTTGTCTCGGTCGAGCTCCTCGCAGAAAAAGTGCCGAGCCACCTCATCTGGGAGTGCATCGCGTCGGCGAGCGACCGCTTCGGGATCCGCGACGGCATCCCGAGAGAGGAAGGCTCCGCGCGCGAGTGGGTGCGCCGCATGCTGTCGGCCGGTCTGGCGACCGGCGTGATCGCGCCGAAAGACGTCGTGGAGCACATGACCGCGCACGTGCTCGTGCAGAGCATGCCCCAAGGGATCACGACGACGCTGATCGAGACGAGCCTCACCCAGGGCAAAATGTCGCCCGAGCTGATCGTCGAGGTGGTCGGCGTCGACGCGATCGCGCAACACGTCGCCACCAACATCGTGTGGGCGATGTTCGTCAAGCCCGGCGAATCGGATCAGGCAGCCGTGATCGTTTCGAAGCCTGCCTCCACGAAGCCGAGGCTCGACATCCTCGACGACGAGGTGGACAACGTGCTCGTCGAGCTCGACGCCGACAGCGATGCGATTCCCGCACCCAAGCCGCCGACGGTCGCGGCGGGAAGCCATCCGATCGGTGCGAAGCCTCCTGTCGAGGAACCACGCAAGCAACCGACGCGTCCACCCCCCGCTTCAACGTCTGCGGGTGCTCCGACCACCACCAACCCAAATCCGCCCAAGAACTAGCTCGGCGGCGCGAGAATTCGCCCGGGGAGCGCGATCGTTGCTCGAGCCGAATGTCGCCGGGGAGCGCGATCGTCGCTCGAGTAGAGTCCGGCTCGGCGGGAGAGATCCTGTTGTCCGGTGCGCGGACAACACGTCCGGTATCTGTTTTCCGGTGCGTGGACAACGCGTCCGGTATCCGTTCGAACACCGGACAATGTGTCGGGTACAAATCCGACCGGAGTTTGCCGCGGCGCTATCCGGCTACATCCGCCAGGTCATAACTTACCCCGTATGGGTCCTCCGGCCGCGATCGCTGTCGCGAACGCGTATCCAACCAATCACTCTGTGGGGTGATACGACCACACTTTGTTCTCGCCGCACTCGGTCTCGAGGGAGGACCACGTGGCCTGCGCGACGATGCAACGGCGATACGCGATCGGCCAGTCCTCGCCGCAGGAGCCGCGGAAGAGGTGCTCGATGCCATCGCGGTCGGTGCGGTTGGCGACTGGGAGTGTGCCGTCGGCGCGAGCGCTGGCGATCCACTGATCGAGCGGCCCTATCGCAACTAACCCCAGAGATCACCTGGGTTGAGCCGGGTAGCCGCAATGAGCGAACCAGTTGCGACAATGTTGTTGCGTGACTCGGTAGCGTGCGCGTCGGGCGACCCGTCGAAGGGTGTCCGGGTGACGAGGTGCTACTCGGCGGACGTACTGCTTCTGGAGAGCCCAGCCTGACTCGATCGGATTGAAGTCCGGAGAATACGGCGGCAGATAGATCACTCTGACTCCGCGCGCTGCACAGGCGGGAGCGACGCGCGCGTCGTGATGAGCGCGGAGGTTGTCCATCACTACGACGTCGCCGCGACGAAGCTTGGGCAGCAGCTTGGCCTTCAGCCAGGCGACGAAGCGGTCCTTGTTCGCGGTTTCGAACATGCTCGTTAGGACGACCCATCCTGTGAGACGGATCGCACCGAGCAGCGTGAGGTTCTTGCCCCAGTTCATCGGCACGCGATCGATCAACTCTTCGCCGCGCTTCACCCAGGCATGGCTACGACTCATCGCGACGTTCATGCCGGACTCGTCGAGAAACACGAGCCGGTCGATCGGGATTCGGCGGATCTTGCTCAGGAACGCCGTACGCTTGGCCGCAACGTCGGGGCGCAGACTCTCCAGTGGCCGTCTGCGCTTTTTTTTACAACGTAGCCATGTCGGCGAAGCGCGCGCTTGGTGCTCGAGACGTGAACTCGATAACGACGAGCTCGGCGGCGATTCAATTCAGCCGTCAACTCGCCTGCGGTCGCGTCCCGGACCTTCTCAAGGGCTGCCTCGATCTCGGCCAACGTGACAGTCGAAGGCGTGCCGCCACCTTTTGGCGTTGGGCCCACGTTGCCGAGGCGGCGCTTCAACCGAACCCACCGTTTGACCGAAGCCTCTCCTACGTCGAACTGCGAGGCGATCTCGGGATAGCTGCCGGTGCCCGACTCGTACGCAGCAACGACACGTATTCGGAGCTCGATTGGATGGGATTCCGCCACCGACCGAGCAGATCAGAACCGGATCGACGATTCAAGACCTCGGATCAACTCAGGTGAACACTGGGGTTAGGTGGCGAGCCACGTCGGCACACTTGGGAGCCCCAGACGAACCCGATGGGTGCGACTGCGAGCCACAACCCACGATCAACAGCACGAGTATCCGACCTTCCATGAGGCAAAGCAGTTTCACGAACCGCGCCAGACCTCGGGACTCAGCGTCTCTATTCAAGTTTCAAGCGACTGATAATGCCATGCTGGCTCCATGCGGCGTGTTCTCGTCCTCCTCCTGATCGCAGCCTGCGGCGATGATGGTGTTCGCCGTCTGGCCGATGCACCCACTGTCGACGATGCTGCGGCGGACGCGGCGGCGGATGCTCTCCCCGATGCCGGACCGACCACACGCTCAGAGTGGGATGCCTCCTCGGGCGTACCCCCGAACACGATCTCGTGCGTCCCGTGGACGCTCGTCGATACCTCGGACGAAGATCCGGTGCTCGCGTCAGGCGAGCTCACGCTCGGCAACAACTCCGACGGCGAAACCCTGTATTTCGCGCACACCACGGTACTGACGATGCCAGCGATGCTCGTGATCGAAGGTCGCGTGCGTTACGGCGGTGGAACGAGCCAGGCCAACAGCCGGACGAGTACCATGATCAACTTCTCGCTCGCGAATGACATGAAGAACAGCTTGTTCATCGGAGATGGCGAGATCTTCATGCTCACCGCGGAGAGCACACGAGACACGCCACACACCGCAGCGACGAACGACGTGGTGCACTCGTACCGGATCGAGGTGAACACCACGACGTACGCGGTCGCCGTATTCCGCGACGGGGTCTCGGTGCTCGTCGGAACGCTGTTCTTGTCGCCGTACGACGTGCCCGATGCAATCACGTGGGGCGAGGGAAGCATTGTCGCGAACGGCAGCTCGCATTGGACCCACGTGTCACACAACGCCTTGACCGCGGTCGTCTGTCCCTGAGCGGTCTGTCGTCTGTCGTTGACCGGTCTTGCATGCGCATGACCTCGAGGTCTTCAGATGATTCAGAACCGACGTCTCCAACTGACGCGTCGCCGACGCGCAGCTTCGTTCTTCGGGGAAATCGCATCGCGCAACAGCACGGATCTGCCGGAGCCGCTGTCTGAACGAGCTGGAGGTTTGCACCGAGCACCAGCGTGCCGTGCTCGGCGGTGTTGCACGAGTCGAGCGGGTGAGCTCCGATGGCACGGACTGGGCAACGACCGAGCACGCGCGCGCTCGTTACCGATACCCGACACGACGATCACGATTGGGCGCCACGTCGGAGGGCTGGATCGCGCGGATGCCGCTTCCCCGCGTCAGTTCGGCGGCCAGATACGGCAGGCGACGACACCACGATCACGATCGGGCCCTTACGTCGGAGGGCTGGATCGCGCGGACACCGCTTCCCCGCGTCAGCGTTCGGCGGCCAGATACGGCAGGCGAATGAGGAACGTCGTTTGTCCGGGCATGGTTTCGGCGCTGATCGTTCCATGGGCGCGCTCGACGTAGACCTTCGTGGTCGCCAGGCCGAGCCCGGTCCCACGGCCCAACGCCTTGGTCGTGAAGAACGGCTGGAACAAGTGTGCGACGACTTCGTCGCTCATGCCGCTGCCCGAGTCACGCACCGTGATCTCGACGTGCGAACCGTTGCGCGCCACGGACACGGCGATCGTCCCGGCGTCCGCGATCGCGTCGCGCGCGTTGAACACGAGGTTGGCGAGGATACGAACGAGATCGGCGGAGGAGATTCCGACCCACGCATCCTCGTCGGTGACGACCTCCAATGTGATGCGGGACGGGACCATGCGGCGGACGAGCTTGGGCAACGAGCGCACGGCATCTGCGGCGTTTCCGCGGGTCGGGACATAGCGGTCCGGCGAGAACACGGTGAGCGAACGCATCGTGCTGCTCGCGTTCGTGGCCGCATCGAGGATATCGTCGAGACAGTCCTTGGCATCGGCACCGTGCAGCTCCGCGGCGAGCTCGTGGGCCTTCGCCGCGACGATCGAGAGGGCGGCGCCGATGTCCGCGCCAACCTCCGCTCCGAGCAGCGCGATCGACTCCGCGCGACGCGCGCGTGCGAGATCGTCCTCGACGCGCTGGCGCTCGAGGTGTTGCTCGCGTTCGGCGACGATCGCGTGTTCGAGATCGCGACGGGCGTCGATCAGCTTCCGCATCGTGAACCGCACGAGCAACGCGATGGCGATCATGGCGGTCACGGAGGCGATCGCCGCCCGGTACCACTGGCGGTGGTCTTCGAGCGCGAGTGAGCCCGCCGGGGGGACCATCTCGAAATGGGACGCGAGCCCGACGATCATCGGGGTGCTCGAGAGCGCGATGCTGATGGCCCACGACCAGCGTGGAGACAGGAACAGGAACGCGAGCGCCGTCGTGATCACATAGATCACGCCGAGGCCCAACCACGCCCCGGAGTTCAGCAGATAGACCGGGTTCCCGACGAGGGCGAGCCCCACGAACGCGAGCGGCGTCCAGGGGGCGCGCCCTTTCAGGCCGAGAAGTCCGAGTGTTGCCATCGCGACCAGCACCGCGAGCGAACCGACAGACTCGCTCGAGGTGCCAAGCGCGAGGTCGATGCTGACGATCAACACGCCCAACGCTCCGCTGGCAAAGGCCGCGAGGTCGATGGTGTGACGAACTCGCGCTCGGAGCGCGTCGAGGACCGGCGCATAGAATTGCAGCGTGGTCACGAGATCGCCGCCTCGAAGTCCGCAGTCGTGAACGGCTTCGCGAGAAAGGTCAGCGGCGCATCTCGGAGGCGACCGCGTCGTACGTCCTCGGCGGAGAACCCCGAGCACACGACGATCGGCCGCTTCGGGTCCGCCTCGTACGAAGCGAGCGCGATCTCCTCGCCCGAGCCGTCGGGGAGCTGGAGGTCGGTGATCAGCAGGTCGGGCCCCTCTCGTAGGCGCAGCATTCCCTCTGCGACGGTGCTCGCGCTCATCACCTCGTAGCCGCGGCGCGCGACGAGCTGACACAAACGGCGCAACACCATCGGTTCGTCCTCGACGACAAGGGCGGTTCGGATCGTCGGTGCGACCACGCGAGTCGCATCGGCGTGGCGCGGCGCCACTGGGAGCTCGATCGTGACGACCGAGAACTCTTCCGCATCTCGGGTCTCGAGAGTGCCGCCGTACTGACTGACGAGCTCGCGTGCAGCCGAGATACTCAACTGCGCCTGCATCGCGCGCGACCCGACCCTTAGCGGTTGCCCTCCCGCGACGCTCGCGAACCCGATAGCCACACGGCTCGGAGCGATGGTGGTCGGAATGGGTGTCGCGGTGAGCGCGAGCCGGGTGACGCCACAACGATCAGCTCCGACCACGAGGCCGAACAGGATCTGCTCGAGATGCTCGGCCGAGACCGCGAGGTCGATCGCGGGGTCGATCCGGACGTCGACCGTGATCTTGCGCGCGACGCGACCCAGGCGCTCGAGACAGATGCGCGTCACGGCATCGAGGTTCGCGACCGCGGACGTCGACGTAGGGAACCGGCGGCCGGTCCAGAGCAGATCGCGAACCAGATCCGCCGCGAAGTGCGACGCCGACTCGAGCTCCGCGAGCCGGCGGCGCTGATCGGGGGTCGCGACTTCGCTGGCGAGGACATCAGCCGCCGCCATGATCGCGGCGAGCGCATTGTTCACGTCGTGTGCGACACCACCTGCGAGCCGACCGACTAGCTCGACCCGCGCGAGCTCCTCGAGCTGCTGCCGCGAGCTCTCGAGCTCCTGCCGCGTCCGCATCTCGCGCTCGTACGCTTCCGAGGCGGATGCGTACGACTGTTCGAGCCAGCCAAACAACGCACCCAGCATCCGCCGCGTGACGCCGAGCAACAGCAGGCTGGCGATGCCGACGCCGATCCACTGCGCGAGCTCGAGCGTGTAGCGCTCGTCGACCAGCGGCATTCCGCCCGCGCCACCGATCAGGGTGCGAATACCGATGGCGAGGATCGCGATGGCGACCACGGCGACGAGACCGCGAACGCTCAGGAACGCGCCCGCGCACGCAACCGACAGGCCGAACATCACGCCGACACCGGTGATCGGTCCGATCGTCCACAGTGCCCCGATCGCCGCCGCGAGTGTGATGAGCGCGTACAGCTCACCTCGCCATGGCGCGCGCCCAGATTGTCCGAGCAGCGCGAACCCGCCGATCACAAAGATGGTCGCGAGCCCGATCAGGGTCCACAGCCCGGTCAGCGCGGGGCTCCACAGCGTGACGGAGATGACCAACAGGGGTACGACGATCAAGAACGATCGATCCACGATCGCGAGCACCGTCGACGCCGTCGTCGGTTGCGTCGGGGTGACCCGCGACATTGAGATGAGAATCGACCGAGGCACGGAAGTTTCGAGCCCTCCCGACCGCATCCAAGACGGCGTAACCCTTGGCAGGGACACCGCTCCGCCATCGATGACTATCCCCGTGTCCGCCTCGAACCTGACGATCGATCAGCTCGCCGCGTACTACGGCGTCGATCGGGGGACCACCGCGCGCTGGGTGATCGCGCACGGACGGACGTGCTGGCCGGGGTCCACACCCACTTGACCGCCGCACTCGGTGCAACGTCGCGGACATCGATTCGATCCTGCGCCGTGCGCAGCCAGCTCGAGCTGTCTCTGCGTCACCTCGGCTGAGCGATTCCCGCAGGAATCGACCGATGATCGATCCGCTCGCGAGTGCCGTGATCGTCAGATTTCCTGGTCGCTCGCGGGCACCGTGATCGTCAGATTTCCTGGCCGCTCGCACAGCCGATCGATTCGATCTGCACGTCGGTTGCGTAGGTCAACGTCAGATGTGGACATCCACGCCGGGTCATCCACTTCGACGACGAGCATGTGGATGCCGTATCCCCGGAGCCGGACTTTGCATCACAACATCGAGATATGTGGTTTGTCTGGCTCGCGATCGCACTGGCGCTACTCGTGGGGGCTGGCATGTACGTCCGCCGCCGAGTGATCTCCGCGATCGCGGCGTTCGGCGTCGGCCGACGTGGACAGACGATCGCGAGCTACTTGGTGCTGTGGCTGCTGTTCGGTTACCCCGTGATTGCATTCTCGACCGTCGGCGTAGTGCTCGTGCTCGGCGGCGAGCAGATGGGGCCACCCGAGCACGCATTGGTTACGTGGGGCCTGGTGGTGCCGTTCTTCTGGGCCGCGCTCGTGGTGGGGCAGTCCATGCCGTACCTGGTGGTCATCGATGTGGTCGCCTGGGTCCGCCGGAAGCTCTCGAAAGCACCTCCCGGGATGACGCGCCGTCGCGCGGGCGTGGTGCTAGGCGTGATCGGCGCATTCGCGGTGTACACACCAGCGAGGATCCTGTGGGAGCGCAACGATCTCGACTGGCGGCACCACGAGGTCAAGGTGACCAAGGATACCGTGGCTGCTGCACCCCCGCCACGGTTCCGGATCGGGTTCATCGCCGATGTCCAGCAGGACACGATCACCGACGCCGCGTACGTTGAAGGCGTGACCGCGCGGCTCGGAAACGAGCAGCTCGATCTCGTGCTGTCCGGCGGTGACTGGATCAACATGGGGCCGAACCACATCGCCGCTGCCGCGCGCTCGGCAGCGCAGGTGCGCAGCCGGCTCGGCACATTTTCGGTGCGTGGCGATCACGAGCACTTCGCGTACGTCGACCGGCAGCGCAGCGTCAACGAGGTGTCCGACGCGATGCAGTCGCGTGGCGTCGCGATGCTGCACAACGAGGTCCGGCGCTTCGATCATCACGGGCGCACGATCGCGGTCGTGTTCCTGACCTTCAGTTATCCGGCACGAACGGCCGCCAACGAGATCGAGTCCCTGATCGCCTCGGTCGCCGACGCTGATGTCTCGGTGCTGGTGACCCACCAGCTCGACAGCGAGGTCGCTGCGATGGCGCGCGACCGGATCGATCTGGTGCTTGCCGCGCACACCCACGGGGGACAGGTCAACCCGGTGCTCGGCGTGTGGCACGTGCCGCTCGCGCGGATCGAGACTCCGTATGTCGACGGGCGCTACCAGCTCGGCGCCACGACGCTCGTGGTGACGGCGGGCGTCGGCTACTCCATCGTGCCGTTCCGGTACGCGTCGGTGGGATCGGTCGACGTGATCGACCTCGTGTGGTGATCGCGCAACGACCGGACGGCGAAGCCCTTGCCCGCAGCTGCCCGAACAACGCGTACACGATCCGCGAGCGATCGAGGGGCGCGGGGAAGTCCAGTTCGCAGTTCGTTCCCACCCAACTTACGTAAGGGTTCGCGCGGTTTGCAGTTCGCGGTTCGTTCCCACCCAACTTACCCTGTAAGGGTTCGCGGTTCGTAATCGCAGTTTTGAACTTACCCAGTAAGGGTTCGTCGCGCCCCGTAAGGGTTCGCAGTTTGGAACTTACCCCGTAAGGGTTCGCGTCGCGCCCCGTAAGGGTTCGCGGTTTTGAACTTACCCCGTAAGGGATCGTCGCGTGTGAACTTACCCAGTGAACTTACCCAGTAGCGCCCCGTCAGGGTTCGCGGTTTTGAACTTACCCCGTAAGGGATCGTCGCGTGTAAGGGATCGTCGCGTGTAAGGGTTAAGGGTTCGCGCAGGTTCGCGTGAGTTCGCGACAACCCCTAAGGGCGGTTTGAACGTGAGTGTTCGCGGTTTGAACTTACCCCGTAAGGGCTCGCCGGCTCGCCGGGCTGCTCGATCCCGAGAGCGTCTCTGAGACGCTTGTCCGGATTTTGCAGGGCTTGCGTCAGTCGTTGACCCGCAGCGCCTTGATCGCAAACTTCAAGAAGTCGCGTTCGGTGATGATGCCGCACAACACGTGATTGTCGTCGACGACGGGCAGGCAACTGAACCGGTGATCCGCCAGCATTTCCCCCGCATGTGAGGCAAGCGCATCGGGACGCACGGTCCAGACGTCCCGGGTCATCAGCTCTTGAATCTTGATGTGCTCCTGCCGAGCACGCCGGGCGTCGACCGATAGACCGGTCAACACGCTGATCTGTCCTCGCAACAGATCCCGTTCGGTGATCAATCCCAGCAATCGGCGGTCGCTGTCGATCACAGGCAGGTGGCGGAACTTGTGGATCCGCATCACATCTTCGACGAGCGGCAGCGACTGCTCCTCGAAGAAGGTCACCACATCGGACGTCATGATGTCGCGAACAAGCACTGGTCTCATACGCCCACAAATAGCAAGCGCCGCGCCGCGAGTTGGAACGCCAGCGCGCCACCGGAACGCAGACCTTGCGGCTTCGCTCGTTCGCACGCGCTGTGTTTGCGCGAACCGATGGGCGAGCTGTATGGGGCCGCGAGGACTGCGAGAGAGAAATCGGGCGAGCATGGCTGTGAATCCGTCCTTGACGGTTCGCTCGCCTGCCCGTATTTATCGGTTTCGGCTGCAGCTGCACGCGAGCCCGGGGAAGTTCCTCGGTGCTCGGAGAAACGGAGCACACCGTGACGTCGTGCCACGACGTCCGGGATGCGGACATGAGTGTCCGGTATCCGGACACTCTCAGCCCGCACGTGCGAGCGCGTGCACGTAGACGAGCCGCCGCCCGCCGCGCTCGAAGTCGCGTGCC
The DNA here is from genome assembly GCA_046160585.1 of Kofleriaceae bacterium. Lineage (GTDB taxonomy): Bacteria > Myxococcota_A > Polyangia > Haliangiales > Haliangiaceae > JABFXX01. The sequence goes on from JBJXGN010000163.1 coordinate 20,990, forward strand.
GCTTCGCGCACGAAGTGGCAGCGCTCGTAGAGCCGCTGTGCGGCGTGCATCGTCGGCTGTGTCCATAGCACGCACCGTTTCGCGCCCGAAGCGACCACCACTTCTAGAGCCGCCACGACGAGCCGCTGTCCAAGCCCGGCCCGTCGCTGGTCACCACGGACCGCGAGAAGCTGGAGCTCCGCTTCCTCGTCGGTGGCGATCCGCCGCTCGGTCGATCGCGGTGGCACGACGACGATCATGCCCGCGAGCCTGCCATCCTTCGCACGCTCCACGAGCACCTGCCCGCGCGCTCGCACCGCCGCACCCGCGAAACGTCCGGCATCTTCGTGACTCGTGAACCCACCACCCACGTAGACCTCGCGGAGTAGCGCCTCGATCTCCGTGTCGGTCGCAGAGTCCATGCACCACCCCTACGCGCGCCCAACGCGTTTGTGAAGGGACAGCCTCGCTTCGCCGAGGTGGACAGCGAGCCGCTACGACTACAAGGTCGCTGCGACACGGTGGTCTTCGATCGCGGGCCGGCTCGCGCATCCGGCGACCACGGCAACCTTCCAGATCACCGCGTCAAAGCTCCCAACCCTGTCGGTACGGACGTGACAACAACATGTCGGCCGCAGGATCGCCGATCAACCGCTCGGCAACTGGGTCGAACCTGAGCGCGCGTCCGGTTTCGATCGCGATGTTCGCGAGGTGACAGAGCGTCGCCGACCGATGGCCGATCTCGACATCACAGATCGGAAGAGTGCCGTCGAGAATCGCATCGGCCCAGTTCCCGTGGTGATCGCGACTGCTCTCGAGAACGACCGCGCCGGAGCCGAGCTCGTAGTCGAGGAGCTCCTGCCTGCTGCCTTCCAGGATCCCCCCTGGAGCTACGAGGATGTCGCCATCGGTGCCGAAGAACTGAACGGTCCAGATCCCGGCGCTGTCTCGCAGCCTCAGCTCGAGGCCATCATCGTAGGTGTACCGAACGTCGAACTCGGTCGGCGACTCGAAGAAGTTTCCGGGTTCGAACTTCCCAGTGCCCACGATCGTCGCCGGGCCCGTTGCATCGCGCCCGGCTCCCCATTGCGCGATGTCCAGCTCGTGCGCGCCAAGATCGGTGATCGTACCGCCGCCGTAGTCGCGGAAGTATCGGAAGGTCCCGGCGGCACGGAGCTGGTGGTACGTCGCAAAAGGGGCTGGTCCGAGCCATAGATCCCAGTCCAACGTCTCGGGCTGCGGATTCGCCGGCTCGGGTGGTGTGATCGGGCCAGGGGGAATCATCACCTCGATCCGCTGCAGCTGGCCAATTCGCCCGTTGCGCACGATCTCGCATGCGAGCTGAAAGTGTTCGAACGAACGCTGCTGGCTGCCTGTCTGGAACGCGATGCCGTTCGCACGCACCGCGTCGACCATCGCGCGCCCCTCGGCAACCGAGACAGTGATCGGCTTTTCACAGTAGACGTGCTTGCCAGCGTTCGCGGCATCGATCGTTGCCTTCGCGTGCCATTGATCAGGGGTCACGATGACAACTGCGTCCACGTCGTCGCGCGCGAGGAGCTCGCGATAGTCTCGATAGCCCAGCGCACGACCGCCCGTTAGTGCGACTGCGGCCTCGACGCGCGTCGAGTCGGGATCTGCCACGGCACGCACTTCGAATCGCTGGTTCTCGAGCAGGTGGGTCAGATGATGACCGATACCGAAGCTGCCGACGCCGATCATTCCAATGCCAATCCGCGACATCGGCGACGTCGGCGTACCTCGACCACCGCACGCCGATGCGAGCACCGCCGCGGTACCTTTCAGAAACTCTCGGCGGTACATCTCGAGAGTATAGATCGCCAGTCGACGCATCTCGTACGGACTCGTGTCTGCCGCTCGGCGTGGTCGCTCAATCCTCGCGGTGCCTCTCGAGGATGAAGAAGTTCGAGTGCACGCGAACGCGTGGCGGCGCGCGAGTCGGTGGACCCGCACGGTTGTCCGGTGTCCGGCCGGATGCCGGACACGCTGTCCGGTAGTCGGACAATTCGGCGGTGGCTCTTCAATGATGTTGCGGCTCTCGCTGCTGGTGTGGACCTTGCTGTGCTCGCGATCCGATGTCGCCACGTCAGATTCTTCCGAATCAGTTCTATCTGCTCACGCGTCGCTGTACCCAGCGCATGTTCTTGCTTCGACCGGACGA
>JBJXGN010000164.1:0-26346 GCA_046160585.1 Kofleriaceae bacterium
CCACGCTCGCACATCCGAGTAGCTTCACTCCTGCCCGCATCATCGACCCCCGATGAGAAGAGTGGGCGCACGATGCTCGCGCGCATTGATCCTCTCTACGCGATCGAGAGCGCGCAGATCAATCGCAATCGTGACGAGCTCGGTGACTTCTTCGTGTGCGCGATGCGATCACGCGCGAGGTCTGGCCTTTCTGACACCTCGACGACGAGGCCAACCGAGAGTCGCGATCGATGTCGCATGCAGCAATTTGCTCCAGCGACAGCTCTCGCGAATTGTGCTTCTCGCAGATGGCAACACGGCTGCTACCGGCAGAGTCCCCACAACAAGCGCAGCTCGCGATCCAATAGCGCGTACGCAGCGCCCATCTCGATCCTCCAGCCCCACGCGCGCGCGGAGTCCAGCGCACCGCGCACCTCCTTTGCGCTCCCCTGCGCGAACAGAAAGAACCGCTTTCGATCCTTTCCTCGCCGCCCCGAGCCTTCTGACAGATTCAGCGTGATGCTGTTCGCGGCGCGAACGATCTGATCCGCCAGATCCGCGCTGTGCCGTTTGATCTGTTCCACCACAGGCGCCAACGCACCGATCAGCTCCAACGCGACCTCGTACGCCACGAACTTCACCGGCGTTCGTGCGACGAGGATCGCGTTCTCTGCGGGGCTGTGGAACTTGTTCGTCTCTCCGTCATGGCTCGTGTTCTTCATAGCGTTCTCCTTGGCTCGGGTTCCGACCCAAACGCCCTCTCGCCCGAGCGGCTCCGGGGCGGGGTCTCGCCCGCACCCGGCCGGCGCGCACGAGCCGTGACGAGCGCTCTATTCTTCACGCGTCAGCGTTCGATCGCGATGCTCGTCTTCGCGGCGGTCGCTCTCACACCACCGAAGCATAGGCGCTCGGCACGTGCTCGGTGCGCGTCCGGACGGGAAGGGTGACCCCGCCCCGGGCCGCGAGGTGTCACGCGTTCTTCCGAAGGCACGCGACGAGGTCCGTCTCCGTCTCCGTCTCCCGCTCCGTCTCTGTCTCTGTCTCCCGCTCCGTCTCCGACTCCGACCCGCCTCCGACTCCCGCGCCGACGAGTGCGCGGCGCGCGAGCTAGCCGCATCCGCATCCGATGCCGCCTCCGATGCCGCATCCGCGTCCGTTGCCGTAGCCGCATCCGATGCCGCCGCCGTATCCGCGTCCGATGCCGCATCCGCACCCGCTGGCGCCGCCGCATCCGATGCCGCACCCGCATCCGATGCCGCATCCGCACCCGCTGGCGCCGCCGCATCCGCTTCCGTTGCCGTAGCCGCTGCCGCCGTATCCGCTGCCGATCGTTCCCGGCTCGCTCGCCGTTGCGCGAACGACGTCCGAACGCGACGCTGCTTCGGCTTCTTGTCGAACACGAACGTCCGTTCGTGAGTCGCGGGACGCACGCAGCGCCGCGCGCGCACTCTCCCTCCGCCCGGAGCGCGCACCGGTTCCTGCCGAGCGCGTGAACCACCGACGAAGATCCTCCCCGCAGTTGCCGCGCTCGCGCGAACACGCGCGTTTGCGCGGGCGCTCGTCATGAACCGTGCGCCTCCGGGCGTGGAGGGCGAGAGCGCGCACGCAGCCTGCGTGCGCCCTCACAACCCTCACGAAAGGACTCCGTCATGTTCGATGCCTACGAAGCCGCCAAGCAACTCGTTCGCGAGATCGCGCCCATCGTTCCCGCCATCCGCAAGTTCGACCGCGACCTCGCCTCGCAACTCTCACGCGCCACCACCAGCGTGATGCTCAACATCGGCGAAGGCCGCGGCCGCACGGGCGGCGACCAGCGCCGCTTCTTCGAGATCGCCAACGGCAGCGCCAACGAGGTGCGCACCGCTCTCGAGTGCGCGGAGTGCTGGGGCTGGCCCATCGCGCCCACCGCGGCGCGGGTCACGCTGGATCGCATCCTCGCGATGCTGTGGCGCCTGACGCGGCCGCGCTGAGCCGCAGCTCGGCCTCGGGCGCCTCTTGCTGTCCGGGACCCGGACAGCCGGCAAGTGAAGAAACCGGGGACGGGCCCCAGTTGTTACCGACTCGGTCTCCAGCTTCGACTCCTGCTCCGACTCCGACCGATTCCGACTCCACGGGCCGACGAAGAAGCCATATCTCAGATCAGAGAGCTCCAACGTGCCGGATCCGACGTACCTCGCCGGATCATGATCACTCGGCGCTGATCGTGCGTTTCAACAAACACGACGACGTAAGGGAACCGATTGACGAACTCGCGGCGAACCACGCCACCTTCCACGCTGGCGATGGGTGCCGTCGCGAACTGTTCCTGATGGGCGATACGGAGAAGCACGCGATCCACTTCTTCGACGAACTCGAAGCCGAGACCCTCGCGTTGCGTCTCGTACCAGGCCGCAGCTTCCTCGAACTCGATCTGGGCGACCGCTTCGACCCGGAAGTCCTTCACGGCTTTCGCCGAATCGCCTCGACTGCAGCACGGGCTCGCGCAACAGAGTCCTCGCGAGAATAGGTCGAGCTCTGACCCGTCAGCGCGTCTGCTGCTCGCTGATTGATCTCCTCCAACTCCTCGGAAGACTCGGTCCGTCGCCCCTGCTCGTACGCTTCGCGCATGAGCACCGACTCGATGTAGTCGCGGTCCTCGAGCGGGAGCGCGCGGATCTGCGCTAGCAAGTCATCTCGTCGCGCATGCGCTCCCATAGACCAAAGCTACCGACCACCAAGGACAACGGCAATAGCGCAGTAGCTCAGTCCACATCACTCGCGAGCACCTCCGCCGCCGTGCCCTGCCTCACCAACACCCCCTTCTCGATCACCACCACGTGATCCGCCAGCGTCCTCGCCTCCGACACCGAATGCGTCACGTGCACGCACGGCACCGCGAGATCCGCCACCAGCTCCCTCACCAACCCGCCCAGCTGCGTCCGCAGCTCGCGATCCAGCGCACTGAACGGCTCGTCCAAGAGCAACAACACCGGCCTCCGCGCGATCGCCCGCGCAAGCGCCACGCGCTGCGCCTCCCCGCCTGAAAACGTTCGCGGTCGTCGATCCGCGAGATGCTTCACACCCATGCGCTCGAGCAACTCCAGCGCCCTCGGCGTGCGCTCCTCCTTCGCCACATCGTGCATCCCGTATTCGACGTTCTTTTGCGCCGTCATGTGCGGGAACAACGCGAGGTTCTGGAACATGTACGACAGCCGCCGGTGATGCACGGGTACGTCGACGTTCTTCTCGCGATCGAACCACGTCGTCTCGCCGAGCACGACCTTGCCGCGTGCGGGCACCACCAGCCCCGCGAGCACACCGAGGATCGTCGACTTGCCCGCCCCCGACGGCCCCATCACACACGTGATGCCCGGCTTGCACGACAGCTCGACATCGATGTCGAGCTCGCCCCGTCGCAAGCGCATCGCCGCGACGAGCATCAGACGTGTGTCCCCGAGAACCGCTTCGCGACGCGGTTGGCAATATAGAGCAGCGACACGCCGACGATGGTCGTCACGATCGCCATGTTCCGCGCGTCGACCTCGCGCCCGCCATACAACGCGTTCATCACGTGGATCGACGCGGTCTCGGTGCCATCGATCATCTGCCCGGCGACCATCTGCGTGATGCCATAGTCCCCGAGTGCGCGCGCGAACGCGAGCATCGCCCCCGCGAGGATCGCCGGCGCGGCGAGCGGCAGCACCACCGTGAACAGCACGCGCGACGGCGACGCGCCAAGCGTGCGCGCCGCATTCTTCAAGTTCGGATCGACCGCCTCGAGACCGATGCGCGCCGAGCGGACCACGAGGGGCAGCGAGCCAACGGCCGCGGCAATCACGGCCCCCGTGAACGTGAACACGATCGTCGATCCGGTGACCGCATGCCACGCGCGCCCGATCACGCTATCCGAGCCGAGCGCCACGAGCAGGTAGTAGCCGAGCACCGTCGGAGGCAGCACGAGCGGCGCGCACACGAGTGCGTAAAAGAAGTCGCGCGCGGGCATCCGCTTCCACGCGAGCAAGATCGCGAGGCCGGTCCCCGCGAGAAGTGAGAGAAGCATGGACAGCGACGCCACCTCGAGCGAGAGAACCAGCGGAGCCCACTCCATGCCGGCGCCAGCGTACTTCTATTCGGGAATCCGAACCACGAACACGGCCCCAAGCTCACCGCGCTCTTCGACGTGGATCGTTCCGCGGTGCGCCTCCGCGGCGAGCTTGCAGAAGTAGAGCCCGAGACCGCGGTTCGCGCGCGCAGCCGCCCGGCGCGCCTCGACCTGGAAGTAACGACCGAAGATGCGCTCGCGCTCCGACTCGGGCACCGGCGGTCCGTTGTTCCCGATCGCGATCTCGACGCCCGCGGCGTCGCGCCGAACGCTGATCGCGCAACGGCCGCCGCGCGGCGCATAGCGGGCCGAGTTGTCGATGAGGTTCTCGACGATGCGCGAGAACAGGTCGCGATCGAGCCGCACGACCATGTCCGGATCGACGTCCGAGTCGACCTCGAGCTGGCGCACTTCGAACTGCGCGCGGTTGCCGGCGCGCGCTCGCTCGATCAGCTCGACGATGCGAACGGGCGCGAGTTGCGCGCGCAGGATGCCATCCTCGAGCTCGTCGACGTCGAGGATCGTCGCGACGAGGCCGAGAGCCTTGCCGACGAGCGTCACCGCGTCGTCGACGTACGCGAGCGCTTGTTCCTTTCCCGACGTGTCCGACGCGATTTCCTCACGGATCAGGTTCAGATAGCCATGGATCGCCGACAGCGGCGAGCGCAAGTCGTGCACGACGAGGGCAGCGAGCACGCGCTTCTTCTCGCGAAGCTCGCGCTGCGGATCGTCGGGCGGATCGGACTCCTGACGCATTCGTGCAGACACGATCCGGGTCCCGATCTAGCCCTTCACCTGGTTGCGCCCGCCTTCTTTGGCCGCGAACAGGTGCGTGTCAGCCTGCTTGATGAACTCGAGCGCGTCTTCGATCTCGCCGCGCAGCGCCGCGACGCCGATCGACACAGTCACCGGGATGACGGCGTCCTCGAACTTGAACTCCGCCACCTCGACGAGCTTGCGGATCTTCTCGGCGAACTGCATCGCGTTGTAGTGATCGATCTCCGGCAACACGATCGCGAACTCCTCGCCGCCGTAGCGCGCGAGGACGTCTTCGCGCCGGATGCGCGTCTTGATCACCGATGCGAGGTGCTTCAGCACGTGATCACCGGCGAGGTGACCGAACGAGTCGTTCACGCCCTTGAACCGATCGATATCGAACATGATCAGCGATAGATCGCGGCGATAGCGCAACGCGCGCCCGATCTCGCGCTCGAGCGTCTCGACGAAGTAGCGGCGGTTGAACACCTGCGTGAGTCCGTCGACCGTGGTGAGGCGATAGATCTCCTCGTGGTACGCGTTCTCGATGTTGTTGCCGCTGAGGAACTTGAAGATGCAGCGTCCGACCTTGATGAAGTCGCCGTCGCGCAGCACGTATTCGTCGATCATCTCGTCGTTGACGTAGGTGCCGTTGGTCGACCCCATGTCACGCAGCATGATCGCGTTGCCGGTGTTGATGATCTTGCAGTGGTTGCGCGAGACCGCTTCCTGATCGATCTGGATGTCAGCCTTCGACGACCGACCGATGATGATCTGTGGGCGGTTCAGATTGAACTTCTTGCCGAGCTCGAGCCCGTAGATCACGACCAGGCAGGCCTCTTTGGCCACCGGCCGATCGCTGATCTTGGAGATCGCGGTGACGACGGTCTTGTTCCGGCCGGTATCGCTCACCGAGAACCGATCGTAACAGAAACCGCAGCCAAGTTCCTGAAACGACCGCCTTTGGTCCTACTTCTCTTCAGCGCACTCGAGCCGATCGTCCGCTGCACGCTTGCACAGCAGGGCGTCGGTCAGCTGGTACCCACCGCGAACGAAGCGATACGACTGAAGGAGCAACCTGCCCCCTTGTAGGTTCCAGTACCCGCGAACGTCGCGCATGTTGTCCTCGCCCTTGTCGGCGAGCGGCTCCAGAGCCGCCCCCTCGAACGTACCCACATAGCGCGCACACTCGCTGCTCTCGCGCGGTGCGCGGAACACATTCCAGTAGCAGTTGCCGGACGGGGTGCACATCCCGCGATCGACGACGATGTTCTCGACGACGTTGTCGCCGTCGAGATCGCGATCCGCGCGGTCGACCCTGGGCGACGGCCCCATCACGCCGTCGCGACCGGGCTCGCCACATTGACCGACCTGCACCGACGGGGTCGGGATGACGCGTGGTTTGTTCACGCTCGCACGGCCACCACAGGACCCGAGTACGACGACGAGTGCGAGGACAGACTTAGAGGACATACGTCGGATCGGGGCCGGGAGCCTTCGCCATCTCGGTCGCGAGCTGTTCGTAGCCCGGCCGCCCGAGCGCTGCAAACGCGAGGCGCTTCGCTTCTTCCACGCCGGGCTGATCGAAGGGATCGACCCCATACAACGGACCCGCGAGTGCGGTCGCCGCCTCGAGCAACATGAGCAACTCGCCCACCGCCTCGGCGGACACGCGCTCGAGGACGAGCTGTCCGACGGGCCGCGACCGCTTCACGAGCGATGACGTCGTGCCCACGAGCTCGGCATCGAGGAGCTCGCCCATCCCGTGGTTCGCGAGGTACGCGAACTCGCTCTGGCTCCGGGTCAGCGCGCCGTCGGGGATCGTGATCTCGGTGCCGCGCTTCTTCGCCGACAACATCAGGTACACCTTGTCGTCACCGCCCTCGGCGTAGAGTTGGAGCTGGCTGTGCTGATCGGTGGCGCCGCGCGCCGCCACCGGTGTGGGTCCCTGCCCGTTCTTGCCGAGGCTCTCGGCCCACAGCTGGCGGAACCAATCAGCCACATCGAACAGCCCGTCGACGTACGTCATCGTCACGTGGATCGGTCGGCCACGCACGGTGTGGTGGTGATGCAGGAGGGACGCGAGCAAGAGCGCCGGGTTCTTGCCGAGCTCGGGCACGAGCGCGCGATCGCGCATCCGCGCAGCGCCGTCGAGCAGCCCCATCACGTCGAGGCCCGCGAGGGCCGCCGGCAACAGCCCGACGGGTGACAACACGCTGAACCGTCCGCCTACCGAGGCTGGCACGTCGAACGCGGTGTATCCTCGCTCGCTCGCGGTGGCGCGAAGCGCCCCCCTCGTCGGATCTGTCGTCGCGACAAGACGCTTCTTCGCACCTTCGAGGCCGAACGCCTTCTCGAGCCGATCGGCGACAACGAGGAACTGCGCACACGTCTCGGCCGTGCCGCCCGACTTGGTGACCACGTTCCACGCGGTGCGCTCGAGAGGGAGTCGCTCGAGCAGCGCGGCGAACGTGACCGGATCGATGTTGTCCGGGAAGAACAGCCGGCGCGGCATGCCGTTGCCACGCGCGACGAGCTGATCATACGGACGCGCGAGCGCCGAGTAGAGTGCGCGCGGCCCCAAGCTGGAGCCGCCGATCCCGAGCACGACGACGGTGTCGATCGCGGGATCGAGTGCGCTCGTGTACTCCATGCAGGCACGCGCAGCGGCCCGGTCCTCAGGCAGATCGAGAAACCCGATCTCGCCCGAGGTGCGGCGCGCCTGCGTGGCTTCGAGGGCACGGCGCGCCGGCTCCGCCATCTGCGCGATCGCGGCTGCGTCGGGCCCGGCCGCCCCGATTCCAGATGCGGTCAACGCGGTGGCGTCGAACGTGAGCTGGTTCATGCGGCGGACCGTACCCCGAACAGACGAAACAATCTTGTGTCGACGCGGAGATGCGGCTATGTCCAAGGAGGTGGTCCGCGTAGCTCAGAGCCGGGAGTCCCGGAAGACACGCCGGAGCCATCGAGGCATCGTGCTCCTCGCAGGCGCGATGGTGGTCGCCGGCAGCGCGGCGCTGTTCGCGGGCGACGACCACGATCCACCCGCCGCCGAGATCCGCGGTGAGGAGCTCCTGTCGAAGGCGCCGCCCGAGGAGATCGCCACGTTCCACGGCCTCGCAGATACCCCGGCGAGGGCCGTTCCGCTGCCGACCACCAACGGCGAACGCCCCGCCGCGGCGGCGCCTGCGAAGCCCTTCGGCTCGCTGATCGATCTCGATCGGATCCAACGGAACGGCGACGTCTACGAGGCACCGCTGTCTGATGGTCGCCTCGCAACGCTGACGCTCGATCCGGATCTGCAGCCGCTCGCAGAAAAGCTTCTCGATCAGTCGCGCGCACCCAAGGGCGCGATCGTCGTCATGTCCACGGACGGCCGTATCCTCGCGCTCGCGGGTCGTCGTACCGAGGATCCCGAGGGCGGCAAGGACGGCACGTTCGACTGGCGCATCGCGACGGATGTGTGGGCGCCCGCAGCGAGCGTGTTCAAGCTCGTCACGGCCAGTGCGCTTGTCGCCGCGGGCGTCGACGGCAACGATCGCGTCTGTTACCACGGCGGCATTCGCTCGGTGATGGAGTCGAACCTGGCCGACTCCAAGCGCGACAATCGCTGCGAGTCGCTCGCGTACGGCGTCGCGCACTCGAACAACGCGATCGTGGGCAAGCTCGCGTTCCAGAACCTCACGCCCGACGCTCTCGATCACATGGCGCACACCCTCGGCTTCGTCGGCGCGCTTCCCGGCAAGGAGCTCCCCGGCAACGCGGGCACCGTCGCAATTCCGGCGGTGCGCGATCTCGCGTTCGCGAAGACGGCCGCCGGCTTCGTCAACACCGAGCTGTCTGTCGCGGGCGGCGCGGTGCTCGCGTCGACGTACGCGAACGCCGGCGAGCAGCCGACGCCGCGCTTGATCGCCGCGATCGACGGCCAACCGGTCCCCGCGCCCGCGAAGAAGCGTGTCCTACCGGCGGCCGCCGCCAATCAGGTCGCCCGCATGATGGTCGGCACGTGCGACCAAGGGAGCGCCGCGAAGATCTTCCGCAAGGACCCGCAGCCGTGGAAGACCGCCGGCAAGACGGGGACGCTGACGCGCGATGCTCCCTTCCACATGGAGCACTCGTGGTTCGTCGGGTACGCGCCGGTCGACAAACCGACGATCGTGGTCAGTGTCCTGTTCGGCAACCCCGAGGACTGGCACCTACGTGGCCACGAGGCCGCGCGACGGCTGATCGATCGGGCACTTCGGCCCAAGAAGAACGCGAAGAGTTGATCGGCGCCACGTCGTCTGGCACCGGTGCGGGCAAACCGTGGGGCAAACCGTGGCCATTGCTGGTAGAATATCTGTCCCACGGTCGCCGTCACGACGTAGGGAATTCCGGAGGGTACAGATGACTAGGCTCACTTCGATCGCATTCGCGACCGGCCTGCTCTTGATGAGCGCGCCCGCGTTCGCCCAGCAGGCCGAGCTCGCCGCCAAGCTCAACGACGAGGGCAAGGACCTCATGTACGACGGCAAGTTCGCCGAGGCGAGCGCCAAGTTTCAACAGGCTGTCGCACGCGTACCCGAGCCGAAGTACTTCTTCAATCTCTGCACCTCGCAATATCAAGAGGGCAAGTTCAGCGATGCGATGACCGCGTGTGGTGGCGTCAGCAAGAACAGCCCGACGCCCGATCTCGACGCAAAAGCGAAGAAGATGATCGAGCGCATCGAGATCGAAGCGAAGGCGCAGAACATCCCGCTCGTCGCGACGGGTGGCGGTGGCGGCGATCCGAACGATCCGAACAACCAGAACCGGCCGCCGCCCGATCCGAACAACCCGCCGAACCCGAACAATCCACCGCCACCTCCCCAAGGTCCGACGTATCAGCAGGCGTATGGGCGCCCGCCGGCGCAGAACGTCATCAAGGGCACGACGAGCGACAACAAGTACGTCTGGACGCTCGGTCTCGATCTGTTCGCCGGTGGCGGGGCGATCGGCCAGATGGACTACTACGGCAACACGAACCAGGGCATTCGCATCAAGGGCGACTACCTGCTTCGTCCGCAGCAGCGCCTCGGCGCGCAGGGCTATTTCAGCTACACCCACTACCAAGAGGGTGACGACCAGGCCTTCGCGTTCGACCTCGACATCATGGACATCGGCATCGCGCTGTTCAAAGACTTCTGTGTCGCCGAACGCTTGTGCTTGCGCCCGCTCGCCGGCGTGTCCCTGGCATTCATGTCTCCCGCGAACGAGACCGACATCTCGACGGGTGATCAGTTGTTCAACTACACCGCGCTCGGTGTGCGCCTCGAGCTCGGCGCGTTCTACGCGTTCGGCACGCGCATGGAGCATGTGCTCGGTGTGTCGGTCGGTGGCCACGGCTACTCGGGCGTGTTCTCCGAGTCGCCGTCCGATCCGATGTACACGTCGGAGTTCGTCGGACTCGACAAGGGTGGCGCCGCCGGCTACTTCGCGGTCGGATACACGTACCGCTTCAGCACGCCGCTCGGCAGCTCGCCGTTCGTTACGCTGCAATAGCGGAACACTCCGTACCGTCGAGAAACCGACGAACCGCCCCGCGACCGCCGGGCGGTTTTCTTGCGCCCCGCGGCGTCACGTTTGTGCGGATCGGGTATCGTCCTCCGCATGAACGCAAAGTTGGTGCTCCCCAACGGCAAGGAAGCGTCGCTTCCGGTGATCGTGGGCTCGGAAGACGAGCACGCGGTCGACATCAAGGCGCTGCGCGCCGACACCGGCTACGTCACGCTCGACACCGGGTTCATGAACACCGGATCGACGACGAGCGCGATCACGTACCTCGACGGCGAACAAGGCATCTTGCGGTACCGTGGCTACTCGATCGAGGAGCTCGCCGAGAAGAGCGACTTCGTCGAGACGAGCTACCTGCTCATCAACGGCAAGCTGCCGACCAAGTCCGAGCGAAAGGTGTTCTCGACCGCGCTCACGCGCCACTCGCTGATCCACGAGGACATGCACCACTTCTTCGCCGGCTATCCACCGACGAGTCACCCGATGGCCGTGCTGTCGTCGATGGTCACGTCGATGTCCGCGTATTACCCGGACAGTCTCGATCGCAACAGCGCGATCGATCTTCACATCACGCGGATCCTCTCGAAGGTCCGCACGATCGCGGCGTTCGCGTACAAAAAGTCGATCGGCCAGCCGCTCATGTACCCGAAGAACTCGCTGCGGTACTGCGCGAACTTCCTGCACATGATGTTCGCCGTCCCCTCAGAGGACTACGAGATCAGCCCGATCCTCGAGAAGGCGGTCAACCAGCTGCTCATCCTCCACGCCGATCACGAGCAGAACTGCTCGACGTCGACGGTGCGGATGGTGGGCAGCTCTGGCGCGAACCTGTACGCGTCGATCGCCGCCGGCATCCTCGCGCTGTGGGGACCGCTCCACGGCGGCGCGAACCAGGCCGTCATCGAGATGCTCGAGGACATCCGCACCTCCGGTATCGACGGCAAGAAGTTCATCGAGGACGTGAAGAACAAGAAGGACAACCGCCGCCTCATGGGCTTCGGTCACCGCGTGTACAAGAACTTCGATCCGCGCGCGAAGATCCTCAAGAAGATGTGCTACGAGGTCCTCACGCACCTCGGCATCCAGGATCCGCTCCTCGACATCGCGAAGTCGATGGAAGAGATCGCGCTCAAGGACGACTACTTCATCTCGAAGAAGCTCTACCCGAACGTCGACTTCTACTCGGGCATCATCTACCGCGCGCTCGGCATCCCGACGAACATGTTCACGGTGATGTTCGCGCTCGGCCGCCTGCCCGGCTGGATCGCGCACTGGAAGGAGATGGTCGAGGACAAGGACACGAAGATCGGACGTCCGCGCCAGGTCTACACGGGCGAGAAGCTGCGCACGTACGTCACCATCGACGAGCGCTAGTCGATCGCTGGTTTCGTCTCGCGCCGATGGCACTCGCCGTCGGCGTTTTCCGTTTTCGGTCGCCGCATTACCAGCGCTTGAATGGCGGCACGTGGGACCAGTCGCACATCATCTCGCCGAGCGTCTGCCGCTCGCCACCGTCCTTCGTCCCGTGGGACGTACAGCCCGTCGCGCCGGGGCCACACGCACGGAATCGCAGCGTGCCCGCGCGATCGCGCGCGGAGGCCTCGACGAGCTCGCGCCCCTTGCAGCGCGTCTCGGCACGCGCCCCGTCGGGACCAAACGCAGTCCACGTTCCGGCACCCGCTGTGAAGTCAGCGCGCGCGAGAAGCGCGCCATCGCGCGTCCACCAGCGCTGCGTTCCATCCATCACGCCCGCCTTGTACTGGAACACCGCGCGCACGCTCTCGACCGGTGTGGTGTTCCAGACGAACCACGTGCCCTCGCGCTTCCCGTCGACGTAGTAGCCACCCTCGGTGAGGTTCGGCATGGCGTCGTGGGCGAGCCCGTGCTTCTTGTCGTCGCGGTAGTGCGCGAAGCCATCCTGGCCGCCGGACAGAGCGCGATGGGTCCAGCGACCGGTGCGCTTGCCGTGGATGTAGAGCTCGGTGGTCTCGTACGCGAAGCTCTTCACGCGAACACCACCGTGCCGCTCGCCGTCGGCGTCGGTCCACCACGCTTCGTGGTCCTTCTCGTTCCACGCGGTGTACGGCTTGGGCGAGCCCTTGCCGTTGCACACGTACACGGTCCAGCGATGACGTTTGTCGGCGACCTTCTCGTGCTCGAGCCGCGTGCCCTTGGGACACGCGCCTTTCTTCTTCCACCATCCATCAACGGGTGCCTCCGCGTGAACACCGGCGGGGAGCGGTGGTGGCGTGAAGTCACCCGGTGGAACGGGGATCGTGACCGTGCTCGGGCGGACGTCGCCGGCGCTCGCGATTCCTGCGAGCGATACCAGCACGAGCGGGCTCCACCACGTCACGGCGTGGACCTTGGTCGATCGCTGCATGATCCGTCAAGATCGGACGTGTGACGGCGCCCGACGGTCGCGTTTCCAAACGTGGCAGCCATCGGGGCATGCAGGAGCGGTTCAGAGCGCTGTCCGCATGGGAGGAAGAAGAAGAAGAAGAAGAAGAAGGCCCGACCTACTTCGCGCAGCTCGTCGGGAGCACCTTCTGCTTGAACTGGCCCTCCCAGTTGCCGGGGCGCTCGTACTGACAGACCCAGATATCGTTGCCCTTGCACTGCACCATGCCGCAGCCGATCTGTGACGTATCGGTCCAGACGACCTGCGTGAAGTGACCCGTCTCCATCGTGAAGCCGGTGGGCTTCTTGAAGTCGTAGAGTTTCACCTCGTCGTACCACATGCGCACGACCTCCTCGGGAGGTACCGCGCCCGTGGTTCCTGCGGCGAGGTTCTCGCCGTGCTTCGTGCCGCTGTGGCCGAACATGCAACCCTTCGCCTTCAGCGTGTCGGCCCACTTCTGCGACTCGGCGGCGAGCTGCGGCGACCACGTCAGCGGCTTCGCGCAGTGCTTGGCCCGATAGCGATTGTGCTCCGCGACGAAGGTTTCGGCCTCCAATGACAGCTTGCTCGCGGAGCGCGGTGGCGATTTCCCAGGGGCCACGTCGGTCATCGGCGGCTCTTCGCGCCCCTCGTACGAGGGTGGGTACGGATCGCTCGGTGGCGCGGTCGAGGGCGGATCCATCTGTCCCCCTGGCGGTCCCGACGACACCGCCGGCTCCGACGACGATGTGGCGGCCGGCTGGGCCTGCGGATAGATCGGGCCACACGCGGCAGCCACGAGCACGATCGCGATGTTCTTCATTCAAGCCTCGTCGAGACGCGCCACATCGCAAGGATGCCACGGCTCCCGGCGACGCGCCCGACTCGAACGTTCACGTGCGAATTACACGCTCCTTGCGGCACCCGGCTGCTTGCAACAAAACCCGCGCACCGGCAGATTCGGCGTCGTGATCACGATGCGACCGACCGTGACGGAGCCGACCTCGACGGCGTTGACGGAGGGAATTCGCGTGCGCGTACAGTCGCACTACCTAGCGGATCAGTCGTCACCGCGGGACGATCGCTACGTGTTCGCGTACACGATCACGATCTCGAACGAGGGTCTGCGCACGGCGCAGCTTCGTACCCGTCACTGGATCATCACCGACGGCCGCGGCACGGTCGAGGAAGTTCGTGGCGACGGCGTTGTCGGCGAACAACCGAAGCTCGACCCCGGTCAGAGCTTCCAGTACACGTCCGGCTGCGTGCTGCAGACGCCGATCGGGACGATGCACGGCACGTATCGAATGTGGCGCGACGACGGCAGCTACTTCGACGCGCAGATCGCCGCCTTCTCGCTCGCCTCCCCCCGGTCGCGCGCGGACCACGAAGCCAACTGATCCGCCGGTTTGGCGAAGTTTCCGGGACTTGGCCCGGTTCTTTTCCGGTGGGCCCATGTAGGCCTGAAAAAAGCTCAAAGCCTTCACGTAAGCTAGGCGTCAATACCCCAACCAGTGACGTCACGTCCGATGACAAGAGCGGAGCGGGAGGCAGCGACCGCGAACGCGTTGGTGGATGCCGCAAAAGGCGGCGACCGCAACGCGTTCGAGGCGTTGGTCGTTCGCTATCGCAAGCGCATCTTCGCGCTCGCTCTCCATATCATCGGATCGTCCAGCGAAGCGGACGACATCACGCAGGACGTGTTCCTCAAGGCGTACCGCGCGCTCAACGAGTTCGAAGGTCGCAGCCAGTTCTTCACGTGGGTCTACCGAATGACGGTGAATCGCTCGCTCAACGCACGCCGCGATCGCGCGCGTCGCGGTGAAGATGGCGACGATCCTCGTCTCGAGCTCGCCGTCGCCGTCGACGCGCGCAGCAATCCGAGCCGCGTGCACGAGCTGCGGCAGACCTACTCGCGCCTGCTTCGCGCACTCGACGGGTTGCCCGCCGACATGCGCACGACGGTGATCCTCGTGTCGCTCCAGGGTCTGGCGCACGGCGAAGCCGCTGTCGTCCAGAACGTGAGCGAAGGGACGATCGCGTGGCGCATGCACGAGGCGCGACGTCGCTTGAACGAGGCGATGGTGCCGGAGAAGTTGCACCGCAAGCGCGGCGAGCTGTCCGCAGAGCTCGCGCGGGTGCTCGGCGAACATGGCCTGTTCGTGCCGGTGATGCCCAAGGGCCGCGCCTGATCCCGCTCGTTAGCGCGCGCTTCATCTTTCCGTGCGACGGATCGCCGTCGTCGACCTCCCACCGGGCGTCACGGTGCACGGCGATGACTGCCACCGACGGAGGGCAACAGCCCGTGCGATCCAGCGCGACTCGGAGAATGGCAATACCCTGCACCGTCAAGAGCAAGGACGGCTCGATCGTCGTGTTCGTCGGATCGGCGTGGCGCACCCCCCCAGCGTAGCGGCTAGTCGGGGATGACCGGCCCGCCCTTGGCGAGTGCGCGCTGATACGCGGGGCGATCGCGCATGCGCTTCGCGAGCTCGCCGATCTTCGGCGACATCGTCATGTGTTTGCTACGCGACTCGAGCGCCTCGACCGCGTAGCTCATCTGGATGTCCGCGGCGGTCAGCTCGTCACCGGCGAACCACGTGTTCTTCTCGAGGTGCGCGCCGAGGAACGCGAGGTGACGGGTCAGGTTCGGAGTGACGAAGTCGGCCATCACCTTGTCCGCGATCTTGCGGGCGATCGGCTTCACGAAGAACGGGACCTTCGCGTGCTTGACCTTGGTGAAGATCAGCGCGAGGAGGAGATACGGCATGAGCGATCCCTCCGCGTAGTGCATGAAGTAGCGATAATCGCGGTACTGCGCGGAGCCCTTCGGTGGGACGAGGCGTCCGTTCCCGTAGGTCTCGACGAGGTATTCGAGGATGGCGCCGGACTCCGCGATTGTCGCGTCGCCGTCGGTGATCACCGGCGACTTCCCGAGCGCATGGATCTGCTTCAGCGAGTCGGGCGCGAGCATCGTCTTGGGGTCACGTTCGTACGTCACCATCTCGTAGGGCACAGCGAGCTCTTCGAGCAGCCAGAGCACACGTTGCGATCGCGAGTGGTTCAGATGGTGGACGGTAATCACGTCCCGAGGGTATATCTTCGACATGCGATACGTCCTAATCGCTGCGCTAGTCGCGAGTGGTTGCTCGCTCCTACCGGCAGCCAAGCAGGAGCCGTTTCCCACGATGACCGTCACCGCACAGCGGCCGCCTCCGGGCCCTGACAAGGTGATCCTCACGCCGTCGAACATCGCGATCACCGACAAGGTGCAGTTCGAGACCGGAAAGGCGGACCTCAAGCCCGTCAGCTTTCCGCTGCTCGACGAGGTCGTCACGGTGATGAAGGGCAACCCGCAGATCGAGCTCGTCGAGGTCGGCGGTCACACCGACTCGACCGGCACGCCCGACGGCAACCGCACGCTCTCGCAGGCGCGCGCCGAGACGGTGATGAAATACATCGCGAGCAAGGGCATCGCGAAGGGACGCCTCGAGGCGAAGGGCTACGGCCAGGACGTGCCCGTCGCCGACAACGAGAGCGAGCCCGGGCGCGATGCGAATCGTCGCGTCGAGTTCAACATCCTCAAGCAGGGTCCCGTGAAGACCATCGTCAAGGACGAGTAATCATGACCAAGCACATTCTCCTCGGAGCAGCCTTGGTGTTGTCGGCGTCGTCGTGCAAGAGCGGACCGGATCCTGCCGTGCGCACCGCGATCAGCGAAAAACTCGCGAGCGCGCAGCCGGGAATCCAGGCCTGCTACCAGAAGTCGCTGACGACAAACCGCAAGCTGCAAGGCATGGTCGTCGCGCAGATGGCCGTGCTCGACACGGGACAGTTCACCGATATCTCGCTCCGTCGCGACCCGATGAACGATCCGGTGCTCCGCTTCTGCGTGATCCAGCAGCTCGCCAAGCTCAAGCTCGACAAGCCGCCGGGACAACGCATCCAGCTCGACAGCGTGCCGATCGACTTCAAGTGGTCGAACCCGTAGTGTCCGGCAAGGTTCCCACTCGATCGCCGACGCACGAGGACGTACCGATGGCGCGGCTCGCGTCGATGGGCATGGAGCTCGACGACATCGCCGATGACGGCAAGGTCGCCCTGCCCGCCCTCGTCGAGCTCGCCGAAGACCGCGGTCGTCCCGCGAGCCACTACATCGCGTCGATCCCGCTCGCTTCGGAGCTGCAGCTCGCTTGCGAGACGGACAAGGTCTCCGTGCGCGTGTGCGCCGGCAACTGCCAGCGCTACGGTGCGCTCGACCTACTCGATCACCTGGTCGAGCGATCGATGGCGAAGGGCGGCTTCGCGATCATCCCGCTCGAGTGCCTGGACCGCTGTGATCACGGTCCGGCGGTCGAGGTCGACGGTGCCCACGGCAAGCTCGTCCTCGCGCCCGCCACGAAGACCACCCTCGACGAAGCTCTGGACGCGCTGTAAGCGCTTCCAGAAGCACTGTCGCAGGATGTCGCGGCCTGCAAGCCACACCGCTACCGCGAACAGGACTTGGCCCCTGTCGCACCCCGCGCTAGCCTGCCCTCCAGCTCAGGGACGCGGACCGCTCGGGTCTGTGACACGGGGGCTATCACGATGTTACGGCTTTCGAAGGTCAACAAGTACTACAAGGTCGGGACCCACGCGTTGCACGTCCTGCGTGACATCGACTTCGAGGTCGATGACGGCGAGTTCGTGGCGATCATGGGCGCGTCGGGGTCAGGCAAGTCGACGCTGCTGAACATCCTCGGCATCCTCGACGACTACGACTCCGGCGAGTACCGGCTCGACAACACGCTGATCCGCAGGCTGTCGGAGAGCAAGGCGGCGGAGTACCGGAACAAGTTCATCGGCTTCGTGTTCCAGTCGTTCAACCTCCTGCCGTTCAAGACGGCGCTCGAGAACGTCGCGCTGCCGCTCTATTACCAGGGCGTCTCCCGCCGCAAGCGCAACCAGATCGCGGTGCAGTACCTCGAGCGGGTCGGCCTGCGCGACTGGGCCGAACATGTCCCCGCCGAGATGTCCGGCGGCCAGAAGCAGCGCGTCGCGATCGCACGTGCGCTGATCGGCAAGCCGCGCCTGATCCTTGCCGACGAGCCGACGGGCGCGCTCGACAGCGAGACGAGCCAGCAGATCATGGACCTCCTCTCGGAGATCCACCGGACCGGCATCACGGTGCTCGTCGTGACGCACGATCCCGACGTCGCCGCACGCACACAGCGGACCATCCGCCTGCGCGATGGAAAGGTCATGGGCGCCGACGCGGGTGCATCGAACCCGAACATGGCGGCGCAGACGGCATGACGCCCGTCGTCGTCGTCGTCGCGCTGCTCGCGCTGAGCGGCGTCGCGTGGCTCCTGCTCACGTTCGGCCGCATGTTGTGGATCGGCATCGTGCAGTGGCGCGATGCGCTGTCCCTCGATCGCTGGACCGAGGTGATGTCGACGATCGGGCGCAACAAGCTGCGCACGTTCCTGACAATGATCTCCGTCGCGTGGGGCATCTTCGTGCTCGTCGCGCTGCTCGGGCTCGGCACGGGCCTCGACCAAGGCGCGCGCAAGAGCTTCGCGCGCGACGCCGCGAATGGCGTGTGGATCAACCAGAACAAGACGAGCATCCCCTACAAGGGCTACGACATCGGCCGCTGGATCGGCTTCGAGAACGAAGACTACGAGGCGGCGAAGAAGGTCCCCGGCGTCGAGTTCGCGAGCGCGCAGCACTGGCTCCGCGGGTTTCGCTGGGGCCAGCAGCTCACGCGCTACGGCGGCAAGGCGAGCACGTTCTCGATCGAGGCCGTGCACCCCGCAACGCTGCGCATGCAGGCGCACGACATGGCCGCAGGTCGGTTCCTCTCCGAGAGCGATATCACCGAGCTGCGCAAGACCGCGGTGATCGGCGCGACCGTCATGCAGTTCCTGTTCGAGCCCGGCGACAATCCGATCGGCAAGTGGATCACGGTCGGCGGCATCGCGTTCCAGGTCGTCGGCGTGTTCAGCGACAGCAAGGGAGCCGAGGAGGAGCGCCGCGTGTACGTCCCGATCTCGACGGCGCAGCTCGCGTTCAACGGCGGCGAGCGCATCGGACAGATCCAGTTGATGCTCGGCGACGCCGATGCCGAAGAGGCGCGCAAGATCATCGACACGATCGTCGGCCAGCTCGCGCAGAAGCACGACTTCGACCCCACCGACAAGCAGGCGGTGCGCGTCCATAACAACATCGAGAACGCCGAGCGCTTCACGAAGATGTTCTGGATGATCTCGACGTTCGTGTTGCTTGTCGGCCTCGGGACACTGGCGGCCGGCGTCGTCGGCGTGTCGAACATCATGATGATCGCGGTCAAGGAACGCACGAAGGAGATCGGCGTGCGCAAGGCCCTCGGCGCCACGCCGAACTCGATCATCTTCATGATCCTCCAGGAGGCGGTATTTCTCACGGGCGTCGCCGGCATGCTCGGCCTTGCGGCTGGGGTGGGGTTCCTCGAGATCCTGCCGTCGCTCATGGACACCGAGATGCTCGACGAGCCGCGCATCAGCTTCGTCACCGGCGTCGGCGCGACCCTGTTCCTCGTGCTCGCGGGCGCGTTCGCGGGCTTCTTCCCCGCGCGCGCCGCCGCCCGCGTCAACCCCATCCACGCGCTGAGAGATCAATAAGCCATGTTCGATCTCGATAAGTGGAAGGAGATCTGGGCGACGCTGCGTAGCAACAAGCTGCGCACGTTCCTCACCGCATTCGGCGTGTTCTGGGGAATCGTGATGCTCATGGCCATGCTCGCCTTCGGCTCGGCGATGCAGACCGGCACGCAGAAGCAGATGAAGGGCATCGCGACCAACATGCTGTTCATCTGGGGCCAGATGACGACGCAGGCGTACGACGGGCTGCCCGTCGGGCGCGAGGTCCGGTTCGACACGGGCGACATCGAGCTCCTGAAGAAGCTACCGGGGACCGAATACATCGCGCCGCGCATCCAGCTCGGCGGCTGGATGAACAACTTCTCGATGGTCTACGGCGCGAAGAGCGGCCAGTTCACCGTCATGGGTGACTACCCTGCGCTCGCGAAGATCGTCACGTTCCAGTACTTCGCCGGACGCTTCATCAACGACGCGGACATCGCGGAGTCGCGCAAGGTCGTCGTCATCGGACAGGCAATCAAGGAGCAGCTGTTCGGCGACGAGGATGCGATGGGCAAATACGTCAAGATCAGCGGCGTCTACTTCCAGGTCGTCGGCATCACGCGCACGTTCCGCACGGGCCAGCAGGGCGAGCGCGACTCCAACACCGCGTTCGTGCCGTTCACCACGATGAAGCGCGCGTTCAACATCGGCGATCGCGTCGGCTTCTTCGCGCTCACCGCGAAGCCCGGCACCGACGGTCCCGCGCTCGAAGAGCAGGTCCGCGACGCGCTCGCGCGCAAGCATCGCGTCGACCCGAACGACAAGCTCGCATTCGGCTCGTTCAACATGTTCGTCATGTTCGGCAAGCTCGCGACCGTGTTCCTCGCGCTCAACGTCCTGTCGTGGGTCGTCGGCGTCGCGACACTGCTCGCCGGCGTGATCGGCGTATCGAACATCATGCTGATCACGGTCAAGGAACGGACCAAGGAGATCGGCGTCCGTAAGGCGCTGGGTGCGAGCCCGGCGTCGATCGTCGCGATGGTGATGAAGGAATCGATGGTCCTCACGGTCATCGCGGGCCTCGCGGGTGTGAGCGCGGGCGTGGGCCTCATCGCCGGCGCGGACGCCGTGTTCAGCGCGATGCCCGACTCACCGCTCGGCCCACCCACCGTCACGCTCACCACGGTGCTCATCGCTGTCGTCGTGCTCGCCGTCGCCGGCGCGCTCGCCGGGATCATGCCTGCTGCTCACGCCGCCTCGATCAAGCCCATCGAGGCACTCCGCGCCGAATGACAACACGCACGTGGGGCGAAGGTAACCGAGGACTTCATGAAACGCTTACTAACGTACTTCTCTGCCGTCGCCTTCGTCGCCATCGTGGGCGTGTCGTTCCTGTTCCTGTACAAGAAGTCGCAGGCCAAGCCGACCATCTACGAGACCGAGCTCGCCGAGATCGCCGACATCACGAAGAAGACCGTCGCCACCGGCTCGATCGTTCCGCGCCGCGAGGTCGAGGTGAAGCCGAAGGTCACAGGCGTGCTCACCGAGCTGACCGTCGAACCCGGCGTGAAGGTCAAAGAAGGCGATCCGATCGGCAAGATCACGATCATCCCCGACGCGATCCAAAACAACCAGGCCGAGGCCGGCGTGCGCACCGCGCAGATCGCGTTCGACAACGCCAAACGCGAGCTCGACCGCAACGAGGCGCTGTTCAAGCAAGGCGTAGTCGCCGACGCGGAGCTGCAGCGTTACCGCACGGACTTCGCGTTGCGTAAGCAGGAGCTGGCGACCGCACAATCGAACCTCCAGATCGCCCGCGAGGGCGCGACGAAGGGCTCCGGCAAGACGTCGACGCTCGTCGTCACGGCGACGGCCTCCGGCATGGTGATCGACGTGCCGGTCAAGATCGGCTTCTCGGTGATCCAGGCGAACAACTTCAACCCGGGCACCACGGTCGCCGTGGTCGCCGACATGGACGACATGATCTTCGAGGGTCGCGTCGACGAGGCCGAGGTCGCGAAGATCCGCGAGGGCATGAAGCTACAGATCAAGGTGGGCGCGCTCGAGAAGGAGATGCTCGACGGGCAGCTCGAGTACATCTCGCCGAAGGGCAAGACCATCGACGGAGCGATCCAGTTCGAGATCAAGGCGGCCGTGAAGCAGAAGAGCGGCATCTTGATCCGCGCGAACTACAGCGCGAACGCCGACATCGTCCTCGACGAGAAGAAGCAGGTGCTCGCGATCCGGGAGGCGCTCGTGCAGTTCAAGGATGGCAAACCGTTCGTCGAGATCGAGACGAGCCCGCAGACGTTTGTCCGGCGCGACGTGAAGCTCGGACTGTCCGACGGCATCAAGGTCGAGGTGCTCGACGGCGTGACGAAGGCCGACAAGATCAAGATCCCGGACACCGCCGGGCCGCCCGGGATGAAGCCTCCGCCGGGCGGGCCTCCTCCGAAGAAGTAGCAGTCCGCGGTGACGTGACCGCACGGTGACGGCGACGTGAACCGACGGAGATCGTCCCGGACGGGCGTCGCGAGCGTGGTACGGTCGCTGCGATGTCTGGGCCCATCCGCCTGGGAGCGATCGACGCGGGGTCGAATGCGATCCGCGTCGTGATTGCAGAGCTCGGATCACTGGGCGCGAACGAGCTGATCCGCATCGAGGCCGAGCGTGTCGCGGTGCGCCTCGGTCATGGCGCGTTCACGCGCGGCGAGCTCGACGAGACGACGATCGATCAGGCCGTCGCGGCGTTCGTGCACTTCCGCCAGCGCTTCGATCACCACGGCGTCACGATGTACCGCGCCGTCGCGACGAGCGCCGTGCGCAACGCGAACAACCGCGACGTCCTCCTGCACCGCCTGTATCACGAGGCCGGCATCGAGCTCGAGGTGATCGACGGCGACGAAGAGGCGCGCCTCGTGCGCAAGGCCGTCGTCAATACGCTCGGCCCGGCGGGGACGCCGCCGCGCGCGATTCTCGATCTCGGCGGCGGAAGCCTCGAGGTGAATCTTCGCAGTGGCTCCGCATGGCGCGCGTATTCGCTACCGGTCGGGACGGTGCGTCTACTCGAGACGTTCGGCCTCGACGGCGCGATCGCGGACGCCGAGGCGGGCATGGTGCGCCGCTACACCGCGACGTTGATGCACACGATCACGCGCGGCATCAGCGGCAACGGCGTCGCGGCCGCGACCGGCGGCAACGCCGATGCGCTCGCAAAGATCGTCGGCGACGGCAACCCGAACACGCCGAGCTTCGAGCTCGCGGCGCTCGAGAAAGCGCTGCCCGCGATCGTGGGCAGCAACGTCGACGAACGCATGGCGAAGTACGGCGTGAAGCGCGACCGCGCCGAGGTCATGGGGGTCGCGGCGCTCGTGTTCGCGACAGCCGCGCGGCAACTCGGCATCGCCAAGCTCGTGGCGCCCGGGGTCGGCGTGCGCGAGGCGGTGCTACTCGAGCTAGCGGAGACGGCGCGCGAGGAACGCATCCGCGCCGAGGGCGCACACGACAAGGCGCTGCTCACGGCTGCGCGCGGCTTCGCGAACCGCGTCGATCACGACACCACGCACGGCGAGCACGTTCGCCAGCTCGCGCGCGCGCTGTTCCACCAGCTGCGTGATCTGCATGGGCTGCCCGACGATCGCGGCGTGTTGCTGGAGGTTGCGGCGCTGCTCCACGACATCGGCGAGGTCGTGAACGTCCGCGGGCACCACAAGCACAGCGAGTACATGATCCGCTGGGCGCGCCTGCCCGGCCTCGACGACACCTCGCGCGAGATCGTCGCCCTCCTCGCCCGCACGCATCGCAAGGACGCCGCGCGCGTGAAGCAGATCATCGGCGAGTCCATGTTGCCCAAAGAGCTGCGCGCGCAGGCGCGCAAGCTCAGCGCGCTGCTCCGCGTCGCCGACGGTCTCGACTGGGAGCACCGTTCGCGCGTCGAGCAGGTCGTATGCAACCGCATGGGCGACGCGGTCGTGCTCGATCTCGTGGTCCGCGACGGCCCGTCGCGCGACGACGCCCAGCTCCTCCGCAAGGCGGACCTGTTCCGCGAGGAGCTCGGGATGGAGATCCGCGTCACCGTCGCGCGTCCGGTCGCGACGCCCGCCGAGCGCGAACCCGGGGTCGCGACGTCGAGCCCGCACCTGAAGGTCGTCGGCGACAAGCCGGCGTGACGTACCCGACGCGAATCCGTGCTCGCATGGACGTCGTGGCTCTGGTACGAGCAGACATGCGCCGTAGAGCCGCCCATCACATCGGGTTCGCCGCCATCGTCGTCACCGGCGGTCTCGCCGCGTGCGGCACGGACGACGAACCCGAGACCTACGAGGGTCCGATCACCGCCGACGTCACGCGCTACGAGTACAGGTTCGACGTCGAGTCGCGCGCCGCACACGCGAAGGTGATCGCGGCGGTCACGACGCCGGGCAATTGCTGGAAGCTGCCGTTCCGCGGCGAGGCCCCCGCGAACGCGACGATCGGAGACGCGGTGATCACCGCGACGAACGTCGACGCGGATGCCGGGACGATCGAGGTCTGCTCCGAAACCGGCACCGGGGAGGGGCCGATCGAGCTCGATCTCGATCTGACGATTCCCCTGCGCACCATCTCGAC
This sequence comes from Kofleriaceae bacterium, assembly GCA_046160585.1. Lineage (GTDB taxonomy): Bacteria > Myxococcota_A > Polyangia > Haliangiales > Haliangiaceae > JABFXX01. The sequence goes on from JBJXGN010000164.1 coordinate 23,939, forward strand.
GAGCCAGGTCGGCTACTCGAAGACCGTCGATAGCAGCGGCAACCCGTTCTACTACTTGGTGAGCTGGGTCGGTGGCTGCGATCAGTTCGGCCCGTGCGACGACCGCCCGAACCTGTTCGCGACCTATTCGTTCACGGTCACGCACCCCGACACGATCCAGATCGCGTGTCCCGGTGTGATCGCGACGCCCTCCGCGACCGAAACCACGTGCACGTTCGATCAGGCCGGTGGCCCGACATATTCGACGTTTGGTGTCGCGGGTTATCCGAAGGCGGCGTGGGTGGCGACCGACAAGGGCATGTGGGGCTCGGTCCGCGCGACGGTGTACGCGCGCCCGCAGACCCTCGTCGCCGAGGCGATCCAGACCGCGCATCACGACGGGTTCATGCGCTACATGGAGGACAACTTCGGGGCGTACCCGTACGGCACCGAGCTGCGCGTCTACGCGGCGCCGACGTACTGGGCCGGCTTCGAACACCCGGGCAGCATCGTCCTCGACGACACGCTCGGTCGCGCCCCGAACAACGCCGGTCGCCACACGCTCGATCACGAGATCGTCCACCAGTGGGCAGGCGACGAGACCACGCTCGCGGACACCTACGACTTCGTCTGGAAGGAAGCGATGGCCGAGTACCTGACGTTCACGTACGAGGCGATCGTCGACGCGCCGGCGGCGGATCGGACCGTGGCGGGATGGAAGTCGGGCTCTGCCGGCGCCGCGTTCTTCCCCGTGCCCGCCGAGAAGCCCGCGCTGTTCGACTACTACGGCGACGCGTACGGCCCGGGGCCGATGATCCTGTTCCGCCAGATCGAGCGCATGTCGTCGCGCGAGCAGGTGATCGCCGCGCTGAAGACGCTTCTCGGCGAGCCGCGCGCGATCTCCGTCGACGATGTCATCACCGCGCTCGAGATCGCGACGGACCTCGAGCTCACGGACTACGCGAACGCGTGGCTCCGCGGCACCGGCCAGCCCCAGTGGCCGCGCGCGCGTGCGACGTACACGGCGGGATCACTGCGTGTCCAGGTGACCGCGGGATCCGAGCGGCGCTGCAAGTTCAGCGTCGCGCTCGTCGGTGCGAACCCGGGCGAGCGCCAGCTCGTCGACGTGAACACGTTCGAGCGCGGGATCGATCAGACGATCGCGGTGACTCCCGCGTTCGCGGTGACATCGACGGAGCTCGATCCGCTGCGCGAGTGCCTCGTGTACCCCGACGCGATGTTGCGTCCAGCGCGCGTTCATCCGTGGCTCTCGCCACGCGCGCAGTCGCACGCGCATCCGTGAATCGCAACCGCGTTCGCGTGACATCCGCGTGCGTTGAGGCACTACGCCTCGCGTGACTCGAACACACTGAACGTACGACCCGCGACAAACTTACACCTCGCGAACGAACACGAGTTTTTTGGTCGCGCACGCGCCACCGCGGATCGGTTCTTTGATACCCCTTTCACTCAAAGGGGAGCTTGATCCAAATGATGATTTCTACTTCGCGTCTGTTCCTGGTGAGCGCCATCGCGCTCGCGACTCTCGCGGGATGCCCGAAGGGCAAACTTCCCGGCGGCGGCAATGTCCCGGGCGGCGGCAATGTCCCCGGCGGCGGCCTGGTTCCAGGTGGCGGTGGTGGCGAGTCCGGCATGGTCGATCCGAACAGCTGCGGCAACTACGCCGTCAGCGACGCGGGCAAGAAGCTCAAGGCGTTCCTCGAGGCCACACAGGCCCTCGAGACCCAGACCAAGGAGACACTCGAGCTCACGAAGCAGAGCTGCATCTTGGTCGGCAACGAGATCGGCATGACCGAGGCTGACTACCGCGGCGAGGCAAAGGACATCTGCGCGCAGGTCTACCAGCGCGTGAACGAGAACATGAAGGTCGCCGTGAAGGGCAAGGCGGCCCTCAAGGTGAAGGTCACGCCGGCCGTCTGCAAGGTCGACGTGAAGTTCGCCGCCGAGGCCGCCGCGCAGTGCGAGGGCAAGGCGAGCGCGGATGTCGGCGCGTCGTGCTCGGGCACGTGCCGCGGGACCTGCGAGGGCGAGTGCGCGGGCAAGGCCGGCACCGGTGGCAACAAGGGCCAGTGCGAAGGCCAGTGCAAGGGCACCTGCAAGGGTGACTGCGAGGGCCACGCGGACGTGAAGGCGTCGGCGCAGTGCAAGGCAAAGGCGTCGGTCGAGGCGTCGGCCAAGATGACGTGCACCGAGGCCAAGGTCGAGATCGGTCTCGACGCGAAGCTTACCCTCGACAAGGCCAAGGCCGAGATGACCGTGAAGGGCCTGATGGCGGGCCTGCCGAAGATCTTCAGCGTCAAGGCGCGCCTCGAGCCGCTCAAGTACGCCGTCGAGGCGTGGGTGACGTCGGCGAACGAGCTCAAGGGCTCGGCGCGCACGCTCGCGATGTCGTTCAAGGATCAGGCGGC
>JBJXGN010000165.1:0-40862 GCA_046160585.1 Kofleriaceae bacterium
GACGGACTTCATGGTGCACGGCGACGAGTTCGCGCAGGGCTACGTGCGCGAGGGCGACCTGCCGTTCACGAAGCTGTTGTTCCGGCTCTCGATCCGTAAGCTTCCCGGCGCCGACACGCTCGACAACGACGATCGCGGCGAGCTGTACCTGGCAGTCGCACGCGGCCTGTCCGAGGGCATCATTCGCTACCTGTGGCGCAACCGCGTCGAGGCGGAGGCCGGTCTGTTCACACCCGGCTCGACGAGCGCGTTCGACGATCGCGGCGGCGACCGCGGCTACATGCTGATCCACGTGCGCGGGCTGCCCGAGCGAATTCTCGCGCTGTTCATGGGCACGCCCGGCATCGACGTGTTCCGTCCCGCGGGAACGACCGCGGCCGTCGCCGTCGGCTACGCGCACCCGATCGATCTCGGCTCGTGCGCGAGCGTGTTCCCCGCCGACACGTTCCACATCTTCTGGCCCGGCGATCGCGTCGACGTGTTGCCCGGACCGATCGAGCTGTCCGACATCGCCGACCTCACGAGCGTGGACCTCGAGCTCGATCGCCCGCGCGATCCGACGCAGCACGGTGGCAAGGCGCCCGAGCCGATCGGCGTGGAGCTCAAGCTCGCGGCGTCGATGGGGCCGCCGCGCCGCGTGGTCGCGACGCTGATCCCGGTCGCGCACGGCAACCGCCTCAAGCGCATCCTGTTCGCGCTGCCTCCGGTGTCGCTACGCGGACATCGTGTCGCCGCCACGGATCGCGGCATCCTCGTCGTCGGCTCGGAGAACCTCGACGTCATTCCGCTCGGGCAGCTGCTCAGCGAGCTCACGCCGGGTCTGCTCGTGCCGCTCGGCATGGACGTCGTGCCGCGCGTGACGCCCGAGGTGCTCGCACGCGCTCTCGGTCACCAGCCGGGCCTCGTCACGGTGTTCACCACCGACGGCAAGCCGTTCCAGATCAACGAGTCGGCGTTCCAGTCGCTCGAGCGTCGATCGCTCGCGAAGATGGAGGTCGATCGGGCCGAGACGACGGACTACTCCGCGCAACCACCGGCGGACGCCCAGGTCGTCAACGACTCCGTCGGTCGCTTCGCGCTGTGGGGCTACCCCGACGCACCGGATCGCAAGCAACTTCCTCCCGGCAAGTAGTGGCGAAGCTCCACGTCAAAGACTTCCTGTCGAACTTCGTGAAGCCGCTCGTCGCGGGCGGCGAGCTTCACGTCGGCGCACCGATCCCGATGCCCGAGCTCGATCGCTGGGATCGTGAGCTGAACGACGCGAGCGTCGAGCAGGTCGAGGTCGACGACGCACGTACGTCGATCCTCTCCACGCTCGTGTGTCGCCCGCCCGCGTTCCTGCTCGAAGCGGACGAGCTCGCGCTCGCCGCGGGCCTGCACAACGCGCTGTTCCTGGTGCATCCACGCGCCGACCAGTGGAACGTCAGCGATCGCCAGCGCCGCAAGATCATCGACACGGCGCTCGCGATGGTGAGCCAGCCGCTCACGCGCAACCGCACGCGCGTCATGGCGCGCCACGCGCTGCTGCATAACGTCTTCCACCTCCGCCGCAAGGACATCACCATCTCGTGGTGGACGGGGCGCGCGCGCTTCCAGGGGCAGACGCCACCATCGCGCCTGACCGCGTGGAAGGGTGTGCGCCGCGTGCGCGAGGACGTGACCGAGGTCGACTTCGACGAGCTGCTCGCCGTCCCCGACACGGCGCCGATCGTCGCGACGCTGCTCCGCCGCACGCCACTCACGCAGCTCCTCGACGCGCATGCAGGTGCGCCTCCGCTGCACTGGGAGGACGCGGTGTTCATCCTGCGCGATCCGGAGCTCGCGCGCGCGGTCGCCTACCGCCTCGTGCCCGACACCAACGCGCGCGATCAGATCACGGGGCCGTCGCGCCTCGCGGCGGCGTTCGAGCAGATGCTCGAGCGTGCACCCGACGAGGCCGACGTTCGTGCGGTGTCTGCATTCCTCGCGCACATCAACGCGCTGTATTGCCTCGCGGAGTTGAACCTGCGCGAGCCGGGCGCGAAGTCGCCGCTCATCTCGCAGATGCTCGCGGCGGAGACTGCCGGTCAACGCCCGCGCGGCCTCGCGACGCTGTTCGCGCTGCCGGGTGCCCTCGCGTTCGTCGATCCGCGCCTCGCCACGCCGCCCGGCATCGGGGAGACTCCGCGCCTCGCGCAGCGCTGGAAGGTGCATCGCCAGCAGTCCGCAGAGCTGCTCGGCGACGCGACGATCGAGGCGCTTGCACAGCGGCTTCGACGGCACTTCGGTCGTGCTGCACGCGATCCCTCCGAAGTCGTCACGTTGTCGCCACCTCCCGCCACCGAGCCGGCGTAGTCGAAGCGCCTTCGGTGAACGAACCTAGGTCACGAACGGATCTCCAACGAGAACGATCCGCCGTTGTCACGAAGCGGCGGCAGATCGGCCACGAGCGACAGCGAAAGTCCTCGCCTACCGGAGGATCGCGAACAATGTCATCTGCAACCGACGACGACGTCGTCACCAACGTCTCCTCGAATTCGCACATCCAGGACATCCTCGCCCAGCGCGGCTTGTCGCGACGCGGCGTGCTCGCAGGCGGGCTGGGTATGGGCGCGCTCGGACTGTTTGGTAACACGCTGGCAGCGTTGCTCGGCGGCTGCGGCGACAACGTCGAGCCGGCGGACGACGCTGGGATGAACCCCGATGCGAGCCCCGACGCCATGGTCGAGCCGATGCCGATGCGCCCGACTGCGCTCGGCTTCACCGCCGTGCCGAAGAGCTTGGCGGACAGGGTAACGGTGCCGGCTGGCTACACGGCGACCGTGCTGTTCGCGCTCGGCGATCCGATCAGCAATGGCGTGTCGGCGTACACGAACCTCGGCAACGATCCGGCGTCGAGCTACGACCAGCGAGCGGGTGATCACCACGACGGCATGCACTACTTTGGCGTGAGCGCCGCGGGCACGCCCGACCCGGGGAACAGCTCGCGCGGCCTGCTCGTGATGAACCACGAGGCGATCACTCCGCTGTTCCTCCACCTCGCGGGACCGACGACGGTCGCGGGCGTGCGCACCGTCGCCGCGGAAGTCGATCGCGAGATGTTCCTCCACGGTGTATCGGTGATCGAGGTGACGAAGACCGGCACCACCTGGTCGGTCAGTCGCGGCTCGGCGCTCAACCGGCGCATTCACACGCTGACCGAGATGGAGATCTCCGGTCCGCTACGCGGCGCGGCGTCGATGATCACGAAGTTCTCGACGAACGGCACGAAGACACGTGGCACCGTGAACAACTGCGCGAACGGGTACACGCCGTGGGGCACGTACCTCACGTGCGAGGAGAACTGGGCCGGCTACTTCCGGCGCGTCACCGCGACCGACAACGCGAACCGCACCGCGAAGGAGCTCACGTCGTTCGATCGCTACGGCGTCGCCGGTAACGGACGCGAGGGCTGGGCGACGGTCACGCCGGATACCGCGGACAACAAGTACGGGCGTTGGAACACGATGGCGCTCGGCGCGACCGCCGCCGACGACTACCGCAACGTCGTCAACACGTACGGCTGGGTCGTCGAGATCGATCCGTACTCGAAGACCTCGGTGCCTCGCAAGCGAACCGCGCTCGGTCGCTTCGCGCACGAGGGTGCGTGGCCGGCCAAGCCCGTCACGGGCAAGCCGATCGTCTATTACTCCGGCGACGACTCGCGCAGCGAATACGTCTTCAAGTACGTCTCCGCGACGAACTGGGATCCGGCCGACGCGACGGCGGCCGATCGCATGGCGACGGGCAGCAAGTACCTTGACAACGGCAAGCTGTACGCGGCGAAGTTCAACGCCGACGGCACGGGCACCTGGCTCGAGCTCACGTTCGGCATGAACGGCATCACGGCCGCAAACGCCGCCTACGCGTTCGAGGATCAGAACGACGTGATCCTGAACTCGCGCCTCGCGGCCGACGCGGCCGGCGCCACGAAGATGGATCGCCCGGAGTGGGGCGCTGTCGACACGCTCACGGGCGCTGTCTACCTGACGCTGACGAACAACAACGCGGCGCTGCGCTCGCTCGCCTCGACGGACCCCGCGAACCCGCGCCACTACAACGATCCGAAGGCCGGCGCTCCGCAATACGGCAATCCGAACGGACACATCATCCGCTGGCAGGAGACGTCGCCCGAGGCGACCTCGTTCACGTGGGACATCTACCTGTTCGGCGCGAATGCGGACGCGGATCAGAACAACGTCAACATCTCGAAGCTCACCGACGACAACGATTTCTCGAGTCCCGACGGCCTCTGGTTCAGCTACGCATCGCACATCTGCTGGATCCAGACCGACGATGGCGCGTACACCGACGTCACGAACTGCATGATGCTCGCGGCGCTGCCGGGGACCGTCGGCGACGGTGGCAACAAGACGATCAGCAACGTCAACCAGGCGGGCGAGACCAAGGACGTGACGACAAAGGTCGGCGCCGAGATGGGCACGAAGCTGAAGCGCTTCCTCGTCGGTCCGAAGGACTGCGAGATCACCGGCATCGCGGAGTCGCCCGACGGCAAGACGCTGTTCGTCAACATCCAGCACCCGGGCGAGACAACACCGGCGAACAGCCTCGCCAACCCGATCAGCAACTGGCCCTCGATGACCGCGGGGGTGCGTCCACGCTCGGCGACGATCGTCATCACGAAGGACGACGGCGGTGTGATCGGGATCTAGCCATGTCGCGCGCGCTGGCGATCGTCGCGGTGATCACGATCGGCGTGAGTGTCGCCCAGGCCGACACGCTGCGCGGCAAGCGGCTCTACCTCGATGCCGCACGTGAGGTGGGGACCACCGTCAGCTGCGTCGACTGTCACGGCGCGTTGCCCGGCGGTGCGTTCGGTATCGAGGGAGCCGCGAACGATCCGGCGCGCGTCGAGAACGCGATCCAGACGATCCCCGAAATGACGATGTTTCGCGATCGACTGACGGGTGCCGACTTCGCGGATCTCGCCGCGTACCTCGGCGACCCCGGCGTCGCGAGCCCCGAGGCGCGCGTCATGACGTTCCTCTGGGGCGGGGCAGCGGGAACACCGGAGCGCATCACGTTCGGCGAGGTCGAGACGGGCGACGCGAGTGCACCGGCGATCGTCGAGCTTCACAACGCGGGATCGATCGCGTTCACGATCACCGCAGCACCGGTGCTCGCGGGGACCCACGCCGCCGAGCTCGTCATCGAGTCGACCGACTGCGCCGCGGGACTCGTGCTCGAGCCAACGCAGGTCTGTCGAACGTCGCTGGTGTTCGCACCGACAGGCACGGCGGGCGACCGCAGCGCACGCATCACGATCGCGCACGACTGGGTGCGTGGCGCCGCGGCGGTCGCGCTGCTCGGCAGCGTTCGCGATCGCCCGCCGGACATGCCGCTACCGCTGCCGGAGGAATCGGGCTGCGCCGTCTCGCACGAGAGCAGCGCGCCGCTCGCGCTCGTGCTCGTCGTGCTCGCGTGCGGTCGGCGGCGCGGTCGACACGCTCGTCTGCGCGAACTCATCGTCGAACGCGGTGAACGTCTTCTGTGTCGCGCCGATCACGCGCCACGCATCGTCGAAGCCGGGGATGTCGAGCGACACCGAGATCTCGGTATCGGCGGCGATGAAGTCGCCCGTCGCGACGACGCTCGAGGTGTCGTTCCCGCTGATCGCGAGCACGCGGATCTGCGCGGTCGAGTCGGGTAGGCTGCTCCACGACGCACCCGTGTCGGTGAACGCGATGCCCGCCAGCCGCGGCATCAACGTGATCATCGGCGCAGCACCGCCCGTCTCCACGGGGGAGGTCCGCTGCGTCGTCGGCGTGACCGCGCTGATCTCGGCGAACTGGAAGTCGCTCGTCGTGTCGATCAAGCCCGCCGGCAGCTCGTACACCGTCGACCCCATCCGAACATAGTCCGCGATGCTGTTGCCGGTGAACGTCGTGGCGACCGTCTGGATGGTCTCGTCGGGCATCGAGTTTGTGAGCAGCACCACCGACGTGCGATAGGTCGCGCCGTCCTGGGTCAGATCGATCGCGGGGAGCGCCGCCGCAGCAGTCACGGCGATGTCGCGGCGCAGGAGCACTTCGCTGTTGCCGAAGGCCACGAGGTCGTGCATGCCCGCGCTCACGTCGAGCGCGAACGTCCACGGCGCGACCGTGTCGCGATCGGTGTCACTCATATGCACCTCGCCGGCCTGCATCATCTGGCCGGTGATCGCGAATGTCTGGGGCGGCGTCTCATCGCCGCTTACGCAGAACAGGAATGGCTCGTCGTCGAAGCGCGTGCGCAGCTCGACGTTCGTGCGATAGCCGCTCACGGCGCTACCGCACACCGTCGCGATCGCGTGGCGACTCGTCGTCTGGACCATGTACATCTTGCCGGTGTTCGCCGTGACCGGCGTCCACACACCCTGGGCATCGCGCACCGCAACGAGCAGCGGGACATCACCGCGCACCTCGAAGCTGATCGGATAGCGCAGCATTATCGGCGCATCCGGCTGCATCATCATGCCGCCGTCGTCGCCGCAACCGACGAGCGAGCACGCCGCGAGAACTGCGATCCATGTGCGCATGGCCTTCTGTACCACCCCTTCCATTGGCGCGCCCAAGCCTGGATCGGGGTTGGTTTTCGGGTAATGTGGCCCCGCCTGCATGGTGGCCCCGCCCACGACCCCGCGTAGTTTTGCCGTCGATGTCGCGCGTGCGTCCGCCGCGTTCCAGGAGCTGGCCCGCCAGATGGGCGCACAGTTCCTCGACAAGCAAGAGATCATTCGCTTGATGACCGTCTCCGCGATCGCGGGCGAGCACATGGTCATCGTCGGTCCTCCCGGTACTGCAAAGTCCGCGATGATCGACATGTTCTCGAAGCTGATCGACGCGAGGTACTTCGAGTACTTGCTCACGCGCTTCACCGAGCCGAACGAGTTGTTCGGGCCCGTCGACATCTCCGCGTTTCGCGAGGGTCGTTACACACGCCGCCTCGAGAACATGTTGCCGACCGCCGAGGTCGTGTTCCTCGACGAGATCTTCAAATCGAACTCCGCCATCTTGAACTCGCTCCTGCACGTCATCAACGAGCGCAAGTTTCAGAACGGCCCCGAGGTTGTTCCGGTTCCGTTGATCTCGCTGTTCGCCGCCTCGAACGAGGTGCCCAACGACGAGAACCTGGCGGCGATGTTCGATCGCTTCCTGGTACGGGTCCTCTCGGACAACCTCGACAGCTATCACTTCCACGAGCTCATGAAGAAGGGCGTCGCCCTCGAGCTCCGCAAGATGACGGGTCGCTACATCGACGCGGCCGGACGCTCGCTCGGTGAGCTGAAGCCGGTCATCTCCGCGCGCGACCTCCGCGCGATCCAGCAGAACTTCGACAAGTTCATGGTGTTCCCGGAGGAGTTCCTGACGAAGTACAAGGGACTCGTCTTCCAGATCCGTTCGGAGGGCATCTCGATCTCCGACCGCCGCGCCGTGAAGCTGCTCAAGCTGTTCGCCGCCTCGGCCGTGTTCGACGGTCGCACTCGCGTCCACGACGGCGACTTCTTCATCCTGCGCCACATCTGGAACAACCTCGACCAGGTCGAGCTCCTCGAGGAGATCGTGAACCCGGTCGTCGATGCGTACTACCGCGAGCATCCGGACGAGCGCCGCTTCATCGGCCCGTCCGCGTCGCTCGACGACCTGCTCACCGAGCTGGGGCTCATTCGAGAGCTGCTCACGAGCGGCGCCGAGCTCTCGGACATCCAGCTGTTCAGCCAGCTGAAGAACCTCAACGAGATCAAGGTCGCACTCGCGTCGCTGCCGGGCGACTCGGCCGCACGCATGATCCGCGAGGTCGATCAGCTGCTCGAGACCGTCTTCGCGTCCTCGAAGTTCGGTCTCTAGTACTGCTCGCCGGGCGCCTGGCTCGGCGGCGGCACGTCGTCACGCGTGCGATCGCGGCGCATCCGACCATCGCCGCGCATGCGATCGCGGCCCATCCCGGGCTGCGGTTGCATCTCGTGCGGGCGCACCCACCCATCACCATCGCGGTCGAGCTTCTTCAGCCTGTGCTGAGCGCGCGGTGGCACTTCGCCCGGGCCGAGGTTGCCGTCGCCATTGCGATCGAAGCGCTGGATCATCCGCTCGAGGCGCTGCGCCCGCCGCTGCATGCGCTCGGTCCGAATCGCGGTCTTCGCCTGTCGCTTCTCGCGGCGATCGAGCTGCCCGTCGCCATTCGCATCGAAGCGCTGCTTCATCTTTGCGCGGCGCTGCTGCTTCGCGGCCATCAGCGCACCGCGTTCCTGGTCGTCGAGTTGCCCGTCTCGGTTCGCGTCGAAGCGCTCGAGGACCCGGGCGCGGCGGTCACCGCGATGATCGCGCGCGTCTGCGGCGCCGCTCCGTGGGCCACCCGGCCCGATGGGGTTTGCGGCCGCGAGACTCGGGACGAGGAGGGCGGCGGCTAGCGCCCACAAGGAGATGACGGCGAGCTTCATGTCCTGTTCGACGCGCGCCGGACGCGGAGGTTAAACGGTCGAAGTCAGATGAACGTCACGGGGCCGATGACGTCGATCTTTCCGAGGCCGACGCCGTTGTGGCGCAGGATCGAGTACCCGGTCGTGTAGTGGAAGTGGAAGTTCACGAGGGCGTATTGGTCGAGGTAGTCACCACCGCGCATCCCCCGCTCGCCCATCCACGTGTGCGAAACTCGCCGCTCCTCGGCGCCGTTGAAGTCGTCGCGCGTGAAGGTCGCGAGGTAGTCGATCATCGTCTTCAAGCGCGCGCGTACCTCGGCGATCGTCTTCTCGGTGTCCGGGTGAGACGGCGGCTCTTTCCCCGTCAGCTTCGCGACCGTGTACTTCGCCTGATCGCACGCCGACTGGATCTGACGTAGCAACGGGTACTGGTCGGGGGCGAGGCGCGCTTGCAGCAGCGTCTCGGGATCGAACTTCTTCTGCGTCGCGAACTCGGTGGCTTTGACGAGCCAGCGGTCCATCTGCGAGAGGAGCTTGGTGAAGATCGGGACCGTGGCGTCGTACAGGTTCATGCGCCGGACGTTAGCGCGTTGCCCGCGCCAACGTCACGACGACAGGCCGATGATCCGACGCTCCCGCGTCGACGACGTGCCCGCCGGTCGCCTTGAACGCCCTGTCGACGACGACGTGATCGATGTCCATCGACAGCGCGCTGATGCGCTTCTTGCCGACGCGGACCGCGTGGTGCCACGTCGTCGGGCCTTTCGTTGCGACACGCGACAGACCCTTGTCCGCGAGGAACCCGACGGCGCTTCCATCCGGCGCTTCGTTGAAGTCGCCGGCAACGATCGTCGGCAGCGACCGGGAGAGCTTCTTCCAGTAGGTCTCGATCTCGTGCCGGCGGATCGGCGGCGTCGTCTTCCAGCCGAGGAGCCAGTTGCCGCGATCGACGTTCGGTCGCAGGTGTACGTTCAGGATCTGGATCTCGCCGAGCGGAGTGTCCGCGACGAACCGCTGCGCTGGCGAGAAGGCGCCCTTCGGCCGAGCGAGCAGCTCGTTGGCCTTGATCGGGTGCTTCGACAGGACAGCGAGACCACCGAACGGGCGCGGGTGGAATGCGCGATGCGGATAGAGCTTCGCGAACCGCTCCTCGAGGCGTGTCTGCCACGCGGCGTTGGTCTCCTGGAGCACGACGATGTCCGCGTCCCCGGCCTCGATCGCATCCATCGAGCTGTCCGGGTCCGGGTTCCCCTGGTTCAGGTTGTAGGACATCAGCACGAACAGGAGCGGGAGCGTTACCACCGGCATGATGGGCGAGATCCACGACGGTGCCGGCCGGTGGACAGGGGGAAGGTACGCGCGCGCGCAGCTCGCATGTTAGGTTCCCGCCGTGCCTATCCCCGCGGAACGCCGACGGAGCTTCCTCGCCCGCCAGGTCGCGACGATGGCCCTGTCGCACGTCCAGGTAGAGACACCGATGGCGCTCGTTCGCGCCGCGGCGTGGAGCAATTCACTGGCGCGGATGGGCGTGCATTTGCCGCTGTTCGTCATCCACGACGTGGGCGTGATGCTGTCGATGACGCGCGGGGCGGGCGGGTACACGATCCGGCCGCGCGAGGCGCAGCTCGCACGCATCCAGGTGCCGGCGCAGATCAAGAACAACCTCGGCGCGTACCGTCAGCTGCTCGACAACATCGCGGCGTCCGAGGTGACCGAGCGGTTGGCGGGATTGCGCCTTCGCGACGAGATGGTCGCGGTGCTCCTCTCGCGCATCCTCGGCGACACGTACAACCGCTGGCGCGATCGCTCCAAGAGCGCCGGCGCGGAACCGCTGCCGCTCGATCTCGGCATCCTCGGGGAGATCGACTATGCGGATCACTTCCGCGACTTCGATCCGCGCGGGCTGTGGGGCTTCGTCGAGCACGTAGTCGCCCAGTCGATGCACATCTACACGCAGGTGGAGCTGATCGATCTCGACACCGTGCGCCTCCTCGGTCTGTTCAAGGAGGACTCGGCGTCGGGCTCCGAGGCGCTCGGCGGCGCGATCGATCTCGTCGATCTATTCGCGGCGCTCGGCTCGCCTGAAGCGAACGACGTCGCGAACTTCTCGCTGGATCTTCTGCCGAGCGTCCTCGAGACGCGCCGGTCTACTGGCGCGCAGACGTTCGCCGTCGATGGCTACGCGTCGATCGAGCGCAAGGGCAACATCGATTCGCTCGTGCTGTCCGAGCTCGCATACGACCGCGAGATCTTCGAGCAGAAGGTGGTCGACTCCGAGCTGCTCTACTACGGCCGCGAGAAGCAACGCGAGGACGAGCGGCGCTTGCAGTACCTGCTGATCGATTGCAGTGCGTCGATGCGTGGCCAGCGCCAGGTGTTCGCGCGCGGTCTCGCGCTCGCGCTGATCAAGAAGCTCACGCTCGAGGGCGACGAGATCTGGGTGCGTTTCTTCGACTCGCGCCTCCACGAGACGATCAAGATCGGTCGCTCGGGACAGGTGCCGGTGCCGTATCTGTTGAGCTTTCGAAGCGAGCGTGGCCGCAACTACGGCAAGGTATTTCGCCAGCTGCTCGTCGAGGTAACGCGCCTGCGCCGCGAGCAGAAGCGTCGCGTCGTGCTCTACACCATCACGCACGGCCAGTGTCACATCGAGCCGGAGCTCATGAGTGCGCTCAAGCAGCAGGCGTTTTTGTACGGCGTCGTCGTCTTGCCGTCGACGGACCAGCTTCCCGAGTTCGTGGCGATGCTCGATCGCCAGCAGATCGTGACCGGTGAGGCGCTGACCAACCGCGCCGAGCGGCAGCGTCGCGCTCTCGACATCATCGGCGACGCGGGCCGCACGCGCAAAGCTCAGGGCGAGCAGCCGTCCATGGATCCCGCGACGAGCCGCAAGATGAACGTGGTGAGGAGCTAGTGGCGCGTAGGACGTTCAACTCGATCGAGTCGACGGCAGATCAAGCGGAGGCCCTCGTCCAGCAGGGACGCTGGGTCGAGGCCGAGCGTCACTATCGCGAGCTGATCGGCCAGACGCACGTCATCAACTACGAGTACGACGACTGGCTTCGCCGCCTCGGCGAGATCTATCGCCACCTGAACCGTCCGCGCGAGGCCGCGTTCGTCTACCTGTACCTGCACTACTTCGACCAGGCGCGCGCCCAGCTGTCGGACGCGGAGCACATCGGCCTGCGTGCTCGCCTCGCCGAGCTGGACAAGAAGTGGACCGACGCCGCGCACCTCTATCAGGGCGCGAAGCTGCCCGTGCACGCGGCCGTCGCGTTCGAGCGCGCGAAGCAGTTCACCGAGGCCACCGCGGCGTGGAAGGCGCTCGTCCACGCGCCCGGCCTCGGCCAGCGCCCGTACGAAGCGGCGCTCGTTCACTTCAACTACGGCCTCGCCGCCGTGCGCCTCGACGCGCAGTCCGCCGAGGCGCGCCGCGCGCTGATCGAGAGCCAGCGCAAGCTCGAGCAGGTCGCCGACGACTTCGAACAGGCAGGCGAGCTCGAGCGCGCGTTCGATTGCTTCCAGATCTTGCTCAAGCTCGGCAAGGAGAGTGCCCAGTTCGAGAACCTCGCCGAGGGCTACGTCAACTGCATCCGCGTGCTGCGCGACGACAACCTGAAGTTCTACGTGCTGCAGTACTACGAGGACTTCATCAAGCTCGCGCTCGAGCGCAGCGAGCTGCACGCCGCGGCGACGCTCTACCAGGAGGCGGCCGCGTTCGCGGCGCGTGCGGGCCTGCCGTACGATCGTCACTACCAGCACAAGAGCGCGCTCACGTGGATGCGCTGCGCCGACAAGTTCCTCGAGACGGGCGTACCGGTTCAGATGACGGAGAACGCACTGCTCGCGGCCGCGTCGCAGCACTCGGCGGTCGGTGACTACCCCGCGGTGCGCGAGTGCTTCGAGAAGCTCGCGGGTCTCGAGCTGCCGGATCGCGCGAAGAAGCGGTTCTCGACCATCGCGCAGCGCTACAAGGGATTGGCGGCGCCGCCCGTCGAGCTGCCGGGCTTGCCCGACTACTTGAAGCAGCAGCACGCGTACGCGGACATCTGGTTCGTCGACCTCCTCGAGTGGGAGATGGACGGCGATCCGTTCGCGGTCGCGGCGTCGATCGTCGGTGACCTGCGATACCCCAACGGCATCCGTCGCCGCGCGCTCGTCGTACTGCTCACCCTCGCGGACGCGCAGGCGCGCAAGCAGGATGCCGAGCCGGAGACGCTCGTTCACGTCGCCGAGCTTCTCGGCGAGCTGCAGTCGTACGCCGCGCTGTCGCCGCTCGAGAAGCTGTTCGGCTCGCAGGACCCCGTGATCCGCCGCGCCGCCGTGCGCGCGCTGCGCTTCCTCTACTTCAAGCGCTCGTTCGTGATCGTCCGCAAAGCGCTCAACGACGGTGACGCGCAGGTCCGTGAGGCCGCGCTCGTCGCGATCGGGGGCTTGCACTTTCCGCACGCGTTCAACCCGCTCGCGCGCATTTATCGCGAGAGCAATGATCCGCGCGTGCGCACGAGCGCGCTGCAATCGATCGGAAAGATCCAGACCGTCGAGGCAGGCGAGTTCCTTGTCATGGTGCTGCGCCAGGAAGGCGGCAACCTGCGCGAGGCGGCGTATCAATCGCTGGCGCAGATGGACAACGCGGACGTCATCCCGATTCTCCGCCAGCACCACGAGATCGAGACGAATCCGCAGGTGCGCGACACGCTCGGCGAGCTGTTACGTCGACACTAGCCGTAAACGAGAGAGCCCATGTCGAAACGGATCTTGGTCACGGGTGGAGCGGGGTTTCTGGGGTCGCATCTCTGCGAGCGGCTCGTGCGCGATGGCCACGAGGTCATCTGCGTCGACGATCTGTTCACCGGCAGCCGCAGAAACCTCGACCCGCTCCTCGCGAACCATCGCTTCGAGTTCGTGCGCCACGACGTGACGCAGCCGATGCACATCGAGTGCGACGAGATCTATCACCTCGCGTGTCCGGCCTCGCCGATCCACTACCAGCGCAACCCGGTCCGCACGATCCGCACGTGCGTGCAGGGGACGCTCAACGCGCTCGAGCTCGCGCGCGAGGTACACGCGCGGATCCTGATCGCGTCGACGAGCGAGGTCTACGGTGACCCACTCGTGCATCCACAGGTCGAGAGCTACTGGGGCAACGTCAATCCGATCGGTCCGCGCGCCTGCTACGACGAGGGCAAGCGCTGCGCCGAGGCGCTCGCGGCGTCGTATGCCCAGCAATACGACGTGGCTGTTCGCATCGCGCGCATCTTCAACACCTACGGTCCACGCATGCACCCGAACGATGGGCGCGTCGTTTCGAACTTTGTCGTTCAGTGCCTGCGCGGCGAGCCGATCACGCTGTTCGGCAGCGGCGAGCAGACCCGCTCGTTCTGCTATGTCGACGACCTGATCGAGGCGTTCGTCCGCCTGATGGCATCGCCGCTCGACGCGCCGTGCAATCTCGGCAACCCGACCGAATACACGATCACGCAGCTCGCCGAGCGCATCAAGACACTGACTGGATCGCCATCGACGATCAGCTACGAGCCGCTGCCCACCGACGATCCGGTGCGGCGCAAGCCCGATATCTCGCGAGCGATCGAGCACCTCTCCTGGCAACCCACCGTGCTGCTCGACGAGGGGCTCGCGCGCACGATCGAGTACTTCCGCAACCACCTGGTCTAACCTGAAGTAGGATCATCGCGTGCTGCGCCTCTTCCTCCTCGGGGTCGCCCTCGTCGGGTGCTACACACCGACCTACGAGGACTGTCAGTTCCAGTGCTCTGCGGCAATGACGTGCCCGACGGGCATGGATTGCGTCGTCGGCATGTGCCGGACGGAGGGCAACACCGGTGCATGCTCCGTTGGCTCCGACGGTGGATCCGACGATGGCAGCGGCGGCGGAGCCTGGAGCGCTCCGGTGGACCTGAACCTTCCGACCGGTTGGTCGGATCTTTCGATCACCAAGGACGGCATGGAGCTGTACATGGCGACGTCGGCGGGCGAGGTGTTCGTGTCGATCCAGAGTGCAGGTACCTTCGCGTTGCCCGTGCCGGTGGACGCGGTGAACACCGCGTTCGCATCGAACCCGCACATCAGCGCCGATGGGTTGACGCTCTACTTCGGTTCGCCGCGCAGTCCCTCCGCGGGCGCGAGCGACATCTGGCGCGTCACGCGCGCAACCCGAACAGCGCCATGGACAGGACTGACGAACGTCGCCGTGCTGAACTCGAGCAACGAAGAAATCGGCGGAGCGACCACGGAGGATGCTCGCGGTCTCGTGATGTCCAGGGTCGTCGGTTCGCGTTTCCGCATCCTGGCGTCGACCTACAGCATCTCGCAGACGGACTGGATCGACCCTGTTCCGATACCGGAGATCAACGACGCCGTGTCCAACAGCACTCACGGTTGCCTCGACGGACAGGGGACACGGTTGGTGTTCTCGTCGGATCGCGCCGGGACCTACGATATCTACCTCGCCACGCGGCCCGATCGAACGGCGCCATTCGTTGCGCCGGTTCCGATCGCCGAGGTCAATACGGCCGACGACGAGGCCGATCCGTGCCTGTCCACCGACGGAAACACGCTGTACTTCGCGCGCGGACCGCTCCAACAGCGCAGGATCTTCCGCTCGGTGTACACGCCCTGAGCGGACAGGGGCTATCATCGCGAGGATGAGGGCAACGCTCGTTCTCCTATCGCTGGTCGTCGGTTGTGACTCGAAGGCCACGGCGTCCGACCCGCCCACGGGTGGCGTACGTGCCGAGCAGAAGTCGAAGGAGTTCGAGAGCTGCGGGACCAGCGCGCATTGCGCGGATGATCTGCGGTGCTTCGATCAGATGTGCCAGCGCCCGGCGCGCTCGGCGGTCGGCGACTACTACGCGGCCCTCGGTCGCAACGCGCTGACGAACGGCAAGGCCGCGGACGCGGTGGCTGCCTATGCGACGGCGCTCACGCATTATGACGCCGAGAAGATTCCGGTCCCGCCTGCTCTCGATTGCGAGTACGGCGCCGCGCTCGCCGCGGGACGTAGCAACAAGGAGAACGCCGAGCTCGGCGCACGCGTGTTGCACCGCTGTATCCTCGCGGTGCCGCCCGCGAGCTCGATGCGCACGCGCGCGATGAGCTCGCTGGCGCTGCTTGGCGACGTGGGCCTCGATCCCTTGCTCATCGGCGGACCCAAGCTCGCGGACGCGTACCTCAAGGGACCGGTGAAGCCCACGACGGACAAACTCGTCGTCACGATCTCGGCCGTCCCGCCGCCCACGAAGACGATGCCCCTCCTCGAGGGAAAGGTCGCCGAGCCCGACGTGAAGGCGGCGCTGATCGCGTGCTGGGGGCAATTCCACGAGGCGGCGAAGAGGGACGTTCTGTCGGCGACGATCGGCATGAAGGGCGGCTTCGTGCAGGGTGAATACGAAGACGACCCCGTCCGCTACGTACTCAAGTTCGAGCCACCGATCGCGCTGCCGGCCGGCTCGCCGGAGGCCGTGGCCGACACGTGCGTTCGCCAGATCATGGAGCCCGCGATCAAAGGCATGAAGATCAATGAGGCTTTTACGACAAAATTGACGATTACCGTGAAGTGACTCCGGATGGTACGTAGTGCGGCCCTCCGCCATGGCCACACACGCCGATAGCCTGCCCGACCTGCGGGCGATGACCCTCGACGACGCGGAAGCGTTCGCGGTCGCGCAGGGCTGGCCGCGGTTTCGCGGCGAACAGGTGTGGCGCTGGGTTCACGACAAGGGCGCGCGCACGTTCGACGAGATGACGAACCTGTCGGGCGACACGCGCGAGCAGTTCGCGGCGAAGTCGACGATCGGATCGCTCACGGTCGCCGAGGTGCAGACCTCGCGCGACGGCACGCGCAAGCTGCGCCTGGTCACCCGTGACGGCAGCTCGATCGAGAGCGTGCTGATCCCGATGGGCGAGCACGTCACGCAGTGCATCTCGTCACAGGTTGGCTGCGCGGTCGACTGTCAGTTCTGTGCGACCGCGAAGCTCGGCCTTCAGCGCAACCTCGACGCGGGCGAGATCGTCGACCAGGTCTACCTCGGTCGTCGCTTGCTCGCCGAGGTGGCGCCCGACACGCGGCTCTCGAACATCGTCTACATGGGCATGGGCGAGCCGCTGCACAACTACGACAACCTCATCCGCTCGTTGCAGATCCTCACGAACGACAAGGGCGCGAAGCTCGCGCAGCGTCGCATCACCGTGTCGACGTCCGGCCTCGTTCCAAAGCTCGAGAAGCTCGGCAACGAGACCGTGCGCCCCAACCTCGCGGTCTCGCTCAACGCGCCGAACGACTCCGTGCGCGATCAGATCATGCCGATCAACCGCAAGTGGAACATTGGCAGGCTCCTCGCGGCCCTCAAGGCGTACCCGCTCGAGCAGCGACGCCGCATCACGTTCGAATACGTCTTGCTCGCGGGTGTGAACGACTCGCTCGCCGACGCGGCACAGCTCTCGAAGCTCTTGCGCGGGTTCAAGTGCAAGGTGAACGTCATCCCGTACAACCCACACCCCGAGGCCGAGTTCTCGCGCCCCACGCCCGCTGCTGTCGAGGCGTTCCAGAACGAGTGCAAGCGGCTCGGGATGCACACGTACCTGCGTGTGCCCAAGGGCGACGATATCGACGCCGCGTGCGGCCAGCTCGCGAACCGCTCGAACGGCTCGCCTGTCGTGCCGTTGCGCATCCGCAAGAAGACCGAGCTGCCGCCGCCTCCGCCCGTCGAGTGAAGATCACGCTCGCGACGAACGGCTTGCGCAAGCATGATACGACCGGACGCGCGCCCACGTGGCTCGGCGCGAGCACGTTCCGTGACCTGCGCCCGCTCTCCCGGTCACGGACGCTTGTCGAGAACACGCACTCGCGGTCGTGCTTGATCACTGGCGTGCGGGACGCGCCCACGTGGGCGCCCTCATTCCGCTACCGGGTCTTGCGCCGGCTGGCGCTGGCTAGGGATGGTTAGGGTCACCTCTGGGTCCGAACACTTGAACCAAGTCCTCGAGAGTCCAGTCGCGGTTCCCGATCGCTAGACCCAATGCAGTGGCCGCTGCCAGCCCCACTACCACCGCCGCCGGCACCACGTCGAGCCGGACACCGGCCATGTACGTCGCGCCGTCGCGGTGCGGCCCCCACTCGTATCCGCTGCGCACGAACCCCCCACCATAGGGCGGAAAGTGCACCGTCGCGCTGATCTCCAGCGCGTCGCGCTCGCCGCGCAGCGTGGCGAGGGATAGAGACAGCGCACGACGCGGGCCCTGCGCGATGGGGCGATCCTGCACGACCGTCACGACTCTCTGCGCATCGAGGAGCACGCCGAGCTCGTACCGCATGCGCGGTTCGCTATCGTCGACGCTGAGCCCGATCCCACCGAACACCGACACGCGGCGCCGGAGGAAGACGCCCGGCGGCCGGGATGGCAGCGACGAGACGCGGCGCCCGAACTGCCCGCCCGCGTCGATGCGAAGGAACCCCGGCGCACCGGGACTGTGCGCCACCCCCACGTCGAGCTGCACGTTCGACACGAGCGGGTCCGACGAGAACGCGTCCGCGTGATAGGTCGGCCCGGCGCCGAGCGCCTCGACGAGCGTCCGTGTCGATCCGGAGACCTCGACGATACTGCCCGCCCCGGCGGCGGTCGCGCGCACATGGGCCTCGTGGAGCGCGTGCGGATCGGGCTCTCGAGCTGGATCTGGCACGGTCTCGATTTGGATGCTCTCGTTGCGCGACGGCTTCACCGTGTGTCCGCTTGCGACGGCGCGGTCGGCGACCTCTTGGCGCGCCTGCATCGGGGGCAGCACGGATCTCGTATACCGGTAGTAACCCGGACCGCACGCAGCCGCGAAGCAAAGCACGATCAGGACGCGCATGCCTCGCACTCGAGCAATGCGCGTTCCACGGCGGGTTCGGTCCGATAGCAGATTCAGAGTCTGGTACCGCTCGCCCACCTGACGGACCTGACGGCAAGAACGTCACATTCCAACCAGCGCCACGCTGGGACTAAACACCGAGAGCCGTACGCTACAATCTCAGCGGTGCCCGAGGCTGGAACCGAGCAGGAGACCGCACCGCCCCCGCGGTTCTTGCTGCGTCCGGCGGGCGTATTGACGCAGCTATTGTGCGCGTTCGCGCTGTTGCTCGGCACGATCAGCGTGATCCTCGTCCAGCAGAACAAGACGGGCGGGATCGCGCTCGTGATCGTATGGGCGGTGGCGGCGATGGCCGGCGTCGTGTTCGGCGGCCTGATGGCGCGTGGCGGGATGCTTAGCGTCGTCGCGAGCGCGCTGATCGTCGGCGCGTTTGGCGCGGTGCTGCTCGTGATCGACTGGGACGCGCTGCGCTCCCTGTTGCGCCTGTTGCCCGAGGACGACGTGTTGATGATCGCCGACATCCTCGTCGCAGTCGCCGTCGCGATGATCGCGACGAGCGTCCTCTCGTTCGTATCGATCCCGCAGGCGCGCGCGTACAACCGCGCATTGCGCGAAGCGGAAGCGGAGGCCGAGAAGAGCGGCTTCTTCCAGGCGCAAGCGAGCGGCGCCTTGCCCAAGCAAGTGCAGGTGCCGATCACGCTGCCGGGTCGCGCGACGCGCACGATGTCCGTACAGCCCGATCCAGCACTGATGGCGACCGAGCGCGCACCGGATCCGTCGTCGTATGCGCCACCGGGGTATGCGTCGCCGGGCGGAACCTATCCACCGCAGGGTGGCTTTGCTCCATCGCCGGGAGGAACGTATCCGCCACGAGGCGGTCCACCGCCGGGCGGAACGTATCCACCACAGGTCGGTACCAGTCCTTCGCCGGGCGGACCGTATCCTCCGCAGGTCGGTTCGGGTCCCTCGTCGGGCGGAACGTATCCACCACAGGGCGGAGCCGTTGGTTCTCCAAGCGGATCCTTCGGCCCGCCGCAGGGCGGATCGTTCGGCCCGCCGGGCGTCGATCCCGTGATCGATCCCGCGATCGTGCCACGCCGTCGAACCGCGCCGAGCGCCGTGGCGCCGATGCCGACGGCACCCGCGCCGGGCATGGCGTTTCGAGCGGGCGCGGGATCGAGCATCGCACACACCTCCGCGATGGCGCCGCATCCCGGCACGCCGCAATCGCCGGCGCTCGCGCCCGCGTATCGCGACGCGAGTACACCCGCGTACGGAAACGCGAACACGACGTTACCGTACGCACCGCACGCACACGACGGACCGCCGTCGATGCCGCCGCACGCCTCGCCCGCGCCCCACGATCGCCCGTCGACGCCATACGGTCACGATCATCCGCCCTCGATGCCGGCGCCCTTGCACGCGAGCGCCGAACCACCGACCGCGCCGCTGAACGCGCTGCCCGGATCGCTAGGCACGCGACGCGATGGTGCGCCGTCGATGCCACCGCCGATGGGTGCGGCGCCGGGCCGCGTGTCCGATCGCAACCTCCCGCTTCCGCCGCCTCCACCGAGCTACGACGGCTACGCGCAACCGCCGGACGTGCAGTTCGCGGGCGACGTTCCGTCGTCGCACTCGACGGCCCCGGGGTGGGCACCGTCGCCTGCGCGCACGTACACGACGATGATGCTCGTGACTCCACCCAAGGTGGAGCAGCGGTCGCGCCGGCGCGTGTACATGATCCTCGGCGGGTTTGCGATCGGGCTCGGTGCCGGCGTGGGAGTGCTCGTGTCGTCGATGCAGGACGAGAAACGCGAGGCGATCGCGACCGCGTCGTCGACCACGAGCGGCCCGACGACCAGCGGCTCGTCGGGTACGACGAGCGGATCGAGTGCGATCGACGTGGGCACGAACGCGGGCTCGAGCGCCATCGCGAACGCGGGCAGCGCGACCGATCTCGGCGCGCTCGCCGATGCCGGCGCGCCGATCGACGCGGCGCCACCGCCGCCGATTCACAATTT
The DNA here is from genome assembly GCA_046160585.1 of Kofleriaceae bacterium. Taxonomy (GTDB): domain Bacteria; phylum Myxococcota_A; class Polyangia; order Haliangiales; family Haliangiaceae; genus JABFXX01. The sequence continues at coordinate 20,326 of JBJXGN010000165.1, forward strand.
TCTAGATGCGCAGCGCGCTGCGATCGGTGTTGGCGATCTCGCGAAGCTCGCGCAGACGCTGACACCCACCGCGTTCGCGGTCGGCATCGACGCCGACGACCTCGCGGAAGGGCGCGACGCGATCGAAGCGATGCTGACGAAGAACCTGGGCGACCCGCCGCCCGATGGCTTCAAGGTCTCGTCGAAGTTCCTCTCGATCGGACAGGAAGGCGCGTACGCGTGGACCGCAGAGGAGCTCGAGCTGTCGGGGCCGGACATCGCGCCGCGCCGCCTCGTGATCACGCAGGCCCTCGTCGCCGCCGACGGTGCGTGGTCGGTAGTCGCGCTGTGCTGGGCGCAGACCGTTCGCGACGAGACGGCCGAGCGACTCGCGATCCTCGGCACGCTGCCGCAGCCTCGCGCGATCGTCGATAAGATCGAGGGCGACGAGCTCGGCCAGGCCGCGAAGGCCGCGTTCGCGTCGCGCAAGGCGTTTGCGGACGCGCGCAGCGAGCGCGACGACGGGTTCAACTTCGGCAGCGGACCGGGCGAGCGCATCGTCGGTGGCGCGCGGATCAAATCGCTGTTCAGTCGCCTGCGCGCCGAGCTACGCCTCGACGGCGGAGTGCGCGCGGTGACCGCGGGTACGTTCGGCGTCGCGGCGCTCAACGCCGTCTACACGGCGAAGGGCCGCGCGGCGACCGATGTCTCGCAGACGTTCCGCGTACTCGTGGTGTTCCTGCAGGAGGGCACCGCATGGAAGATCGTGCAGACTCAGTTCTCGAACGCTGGCCCGATCAGCGAATAGACGGCTTCGGGACGACGATCGGGCGCATCCACTCGACGAGACCGTTGGCGACCGTCTGGGGGAGGTCGCGCGATCCGAACAGGTAGCGTGCCGAGCTCGCGATCTCGCGGGGCGGAGCGTCGGCACGAGGAACCGCACCGATGCTCGCGTCGCCAGCCTGCCACTTCGCGAGCAGCTTCGCGAGCCAAGCGGCTTGCGACGTCGAGAGAGCACCGAAGCCTACGAGCCTGATCACACGCTGGAGCGTCGACGCGTCTGTGTCCCCCACCTGCGCGGCGACGCGACGTGCGAGCTCGGGTGCTTTCATCACGAGCTCGTCTGGCAGGCGATTGAATACGCGCACGGCGCTGCTGGTCAGCTTCTCGCTTCGCACCGGCCCGAGCGCCTCGAGACCCTCGACATCGGACTGCAACAGCACGAGGTCGTCGCCGAGTAGATCTGCGAGGTTCCCGAGATCCGCGAGCGCGCGCAGGACGCCGGCCGTGTCGTCGCGCAGGCGGCGCACGCGAACCAGCTCCTCGAGCGCCTCGCGTAGATCATCCGCGTTCGAGCTCGTGCGCCCGGCCGTCACCGCGCGCTCGGCCGCCGTTTCGGCACCGTGGAGATCCGGCGCCGGGAGCATGCGCCGCGCGATGCTCTCCACGTAGTGCAGCTTGCTCGTCGGCAGTCGCTCGCTGCGCGTCGCGAGCAGGTCGAGCGCCTTTTGTGGCTGCCCGAAGCGCAGCAGGTTTCCGGCGCGCTTGCCGACTGCAATCTCCCAGTCGGTCGGCGTCGCCGTCTCGATCTGGGCCTGGTCGGCCACGCCTCCGACGCGATTGGCGAGATACGCGTTCGCGCGGGGCGACAGATCGCCGACAGCGTCGCGCAGGAAGTTCTCGATGCCCGTGATCCACAGCCTGTCGACGAGGTCGGGATCCTCGTCGAGCGCGAGGTGGTGATAGATCAGCTCGGCGCGGTCACGCGGCTCGCTGCTCTTCTCGTAGAACACGACCGCGGCGCGATGGATCGCGGTGCGCTGCTCCGTGCGCTTCTGGTCCTTGCCGAGATCCTCGCGAACGATGCGCCGGATCTCGGGGCGCAGCACGAGCTCCTTGTCGTCACGGCCCTGCGTGACGAGCGCGATCTCCTTCGCGAGCGCGTCGAACAGATCCTGCGCGAGCACGTCGCCGATCACGCCGAGCCCGCACGGCCCGGCGAGCACGTCGCGGATCGTCTCCTTCGTGAACCTGCGCAGCGCGAGGCCGGGATGTGCGATCGCCTCGATCCGCTTGTCATGAACGTGCCCGAGGATGCGCTCGTAGAGCCGCCCTTGCACGAGTGCGTCACCGACGAGCGTACGGAGCTCGTCGTTCATCTCCTCGATCACGCGCGCGGCATCGTCGACCTCCCGTCGCACCACCTCGGCGGCCAGCTTGAGTGACAACGGGTTCGCGCGCACCTCGCCGTGCTCGTCGGGCGCGCCGACGATCTCGACGAGCTTCGTGACGATGTCGGTGTTCTTTGCCACCGCCTCCGGCAGCTCGTTCTGCAAGAGCGTCTCGGACGTGTCGCGCGGCAGCCCGAGCAGCTTCTTTGTCGTGACAGCGCGCTCAGCCTCGTCGACGTCGACGTCGACGTCATCGTCATCCTCCTCGTCGTACGGCGACACGCGTCCCGCGAAGATCGGTCGCAGGCGCGACACGCGCGCCGCGAGATCCTTGACCAGCTCCATCAGCGGCCCGATCGCATCGGGGCTCGCGAACTGGACTTCTTCGAGCGTGTCTAGGACGACGACGATCGGCGCGCCGGGCCCGACCGCGTCGAACAGCTTCTTCGTCGCGTCGAGCACGATCTCGAGCTGATCGGGCGCGAGCTGCGCGGCGAGGCTCTGCTGGCGCTTGCGATTCGGCCGGCGCTTGGCCTTCGGCGCGTCGCGCTGGCGCTTGCGCTCGTCCTCCATCAGCTGCGCGGCATCCGCCGCGATCGACGGGATCTGCGGGCCGAGCTGCTTCACGATCGCGAGCAAGATGCCGACGAGGTCCACCGCGTCGAGCTCTGGCCGATCGAAGTCGAGGTAGACGAATGGCCTCCACGTCGTCGCGTCGTGCGGATCGCGCTCGGCGTTCTGCAGGATGAATCGCGCGAGGAGAGCGGACTTGCCCATGCCGCCGGGCGCGTGCAGGAACAGCGGCTTCTGCGGGGCACCGTCGGCGTACTCGGCGAGGTAGCGCAGCTCCTGATCCCGCCCCGCGAAGAAGCCACGTGTCAGGTGCCGGAATGGCGCGAGCAGGGTCGCGCGCTCGAGTGCACTGCGCAGCTGGTCGCGATCCGGAAGTCCGAGCATCGCGCCGTCGAGCCAGTCGATCGCGGTCACCAGCGCGCGCAGCGAAGCTGGATCCCGGAGCGCCTCGCTCGTCGGTGACGTCCCCCCGATCAGCTCGCCGAGCGTCGCGTCGAGCTTTCCACCGTCTCCTGCGTTCGCGGCTCGCGCAGCCGGCAGCGCACCCCGCGCGCCGAGCCGTTTCAGCGCGAGCTTGCGCAGCGTCTCGTTCAAGCTCCAGCGCGCGCCGACCTGCCGGCTCTCGAACAGGAGTCCCGTGCGCCCTCGATCCGAGCCGTTCCCCACCGATACGAGCTTCGACGGATCGAAGGTGACGAGCACGGCCGCCGCTTCGATCCACGGCCATAGCTCGCTGTCGTCGAGCTCGAGGTCCTCGACGTCGTCGCTCCACACGTCGGCGTCGCCGAGAGAGCTCGCGATCCCGCGCACGACATCGTCGAGGGTGCCTCCCACCGGCGGGTCGGGGGATGCGCCAGAGTTCATCGCTCGATGTACGCCCCTCGACGCATCCCAACGATACCCGCGCTCGTGGAGAGCAGCGCCGATCGCCTCGACGAACAATCCGACGTTGGTGCCATCCGCGAACCCCCGATGAACCCCGACGAGACGCCACTGCTCGTCGAAGCAGGGCGCGCCGCTCGAGCCATGGAGCGTCGTCGTGCGGTAGCGGATCTCCTTCTCGTCGCGCCGTACGAAGCCATGGATCTCGGCCGTGACACGCAGCGATCCACGCGAGTGCTGCACGATCACAAGTGGACTCGATGGCTCCGGATCGACAGGGGCGCCGTTCGCCGGCGAGATCCACCCGCGCGCCCGGACGGCGACGTTTGCGGTCCGCTGCTCGAGCTCGCGCGCGATCGCGCGCTCGAGCCGCAGAACGCTGACCCCGCCCGTGGTCACGACGACGAAGTTGTTGCTGTTCGGGCCAAGCGTGACGCTATCGAACACGAACTGGAAGCTGGTTCCCGGCTCGTCGGGGTAGTGCACGGCGAGCGTCATGACGAGGTCATCGCCGACGAGGAAGCCCGTCTGCTCCGTGCTCGATCCCGACGCGGTGCGGATGTGCACCGAGCACACCTGTCGTTGCACCTCGACCATCGAACGCAGCCACGCCTCGTCCTGGCCAGCCGTGAGGGCAGGGCGCATCACCTCGACGAGCCCGCTCGACGCGTCGACGAGCCCCGTCGACTCGGCGAACCGCCGCAGTCGCGTGCTGCTCGGATTGCCGTACAGCGCAGCCTCGATTAGCTCGCTGGTCCGCTCCGTTCCTCCCCACGCGATGAGCGCGCGGGCGCGCTCGCGCACATCGCGCGCTGCGCTCCGCTGCGCCTTCGGGACATTCAGAGGATCGGCGACCTTGATGTCGAGATCTTCCGGCGTGAAGGCCTCCGCGAGCGCATCGACGAGCTCTTCCTCACGCTCCGGCGACAGAACGATCACGTCGGAACTCCGGTGTCGGTCGCCTGCTGTTTGCGCGCCAGCTTGCGGATCGTGTCGCGCATCAGACGAAAGCGATCGCGGATCGACTTTGTCGAGGACACGGCGATCGCCGCCTGGAGGGTCGCTTCGCTGACATTCCAGTTCCGCGCCGTCACGACCTGCTTGAGCAAGCTCAACATCTCGGCGTCGGTGAATCCGTGCGCTTCGTCGGTCTCGGCGACGTCATCGATCGCGTTCGAGATCTCGCCGTTGAAGCCGACGAGCACCACCCGCAACAGCGGTCGCAGCTCCTCGTCGGCGTACTTCACGAGCCGCACGATGAAGCTCGTCGTCTCGGGAGGGAGCTCGGGCTTGTTCGGCGGGGGGAACGTATCGAACACGAACACGCGCTTCTGCTTCTGCTCCTCGATCGCGTTCTTGACCTGATCGGCAAACTCCTTGCCGATCGATCGCTGGGCCGACTCCAAGCCGGTCGCCTTCGTGGTGTCGAGGTCCGTGCCGAGCCGGACCATGACCTCGCGCGCGAGCGCTTCGGGATCGAAGAAGTCGCCGAGGTCGAAGTTGCTCGCGATGAATCCGTTCTGCCGTGCGATGTGCTGCGCGAGGTAGAACGAGAACGTCTTGCCGGTCTTCTCCTCGCCATCGATCTTCAGGAGCGCCGAGCCTCGGAACAGCTCCCTCAGCGCGAACCGCAGGTCATCGCGGCCGGCGAACGGGCGCGTGCCTTCGAGCAACACCTCCTGAAACGGGTCCGCGATCGTCGGCTTGATCTCCTCGATCTCGTCTAGAAGGGAAGCGAGCTCGGCGCTGTTGTCCGGGGTCCGAGGGATCTTGTCGAAGATGTTCTTCGCCCAGCCCTCGAGGAACGCCCGGTCGACGATCACGCTGATCGCTTGATGAACCGTGGCCCCGATCGGCACGGTCTCCAGCCACACCCCTTTCCGGATCCCTTCGAAGAAGGTCTGGGCGTCGAGCACACCCGTCACGGCGACGAGCATGCCCGCGACGTTCTTGATCAGCAGCGCACGGCGATCCATCTCAGATGTTCACGCCTTTCACCTTCATTCCGGCCACCACGCGGTCGATCCTTACACCCTGGTTCTTCGTCAGCGGTGCCTTCCCCGTCTTTTGCGTGGGGGTACCGCCGCGATGGTGGAGGGCCACGAGTAATCCGGCGTCGTCGAATACGGGCGCGCCCGACGAGCCGGGCTGCGTGTCCGTCAGATACTGCACGCGATCGTCCGTCGTCGCGGTGACCAGGTTGCGCACGTAGCCGAGGCGCTTCCGCTGTCCGTCGGGGTGCTGGACGATGTACGCGCGATCTCCACCGTTCGGCGTACGCGCGGTCGCGATCGACACCGTGGGAATCTCCGCGGGGATGTTCGCTACGTTCACGACGGCCCAATCGTCACCCGCGTCTCCCTCGATGGTCGCGACATCGCCGACCATCGACGGGCCGTTGACCGCGGCGCCCGCGAGATCGACGTCGAACCCGAAGTCGACATGCACCGTTGCCGCCTTCGTTCCCTTCGGGAACAACACGTGGTGGTTCGTGAGCACGAGCTCGCCGCCGATCCGGAAGCCGGTGCCGCCGAACTCGCCGTGCACGTTCGAGACGCGCAACAGGCACACCGACGGCGCCAGCGCGTGCAGCTTCTGCAGCGTCGCGATGAGACCGGGGACCTGACCCGCCGGCATCGTCAGATCGTCGACGAACAGGAGCGATTCGTCGTTCGTGATCGACGGATCGTAGTCGTCGACCGGCTCGGGGCTGACGACGATGAGCGGTGCATCGGCGAGCAGATCCTTCAGGAACGGCGCCGACGGGCTGCGCGGGTTCAGGGCGAGCGCATCGGTCACCATGTCGCGCAGCGTGCCCTTGATCGCTGCCTTCTCGATGATGACGTGCCACAGCTGGCGCGAGGTCACGCCGGGACCCAATGGCAGATCGAGCGGATCGATTTCGAACTTCTGCGCGAAGTTCGCGGCGTCCGCCATCACCGGAAAGAAGCCAGCGATCACGCGCCAGAGCTGTTGCCCTCGTGGGTCGACGAACGAGAACTTCTCGAGGAACGGCATCAGACCCACCTGATCTGTGAAGGGTGAGTCAGCGGGATCTCACGCTCGCCGCCGACGGACTCGCTGTCGTCGAACGTGTCGACATCCATGAGCTCACCAAACGACAGCCCGGAGCGGCGCTCGATCGTGGCGAGCGACACCTGCGTCGAGATGTTGAGCTGCGGGGACCGGAAGTCGCCGAACACGTGCTCGTCACCCGCCTCACCGATGACCTCGAGGTTCTTCTTCTGCGACATCTCGTAGCCGGTCGCGCACAGCTCCTTCGTCTTGTCGTGCACGAACGCGATCACCTTCCAGAACTTCACCGGGATTTTTACGCCCCACTTCTTGCGATCCGAAGCAGCGAAGTACGGCCCCGTGAACACACTGATCTTCTGATCGTCCTGCCGCGCGTTCTGGAGCGCGTAGTCCTCGAGGGCGAGCCAGATCGGCGCGTTGAACGACTGGAGCTGCGGCGTCACGTTGGTCACGTGCATCGAGTCGTCGGCGCCGCGCTGGAGCTCTGCGGCGGTTCCCCACGCCGGATCTTCGCGCCGCGTCATGTGACCGCGGCTGAACCTCGGCGGATTCCCGTAGCACTCCTTCATGATCTGCATGTCGCGCGGGATCCGCGGGTCGTAGCGCCACGGCGTGCGCTTGCTCGACTTCGAGCGCGCACCGTCGATGTTGCACGCGCTGAAGAAGCACTGCCGCCGCTTCGCATTCATCACGACGGAGAAGTGCTCGTACGTCAGCACGTGCCGGCCACCGTCAAACGTCAAGATGTCGGCCTTCGCCTTGACCACGTCGGGCAATGCAATCCGGAACTTCTTCCCGAGGAAGTCGTCGTCGTACCCCTTTCGGTTCTTGTACGACTCCGCGGTCACGGCCGCTTCGTTGCCGTCGTCGGCGGGCAGCTCCGGATCGGTGTCGGGAATGTCATCGGGATCGTCGCCGTCGTGATCCACGGGACGCGGCACGTGCGTCGTCACGCTCGCGGCGCCATCGCCAAGTGAGACGGTGATGGTCAGCGGAATCGTGAAGCTCGTCGAGCCACCGCCGGTCATCTTCGCGCGTGGACGATCCTCCGTGTTCGTGCGTCGCTCCGTCGTCGCGCTCTCCGTCGCCGCTGCCTTCTTCTTGCGCCGCTTACCCGCGAGCACCTCGTCGAGCCGCTGCAGCACCAGGTCCGAGCGCACGGCGAAGTTCGACTTCATGAACTTCCCGCGGAAGTGCAGCCCGATCGCCTCGCCGGTCGCGAGGTCGACGAGCGCCGACCCCGAGTTTCCGCCGAGCGTCGTGCACGTGTGCAAAACGCGCGACTCGTCGATCTCGGTGATCGTCCCCGGCGCGAGCCGCTTCTTGTTGTAGGTCCTGCCGTAGATCCGCTCCATCAGCTCGACGTCGGGCGTGCGGCTGTCGAATGCGGGGTACCCGATCGCCGCGATCATCGCGGAGGCGGACGGCTTCGACGAGAGTGCAATCGGCGTCGCGACCGCACCGTCGATCTGCGCGACCTCGAGGAACGCGATGTCGAGCCCGTCCTCCTCGATGTACTTCACACCGATGATGTCGAACGTCTGCTTGTCCTCGCGCCCGATCTCCTGCAGCAGATCGATCGACGCCTGCATGCCGGATTGCACTGCGAAGGCGTCTCGCTGCGCCTCCGCGAACACGCTCGCGACGTGACGGTTCGTGACGATGCAGTTATCCCGCACGAGCCAGCCCGTGCCGACCCACGACATGTCCGGGTGCCCCAGCAGCTCGATACGACCGACCGACGGGATGACGCTCTTCAGCTTCGCTTCAGCGTCCTCGAGTCGCTTTCGCCAGATCGGCTCGTCGTCCTTGTCCTCGAACACGAGCTCGGCCGTGCCCTTCTTGACCGCGAGCACGGGGCGAAGCCGTCGCATGATGATGGCTTCGTTCCCGAGATCTTCTTCGGGAGGACGCTTGAGCTCGAGCCCCTCGTTGCCGGCGCCCACGCTCTCCGCGAGCTCGTCATCACCGTCGAGAAGCGAGTCCTTGAACGCACGCAACCGCGCGAGTTGCTCTTCGACCGTCGACATGATTCCTCCCCGCCGCCACCCGCGGCAGACCGAGAATCACGGTAGCGAGTTCGGGTGGTGATCGGGCACCGCGAGGTGCCACAAATTGCGGCAGATCAGCGAGCGAGCGCGGCGAGCTCGGCGGTCGAGAAGAAGAACGCGATCTCGTCCTTCGCCGTCTCGGGAGCATCGGAGCCGTGTACCGCGTTGCGCTCGATGTTCGTCGCGAACTCCTTGCGGATCGTGCCGGCCTCGGCCTTCTCCGGGTTCGTCGCGCCCATCACCTGGCGGTTCTTGGCGATCGCGCCCTCGCCCTCGAGCACCTGCACGATCACCGGACCTTCGGTCATGAACTTCACGAGGTCGCCGTAGAACGGGCGGTCCTTGTGCACGGCGTAGAACGCCTTCGCTTGCGCGTCGGTCAGGCGAACCATCTTCGAGGCCAGGATGCGGAGGCCGGCGGCCTCGAACTTGGCGGTGATCCCGCCGATCTTGTTCGCCGCGACGGCGTCGGGCTTGATGATCGAAAACGTGCGCTCGAGCATGACGTAACTCCTTGAAGTGCGCGGAAGCTAGTCGATGTCGCCCGCGAAGGCAACGCGATGACGGCCTCCCGACGACAAGGCGGCGCGGTCAGGACGGCGCGACCGAAGAAAAGGGCCGTTGCGAGGGAGCGAAAGCCGCACAGTTCTCGACGAGCGGACCTGTCAGAAGACTATCCGCCGCTCGCTGACACGACGAACGTCGCTCGTGAGGGGCTGCGATGGGCAGCCGCGAGGGCGCGCCTCCCCGGGCATCTCGGGTAGCCACCGCCTGCGTGTACGCACTTGTTCGCGAGTTGCGCGTGCACATCGCATGGTCCGCGAGTTGCTGAGGCGCACGGCATCATGAAGTCACTCACGGTCCTCGCATTCGCTTCTGTCTCGCTGCTGGCCGCTTGCACTTCAAGTGAAGGCACGTCCGCCACCGCGCTCGAGCAGGAACCCGGCAATTGCGGCTCGCTCGAGACGCACGTGTTCGGTCAGTTCCGCGCACCCGATGGTGTCGTCGCGCTGCGGATCTCGCGACCCGGCACGCACGCGATCGTCGTGAGCGGATACGAGCCGATCGAGTGGACGATCACCACCGCGGCTGGCGCGGAGATCGAAGCGATCTATGCCGTCGGCGTGAAGCCTCAGAAGGTGAAGGCGCCACCAGGCGTGCTGGTCGTTTCTGAGAACAAGCAGTCCGGCGATCCGTGGGGCTGCGCCGACGGATACCCGGAGAGCAGCCCGGGCTGCAACACCAAGAACCTGATCGATCTCGTCGAAGTGCGCGTCCACGAGATCACGAGCCTGCACGCCTGCAGCGAAGCAACGCAGTGGTCGCTCACCGAGAGCATGCTCGTCACGAGCGACTGCGGCGTGCTCGAAGGCAAGCAACAGGACAGCATGGTCAAGGGCTGCACCGGGGAGGACGCCTGCGGCGGCCCGATCTTCCTCTAAGACCCTAGAACGTTGTCGCAGGTCGACGACGATCAGTTCGTGTAGATCGCGAGGTGCGCGACGGCAACCTGCATCCTGAACGCTTCGACGTAGCCGTTCAAGGTCGGCGGGATCGTGACATCGAGCTCGGTCTCGCCGCTCTCTCCATCCGAACGTTCGATCCGCATGCGGTGTTCGCCCGGCTCGACGTCGACGGTCAACGTGTACTCGCTGCCGGGTTGGAGAGGCGGCGTGTCGGGATACGAAACACTGTACGTGCTGATCGTGCTCTGCTGCTTTAGCGCGAAGCTCGCGCTGTCGTCTGCGGGATCGTGCGCTCCGTGCGCGAACATCCCGTTGCCACCTTGCTCCACGTGGTACCAGACGCCCGTCCACCGGAGGTCGGTCGACGTCGCGAGGACCGAGAAGCGGAGGACCAACCGTGTGATCGGTGCTTGCACCACGTAGCTGTAGCCACTCGAATTCCCATTCACCGTGCCGATTCGGAGCGCGCTTTGGCCGTAGGTCACGGCTCCGTACCTGGAGATCGGGTCGGAGGCAGCGTCGTCGTGGAACACCACGAGACCGAGACGATCGCGGTCTGCGCCGGCCGCGGATCGCACGCGTCTCCGACGCCGTCGGCGTTCGCGCCGACGGACGTTTCACCGACGTCCTCTTGGCCTTCATTCGGCGTGACGGGACAGTTGTCGCACTGGTTCGGGACACCGTCGGCGTCCTCGTCGAGCGCCGCGCCGACGCACGCCGCCGCGTCGGGTTGTAGCGCCGAGTCCGCGGCCACATCCGCATCTGTGCCAGGCGTCGCGGTGGTTTCACACGTGTTCGATGCTGGAGAACACACGAGCGGCGCGGGGCAGCTGTCGTTCGCCCCACACGGTACACCGGAGGTGGGCCGCGGCGAGAAGCACCCCACGACGCACACGGGTACCAGCAACAGCCGCACGACCTGATGGTACGTCTCGGATCGCCGCACTGTCGATCCCCTTTTCTCCTTCGGTGAACGCCGCCTACATCGCGACGCTACTCGGCGAAGTTCGTGATCGAGTCGAACGATGACGAGCGACGACGCTGGTGGAGCTCGAGGTCCTCGCAACCGATCGCTTGGTAGGCGACCGCGCCCGACGTCAAGCGGAGACAGGTTTGGACGCGAGCACCTTCGCGAGCGTCGTGCCCATCTCGGCGGGCGTCGCAGCGACGGAAATGCCGGCTGCCTTGAGCGCGGCGATCTTGTCGGCCGCGGCGCCCTTGCCGCCGGAGATGATCGCGCCGGCGTGCCCCATGCGCTTGCCCGGAGGCGCCGTCTGTCCACCGATGAACGCGGCGACGGGCTTGTCGACGTGGTCCTTGATGAACTGCGCGGCGCGCTCCTCGGAGTCGCCGCCGATCTCGCCGATCATGAAGATCGACGACGTGCCCGGGTCGTTCGCGAACCACGACAGCGCGTCGATGAAGTCGGTGCCCTTCACGGGATCACCACCGATGCCGACCGCCGTCGACTGGCCGAGGCCGAGCTTCGTCAGCTGACCGACGACCTCGTACGTCAGGGTGCCAGAGCGCGACACGACGCCGACGCCACCCGGCCTGTGGATATAGCCCGGCATGATGCCGACCTTGCACTGTCCCGGCGTGATCACGCCCGGGCAGTTCGGACCGACGAGCACGACCTCGGGGTACTCGTTGTCGAGCACGTACTTGACCTTGATCATGTCGCGCGCCGGGATGCCCTCGGTGATCGCGATGATCACCTCGATGCCCGCGGCCGCGGCCTCGAGGATCGAGTCGGCGGCGAACGGCGGCGGCACATAGATGACACTCGTGTTCGCGGAGGCCTTCTCGACCGCTTCTTTGCACGTGTCGAACATCGGAACCTGCTCGAGGCCCGCGACCTTCGCGCCGCCCTTACCAGGCGTGACGCCTGCGACGACGTTCGTGCCGTATTCGACCATCTGCTTCGCGTGGAATGCGCCTGCAGAACCGGACATGCCCTGCACGACAAGACGCGTGTTGTATCCGACGAGGACCGACATTACTTCTGCTCCTTCGCGGCCTTCACGACCTTCTGCGCACCGTCGGCCATGTCGTCGGCGCTGATGATGTTGAGCTTGCTCTCGGCGAGCATCTTCTTGCCGAGCTCGACGTTCGTGCCTTCGAGTCGCACGACGAGCGGGACCTTGAGGCCGGTCTCCTTGACCGCCTTGATCACACCCTCCGCGATCGTGTCGCACTTCATGATGCCGCCGAAGATGTTGACGAAGATCGCCTTCACGTCCGGATCGGTCGTGATGATCTTGAACGCGGCGGTGACCTTCTCGGCCGTCGCGCCTCCGCCGACATCGAGGAAGTTCGCCGGCTCGCCGCCATAGAACTTGATGATGTCCATCGTCGACATCGCGAGTCCGGCGCCGTTGACCATGCAGCCGATGTTCCCGCCGAGCGAGATGTAGCTGAGGTCCCACTTCTTCGCTTCCTGCTCGGCCGCGTCCTCCTCGTTCGGATCGCGCAGCTCCTCGAGCTCGGGGTGGCGGAACATCGCGTTGTCGTCGAAGTTGATCTTCGCGTCGAGCGCCAGGACCTTGCCGTCCTTGGTCGTGATCAGCGGGTTGATCTCGAGGAGCGAGCAGTCGAGCTCGTCGTACGCCTTCGTCAGCGCCGTCATGAACTTCGCGAGCTCGCCGGCGACCTTGCCCTCCATGCCGAGCGCCTTCGCGAGCGTGCGGGACTGGTTGTCCTGCCAACCGGTCGCCGGGTTGATCGCGACGCGGATGATCTTCTCGGGGTGCGTCGCCGCGACCTCCTCGATGTCCATGCCGCCCTCGCGCGACGCCATCACGGTCACGCGACCCGTCGTGCGATCGAGCAGCATGCCGAGGTAGAACTCGTGGTCGATCGCGAGTCCCTGCTCGACGAGGATGCGCTGGACCTTCTTGCCCTCGGGGCCCGTCTGCGGCGTCACGAGTTGCATGCCGAAGATCTTCTTCACCGCGGCTTCGGCGTCGGCGGCGGTCTTCGCGACCTTCACGCCTCCGCCCTTGCCACGACCACCCGCGTGGATCTGCGCTTTGACGACGACGACATCGCTTCCGCCGTCCTTCTGGACTTTCGGAATCGCGGCGATCGCTTCTTCGGCGCTCGTGGCGGCGATGCCGACGGGCACGGGCACGCCGTATTTTCGGAACAGTTGCTTTCCTTGATACTCGTGGATCTTCACGAGCGCGGGTGTATCACACACCCGGGGGAGGTCCCCGGGTTCCCCCCGATCAACCCGCGATCACAGCTCGATCACGACGGCTTGTGTGTCCGTGCCCCACCGACCATCTGGAAAGTCGGTGACCTCCCCGTCCGTAACGCTGACCTCCACGCAGACCAACGTGGACTCGGGCTTGTCATCGACCGAGCTACAAGCAATCGAGAATCCGGTGCGATTTCCGACGAGGACCGCGTGCCGATCGCCACGCTGATAGAGCTCGCGACCCCTCGGAGTAGCCGTCGCGCCGATCCGGCGGGGAGTGGCCATCGCGAACGACGTCGAGGTTCGCGCGAGCTGCTCGGCTTCGGCGCGCGTCTTCGGCGTGGCGGCCGTGAATCGCCCGGGGAAGACCCACACGAGCGAGCCTTCGGCGAGCTCGCCGCGTACGATGATCTCGATGGCTCGCCCGTGCGGCCACTCGATCTGCAGCGGTCGCCCGACCGCGCGCACGGAGCGCTCTCCGTGGTCGACGTTCGCGACCGCGCCGATCGCCGACGCGATCTTCGGATGCCCGCCGATCGCGTAGGTCGCGTCGCGATGCACCGGGGCGCGAATGCGCCACGTCGCCTCGCCGAGAACGATCTGCGCGAACGCGAACACGCCCGGAAGGTTGCGACCGTCGACGCGCCCGCTGACCACGCTTGTCGATTCCACCGCCAGCGCGACCTTCGTGCCGGCGATTACCTGCGGCGCGCTTCGCAACGCCCCGCGCTGCGCGACGATCGCGGCGCCCTTCGGCGCGTGAATCGTGAACGTGCCGTCGCTGGCGGTCTGCACGCTCTCGCCGTAGCCCACGAGCGTGCGCAGGTCGGTGACGAGGTTGACCGGATCGCCGTCCATCACGCCGACCCACGCGATGACCGTCGCTTCGCCGACGGGCTTGCCGTCGGGCCCCGTAACGAGACCGCTGACGGCAGGCTCGACGCTCGACGGTACGGCCGGCATCAATAGCTTCGCGTAGCGACCGCGCGCAACGGCGTATTCACCACGCAGGAGTGCGATGTGCGCCTGAGTCTCTTCGAGCTCGCTCGACGGTGGCAGCTTGGCCTGCTCGAGCGCCTCCTCGGCGGATCGCGCGACAAACGTCGCGTCGTCGAGCGCTCGCTCGTCGGCGCGCATCAGATACACCGCGGCTTCATGCGAGGCGACGGTCGCCGCGCGCGAGAAATCCCCGATCTCGGCATACAGCCGGCGCGCGTCCTGGAGCGCGGAGATCGACTCCGCGAACAGCCGCTTGTCGTAGGACCACCGCGCACGTGTGGCGAGCGCCGTGCCCTCGAGCGACGACACGGACGCCATGAGCATCGCGTCGTTCCCCGCGCTCTTCGCTGTCGATCGCGCAGCGTCGACGAGCGTCGCGATCTCCGCTGGGAGCTCGCCGTCCCGGATCGGCGTGTCGGGTGTCGCGAGCTCCACGATCGACGACTCGAGCAAGCCGAGCCGCAGCGTCGCCTGCAGGCGCGGATCACCCTTTGCCAGCTTGAACCCGGTCGCGAAGACCTCGCGAGCCTCGCTGATCTGACCGCGCCGCAGCAGCTCGTTCCCCTCGGTGAGCATGATCATGGGTGCGAGATAGGGCCAGCCAAGGCTCCTCGCCTCGACGAGCAAGTCGTTCGCAGACTTCGCAACATCCGGCTGCATGCGCAGCGTGAACGCGCGCGACATCACATCGAGGATCTGTGCGCGCGACGCGGTCGGAATCTGCGGCGATGCCACCGGGTTCGGTACCTTGCACGTGTTCATGTTCGGCAGGATTCCGTGCGCGTCGAAGCTCGCGAACATCTGCTGGTTGCCCTTGCGCAGCACGAGCTGTAACGCCCCCACCAGATCGCGCGACGAATACATGCAGCTCAGGCGCGCACGCGGCAGCTTGTCCGATGTCGTGCGACACGCCTCGTCGTAACTCTGCATCCACGCCGTTCTCCACGCGTCGAACGTGTCGGCGACCCGTGTGAACGCAGCCTCGGTCACGCTGGCATTGTTCGCCTCGAGCTGCTTCCACACGTCGGCGCGCACCGCGGGCGACCACGCGTCGCCGAACGCGACATCGGCCGCCTCGCATACGCGCGCCTCGGCCCCGTCGCTCTTCGACATCCGCCGCACGATGATCCCGCCGAGCACGAACACGAGCAGCATCACGCCGATCACCATCGGCACCATCCAGCGAGGACGCTTGGGCTTCGTCGCGGCTTCGAGCTCGTCGAGGAGCTCGTCCATCGAAGGCCAGCGATTCGTCGGATCCGGATCCATGCCGCGCACGAGCGCCATCCGCACTCGTGGGGCGAGCGTGGACTTCACGTGCCTTATGCCTTCGCCAGCCGCCTTCTTCAGCTCCTCGAGGCTCGCGCCGTGGTACGGCCTCCCGCCGGTCAGCATCTGCCACGCCGTCACGCAGAACGCGAACTGATCGGTTCGTGGATCCGGCGCGGCTCCACTGAACTGCTCGGGCGCCATATACGCGGGCGTCCCGATCATCACGCCCGTCTGGGTCAGCGGTGAGTCGAGCACGCTGTCCGGCTTGCTCCGCGATCCGCTCACGCTCGGATTGCTCGCGCCCAATTCCATCGTCTCGTCGAAGCCGCCGCTCCGCGACACGTCGAGCGCGCCCTCGGCCTGCGATTCGGTGATGTCACCGAGGCCACGCGCGAGCCCGAAGTCGGTCACCAGGACACGACCATCGTTGGACCGCAAAATATTGTGCGGCTTGAAGTCCCGATGCACGAGGCCCGCGCGATGCGCCGCCGCCAACCCGCGTCCGGACGCCAGCACCGCCGCGATGATGTCGTGGGGCATCGGATGCCGTTCGAGCCACACGTCGAGCGAGCAGCCATCGACGAGCTCCATCGCGATGAAGTCGCGCCCGCCCTCGGTCCCCGAGTCGTACACCGTCAACACGTTCGGGTGCTTCAGCCGCGCCATCGCGCGCGCCTCGCGTTGCAGCCGCTGCCGTAACGACGCCGGCGCGTCCATGCGCTTCAGCACCTTGATCGCCACCTCGCGATCGAGCTTCGGATCGTGCGCACGCCAGACCACGCCCATGCCGCCCTCGCCGAGGACACTGATCAGTGCGTAGTTGCCGATCGGATGGCCGGCGACCATCTTCCCCGGTCTGATCGATTCGGCCCGCGTCTCGTCGTGCGGGTCGACGTCCTTGCTCACGCGGGCATTATCGCGCACTTGTGCCGAGAGAGGACACCGCGTCGTGGGTGCGTGTTGCTGGGCCGGCGACGCGCGATCGGCCCGAGCTCGCAGCGAGAGCCCGCATCAGTGATACACCCCTCGACATGAAGCGCGTGGGGATCATGTTGGCGTTGGTGGCAGCGTGTGGTCCCGACAAGGACTACAGCGGCAAGAAGCTCGTCGAGCACACGGTCACGGCAGAGGGCGTCACGTACGCCGTGATGATCCCGGAGGGCCTGCCGAAGTCGAAGCACGACCCGGGCGACTGGTCGGACGCGCGCGTCGAATACGACTTCGTGCCGCACGTGTTCACCGGGCCGTACCCGCTCGACATGCCCGAGACCGAGGAGAAGGCGAAGCGCGACGTGCCGCTCAGCCCCGAAAAGGGCGAGGTCGTACGCGCGGTGAAGAGCGCCGACCAAAGTCGCTGGTCGATCACCCTTACCGACGGCAAGAAGCGCATCGAGGCGAGCTCGCTGACCAAGGTCGGCGACAAGCTCGTGAAGTGTCACGCCGTCCAGACGGGCGACGGTGACATCGACAACTTCGATAAGACGAGGGTGATGCTCGAGGCGGTCTGCGACTCGATCAAAGCGAGGTAGCCGCTACTCGCTGAAGTGCGACATCGCGGACGCGACATGAACCGCGGTCGCATGCGAGCGCCGGAGCCGGAACTTCATCTCCGCCGCTTGGAGCGCGACTAGATTCAACGTGCGGTCGAGGTCCGCGATCGCCCCATCCTCGATCGGCACGAGCGAACGCACGTGCAGGACGTCGCCGTCGATCACGAGCTCACCCTCGACCAGCGCCGTCGCAAGTCGCAGCGCTTGTATGGTGTCGGTCGACTCGATCGAACCGAGATCCGCAGCAATCGACAGCGCCTCGCCGAGGAGGCGGACACGAACACCGATGCGTGCCGCGGGCTCGCCACGCCGCACGAAGACGAGCCGCACGTGATCGGCCGCGACCGTTGCGCGCGGGTTGATGCGCACGAGCGCTGCGACAACACGTGACCAGAACGCCGTCACGAGAAGTCTCCGTCTTGCTCGTCCGTCGGAAGCAGCCAATCGGCCAGCCCTTCAACAACACCAGCTCCCATACCAAACGCAGCGCCCGGCAGTGCGCCGACGCCTGCGCCGAGGAGCCCACCGCCGACCGCCCCGGCACCTGCACCCACGAGCCCACCGGCGAGTGCACCGAGTGGACCGCCGGCCATGAACCCGAGGGCGGCACCGCTCAGTCCGGTACCGAGAGCGCCCATCGCTGCGCCTCCGGCACCGCCGATCATCGCGCCGTTCGTAACACCGTCGATCGTTCCGCCGATCCCGGACCACATCACGCCGAGCGGATCCTCGACGACACTGAGCGCATCACCGATCGCCGTCTTCGCACCCATGTCGATGCCGGACGCGGACACGAGCATCGACAGGCCTGCCGTCGCGAGGCCACCCACGACGAAGCCTGCACCTGCGCCTATCGCCGTACCGACGCCGGGAAACACGGAACCGATCAATGCGCCCGTTGCTGCGCCTGCACCCGCGCCCGCGAGCCCGGTGGCAAACCCGATGCCCGTGTCCACCGCGACGTTCGCCGTTGCATGCGCAGCGTCGATCTCTCCGCGCTCGATCGCGCCCGCGTTCGAGACCGTCGACTTCAGGCCGGCGAGCCCACCTTCCACGATGCCTCCGCTCCCGACACTTCCGATCAACTTCGCGCCGGCACCCAGCATGGGCGTGGCGGTCTTTACGATTCCCGCTTGGAGGAACTCCTGCGCGACATCGGTGCCAGCACCTTCGATGCCCCCGAGCAACGTGTCCTTCGCCATCTCGCCGGCGCCTACGTCCTGACCGAGGGCGAACTTGCGGAACAGATCCGTGCCGAGGCCGAGCGCCGCACCCGTGCCACCACCTCCGACGATGGCCGAGCCGAGATGCATTGGAGGATGCGTTGGAACGAGTGCGTCGAGGTCGGGCGATAGCGTCTGGGGGTTGGTCGACGCGATCGGTGTCATTTCACCGTTGGGGAGATCCAGTGAGCTGAAGAGCGGCGTCTGCCCAACGCCGGGAACGTCGATCGACATGCCACCCACTGGCGCAACGTTCGGCATAGGGGGCGACGGCCGCGTCGACGCGAAATCCGGGCTCAGCTTGCTTAGGTCGAGCGAATGGACAGGAGTTGGCGGAACGACCAAGCCGAGGCCCGGCACGTCGATCATCGACGGGTCGGGTGGAATACCGATTGGCGGACTCGTTGCAGGCGGGAGGGTGGTGGGCGGAATCTCCCCGGCGCGCATCGCCTTCACGAGGCGACTATCCATGGCGCCGTTGATGGTTGCTTCGAACGCATCCCGTCCGCGAAACACCGTCTCAGCGCCACGATTGAGCAACCCCTTCTCCCCGAACACCGTTTCGATCCCGGACTCCAAGATCCCAGAGGCTCTCTCCCCGAGTCCTGGCCCTTGTTGTAGATGAGCGAAGAGCGGTGGCCTCTCGGATGGTGGCCCCAACGTGGGGGACATCGTTGTCGGCGCCGTCAGTGCGGCATCCGGATCGCTCCACGAAAAGGGGCCCGGTGCCAGACGTGGAGGAAGCATCTGCTTCGACGACGTGCCTGGTGGGAAGATTCCTTGCGTGGGACCGCCGGTGATCCAGTCCTGCATGAGCGCGCCAATGACCTGCGTATTGAACAAGCCATTCTGTTTGAATACCGGCTCGGCCTGGCTCATCGCTTGATTGGCAGGGGGGAAGAGGAGCATCAGCGCCTTGTACGCACCCTCCAGCGCCAGTCCACTGTCGAACTTGGCTTCGCCGGCCAGCGCCTTCCCGGCGTTGTGAACGCTCCGAGCGACGCCGATGCTATCGGCGACGGTGCTCGCAGCGCCGGTGAGCGGAACCTCGGTCACGAGATCGCCGAGCTGCGATTGACGCGCGGTGTTCGCGTCGTCGACGCCATTCGTAACGCCACCGACGAAGTTGAGCACCTTGTTACCGAGCCCCTTCGCCATCTCGAACCAGGTGGGTTCCCTCGGTCGGACCGGAGGCGGGATCACCCCAGGCGGGAGAAGCGTGGCCGGGACGTCGATCGGCGGCTCGGCGAACTGCGCGAGCTCGGGATGGAACAGCAGGGTCTCTTGATCCAGAGCTCCGGCTGGGATGTTCTCGATGGTAAGTGCGGCGGGCTGCAACAGTGGCTCCACCACGTCCGTCCGTTGGCCGCCATAGAAGTTTGGCGGACGTCGCGAGAACTGTTGTTCCATGGCTCGCAGCAGCAGCACCCGCCATGCCGAGCGGAACCGCTGCAGGGGTCAATGGTTAGCGCGTGACGCATCCAGGCGCGCCGATTCGGCGTGCCTCGCTCGCGCTAGTCGGCGTCGTCGGTAGTCGCAAATCCCGATCCACGAGGACCCAAAGCGCCTTCAGTCGCGATCGGAGAGCACGCGAAGCGCGGTGCGACCCTTGGAGTCGGGCGGCGCGGACCACGTGATGTTCTGGTTCGCACCTGCGCGGCGCAGTCGGTCGATGATGTTCGCGCCCTTGAGCTCGGTGAGCACCTTCATCGCGCCCGTGTACTGCGTCCACACGAAGCGCGCGCCCGCGAGCTGCGCCTTCAGCTCCGCGTTGTTCGGGTCGGCCATCACCATCGCGTCGAGGTCGCGGATGCGATCGAGGTACGCCTTCTCCATGCCGAGCTCGATCTGAAGCTCGTTGACGAGGACAGTGTGGAACACCTTCGCGGCGGGAAGCGGTGCCGCGAACGTGCGGTCCGCTTCGGGGATCGAGGTCCACTCCTCGTGGGAGAGCATGTCGGTGAAGTCGGTCGTGTCGATCATGAAGTTCGAGAACGCACGCGACGAGCCGGGCCCCCAGAACGCGCGCGCTTGATCGAACCACAGCCTGCGACCCGCGAGGCCGGCCGTCGCGATCTGCGCCGGACCGTTCGTGAGCGTCATCTTCATGAGGTACGCGCCGAGGCGGTT
>JBJXGN010000166.1:0-21199 GCA_046160585.1 Kofleriaceae bacterium
CGTTGCCGCCGATCATGGCGTGCTCGGGGTTCCCGAAGCTGATGACGCCATGGTTCGTCGGGTTCAGCTGGCTGTCCGCCTTGCTGTCGTCGAGGACGTCGAGCTCCTCCTCCTCGGCTTTTCCTTCGTCGAGGCAGGCAGTCGAAGAGAACAGGAGCAGAGCGGAAAGCAAGGTACTGCGCATGTGCTGCGCCCTCAGCAAACCCCGGGCCCCACGCTGCGATACGTCCGTCACGCAGCGCGTCGTGGTTCTCGTGGGTTCGGCTCCGGGATCGCACACACTCCGGCTCGGAGGCTGGCTACTCGACCTGCCACGGCGGCTCGACGAGCCGAGACTCCTCCGCATCACTGGTCCGTCACACTGAATCTGGGTTCGATCACAGCTGTAACGAAGCTCATTGGATGGAGGTTGGACCGCCTGATACAACGCTTCCATGCGAAGCCTCTGGGGAGCTTTGGCGATCCTCGCTGCGTGCGGAACCGACGGAACGGGCGTCGACGTCGACGCAGGTCCCGTGGACTGGGGCACCGAGAAGCGCGTGTTCGAGTTCGGTCCGTACGAGCTGGCCGGCGGCGAGGAGATCGAGGACGACTGCGTCCAGATCTCGCTCCACAACGAGACGTACATCTACATCAACAGCGTCGAGCTCACGACCGGCCCGGGCTTCCATCACTCGAACTGGTTCTGGGTCCCGCAGACGACGTTCGCCGGCGAGGACGGCACGTTCAAGTGCGACGATCGCGACTTCAACGAGCCGGTCGCCGCGATCTTCGGCGGCGTGTTGTTCGCGCAGTCGACGCAGTCCCCACACGAGGTCCAGCAGTTTCCGTCGGGCGTCGCGATCAAGATCCCGCCGCGCGCGAAGATCGTCACGCAGATCCACCTGCTCAACCCGACCGACGACACGCTCGCCATTCGCCCGAAGATCGCCGTCCAGCCGATCGCCGAGGGCGACGTCCGCACGCTGATGGCCGGTATCTCGTTCCAGAACCAGTCTCTCCGGCTCGACCCGAACTCGCAGTCACGGTTCTCGGTGACGTGTGACCTCGGCCCGAAGCACCGCGAGCTGTTCGGCCGCGATCCGGACTTCAAGATCTACTACGCGCTCGCGCACTACCACGACCTCGCGACGCGCCTGACGCTCGACGCGATCACCGAGTCCGGCGAGACGACCACGATCTACTCGACCGACAACCAGATCGGCGATGCGCTCGGCCGCATGTTCGATCCGCAGTTCTCGATGTCCGGCTTCACGAAGCTCCGGCTGTCGTGCGAATACACCAACACGCGCGCACAGACGGTGCGCTGGGGCAACGGCGACGGCGAGATGTGCGTGTTCCTCGCGTTCTCCGACTCCACCTATAACTGGGGTGGCGGCGTCAACGACAGGTCGGTCACTCCAGTCCGCGGTGTCGACGAGGGCTCGATGCAGACGTGGGACTCGCCATGTGCGCTGTTCGTCGGCGACGCGAGCCGCTGACGAAGCCCTCGCCCTCGCCGTCGCGGAGCGGCACCGCGGTATAGTGCGCGGCGCATGAAGATCCTCCTCACCGGAGCGGGCGGACAGATCGGCCACGATCTGATCGGCACGCTGTCCGCCGCCGGTCACATCGTCGTATCCACCGATCTCGCGCCTCGTCCTCCAAGCCACGCCCACGCCGGTGGTGACTCGTGGAAGCGCCTCGACGTCACCGACGCCGAGGCCACGGAAAAGCTGTTCACCGAGGTGAAGCCCGACCTCGTGTTTCACCTCGCGGCGATCCTCAGCGCACGCGGCGAGAAAGATCCGAAGCTCGCGTACGACGTGAACCAGACCGGCACGTGGAACGTCCTCGAGGCGTGCCGCAAGGTCGGCGTGGCGCGCTTCATCTTCACCTCGAGCATCGCGGTGTTCGGTCCGCCGCCATCGGGCCCGCTTCCCGATCCGACGCCCGACGATGTCGCGCTGCACCCGACCACGATGTACGGCGTGACCAAGGTGGCGGGCGAGCTGCTCTGCGCGTACTACACGAAGAAGTGGAACGTCGATTGTCGCGGCGTTCGGTTCCCTGGCCTCATCAGCGCGGCGATGCCGGGCGGCGGCTCGAGCGACTACGCGCTGTTCATGTACGTCGACGCGGTTCGCAAAGGCGGTTACGAAGCGTTCGCACGCCCCGACACCCGCATCCCGCTCATGTACATGCCCGACGGCGTGCGCGCGCTGATCGATCTCGCGATGGCCGACCGCGAGCGACTCACGCGCTCGATCTACAACATCGCCGCGTTCTCTCCGCGCGCCGACGAGATCGCCGCCAACGTGCAGCGCCTCATCCCCGACGCGAAGTTCAGCTACTCACCCGATCCTCGCCGCCAGGCGATCCTCGACTCGTGGCCGAAGTCCCTCGACGATACGGCCGCCCGCAGGGACTGGGGCTGGAAGCCGAAGTACGACCTCGACGCGATGACGGACGACCTCCTGCCGCGTGTCCGCCGGATGCTCGAGCTGGGCGCGATCCTGACGACCCACTGATCTATATGGCCGGCTGATCGGGCCTGGCTCCGGTGATCCTCCCGTGAAGAAAACCGGGGACAACCCTCCTTTCTTGCCTTGACCGATTGGTCCGACCCTTGTATCTCACCGTCGGTGAATAGGTCGGACCAAATCTGGAAGGCGTGGCACCACCGAACGTTCGTCCTGCCGGAGGCGCCCGGCGACGAGTGGGGCCTCGCACGAGTGCGCGCGTCGATCAACCGGATGCCGGAGGGCTTCATGTATCGCGAAGCCGTCGCGGTTACCGACGAGGTCAACGAGTACCTGTGGGACGGGCCGTACGTCGGTGATCTGATCACGATCGTCGACGACTTTCAGATCGCCACGCGGTACGTGCGCGTGTCGTCGCGGTTTCGCCTCGAGTCAGACAAGCGCCGTGCGTCGCTCGGCGTCCGCGTCGGAGCAGTTACCCGCGACGAGCTTCTCGACGCCGCCCGCGGCCCCGACACGCGCGCGATCATTCGTCTTGTCCTCGGCGTGCCGCTCGATCACGACACCGTGATGCTGATCGAACAGGGCCTCGACTCCCAGAACCGCGAGGCGCGCAAGCACGCGATCGTCGCGGCCTCGCTGTCGGCGTCGGAGCTCGTCGTCGAGCCGCTCGCTCGCGCGCTCACCCGCGCGCAGAGGGCGGGCGAGGCTGGCGAGCTTCAGATGATCCGCCTGGCACTGTCGAGCTGCGACGCGGCGTCGAGCGTTCTACCGCCCTGACCACGTTCGGTGCTCGTGGTAAACGAGCGCCATGTACACGCAGGCCAAGTCCGTCTACGCCGCGGCGCTCGCCGACATCGAGAGCGCCGGGCTGTGGAAGCACGAGCGCACGATCACCTCGCCGCAAGCGGCTCACATCCGCAGCGGTGGAAAAGAGGTCGTGAACTTCTGCGCGAACAACTACCTCGGACTGTCGAGCCACCCGCGCGTGATCGAAGCGGCGCGCAAGTCTCTCGAGGATCGCGGCTACGGCATGTCGAGCGTGCGCTTCATTTGCGGCACGCAGGATCGGCACAAGGAGCTCGAGGCGAGCATCTCGGCCTTCCTCTCGACGGAGGACACGATCCTCTACGGCTCGTGCTTCGACGCGAACGGAGGTCTGTTCGAGACGCTGCTCGGCGAAGAAGACGCGATCATCTCCGACTCGCTCAATCACGCATCGATCATCGACGGCATTCGCCTGTGCAAGGCGGAGCGCCATCGCTACGAGCACGATGATCTGAACGACCTCGAAGCGAAGCTCGTGGCGACGCAGGGCAAGCGCCTGCGCATGATCGCGACCGACGGCGTGTTCTCGATGGACGGCGACATCGCCCAGGTCCATGCGATCTGCGATCTCGCGGAGAAGTACGGCGCGATGGTGATGGTCGACGACAGCCACGCGACCGGGTTCGTCGGGCGTACCGGGCGTGGCAGCGCGGAGATGCGCGCGTGTCTCGATCGCGTCGACTTGTTCACGAGCACACTCGGCAAGGCGCTCGGCGGTGCGTCGGGTGGGTTCACGAGCGGCAAGAAGGAGATCGTGGATCTGTTGCGCAATCGCTCGCGCCCGTATCTGTTCTCGAACACGCTCGCACCGCCGATCGTCGCGGGCTCGCTCGAAGCGATCGCCTTGATCAGCGAGTCGACCGCACTCCGCGACAAGCTCGAGCTCAACACCGAGCGCTTCCGCGCGGGGATGCAAAAGGCCGGACTATCGATCCGCCCGGGCACGCACCCGATCGTGCCGGTGATGCTCGGGGATGCGAGGCTCGCGGTCGACATGGCGCAGCGCCTCCTTGCCCACGGAATCTACGTCATCGGCTTTGCCTACCCCGTGGTGCCGAAGGGACAGGCACGGATTCGCGTTCAGTTGTCGGCGGCCCACTCGACCGAGGACGTCGATCGGGCGATCTCCGCGTTCGCGGCCGTGAAGGCCGAGCTGGCGCAGGGCTCGTCGTGAAGCCCGAGCTCATCATCGAGAAGATCCGTGTCGCCCTCCCCGACGCCGTCGTCGAGATGAAGGACCTTACGGGGACCGAGGACCATTGGGAGGCGAAGATCGTCTCCGCTGCATTCGCAGGAAAATCGCTCATCCAGCGGCATCGGCTAGTGATGTCGGCTCTCGCCGAGGAACTGAAGGGGCCGATCCACGCCCTCACCATGGACGTGAAAGCTCCCGGCGAGGTCTGATCTCGGCTGCTTTTCGTGGCTTAAACGTGCGATCGTCGCCTCGTCGCTGTGGCCGCCTCCGCCGACGAAGACGCACCATTCGGCCCGTACATCGTGTACGAGCGGCTCGGCGTTGGCGGCATGGCGACCGTGCATCGTGCGCTCGAGCGCGGCATCGAAGGCTTCGAGCGCATCGTCGCGCTCAAGCGACTCTTGCCACACCTCGCGGAGGACGCGAGCTTTATCAAGGCGTTCGTTCGCGAGGCAAAGCTCGCGAGCGCGCTCAACCACGTCAACATCGTCCAGATCTTCGAGCTCGGTCGTGTGGGCACCGAGTACTTCATCTCGATGGAGTACATCGACGGTTGCGATATCCGTCGCATCCTCCGTCACGCGCGCAAGGTCACCGGGCCGCCGCCGATCAACGTCACGATCGGGTTGCTCCTCCAGCTGTGCGACGCGCTCGACTACGCGCACAACAAGTCCGACGAGAACGGCGTGCCGATGCAGCTCGTGCATCGCGACGTGTCGCCGTCGAACGTGCTCGTGACGAGCGCTGGCCACGTGAAGGTCATCGACTTCGGGATCGCGAAGGCGCAGTCGTCGCAGCTGCGCACGCAGACCGGACGCGTGAAGGGCAAGCTCGCGTACATGGCGCCCGAGGCCGTGTCGGGCAAGGAGCTCGACGCGCGCTCCGATCTATTTGCCATCGGCGTCATCGCGCACGAGCTGCTCACCGCACGCCCGCTGTTCGCGAGCAAGAACGAGTACCAGACGCTGCTCAAGGTCCAACGCGGCGACATCATGCCGCCGTCGACGTTCAACCAGGGTTGCCACCCCGAGCTCGACGCGATCGTGTTGCGCGCGCTCGCTCGGGATCCAGATCAGCGGTACTCGCACGCCGCGGAGCTGCGCGACGATCTCGTCGCCCTGCGCAAGCAGTACGGCCTCTTGACGAACATGCGCGACATCGCGACGTGGCTCGAGTGGGCCTTCTCCCTCGAGATCCCGACGGGAGGTTTCGCGGGACACACGGGTGATCAGCCCTCGATCTCGATGGGCAGCCCCGTGCGTAGCCCACAGTCCCGCACCCCCGCACGCGTGCAGGCGAAGCGCCGCAGTGGCTCCGAGGTCGACGACGCCGTCGAGATCGCCTGGGGCGAAGACAAGTCCGAGCAAGGACCGATCGTCCTCGACGATGTCCCCGATGTTTCGGGGAAGCACTTGATCCCGCCTCTGATCCCGTCGTTGGGCGATCTGAGCCCCGGGCCGGCGGGCTCCAACCCGTCGCTCGCGAACCGGCTGTTCGACGACGACGAGCTCGACGACGACATCCCGACGCCGGCGCCGAGCCACGGCGTCGCGCCGTCGCATCGCTCGTCGCCAGGCGCGACGCCGCTGCCCTATGGAAGCTCACCCGGCCTCGCGCCGCGCGAGAAGCGCACGACGGCGCAGGGTCACCAGCCGCCGCCGAACCCGACGGGACGGCACGCGACGCAGGCGTCGCCCGACGGCAACTCGCTCGTCGACGCGCTCTATGCGGCCAACGACGCGGCCGCGACGCTCGACTCGATGCCCGCCGCCGACACGCAGCCGTCGATGCCGGCGCTGCAGCCAACGCGCACCGGGCAAATGCCGGTCGTACGGCCACGCGACACGACGCGCGGAAGCGGATCGAACCCGGCCATCACGCACACGACGTCGCCGATGCTCGACGCCGCGGCGAGCGAGCCGATGATCCCCCCACCGCTGCGTTCGCGAGCGTCGAGCGATCCGCACACGCGGCCGACACCAAACCCGCTCGCGCCGACGCGGCCGACTCCAGACCCGCTCGCGCCGTCGCGGCCGACACCGAGCGCGAGTGTTCCGCCTCCACCGCCGGCTTCGCGCGCGACACCGAACCCCACTGCGCCCCCGGCATCACGACCGCCCAGCGCGCCCCCGATCCCGGCATCGCGCGCGACACCGAACCCCACCTCGCCCCCACGACCGCCCAGTGCGCCTCCGATCCCGGCATCGCGCGCGACACCGAATCCACTCGCACCGCCGGCGTCGCGCGCGACACCGAGCCCCACCGCGCCCCCGATCCCATCGCGCGCGACACCGAACCCCACCGCGCCGATCCCGACATCGCGCGCGACACCGAACCCCACCGCACCGATCCCGACATCGCGCGCGACACCGAACCCACCGCCGGCATCGCGTGTAACACCGAACCCACTCGAACCGCCGGCATCGCGTGCAACACCGAACCCGACTGCGCCATCACCGACGGGTGAGCACGACGCGATCGCGACCGCGCCGAGCATGCCGCCTGCGTACAACTCGATGGGCGATGTCGACATCGACATCGACAACACGCCACCGCCGGGTCACGACGTGTTCGCGCGATCGGACGTCTACTCGCGACCGACGCCCACTCCGGGCGCCGATGTCGACTCGCGATCGATGCCGAACCCGGTCGAATCGACATCGGATGCGGACGTCTCTTCGCAAGCGACGACCGACCCCGGCGATGACATCTACTCGCGGCCGACGCCGAACCCCACCGCGAGCCTCCCGACGCGGACGCCAGCGGCCGACGAGATCTTCTCGCGCCCGACGCCCAGCCCGAACGCGATGCCTGTGGTGCGGTTCCGCGAGCCGACGATGCCACCCGCCGACGCGCCGACCGAGCTCCCCGTCGGCGCGCCGCTCAGCGGGCAAATCCGCACGAAGCCGGGCCACGCACCGGCACGCGCACTGACCGCACCAGCCGTCGACGAAGACGTGCCGACGTTGGCGGGCAAGACCGCGCGTTCGACGGGCCCCGCGATCGGCGAGGCCATGCTTCGCGAGAAGTCGAAGGGGCCGCGCAAAAGCCTCGTCATCCTCGCGGGCATCGTGGGTGCGGGCGCGATCGCGACGGCGACCACGCTCTACGTCACGCGCGGCGATCAGGTGAAGCCCGTCACGGAACAGAGTCAGCCGCGCGTCGCGCCGCGGACCGTCGGCATGGTGAAGTTCAATCTCGAGCCCGCAGATGCCGAGATCGTGATCGGCGGTCAGCTCGCGCACGCGGGCTCGCCGTTCCAGATCGAGCTCGAGGCGGGCGTGCACCAGGTGCAGATCAACCGTGCGGGCTACAAGTCGTGGCTGACCGCGCTCGAGCTGTCCGCGTCGGAGACGCAGACGCTGCGCGTGGTGCTCGAGCCGCTCGGCTCGGCAGTGTCCGCGAACGTCGAGGAGGCGACGCTGATCCTGAGCTCGACGCCGTCGGGGCTCGACGCGTGGCTCGACGGGAAGCTGCTGCCCGTCAAGACGCCGATCAAGATGCCGATCAAGGTCGGTCCACACACGATCGTGCTGAAGAAGAACGACGACGAGGTCTGGCGCCAGGACCTCGTCGCGCAGGCGAACGCGGAGCACGAGTTCAGTCCGTCGATGGACGCGTTGAAGGTTCGCGAGCGCGCCGAACGTCGCGCGGCGCCCACACGCGAGGTGGCGCCCGCCCGCGAGAGCGAGCGACCATCGGTGACCGAGCGCGAGGTGCCCGCTCCCAGTGCGGTCGCTCCCGCGCCAACCCCGACGACGCCGACGCCGACGAACGCCGCGCCGGCGACGACCGCGCTGACGACGACGACCACCGAGCCGAGCCCGCCGCCGCCGACCCCGACGACGCCCTCGACAACCGCTGCGCCTGCGAACACACCCACCGCGCCCGCGATCGCGAAGCCCGCGCCGACCGCGCCGCCCGCGCCGCCGCGCATCGCCGGTCCGATGACGATCCCGCCGAGCAAGGTCTCGAAGCTCTCGGGCGCGATGCCCGAGCTGTCGAAGACGCGCCACGGCGAGATTCCGCCGGTCGTCGCGGCGAAGCTCTGCATCGATCACACGGGCGCGGTCACGTCGACGGATCTGATCACGAAGCTCGAGGCGCGCGCAGCGCTCGAGATGACGCAGAAGCTGAAGAGCTGGCGCTACACGCCGTACAAGCCGCAGGGCTCGCCGACACCGGCCGCCGCGTGCTTCGCGGTGAGCTTCCGCACGGAGTGACTACGACAGACGCGCGGACGTCGCGCCCGATGGAGACTGCGACAGCCCGGCGAGCGGATCCTCCCAGTTCTCGAACTGGAGGATGCCGAGCTCGGCGAACCGCGCGCGCTGGCGATCCGAGAGCAGATCCATCTTCTTGATCGCGGGAACGATCTTCGCGAACAGCATCTGGCGGAACATCACCTGTCCCTGGTTGTGCAGCGCGATCTCCATGCACTGCTTCGCCGGCAGCCCCTGCTTCTCCCACACTTCCTGGAACAGGAAGCGATCGCGCATGAGCCGTGCGGCCTCGAACACGAAGTCCTCGCGCTCGCGCTTCATAGCCTCCGGTTGATCGCGATAGTAATCGCGCAGCGAGAGTACGCCGAACGCGACGTGGCGAGCTTCGTCGCCGATGACGTATGACGTGAGCTCCTTGAGCAGCGGCTCCTGCGTGTTGTTGCGGATCATGCCGAACGCCGCGAGCGCGAGTCCCTCGACCATGATCTGCATGCCGAGGAACTTCATGTCCCAGCGTGAATCCTTGAGCACCAAGTCGAGCAGCGTCTTCAGGTGCGGATTGCACGGGTACGACCACCCGATCTTCTTGTGGAGGTAGCGGTTGAACACGTCGACGTGGCGCGCTTCGTCGACGACTTGGCTAGCCGCGTAGAGCTTGCTGTCGAGATCCTGCACCGAGTCGACGAGCTGCGCCGTCGCGAGGAGCGCGCCTTGTTCGCCGTGGAGGAACTGCGAGAGCGTCCACGCCAGAACCTCCTGGTTTAGCGTGCGGCGCTCCTTCTCCGTCATCTTGTTGTAGATGTCCGAGCCGTGCAGCGGCAGCAGCGCCTCGGGGCCCATCGGCTTGTCGAGGTCGACATCCTGGCTCCACGGGAGAACGTCATCGGAGATCCACTGGGCGCGGCATGCCTTGTCGTAGAGATCGCGCAGCTTCTCGCGAGTCTCCGTGTAGCCCCACGTGTACGTGACGTCGAGCATGGTCTCGAGCGTCTCGATCGAGGGCAGCCCCACCTTGTTCTCCGCAGCGACGGCAGTCATGCGACCTCCAAAACTGAAAGTTGTTTCATTTTGTGCTCAGCAGCGAGGCGGGTCAAGCGCTATTGTGGAGGTATGGCATCTCGTCCACGGCCGAAGTCGTCGCAAGTACGCGACCCCGAGGCCGTCCTGCGCGCGACGAAGGAGCCAGACTTTCATCAGGAGCGCTCCCGCCGCAGCTATCTCGCGTTGATCGACGCGGCGACGGAGCTGTTCGAAGCCCAGGGGTACGACGCGGTCGGCACGCCGGAGATCGCGCAGAAGGCAGGCGTGTCGGTCGGGACGTTCTATCGCTACTTCGACGACAAGCACGAGGTCTACCTCGAGATCGCGCGCCGTTCGTTCGTCGACGCGTACGCGCAGACGATCGAGGGCCTGACGCCTTCGAAGTTCGTCGGACTCGCGCGGCACGAGACGATCGAGAACACGGTCGCCGTTCTGTTCGCGCAGGTGCTCGCGCGGCCCAAGCTCACGCGCAGCTTCACGGAGATGTCATTGCGCGATCCCGCCGTCGCCGAGCTCCGCTACGCGTTCGAGCAGGTCGCGCTTCGCCGCCTGACGGATCTCATCACCGCCGCGACACCGCGCACGGCGGTTCCCGATCCCGAAGCGACCGCGTTCGTGCTGTACGGCAGCGCGATGCAGTGTGCACACGGCCTCGCCGAATACGTCGGCCCTTCTCCCGTCGACGTCGAGCGCGCGAAGAGTGCCCTCACCGCGTTCATCGAGCGCGCCTTGTTCCCCGCATAGACGAACCGCATCCCGTCAAAACGAATCGGGGATGTCGGGCATGCGAACCAGACCCACGTCCCGCGCTGCGTGCCCGATGGCTCGTCCGCTCAGAACATGTCGACGAGCCAGCCCAAGTCCGACTTGATGTCATCCCACAACGTCGGCTCCGGCTTCGGATCGAGCCCATCGTTCCACCAATCGACACTTCCAGGTTCGGGTGCCGGAAGCGGGCCGATCGGCGGCGCTTCGTCGTCACCGAAGTCGAGCGTCGGCCACTTGCTGGGGTTCGGATCGGTAGATGGGATCGGGGTCGTGTCGATCGAGTCCGGAACGTCGTACATATTGGGATCGACGCATTGCGGCCACGGATCCACCCACTCCTCGTCGCGATCGCGCAGCTTCAAATCAGGAAACATGGCATCTCCGTCCTGTGTGCGAGGGGTAGAGCCCGTTCCCCAGCGCGCGTTTCACGGATTCGTCCGCCGCGCTCGACTATGTGCGGCCTGCTGCACGATCGTCATGGTTTCCGAATCGTTACGCGCACGGTCACCGGTGCGCCATCACCTGGACGATGTAGAAGGAACTGATCGCTACCAGCGAACCCCGGCCAGATCGCGACCTCCAACGAGTGCTAGTCGACCTTGCCGTGCACGATGTTGTACACCGTGGCGACGACGCGACCGACCGCATCGACCTCGGCAACGTTGCTCACGAGCAGTGCGTGGAGCACGCACGCGGCGGAGCGCGCACTACACGTGCCGAAGTCGAGCGGCACGATGTACGAGCTACGCTCCCCGGCCCACACCGAGAGCGAAGCGTGATCGACAGCCTCGAGGGTCCAGAAGTGCGAGCTCTGCGAATGGCCCTGCCACGCGTGCAGCGAACGGGTGGTGTCGAGCGCGCTACGCACCGCTTCCTTGTTCGTGTTCGACGGGTTGTCGACCCAGCGGTTGATCTTCGCGAGCATGTCGTCGAGATACTGCTTGGGGGCGTGCGTGTCGGCTCCGTCGGTCGGATATTGATCGAGTACCAGCTTGCACGCGGCTACAGCTGCGCGGACGGCGAGCTTCTGATCGTCGGCGACGATACGGCGTGCCCACACGACGAGTCCTTGCGTCAGGTACTCCTCGGCGCCAGCCCATGCGTTGGCCACGTTGGTCGAGCTCTCGCCGAGCTCGCGGAGGGAATCGGGATCGGGGTGCGCGGGATGGCTCATACGTCTAGGTAGCTTCCTTCAGCGGCCGCGAACACGGGGACCGCCGTGCGTGCGCTCGTGCGCTGCACGACTTCATCGATCATCTCGTCCGTCGCGTCGGGGCTGTGGTGGAACAATGCCAGTTTCTTTGCCCCGGCGCGCTCTGCCACGACGACTCCCGCACGCGCCGGCGAGTGCCCCCAGCCGCGGCGGAGATCGTAGTCGTGATCCGCGTGCATCGCGTCGTGGATCAGGAGGTCGGCGTCCTTTGCGAGGGCGAGCGCTTCGGGCAGCGGCGAGTCGAGGTCCGGGTATTCGACATCCGACAGATACGCGACGGTCTTGCCGTCGGCGGTGATGCGATACGCCGTCGTCCACATGCTCCCGTGAGGGACGGCTGCGGTCGTCACCTCGAAGCCCGGCAGCTGGATCGTCGAGCCCGGGTTCAGCACCTCGATCGACACGCCGGCGGCCAGGTTCTCGAGGCCGTTGAGCGGCGAGTAGTGCGGCGCGAGCTGATTCTGCAGCGTCGCCTCGAGTGTCGACTGCGTCGGGTTCGCGCCGAGGATCCGGATCTGGTTGCCCTTGATGAAGAACGGAGTGAAGAACGGCAGGCCCTGGATGTGATCGAGGTGTGTATGCGAGAGGAGAATGGGCAACTTGCCCTGCCCCTTGCCGAACTCGCTGCCCATTAGCGTCTTCGCGAGCTCGGTCGCGCCGGTACCGAGATCGATCAGCAGGCGCTCGCCGGCGGCGGTCTGTAGCTCGACGGATGTGGTGTTGCCGCCGTAGCGCAAGAAGTCACGCCCGGACATCGCGAACGATCCGCGCACACCCCAGAAACGGATCTTCACGTCGTGGTGCTCCCCGGACCGATGCCGGGATTCGTCCGCTCCGGCTCGATGCGGACCGGGACCTCGTCGGGACCGATCGGCAGCGTCATGCCTTCGAACGACGTGAGCACTTCGATGCCGATCGCCGCGCCCTTCGCGAGGTACGTCGCCGCGATCTGATCCATCTGATCGTCGTTGTGCGACGGAGCGTGATGATAAAGGACAAGGCGGCGGACCTTGGCCTCGGCGCAGATATCGAGCGCCTGATCCGGAGTCGAGTGTCCGTAGTGCGGAAAGCGTGCGTACTCCTCGGGGAGGAAGTGCGTGTCGTAGACGACCGTGTCGACGCCGACGAGCCGTGCGACGAGCTGCTCGCGCATGGCGCCGAGTGAGTGCTTGTCGCCGTCGGTGAGCTCCTCGAGGCCGGGCAGAAAGTGCTGCTTGTGGAGCACGGCGTCGAACGGCGCGGTGTCCGAGACGTACGCCCAGGACGAGCCATCGCAGTCGAGGCGATATCCGACGGAGCCGAACGGATGGTTGAGCGCGATGGGCGTGACCCTGAACGACCCGAGGTCGAACGCGACGCCGGGCTCGACCTGATGGAAGTCGAACGACGCGGGCACCGCTTCGAGCGGCATCGGGAAGAACTCGTGGCGCGTGATCCCGCCGATCACCTGCTGCAGCTCGTCGGCCGCGGTGAGGAGCGCGTGCACGGCGATGCGCGTGCCGGGAATGTATGCGGGCGAGAAGAACGGGAGCCCCTGGATGTGATCCCAGTGGACGTGCGAGAGCAGCACGTTGTGGTTGTGCGGGCCCGTTGCTTCGCGCACGAGCTTGTGGCCGAGCGCGCGCATGCCCGTGCCCGCGTCCACGATCACGCATTCACCAGTGGTCGAGCGGGCTTCCACACACGACGTCTGACCACCGTAGCGAACGGTCGCAGCGCCGGGCACGGGGTAACTCCCCCGAACGCCCCAGAAGGTGATTTGCATGGACCGGGAAATTGTATCCCCTATCGAGCCGGCGCGCGCGAACGTCGCCATCCCCTAAGAATTCGAGTTATTGAAGGAAATATGAACGCGCAGCCACGCATCCTCGTCATGGGTGCCGGAGGCATCGGCGGCATCGTCGCGTCGACGCTCATGGAGATCGGATCCGCGGTCACCGCGGTCTCGACGAACGCGCTGATCCGCGCGGCCGTCGACAAGGCAGGCTTTCGTGTCACCGACGAGGGCGAGGAGCGCGTCGTGCGCGGCTGGGTGTCACCCGCACCCGAAGGCAAATACGACCTGTGCATCCTCGCGACGCAACCGCCCAACGTGGAGGACGCTGCACGCACCGCGCTACCGCACCTCGTCGACGATGCAGAGGTCGTCGTGCTGCAGAACGGGCTGTGCGAGGACCGCATCGCCGCCATCGTCGGCGCGGAGCGCGTGATCGGCGGCATCGTCGCGTGGGGCGCCTCGATGCCCGAGCCTGGCCGCTACGAGCGCACGGCCGCCGGCGGGTTCTCGCTCGGGCGCTTGCACGCCCGGTCAACCGACGATGTGGATCTGCGCCGCATCGGCGAGCTGCTCGAAGCGATCGGCCCGGTGACGTTCACGAAGAACCTCAGCGGTGCGCGCTGGTCGAAGCTCGCGCTCAACTGCGCCGTCAGCGCGCTCGGCACGATCGCGGGCGAGCGTCTCGGAGTACTGGTGCGCCAGCGCCGCTATCGCCGGCTCGCGCTGGAGATCATGACGGAGGCGGTCGCCGTCGCGAAGGCCGAGGGCGTACAGCTCGAGAAGGTCGCCGGCACGCTGGACCTCGAGTGGATCGCACTGTCGGACGCCGATCGCGCAGCGACGGCGTCGGTCGCGTTGACCGCGAAGCACGCGTTGCTCCTCGCCGTCGGACTGCGCTACCGGCGAATGCGCTCGTCGATGCTCGCCGCGATCGAACGCGGCCGCACGCCCGCGATCGACTTCTTGAACGGCGAGATCGTCACGCGCGGCGCCAAGCATGGCATCGCCACGCCGTGGAATCGCAAGGTCGTCGAGACCGTATGGGCGATCTCGAAGGGCGAGCAGAAGTCTTCGCGCGAGTTGCTCGATCAGGTGTCGGGCGCAGCTCCCGACGATCGACCGAGTGCGTCCGCGATCAACTGACTCCGTTCGTTTCGTGCTCGAGTTCAGGTGGCTCGCTCGCAGAGCGAGCGCCGAGCGCGAGCAACGTCGCGAGCAGTAGCACGCCCAGCGCAGCTAGCACGAGGCCGACCACCAGACCCGGCGCGTGGTAGGTCCACGCGACGCGCGCATTGACCTCGACCCTTACCGCGCGGCGCAGCACGTCCGCCGTCACCCACGCGCGCGGCTCGCCGTTCACCGTCGCCGTCCACCCCGGCATCGACGACGACGTGACGACCGCATACCCGGCCGTGGTGCACTCCAGCTCGATCTCGCCGGGCTCCCACACGTGGACCGCACACGGTGACGGCTCGAGCGGCGACGCGCCGGTCGCACCCGCTCCCTCGAGGACGATCGTCCCGCGATGGAGGCTCGTTCCACCGCCACGCGTGAACATGAAGCCGAGCGCCTCGTCGGGCTCGCGCTGCCACATCCAGCTGCGTACGACCGACGCCACCGGCGCGACCGGCAACCCGACGAGCGCCCATCCACCACGACGCGATAGCTCGACGAACTTCGAGCGCGGCGAGTCGACCATCGTGCTCGGCAGCATCGCAGCGCCGATGGCGAAGCGATCGAGCAACGCGCCGCCCTCCTGCGCCGCTGCCAGCCACGTCTTGTCGTGATGGCGGCTTCGCGCGGGGCTCTCGCTGCGCGCGCCGACAAGCCCCCACCGCGCTGCCGACGAGCCCGCGAGGGTCGCGATGCGTTCGTCGAGATCCGTGAACGTGTCGTGCATGAAGGCGGGTCGGAACACGCGTACGGGCGCGTTTCCTGTACCCATTTGTGTACTCGGCGCCGCAGCCGGTGGCGCATTCGATGCCAACGCGGTCGCGAACGTGGGCTCGCGCATCACGATCGCGCGATCGACGACGGGCGCGATCGATCCATGCGCGCCTGCGTTCGGCAACACGAGCAACGCGAGCACGATCGGCGCGACGCGCGAGGCGCCGTCTCGTGCACCTTCGTCGGTTGCGCGCCGCGCTCGCCACGCGAGCAACAGCGCGACCGTGCCCAGCACGACGCCGATCCCGCCGTCGAGCAGCGCACGATCGATCGCGGGCGCAGTCTCCGGTGTCCGCGCCCGCAGCACGACCAGCGCCACCAACGCGATCGCCGTGAAGCCGATCGCGGCCGCGAGAGCGCGCGCCGCGCGGCGATTGCCGTCGAGCAGCGCGTCGATCCCGGCGCCCGCGTGTACACCGAGCACGATCGCGAGCGCCCCGACGTGCAGCTCGGGCGCCCCGAGCCACCCGGGCCAGCCACCGCGACCCACGACGAGCGCGAGCGCGACGAGCGCGGCGATCACCACGAGCGATCGTCGCGGCGGCACGCGCACGGCGGCGAGCGCGAGGAGCGGCGCGCCGACGAACAAGCTCGGGGCCCACGCGTGATCGCCCGCGAGTGCATGCACCCCGCGCGCGGGATCGCTCGCACCGAAGCTGCCCGGGACGATCAACTCGAGCAGGCGCGCGAGCGGCAGCCCGTGCACGGTCTCGCCGGCGGCGTGCGGCAACTGCAGGAACGCCGGAATCCACTGCACCGCACCGATCGCACACGCGGCAACGACGGCACCGACGAGCCACCGGATCGAACCGACGTTGCCGCTCGCTCGCGAGCTCACACGACGAACGCCGATCACGAGCGCGATCAACAACCCGTCGACGAATGCTGCAAACACACCGGAGAGCGCGACCAGCGCGAGCAACGCGCCCAGCGCGACCGCGAGCCGTGCGCGATCGCGGCGAGTGTCTGCGACGGCGAGCGCCATCGTGCACGCGCCGATCCACGGCAGATGCGCGAGCCCGGGCAACGCACCGCGGATCGTCGCGCTGACGAGCACGCCGCTGGTCACGACGAGCAAGCCCGCGACGAGCGCGGCCGGATCGCTCGCGAGCCAGCGGTTGCCAGCCCCGATCGCGTGTCGCGCATCGCCCGTCGAGCCGCGCGGGCTCGAGCTGCCAGCGCGCCCGCGCGCCCACACCGCAATGCCGAGGGCGCACCACGCGAGGTGCAACAGCTGGATCCAATCGAGCGAGCGCGGCGACGACGCGAACCACGTCGCGGGCACGAAGGCGCCGTGCGATGGCTCCGCGAGCAGTGGCACTCCGAACGACGTCCCTTCCCACCATGCCGGAACGCGCAATGACCGAATCGACTCGCCCGCGGCGAGGCGCGGAGGCGCGACCTCGGTGTGATACGCGACATCGTCCCAGGTCTTGCCGCCCGCGACGATGCGAACGTTGATGACAAGCACGAACGCGACGATCGCGAGCACGATCAGCGAAAGGGATCGCGCGGATATGGTCGCGCTCGGCACGCGCGCCACTATAATCCGGCACGTGATGCGCGTTTCGTTTGCCCTCGCGTTTTGCGTCTTCGGTGTTGCGGGATGCAGTGGTCGTGGCGATGGTGCGCCGCCTTGCAATGCGGTCGGCGCGAGGTTTCTCGTCCTCGCGAAGGACGATCTCGAGAAGAAACAACCCGACGAGGCACTGCGACGCGGTGTGGAGGATCAGCTGCCTGCGATGCGCGACTCGATCGTCTTCGTGTGCACGGAAACGAAATGGACCGCGGCGGTGCGCGCGTGTCTCGTCAGCGCGAAAGACCACGCAGCGTTCGAGCTATGCGAGCTACAGCTCACTGATCTCCAGCGACGCGACCTCGCGCGAGCGGCGGCGGGCGAGGACATCACCAAGCCCCCGGCGACGCCCAAGTGAGGCGATCCGTGGTAAATCAGGGATGACGAATGGAGATCGACTATCAGTACGCGCTCTCCGATCAGGATGCAAAGTCGCGACTCGAGCTGCTCGGCAAGTACCTCGAGAACAGGCACGGCATCAGGGTCACCTGGCAGGACGAGAAGAAGGCGAAGTTCTCGGGCAAGTACCTCATGGTCAAGATCGAGGGCGAGCTCAACGTCGGCAACAGCCGCGCGATCTTCAAGGGCGAAGACCCGGGCTTCCTTCTGCGCTCGCGCGCCAAGGACTACATCCAGGGAAAGCTCGCGAAGTACCTCGACCCCAAGGTCGCGATGACCGACTTGCCGATCGAGTGACGCTGCACGTCGCGGTGGAGCACGAGCGTCGCGCGAAGCGCGCCTCGACTCAACGAGCGGTTGCGAGCGTGCGCAGCGCGAGGGCGACAGCGCGATCCGCGGCGGCGGCGCTCATGCCTTGGCGCTCGAGGCGGCGCTGCAGGCGCTCGATGATGCTCCAGAGAGAAAGGTCGTTGTGAACTTTCATGGTCATCTCCACGTTCGACGGCGGGCGTTGATCTAACTGACTCCCCGACTCCTGCATTCCACGACAACCGCAAAGGCTCGTTGGTTGCGTCGGGGCGTAGCAATCAGACGCGCGCGCTGTGCCATCGCTTGGGTCCGATGTAGGTTCCCGCTCGTGAAGCTCGTGACCTGGAACGTGAACTCGATCCGCGCGCGCGAGAAACGCCTGTTTGCGTGGCTCGACACCGAGAAGCCCGACGTCATTTGCCTGCAGGAAACAAAAGTCGAGGACGCCGGCTTTCCGTTCGATGCGCTGCGCAACGCCGGCTACGAGGTCGTGACGTACGGGCAGAAGAGCTACAACGGCGTTGCCATCGCGTCGAAGCAGCCGCTCGAGGACGTGACGCGTGGCTTTGGCGACGGCGTCGCCGACGAGGAAGCGCGCGTGATCGCGGCGACCACCTACGGAATCCGCGTCGTGTGCCTCTACGTCCCCAACGGCCAGGATCTCACCAGCGACAAGTACCCCTACAAGCTGGCGTGGTTCGGTCGGCTGCGGGAGTTCCTCGCCCGCACGTCGTCACCGAGAGCGGACATCGTCGTCTGCGGCGACATGAACGTCACCGCCGACGACGGCGATGTATGGGCGCCCGATCAGTGGCGCGACAAGGTCCACTGCTCGACACCGGAGCGGGAGGCCCTCGCGAACGTTCGCGCGTGGGGCCTTATCGACATCTTCCGCACGCTCGTACCCGCCGGTGGCGTGTGGAGCTGGTGGGACTATCGCGGCGTCAGCTTGTTCAAGAACCAGGGCCTGCGCATCGACCACATCCTCGTCAGCGAGTCGGTCGCGAAGCGTGTGAGTGCGTGCACGATCGATCGCAACGCGCGCAAGGGTCAGGACGCGAGTGACCACGCGCCGGTAACGGTCACGATCGACTGATGTCGATCAGAGGCCGAGCTCGGCGCTCTCACGAAGCTTCGCGGGCACCGGGAACATCGCCCCAGTCGTCGGGGCCGCCGTCGGGGCGGGAGCCTCGACGACCTTGCGCTTTGTCGCGCGCCCGGCGAGCACGCGGTACGCAAGCACCCAGCGAGAGAGCGCGGTGGCCGTCGATGCGAGGGCGCAGATGCCGAGCGTCACGCCGATGATCGGTACCGCGATCCCGTAGTTACCGCCCGCCGCGAACCACGCAGCGATGAGCGTGCCGAGACAGACGAGCACCATACGCTCCGCGCGCTGCATCATGCCGCCACGCAGTTCGACACCGAGACCCTCGGCGCGCGCACGCGTGTAGCTGACCATCATCGAGCCACCGATCGCACCCATCGCAGCGAGCAGCCACGGCGACTCGCGCAGGAACCACACGTAGCCCGTGAACGCGGCGAACTCGCCCCAGCGATCCGACACGGAGTCGAACAACGCGCCCGCTTTGCTCTGCTCACCGGACAGTCGCGCGATGCGGCCGTCGAGCGCGTCGAGGATGCCGGCGGTGATGAACGTCCACGTCGCGACGACGAGATGACCCGTGGCCGCGCCGACGCCGGCCGCCACGCAAAGCAAGAGTGACAACGTGGTGATCGCGTTCGCGGAGACACGTCCGACGAGCAGGCGCTCGACCGGGGTCAACATCCACACGAGCCAGCGCCCGAAGAACTCGCCGAACAGCACGTTATGCTTCGCGCCGCGAACCTCGGGTTGACGTCCGGCGACCGTGAGCAGGGCGAAGGTCACCAGCCCAGCGATCGTGATCGCCAGCAGGAGCAATGCGGGGGCTAGGAGGTAAAGCCGTTCCACGGGTGGGCCTGACAGAAGCTAGCTACGAAGTTCAACTATCACGCCGGATCACGGTCGCCAAGTCGTCGAAGTCCCTACAATCTCGTTTTGTTTTGGAGAATCAGGCACATGACGTATTGTTTCTCGCATTGAACAGAGTAGCCAAAGGGATCGCCACGGCGCTGGGTGCCGGATACTCCCCAATCGCGCCCGGCACCTGTGGCACGGCCGTAGCAGTTCCACTCGTTTGGGCGCTCGCCCATCGACCACTCTGGCAATTTTTGGTCATCGCACTCGCGATCACGTTGGTGGGCGTGTGGGCAGCCGCGACGGCGGACCGGGCGTGGGGGACGCACGACAGCGGTCGGATCGTGATCGACGAAGTCGCCGGCTACTTCGTCACGATGGCGTTCGTCGATCCAGCGGATCGCGCGCGCTGGTTCGTGCTCGCGATCGGGTTCGTGGTGTTCCGCTTCTTCGACATCGTGAAGCCACCGCCCGTGCGTTGGCTCGACGAGAACCTGCCCGGCGGTTGGGGCGTCGTGCTCGACGACGTTGCGGCCGGCGTGATGGGCGCCATCGTGATGTGGGCGCTCGCCCATTTCGGCGCCTTCACGTATCTCGCGGGTCTATAGTCCGCCCATGCGTCGCTCCTGGACCTGCGTCGCGTCGATCGTGCTCGCTGCAGGAGTCGCGTCCGCAAACGGTCGCGCGCCGGCGACGAACGGCGTCACGTTTCGCCCCAACCACGACCAGTCGATGTACGTCCGTTCGACGTTCGGGCTCCTCGTCAGCCACGACGACGGCTGCTCGTTTCGCTGGGTCTGCGAGTCCGCGATCGGCTACGGCGGCGAGTTCGATCCGAAGTACGCGATCGCGACAGATGGGACGATTTTCGCGACGACGTTCACCGGGCTGCGCGTCAGCCGCGACGGCGGATGCTCGTGGGAGACCGCGACCGCAAACGCCGACGCGGCGGATCCCGGCCGCATCGCCAACCTGTGGATCGACGGCCTCGACATCGCGACGAACGGCGACGTGTGGGTCGCGACGGCCGAGAGCGCGAAGCCGAACAACGTCTACCGCTCGACGGACAACGGCACGACGTTTTCGCCGATGGGCCTCGGATCGCCGACGATCTGGTGGAAGGACGTCGACGTCGCCGACGCCGATCCGCAGCGCGTATACGCGACGGGTTACCAGGTGGCGCCCGAGGCGATGGCGTTCCTTCGCAGGAGCGACAACGCGGGCGCCGACTGGACGGACAAGCCGCTCGTCGGGCTCGCGTACGGTTCGACGCCGCTCGTGCATGTCGTCGCGCTTGCTCCGGCGTCTCCCGATCACTTCTTCCTGACCTCGACGGGCGCCACGCCGCCCAACGGCGACCGCCTCTACGAGACGACGAATGGCGGCGATTCGTTCACCGAGGTGCTCTCGACCTCCGATCCGATCCGCGATGTCGTCATTCGCCCCGACGGCGCCGTGCTCGCGGCCACCTCCGTCGGCGGAACGTTCCAGCGCGCGATGGGCG
>JBJXGN010000167.1:0-11918 GCA_046160585.1 Kofleriaceae bacterium
CGGAGTTCGGAGAGGGCGTGCTGCGCGCGCTGCGCGACGTCGGCTCGTCGTCGATGACCGAGCTCGCCGCCGGCGAGCGCTGCGGCATCACGGTGCCGACCCGCGTGGCGATGCGCGAGTCCGGGTGGGACGCGATGCTGAAGAAGGTCGACGTGAAGCGCTACTGCTTCGAAGAGGAGCAGCAGGTCGAGATCCCGCTCAGCCATCCGCAGCGCTTGCGCGACTACTTGTTCACGCCCGAGCCGGTCGCGCGCGCCGACTTCTTCGTCAACACGCCGAAGTTCAA
Source organism: Kofleriaceae bacterium (assembly GCA_046160585.1). Classification (GTDB taxonomy): domain Bacteria; phylum Myxococcota_A; class Polyangia; order Haliangiales; family Haliangiaceae; genus JABFXX01. The sequence continues at coordinate 287 of JBJXGN010000167.1, forward strand.
GGCGCACCCGTGGACCACGGTGACGTTCTCGCTCAAGGCGTACATCGGCATCCAGGATGATCGCCATCGATTGATCGATCACGATCACAAGCTCAACGAGAAGATCGCCGACCTCCAGTTCATCATCCAGCCCCAGTTCATCGCCATCGACGGCATCACCGCCGGCGAGGGGCGCATGTTGACGCCGACGCCGTTCCCGCTTGGCCTCATCATCATGGGCAACAGCCAGGTCGCGTTCGACGCCGTGTGCTGCCAGATCATCGGGGTCGACCCGAGGTCGGTGGATCACATCCGGTTCGCCGAGGAGCAAGGCTTCGGGACGACCGACCTCGCGAAGATCCAGATCACCGGTGACGTCTCGCTGGACGAGGCGAAGCAGCGCGCGAAGGGCTTCAAGGTGGGCCTCATCCGCGTCGAGAAATACTTCGAGGGAACGAACATCTCCGCGTACGCCGGGCCGCCGCCCGAGGTCGAGCACAGCGACTACTGCTGGGGCGGCTGCCCCGGCGCGATCGAAGAAGCGATCGAGATCATTCGCGTGTTCGACAAAGAGACGGACAAGAAGATCCCGCGCATGCACGTCGTGTTCGGGGACTACGCGGGCGCGATTCCCGCGAAGCCCGGCGAGAAGGTCATATTCATCGGCGACTGCGCGGCGTGGAAAGGCGAGCTCAACGGAAAGCTCGTCGAGATCAAGAACGTCTACAAGGATCGTTCGACGATGGACCCGCACAGTGCGAAGGGCGATGACGTGTTCGTGAAGCTCGCCGGTGCGAAGGCCAAGCTCGCGGGCGATGTCGTGCGGCTCGAGGGTTGTCCCGTGTCGGTCGCCGAGCAGGTGCTCGCGATCCTCGCGGCCGCCCCGAAGCTCAAGAACCCGTACCTCGATCCGTCGAACATGCTGTCGTTCACGCGCGCCTACCTCGGGTGGAAGGCGCGTGTCACGCTCAACAAGCTGCAGCGCAAGCGCTACCAGCAAAACGGGACGTTCCAGCATCGCGGCCAGGCCGCGCCCGACCTCGGAGGAACCGCATGATCGGACAGCTCCCCGTACGTTGGAGACCTGCCACCCGCAAGCGGCGCACCCTGCCCTACACGCTGCCGCGCCGCGATAGAAAGCGCCTCGCCGCGAAACATGCGCACGAGCCGCGCAGCGTGGATACTGGACTCATGCTGTTCGATTCGTCGAGCGAGCTTCCCCGGGCCACGATCGTGCGCGAACCGGCGACGTTTACCGAGCTCGTGGTGGAAGGCATCGTGCAATGGTTCCGCGATCGGTTGCGCTGGATGCGCCCGCGCATGATCCCGCTCGTCGTCGCGGCGATCGGCCTCGGCGTGACGGTCGGCGCCGTTCGCCAGTTGTCGCGCCCGCCTGCGCACGCGGGAGCGTCTGTCGGTACGTCTGTCGGTACGTCAGTCGGCACGTCGGTCGACGGAGCGTCGCAATCGACGTTCGAGCCGGGGCGCATCCGCGTCGTGATGCAGCTGTAAGCCCCCGTGCGTGCCCCGCGCTGTCCGCCGGCATCGACGTGCGTTAACGTCGGCGCATGTCGATCCGGGCGATCCATCACCTGAACTGCGCCACGATGTGTCCGGCGCCGGGATTCTTGCTCGGCGGCAAGGGCTGGCGCGGCAAGCTCGTCGCACACTGCTTGCTCGTCGAGACCGAGCGCGACGGGCTCGTGCTGGTCGACACCGGCTTCGGCACGCTCGACATCGCCGGCAAGACCGGGATATCGCGCATGACGAGGCTGATGTTGTCCGCGCGGTTCGATCCGGCGGAGGCCGCGATCGCCCACGTCGAGGCGCGCGGGTTTCGCGCCGACGACGTTCGCCACCTCGTCGTGACACATCTCGATCTCGATCACGCAGGCGGCCTGCCCGACTTCCCGAACGCGAAGGTCCACGTGCACGCGAAGGAGCACGCGGCGGCGATGGCACGCGCCTCGTTCCGAGAGCGCAACCGCTACATCAAGGAGCACATGGCGCACGGTCCGAAGTGGGAGGTCTACGCCGAGGACGGCGATTCGTGGCGCGGCCTGCCCGCCGTCACGAAGCTACGCGGCGTCGACGCGGACATCGGCCTGCTGCCGATGCACGGACATACGCGCGGACACTCCGCAGTGATCGCGAATGCCGGCGCGCGGTGGCTCGTGCACGCGGGCGACGCGTACTTTCATCGCAACAGCATGGCCGGCGAGAAGCCGCCGATCGGCGTCCGCGTCTTCGAGTCGCAGATGGGCATGAACAACAAGCAGCGCCTCGCGTCGGCAGCGGCGCTGCGCCAGCTGCACCAGACCTACGAGGACGTCGACATCTTCTGCGCCCACGATCCCGTCGAGCTCGAGCGCATGGCGAAGGCGTAGTGCCCGAGCTACCGGACGTCGCGATCTACGTCGAGCGCCTCGCGGCGTTCACGATCGGCAAGCCGCTCGAAGGCATGCGCATCGCGAGCCCGTTCGTGTTGCGCACCGTGTCGCCGTCGCCCAAGGAGCTCGCGGGCGCGATCGTCGAGAGCGTCGCGCGTCTGGGCAAGCGCATCGTCATCGGCGTCGCCGGGGGTCGCTATATCGTCATCCACTTGATGGTCGCGGGGCGCCTGCGCTGGAAGAAGAAGGGCGAGAAGGTGCCCAACAAGGTCGGGCTCGCCGCGTTCGATTTTCCGGACGGCACGCTGATCTTCACGGAGGCGTCGCCGAAGAAGCGCGCGTCGCTGCATCTCGTGTCGGACCGCGCAGGGCTTGCCGACTTCGATCGCGGCGGACTCGATGTCTTTGCGACGACCACCGCTGAGTTCGCCGACCGGCTGCGCAGCGAGCGTCACACGATCAAGCGATCACTTACCGACCCCACGCTGTTCGATGGCATCGGCAACGCGTTCTCCGATGAGATCCTGCACGCGGCGAAGCTGTCGCCGTTCCGGATGACCTCGTCGATTACCGACGAGGAGATCGCGACGCTACATCGGGCCTGCGTAGACGTGCTCACCGTGTGGACCGATCGCACCCGTACCGAGGTGGGCGATGGATTCCCGGACAAGGTGACGGCGTTTCGCCCTGAAATGGCCGTGCATGGCAAGTACGGACATCCATGCCCGGTGTGCGGCACCAAAGTGCAGCGCATCGTGTACGCCGACAACGAGGCGAACTACTGCCCGACGTGTCAGACGGAAGGGCGCTTACTCGCGGATCGATCGCTGTCGCGCCTGCTCAAAGAGGACTGGCCCAAGACCCTCGAAGAGCTCGAAGACCGCAAGCGTGGAGTCTCTGCTAAGAAGTGAGTGCGAGGGCGGCGCGTTCGATCTCAGCTTCCGAGAGCAACACGTAGTTCGCGGCGCGACCGAGTGGAATATACGAGTCCTTACTGGCGACACGCGCGATGCGACCACGATAGCCCGCAGCGACGAGTTGCGTGACGACGTGCTGCCCGACGCCACCGGTCTCGCGGCTCTCATCGACAACGAGGACGCAGCTGTGACTCTCCGCTGCGCTGATCAGATCGGCGTAGGGCAAGGGAGCGAGCCAGCGCAGATCGAGCACGCTCGATGCGATGCCTCGCTCCATGAGGCGCGACGCCACGCGGAGCGACATGGGGACACCGTTCGCGAACGTGACCACGAGCAGGCCACCGGTCCCCGCGTTGCTCCACATTCGTGCCCGCCCGAGCTCGACACGTTCGCGTGGCACGTGGGGTGTCAACCATGCGCGATCGCCCGGCGTTAGATCCTGCGTGTGATAGAGCGCGATCGGCTCCAGAAAGATGCAGGTCCGCCCGTGGGACCGCGAGTGGTCGACGCACGTCCGGAGCATCGCGGCCGCGTCATCCCCGCGGCTCGGCGCCGCGACGACGAGACCCGGGATGTCGAGCAAGGAGGCGACGGAGTTGTCGTTGTGGAAGTGTCCGCCGAAGCCCTTTTGATACCCAAACGACGGCAACCGCAGCACGAAGGGACTCGCGAACTGGCGCTGCGAGAAGAACGGAAGCGTCGCTGTCTCGCCTCGGATCTGATCGACCGCATTGTGGAGAAAGGCGAGGTACTCGATCTCGGGAATCGCGACGAATCCCAGATGACCTGCGCCTTGCGCGAGCCCGAGGATGAACGTCTCGTCGAGGTGCGTGTCAAATACGCGCGAATTGCCGAAGGTGGAGTGCATGCCCTTCGTCACGCCATAGACGCCACCTTTCCGCGCGAGATCCTCGCCGAATACGATGACCTCGCCGTGTTCCCTGCACAGCTCGACGAGAGCGCGATTGATCTGTTGTGCAAGAGAGAGGGGGTCCGCCGCCGTCTCTACGGTGGACGTCGTGCTCGTTGGTGGTGTGCTCGTGTCATAGCGGAGTGGTGCCATCACGTCCTCGGCGTCGCGCAGCGGCTCGGACGCCACCGCGTACGCCTTCTCCGCCTCGACGTGCGCGCGTGCCTCTTCGTAGAGGGCATGTACCTGCGAGGGTGACGCGTAGCCTGCCTCGACTAGCAGCCGAGCCGTCACGAGCAGCGGGTCGAGCGCTTCGTCGGCGCGGATTCGCGCTTCGCTATGATAGGAGAGCTCGACGTCGGCCCCTGCATGACCGAGCAAGCGCACGGTCTGGATGTGAAGGAACACGGGGCGGCGCGACGTTCGTGCATGCTCGATCGCCCGCGCAGCAACTGTCGCGGTCTCGTCGAAATTGCGACCATCTGCATAGAAATACGCGAGGTCTGAACGCTGCTTCATGCTCGCGGCGACCCATCCAGGCGCTGTCGGGACGCTGATGCCGATACCGTTGTCCTCGCACACAAACACGATCGGTACGGGTTGTCCCTGAAACGCGAGGTACGCGGCCGAGTTGATCGAGCCTTGTGCCGTCGAGTGGTGGAGCGATGCATCGCCAAAGCTGCACAGGATCACTGCGTCCCCGGGCGTCGTGGGTCCGATCGCGAGATCGAGAACACGCCGCTTCTCGATGGCGATCGCCATTCCGACCGCCTTCGGCAGGTGTGACGCTATCGTCGACGTCTGAGGTGGAATCGCGAGCTCGAGGCTGCCCCACACCTTGTGCCGTCCGCCGGCGAGCGGTTCCTCGCGCGCAGCGCACATGCCGAGCAGCACGTCGCGAACAGCGTGGATGTATCCGGCGAGGCGTGCGCGCTCCAAGAAGAACGCACCCGAACGATAGTGCAGGAACGCGGGATCGGTCGTTCGGGACGCGTAGGCTAGTGCCGCGTTCCCCTCGTGCCCCGATGAACCGATCGTGTAGAAGCCCTGGTCATGTCGGCGTAGGTCGCGCGCGGCAATATCGAGATGACGACTCGAAAACTGCGACCGCGCTAGTCCCAGCGCCGCCTCTCGATCGACAACAAGCGGGACTGGAGTCGCGGGAACCTCCAACGCGGCGACTGCGACGCGAAAGTTCTCGTCGACAATCTCGGCTCTCGACTTCGAGATACTCACGGCCGCGACTCTACTCCAGTGGGAGGCAACGTGTGCACGCTCGAAAAAACACCAAGAAATAGATCGGGCCTGGGGTCCAGTGCGTTCGGGGGAAGCAATGAGAAAGCTGCTCGCTGGGATCCTACTGTCCGCGTCATTGGCAGCGGCCGGTGGGTGCATGCGTTCGAACTACATCAAGGTCGACGACGTCGCGTTGGGGCGCGTCGTCATCTACCGCAACGGTGTCGCGTACTACGAGCGGCGAGCCACCGTCGAGGGAGGCACGCTCACGGTCAGCGTGCCGCGCGATCGCGTCGATGACTTCCTGAAATCGTTGACAGTGGTCGATGCCATCACGCAGCAGCCACTTCCGGTTTCTATTCCACGAGAACAGGCCGAGGACGGCGACTACCTCGTGATGAAGCTGCAGTTACCGACCAAGAAGGCGGCCGACGTCGTGCTCACGTACGTCACGGAGTCGCCGGCGTGGAAGCCAAGCTATCGCGTGGTCGTGGGCGACAAGGGCAAGGTGCTCGTCGAGGGCTGGGCGATCGTCGACAACACGAGCGGCGAGGACTGGAAAGGGGTCAACGTCGGCGTGGGATCGAGCTCTGCCCTGTCGTTCAAGTACGACCTGTGGAGCGTGCGGCAGGTCCATCGCGAGACGCTGCAGTCCGAGGAGAAGTTCGCGGTCGCGCCGCCCACGGGCATCTCGCCGTACGGCGGGAGCACGGAGAGCGGCGGAGAGATCGCGCTCGTCGAGCTCGACGATCAGGAGATCCGGCGCCCGCAGGGCCACCCGGACGACAAGACCGCAGTTCACGTCGCGGAGAAGAGCCGCATCACTGCGAAGCGCGGGGGCCACGACGACAACGACGGGGAGGACGAGGACAACGACGGCGACATCGACGCGGTGCTCTCCGAGCCGGGAAGCCCGAGCGGCGGCGGTAGCGGGCGGATGCTGAAGCGGTACACGAAGAAGAAGAAGGACGTCGCAAAACTCGAAGACAAGCCGGCGGAGGTACGCGACACCCGCGTGCGCGAAGGCGATCGCAAGATGCAGTCCGTCAAGCAGCAACTGCTTCGGGGCAACAAGGTGATCGTCGTCGAGGGTCTCGGCGACGCCAACGCGCCCGATGCGCAACGCCGCGCGAACGACCGCGCGAACATCGTGCGGAACCAGCTCATCGATCAGGGCGTGCCGCCCGCGCGCATCAAGGTCACGACCAAGCTCGCGCCGAATCAGAGCGAGCGCGTCCGCCTCGTCGCGACGGCGCCCACGGCCGAGGAACAGAAGCAGGAGCCGGGCAAGGCGATGAACGATCTCAACGCGCAGCCCGTCGGCGAGAGTCACTTCGCGAACCCGACGCCCATGACGGTCGAACGCGGCGCGAGCGCCATGGTCTCGATGTTGCGCAGCGAGACCGCGGGCGAGGTCGTGTACCTCTACGACGCGGAGAGCGAGCGTGGCAACACCAACTTCGCGTTCCGCGCGGTGCGCTTCGTGAACCCGACGAACTCCACGCTCGAGACCGGGCCGGTGACCGTGTACGGCAGCGGGCGCTTCATCGGCGAGGGGCTCACCGAGCCGATCCCACCGAAGGCATCCGCGGTCGTGCCGTATGCGCTCGATCGCCAGGTCGTCGTCGAACGGAACGACGGCGAGGAGAACCGACTCTCGCGGCTCGTCACGCTCCAGCGCGGCGTGTTGACCGCGGAGGTTCAGCACATCCGCCGTCGCAAGATGACGATCACGAACCGGCTGCGCGAGCCAGCGAAGGTCTTCATCCGCCACACGGTGAACAAGGGCTGGGTCGTGCTCGACGCGCCCAAGGCATTCGAGCGGATCGGCGACGCGCATCTGTTCGAGATCTCGCTGAAGCCGAACGAGGTGCGCACTGTCGAGATCGCGGAAGCGACGCCGATGGAGCGCACGCTCGATCTCAACGCGAGCGTCACACTCGACATGATGCGTGTGTACGTCGAGGCGCCCGAGGGACCGCCCGCGCTCAAGGAGCAGCTGAGGAAGCTGCTCGGGATCCACAAGGGGCTCGTTGATCTCACCGAGGAGTCCACGTCGCTCCGGCGCCGCCTGTCGGACTACAAGGAGCGCATGGACGAGCTACACGCGCAGATCGTCACGCTCCAGGCGGTGAAGACGGGCCACGACCTGATGAGCCACTTGAAGTCCAAGATGCGCGACATCTCGGATCGCGTGCAGAAGACCACGATCGCCATCGTCGACCAGGAACAGAAGATCATGCTCGCGCGCGTGTCGTTCCAGGACGCGCTCGCGGAGCTGACGTTGCCAGACGCTGTCGCTGCGCGTAAGTGACGCGCGGCGCGCGAAGCTGCTAGCGTCCGGCCATGCAGACTCGTAGGTTGCTCGTGCTCCTCGTCACATTCGCCGCGTGCGGCGACGACGGCTCCGCCGGTGGAGACGGCGGCCCCGACGATGCCCCGATCGTCGTCGACATCGACAACGGATCGTGTGGCGATACCGTGCGCCTCACCGGCGAATACGTCGATTGGGACACCGAGGCGAGCTTCTGCGGCATCAACGATGCCCTGTTCGAGGTCGAGGGCGACGGGCAGATGGACTCGACCGCGCCGAACGGTCGCTTCGATCTGTGCACGCCCGATCAGGCATCGACGCGGTTGAACATCACGCAACCGAGCGGCAACTCGCAGTGCACCACGCCGCCCGCCACGTACACCATCCCGACGATCCTGTTCGCCCGCAAGGACGTGATCCAGGCCGGCGCGTTCTACAGCGCGCGCTCGTGGACGACGGCGCGCCAGGCCACGCTGTTCACGATCGTCGGCGCGCCGTTCGACGCGACGAAAGCGCATGTCCACGTGCATGTCGATGGCAACCCGCGGGCGCTCTCGATCGCCGCGACGCACGGCACGACGCTCGCGATCGCGACGGGCGCATCGACGTGGAGCGCCGGCTCGACCGGGACCGAGGTGTTCTTCCCCAACGTCGACGTCGGCAACGGCCAGACGATGCTGACAGTCACCGGCGGTGGTGTCGGCGCCGGCAACATTCCGCTGATCGCCGGAACGCTGACCAACGTTACCGTCCTCGCGCCCTAGTCATTCGCCGGTCGATCGCGAGGGCGCGCATCAGAAGGTCCCCACGAGGCCGACCTGGCCTCCGCTCTGGGTCGCGGTGACGACCGGCTGAAACACGCGAACCGGGCGCCGCGTGGCCTCGCGAGACTCGGGCTGTTTCGTGATCACGAACGCGTCGATCACCGACGCGATCGCGACCCCGACGAACGCACCCGGACCGATTCCGTCCATCTTGCACAAAAAGTCCTCGTCCTCGTTGCACGAGCGAGCACTCATGCCGACGAGCGCGCCGATCGCCGCGAGACCGTAGCGCACGCCGAAGCTGCCCCCGCCGCGACCGAGCTCGCCGTGCGCGAAGTGAATGATCGGCGGCGCGAGAAACGTCGTGATGCCGCCGACTGCGAAGAGCGCACTGAACGCCGGCGTGTCCTCGCCGTTCGGTCCCTCCGCGGCGGCGGCGCCGAGGAACGCGGCCATGCCGAGCCCACTCGCGATCAGGATCTGGTTGCGATACCCCGCGTCCTCCTCATCGTGTGGCGCGGGCGCGGGCGACACCGGCTGGGGCAACGGCTGGACGAGCGAAGGCTGCGCGAGCGCAGAGGACGTCAGCGCGAGCGTCATGATCGAAACACCAAACGCGATTGGACGGACCATGCCGGACCGCTCAGCAAGCGTCGCGCCACGTGTAGTGTCATGCGAACCCGTCGTCATCACACTGCGTGCACACCACACACGTGACAGGTCTCGCGACATCGGTGTCCTGGAATCGCGGAGAACCGCTCGACGCGTCGAGGATCGACCAGGTGGCAATTCGCGGCAGCGCCGCCTACTTCTTCTTCGCCTTTTTCTTCGGCGCTTCCTCTTCCTTCTCGACCGCGGCGGCCGCGGGCTTGCGTGCGCCGCCATCATCCTTCGCCATTCCGAGGCTCGCCTTGAGCGCCTCCATGAGGTCGATGACCTTGCCGACCGGGGCCTCGGGCGCGATCGTGATCTCCTGGCCTTCGATCTTCTTCTGGATGAGCTCGGCCATGCGCTCCTGGACGTCGTCCTTGTACTTCTCCGGCGACCACGTCTCGTGCGCGATCTGCTGGATGATCTGCTTCGCGAGCCCGATCTCGGCGGGCTTGAGCTCGGGCAGCGCGGGGAGTGGCACCTCGGTCCACGCCTTCACTTCGGCCGCGTAGCGCAGCTGGTGCATGATCAAGCCCTCGTGGAACGGGCGTAGCTGGACGATGTACTGTTTGCCGCGGGCGGAGTACGACGCGACGCCGACGAGACCGGTCTCGATCATCGCGTCGCGGATCAGCTTGTACGCACGCTCGCCACCCTTGTCGGGGCCGAGGTAGTAGCTCTTCTCCACGTACAGCGGATCGACCGAGGCGGCGGGTACGAACTCCTCGAGGGCGATGGTCTGCGTCGCGACCGCGTCGAGCGCCTTGAGCTCTTCGGCGCTGAACACGACGTATTGCCCTTTGGCGTGCTCGTACCCTTTGACCGTGTGCTCGCGGTCGACGACCTCGTTGCACTTCGTGCAGATGTATTGCTGCTTGAGGCGCGCGTTGTCCGCGTCGTGCAGCATGTTGAAGCTGATATCCCCCGACGATTCGTTCGTGGTGTAGAGCTTCGTCGGAATGGAGACGAGGCCGAACGAAATCGTGGCTGTGCCGATCGAACGAGCTGGCATGCGACAATTGTAGAGCAGTCGTGAGCGATCCGAAGAATCCAGACCCGTCGGTTGGCGGCCTCGACGAGTACCGTGCCAAGCGGACCGGCGGGTCCACCCCTGAACCGATGGCCAGCACGGTCGACCCGTCGGCCTCCGGCTCGATGCCGGCGGTGGGCGGGGTCGCACGCGGCGGGCCGAAGATGTTCGTGGTCCACCAGCACGATGCGACGCGGATGCACTATGACCTGCGCCTCGAGATCGATGGCGTCTTGTGCAGTTGGGCGGTCCCGAAGCCACCGTCGATGGATCCCGACGACAAGCGGCTCGCGGTCAAGGTCGAGAATCACCCTCTCGAGTACGTTCACTTCGAGGCGGTCATCCCGGAGGGCAACTACGGAGCTGGCCCCATGATCGCCTGGGACCGCGGGATGTTCCGCCCGCTGATCGATGCCGCGCAGGGCCTGCAGGACGGCGAGATCAAGTTCGAGCTGTACGGCTACAAGCTCCAGGGGGCGTTCACCCTCGTGCACACCGGCAAGGGAACGCGCGGGCGTAACTCCGGTCGCGGCTCGAACGACTGGCTGCTCATCAAGAAGCGCGACACGCCCGCCGAGCAGTTCCTCGCGAATGGGTCGCCACTGTCCGAGGCGAGCGTGTTATCCGGGTTGACTATCGACGAGTTGTTCGACAAGAGCCCTCGGCATCAAGAGATCGTCCGAGAGATCGCGACGCTCGGTGCGCCGAAGAGGGCGATCGCCCCTGGCTCGATCGAGCCGATGCTATGTCAGGTCGCGGACGCGCCGTTCTCGTCGCCCGACTGGGTCTTCGAGCTCAAGTACGACGGCTTCCGCATGACGAGCTACGGCGGTGCCGGGCAGGCGATGCTGAAGTACCGCTCGAGCCAGGACGCGTCCGATCGCTATCCCGAGCTCACGAGCGCGATCAAGGCGCTGCCGATGCCCGGCCTCGTCCTCGACGGCGAGATCGTGGCGCTCGATGCGGAGGGCAAGCCCGACTTTCACAAGCTGTCGTTCCGCGGCCAGATGCATCGCACGAGCGAGATCGCGCGCGCGGCAATGGCGCAACCCGTGACGTACGTCGTGTTCGATCTGCTCGGCGCGGCCGGCTACGACCTCCGCGGCTTGCCGCTGCTCGTACGCAAGTCGCTGCTCCAGCGCATCCTGCCGACGATTGGCCCCTTGCGCTACGGAGAGCACATCCCGCAGTTGGGGGAAGCCCTACTCGCCCAGGTCGTCTCGCGCGGGCTGGAAGGAGTCGTCGCGAAAAAAGCGAACAGCACGTACAAGAGCAAGCGCTCGCCCGACTGGCTGAAGATGAAGTCGGACCTGGAAGCCGACTTCGCGGTGTGCGGCTTCACCGCACCGAAGGGCACGCGCACCGGGCTCGGCTCGCTGCATCTGTGCGTGTGGACCGACGAGCGATGGGTGTGGGCCGGCAAGGTCGGCTCCGGTCTCGA
>JBJXGN010000168.1:0-28035 GCA_046160585.1 Kofleriaceae bacterium
GATCACGCGCTTGCGCGGCGATCTCGACGACGGTGCGTATGGATTCGACGGTGCGTGTGGGCGAGGCGCGCGCGTGCGCGGCCGATGCGCCTTGTGCTGCATTGGCAGAAAATAGACGATCATTGTCATTTCTGCCAGAGCGATCTGGTAGCAGCATCGCGGAATGGCACTGCACATCGGCTTGCTCTTGTTTCCCGACCTGACCCAGCTCGATCTCACCGGACCGTACGAGGTGTTCCATCGCCTGCCCGACGCGAAGGTCCACCTCGTGTGGAAAGACACGACACCGGTCCGCGCGCAGGGCGGGCTGCATCTCGTGCCGAACATGACGCTCGCGGAGTGTCCGCCGCTCGACGTGGTGTGCGTTCCCGGCGGGTTCGGTACCGCAGCGCTCCTCGGCGACGCCGTCGTGCTCGACTGGTTGCGCGCGCAGGCGAAGTCCGCGCGGTACATGACCGCGGTGTGCACGGGTTCGCTCGTGCTCGCGAAGGCCGGCCTTCTCGACGGGCGCAAGGCGGCGTGTCATTGGAACTACACCGACCTGTTGCCGCGGATGGGCGCGATCGCGGAGAAGGGGCGCGTCGTGGTCGACGGCGATCGCATCACAGGGGGCGGCGTGACCGCGGGCATCGACTTCGCGCTGCGCGTGGCCGCCGAGCTGTGCGGCGAGCAGATCGCGAAGGCGATCCAGCTCGGCCTCGAGTACAACCCGGCGCCGCCGTTTCGAAGCGGACATCCCGACGTGGCGGACGCGGCGACCATCGAGCTCGTGAAGGCGCGGCTGGCCCCATCGAAGAAGGCGATCGAAGGACTGGTGTAAGCGGCCGATGACGACGTCGATGGTCGCGTTCGTGATCGCAGCCGGGTGCTTCGTCCGCGCGATGCGCCTGCACCGAGGTGCGCCTGGTGGGCTGCTTCGATATCGCGCTCGCGGGGTACGTCGCCACGCAGGTCCCGGCGTACGCAAGACGCGAGGGATCCAGCGCGGTTCCGCAGGGTCGATTGTCGTGCGACGGATCGCCCGTAGCCACTCCCACCGGCATGGGTGGAATCGGCAGTCACGGAATGGGTCTCGGCGCCCCGCAGCTGAACAACGGAAACAACAAAGGCGGCGGTCTCCTCGGCAGCGCCGGTGCAGGGATCGGGCAGATGGTCGCCGGTGTCGGCGGCATGCTCAGTATGGGTGGCGCGGCAGGTCTCGGTGCGGGCCTAGGTGGTGCCGCCGTGGCGACCGGCGCTGGGCTCGGTGGTGCCGCCCTGGCGACGGGGGCTGGGCTCGGTGGTGCCGCCGTCGCGACGGGGGCCGGGCTCGGTGGTGCCGCGATCGCGACCGGTGCAGGTCTCGGCGGTGCGGCCGTAGCGACAGGTGTCGGTCTCGGCGGCGCTGCGCTCGCAACCGGTGCAGGCGCTGTCGGGTTGGGTCTCGGAGCTGGTGGCGCCGCACTCGGCTTGGGTGCTGCAGCGCTCCCACTCGCGGCGCTCGCACTGCCGTTTCTTCCGATGCTCGGCGGAATGTTCGGTGGTGGACCGGCCGGAGGTTTGTTCGGTGGTGGCGGTGGTCTGTTGGGTGGTGGTGGCTTGCCCGGCGGTAGCTTGTTCGGAGGCAAGGGCGGCGGTCTGCCGCAACCCCAGCATCACGAGGAGATCATTCCCCACGCCGCAACACGACCGGGCGACGTCGAACAACGACTCAGGGAGATGCAGCAGCAGAGGCAGTGGCAGCTGTCTTCGAGTTTCCAGGGGTATCACTTCTGATGCGCGCTCCCTCGCGCGAGCTGGTGCGGACGCTCGACAGCATGCACACGCTCCTCGACGAGCAACGCATGGGCGGGATGGCCCGTGTCGTCGGCAATCCGTGGGGCATCCAGGTCGGCCGGTTCGGGCGCGCGAAGGCGTTCGTGTCGAGCGCGATTCCGACCGCGTACTACAACAAGGTGGACGGCTTCGGCGCCCACGACGCCGCGCTGCTCGACGATGTCGCCGCGTTCTTCATCCAGCACCAAGCAATGACGTGCTCGATGGGAATTCTCCCGGGTGATCTCGACGAGCGCCTCGCGGATCGGCTCGGCGCGTACGGCATGCGCCACGTCGGGTTTCACGCGGGCTACTGGGGCGTCCCCGACGTGGGCACGCTCGTGCCGCCGAAGCACGTGACCGTGCGTCCCGTCGAGACCGACGAGGATCTCCGCAACTACCTCGCCACGTTTCACGCGGGCTGGGAGATGACCGCCGACACGCTCGAACCGTTCATCACCACGATGAAGTTCTGGCGCGACATCGCGGGGTGGCGTCTGTTCCTCGCGGATCTCGACGGCGCGACACGTGGCGTCGGGCTCATGACCGTGCGCGAGGGCATCGCGTACCTTGCGATCGCGGCGACCGTCCCCGCGTTTCGCAATCGCGGATGCGAGCAAGCGCTGATGCACCACGCGATCGCGTTCGCGAAGCAGCTCGGCTGCGAGCTCGTGTGCGGCCAGTGCGAGCCCGACTCGCCGAGCGCGAACAACTTCGGTCGCTACGGGATGCAGCTCGCGTATCACAAGGCGATCTGGCTCCTGCGCCCGACCGGCATGCGGCCGATCGACGCGGACTCGCTGTACTGACGCGGGCAGAAGCTATCGTCATCGAATTGTCACCGAGGGACGATAGAGTGGTCGCGTGCAGACAGCGTTGTCCGTCGTCGCTCGCGAGCCGGAAGTTTGTTGGCGCGCGTTCATCGACGCGAACACGTTCGCCGCGTGGATTCCCGGCCTGCGTCGCGCCCAGGTGATCCAGACAAACGCCGAGGGATTTGCGACGGAGATCCTGTTCGAGTTCGGCGCGTCGCGGACGTATTCGCTCGTCTACGCGTACGACGTCGCGAAGCGCGAGGTGCGGTGGGAGCCGCGCGCGAACAAGCGCGATGCGGTCGCGGGCTTCGCTCGCTTCGACGCGCTCGATAACGGAACGCGCGTGACGTATGGCCTCCAGAATCAGGCGGGCACCATGCAGGTCGGCGAGCTGGACGAGCTTCTCGCCGCGTTCTCGGTGTGGATCAGCAGCCGGCGTCGATGACCAGATCGTGCGAGCGAGCGCGACCGAGCGCGAGCGAGCGCGACGGAGGGCCCGAGCGCGACTGAGGCGCGACTGAGGCGCGATCGACGGAACAGTCCGAGCAAACTGTCGAGCGTGTTCGACAGCTCCGCCGATCTCTGCCGACAGGTAGTCGTGCACGAAGTTGCACGAGTTGCGCAAAACCGGATTCGGCCTGCGCACTGCCCAGCGCACTTACCAATGAAATGCGACTGGTTGCATTCACTTTGTGATTGGCCGCCAAAGCACACCCGCCTAACGTGCGCGGCCGAGGGTCACCACATGAAGTGTCATTCGCTCGCGCTCGCATCGATCGCACTCGTGTTCGTCATGGTCGGTTGCGGTCCTGGGTCGCGGAACGGTGGAGACGACACCGGCGATGACGACCCGACCGCGACGTGCCCGCGGTGCTCGCCCGACAAGTCGGCGATCGTCGACTGCGATGGCAGCGCGCAAGCATGCGCGCCGGATCAAGCGTGCAGCGACACGAACGGTGTCGCGCAGTGCTTCAACGCATGCGAAGCCGCGGAGCGAAACGGATCGTCCGTCGGCTGCGACTACTACGCGGTCGATATGGACGCCGCAGCAGGGCCTCCGCAGGACGCTTGCTACACGGTGTTCGTCGCGAACACCTCGCCCGGTCAGGTGCACATCGACGTGGAGTGGGGGGACCAGCCGATCGATCTCGCGGTCAGCGCGAAGTTGCCGGTGGGCTCGGGCCAGAACATCACGTACGCGCCGTACGATCCGGTCGTCGGACTCGCGCCCGGCAAGGTCGCGATCTTGTTCCTCGCGTACGCGCCCGGTGGCGTGCTCATCATGCCGAACGTCGCGTGCCCCGCGGGCATCACGCCCGCGATCGGAACCGAAGCGCAGATCAGCGGGAACGGTTTCGGCAAGGCGTTCCACATCACGACCGACCTGCCGGTCGTCGCGTATCAGATGCTGCCGTACGGCGGTGGGGCCGCGGCCGCGACCGGCGCGTCGTTGCTCCTCCCGACGAGCGCGTGGGGCAGTCAATACGTCGCGGTCTCCGCCTACGACCCGCTGCCGGCGCAGCAGCCGCCGATCCAGGTCGCGCAGGGACCGAGCTACAACATCGTCGCGAAGGAAGACGGCACGAACATCACGATCCTTCCCAACCAGGCGATCCTCGGCGGTGGTGGGCTCGCGTCGGGTCCTGCGAACGCGCCGTACACGTTCCAGCTCGATCGCGGTCAGTACGCGCAGATCACGCAGCTGAGGGGCATGTCCGGTTCGCCCGTCTCCGCCGACAAGCCGATCGGCATGTTCGGCGGCCATCAGATCATGAGCGTCGATCGCTGCTGCGGTGATCACGGCGAGCAGATGCTCGCGCCGGTGCGCGCGATGGGCTTCGAATACGTCGGAGCACCGCACGGCGATCGCAAGCCGACGCCGGGCGAGGAGCGCATCTATCGTCTGTTCGGCGCGGTGAACGAGACGCAGCTGACGTGGGACCCGCCGGGTGTGGGTCCGACGGAGCTCAACGCCGGCGCGTTCCACGAGATCCGCACGTCACAGCCGTTCAGCGTGCGCAGCCAGAGCAAGGAGTTCCCGTTCTCGATGTTCACGTACATGAGCGGCGCCGGCGAGATGGGCGAGGGCGGATGGGGCGACGCGGACTTCGTACGCATCGTTCCGCCGGAGCAGTTCCTCTACCACTACGTGTTCTTCACCGACCCGACGTATCCGTTCACGACGCTCACCGTCGTTCGCAAGAAGAGCGGTGGTGGCGACAGCGGGTCGACGTTCAAGGACGTGAAGCTCGCGTGTATGGGCGGTCCCATCGGCGGCTGGCAGTCCGTCGGCAGCGACGGACTCTACGAGATCACCCACGTGAAGCTCGTCGATCACTTCAACGGCATGAACGGCTGCAACAACGGCGTGCAGCAGATGGACTCCGAAGGATCGTTCGGCGTGTGGGTGTGGGGGTGGGGCAGCGAGGACACGACCACCGGCTGGGTCAGCTACGGCTATCCCGCCGGCGAAGGCGTGCTGCCGATCAACGATGTCGTCATCCTGCGCCAGACGGACTTTCCGCTATCCCCCGACGCGCCGCAGGCGACGGACGTCTCGCCAACGGGCCTCGTGCCGCGGTCGAAGGTGACGTGGTCGCTCGCGACTGACGAAGTGGCGCGCTGATCACGAGAGCCTGCTCACAGCGGAACGCCGAGGGTTGTCGTACTCGGCGAGACCGTTGCGGAGGTCGCCCGTAGCTCGAGGCCCATCGCGCGGATCGCCGCGAGCTGCATCTGCCGACGGCTCGTGAGCGGCGCGTGGCGCTCGTGCTCCGCGAGCGCATCGCAGCGATCGTCGCCGGAGAAGCCCCACAGCGAGACGAGCGGACGATCGTCGGGGTCGGTGACCTGCGCGTCGCGCAGCTCGTTCGCGAACAGCGAGTCGACCGCGTCGTAGAGCATGCGCTCCTCGTTGACGCGGATGATCGCGGGAGCCGCGAGCTCGAGCAGACGGCGCAGCCGGTTCGCTCGGTTGATCACGCGGCGATAGAGATCGTTGACGTCGCTCGTCGCCCAGCGCCCGCCGTCGAGCGGGACCATCGGACGGAGGTACGCCGGGAGGACGAGCAGCGAGCGAACGAGCAGCGGTACGACATCGGGATGATCGAAGCGCGCGTGCAGTGCGGTCCGCGCATCTTCGTCGCTGTGCGTCGCGCGTAGCGTCGCGACGGACATCGCGAGGCGCTCGGCCACCTCGTCTGTCGCGGTCGCGATCGCGAGTGGATGGATCAGCGGGACCGGGAGGTCGATCCGCGCGAACGTCGTCGCGCGTACATGGTCCCACGCATCCGTGCGGGCGAGGTTCTCGCGGTTCGGGAACGCGTCGCCTTCGCCGAACGCCTCGATCGAGAACAGCCCGCCCGCCTCCGGGAGCATCGTGCGGTAGTTGACCGTCTCGGGCTTGGTCACGGCGCCGAGCTTCGCGATGTCCTCGTGCGGGACGAGTGCAAGCTCCGAGTGCGCGAACGCGAAGCCTTCGGGAGCACGAAGTGCGGACAGCCAGAGCTGTGGCAGCGGTCGCATGCGCCGAGCGTATACGATGCAGATATGAGCGAGGACGGGAGCAGCCGCACGACGGACGAACGGGAGAGCGCGGCGAAGCTCGAGCACAAAGGCATCAGCGCTCCGTCCGTGAAGAAGGGGCAGCGGTACCTGCTCGGCGGAATGCTCGGCCGCGGCGGCATGGGCGAGGTCCTCGACGCGTACGACGACCAGATCGGACGCGACGTCGCCGTGAAGCGCCTGCGGGCCGAATCTCCGTCGGAGAAGCAGATCGCACGGTTCATGCGGGAGGCGCGGATCCAGGGCCGCCTGGAGCATCCCGCGATCGTCCCGGTGCACGAGCTGGCGGTCGGCCCCGACGGGAAGCCGTACTTCGCGATGAAGAAACTGTCGGGAACGACGCTCGCCGACATCCTGAAGTCGATCACGAAGCCACCGAAGCCCGGCGTACGCGAGAGCACGACGGTGCTCGGCCGCTACCCGCGGCAGCGCCTTCTGCGCGCGATCGCAGACGTCTGCCTCGCCGTCGAGCTCGCGCACACGCGCGGCTTCGTGCATCGCGATCTCAAGCCGGAGAACATCGTCCTCGGCGAGTTTGGCGAGACCTACGTGCTCGACTGGGGCGTCGCGAAGGTCACCGGCGAGGACGACAGCGCGCTCGTGATCAGCATCGACACGAGCGAGCTCGTCACCGCGGCGGGCGCGGCAGTTGGCACGCCCGGCTACATGGCGCCGGAGCAGGCGCGGGCGTTGCCGGATATCGATGCGCGTGCCGACGTGTATTCGCTCGGCTGCATCCTGTTCGAGATTCTCGCCGGAGAGCCGCTGCACCCGAAGGGGCAGGCGGGCATGACGTCCGCGGTGAAGGGCATCGACGGCCGGCCGACCCATCGCGTACCCGATCGCGACATCCCGCCCGAGCTCGACGATCTGTGCGACCTCGCGACGCGACTCGATCGCACCGAACGCATCGCGACGGCGCGCGAGCTCGGCGAACGCATCCAGCAGTTCCTCGACGGTGATCGCGACCACGAACGGCGCAAAGAGCTCGCGCAGAAGCACCTCGCAGCCGCCAATGCCGCGTTCGCCCAGGACGATCGACACAAGGCGATGCGCGACGCCGGCCGTGCACTCGCCCTCGATCCGACCCTGCACGCGGCGAGCGCGCTGATCACGCGGATGATCATCGAGCCACCGAAGGTCCTACCGGCCGAGGTGCGCAAGCAGTTCGACGCGGAGAGCGTCGAGGTCATCCGGCGCACGATCAACGTCGGCATGATGGCGAACGGCGGCTACCTCGTGTTCGTACCGATCCTCGGGATCCTCAACCGCGTCCCGCTGCACCTGCTCGCCATCGTCACAGCGGCCGCGTCCGCGAGCATCGGCATGTTGTGGTGGATGCGGCGCCCGGGCAATCGGCTGTTCGTCGCGCCGCTGATCGCGATGCAGGTAGTCCTGATCGCGACCTGCGCGCGCATGTACACCCCGTTCCTCCTCGGGCCGACGCTCGCGGCGGTCACCGCCCTCGCGCTGATGACGGGGCCGCAATACGCGAAGCGGCAGGCGACGCTCGTCGCGGCCGTCGCGATCCTGAGCGTGCTCGGGCCCGCTGTCGCAGAGCTCGCCGGCTGGATCTCGCCGACGATCACGGTGACCGACGGTGTCGCGACGATCCACGCGAACGCGATCCAGGGGCCGACCTCGTTCTTCGTCGTGATGTCGGCGTTCACGATCGCCGTCGTCACGTCGGCGGTCGTGATCATGCGCGGTTTACGCCAGGCCGAGCGGCGTGCGCGGCGGCACATGCACGTGCAGGCGTGGCAGCTGCGGCAGCTCGTCGCCGAGGACTGAGTCCCGCGATCGATGAATACCCGCGACCGTCGGCCAGACGCCTGTGCCGTGCCGGTCAAAAGATCGACGTCAGCACCGGCATCACGAGCGGTGGCGCACCCGTGTCGCGCGTCGTCGCCGTGGCGTCGTCGTCGAAGAACGTGCGGTCGTAGCCGCGCCACACGATGTAGCCGAGGCCCACGATGGCGGCGGCGTACACGAGGCGCGCGGGCACCTGGCGCCAGCCCGTCATGCACCAGAGGTCGAACATCTTCTGCACGTCGTTCTTTCGCGAAAACAGGAAGATGTCCTTCGCGAAGTCGATCCACAGGCCGGTCGCGAACACCGTGAGCGCGAGCTGGCCGTATTTGTTCTCGGGCCACAGATCGGTAAACGCGAACGCGCTGAACCCGCCGAGCAAGAGCGCGTCGGTGATCTTCGGCGCGGCGTAGAACAGCTGCTTCTGCGTCTTCGTGCGGAGGCCGCGCGCATAGACCCAGCCAAAGCGGAACTTGTTCGCCCTCGGATCGATGCCGGGCGGAAAGATGCGCACCTCGTCGACGGTGCCGCCGACGAGCTTGGCCATCAGTGCGTGACTGCCTTCGTGCAGCGTGACGCCGACCAGGTACGTCGGGGGCGCCATCGCGAGGCCCCACAGCACGAGCTTGGTGTTGCTCGGATCGTCGGCGCGCGCGATTCGGGGTGCGATCAGCAGCAGCGCGATCACGAGCACCCAACGAGCCATGCCACAGCGTCGCATGCAATCGCGATACGGTCGGGGACATGGCGTTGGAAAAGGCGGCGCTGTGAACACACCTCCCGCGTTTCATCGACGGGCACGGTTGTTTCGCGAAGCTCGGCCTCGGCAACGAGCTCGCGATGCAGCTCACGCCCGGGGCTCGATCACCCACAACTCGTCGACCGGCACGAAGCCGAGCTTCGTCGCGAGCGCGATCGACGCGCGGTTATCTTCATCCGCGCCCCACACCGGCTCGCGCCCGTGCCGGCGTTCGTCGAGGATCAACGCGGTCGCGACGATCGTCCCGAGCCCGAGCTGTCGCGCGCTCGGCTCGACGTCGACGGAGATGTCGAACCAGCGCTCGCTGCGCCACGGCGCATACGCGAATGCGACCGGCCGCTCGTCGACCCACGCACACCACACGCGCTCGTTCGTCGCGCGCAGCTCCGCCACGAGCGTGGGCGCGAGGTGATCGAGCGGCGCGTCCTTGTCGAGTAGCATGGCGCCCTCGTGCTCGAGGAGGGCGTCCAAATCGGGAAGCGTGTGCAAGATCGCGCGCTCGCCGCCGAGGCCCTCACCGACGAGGATCGAGTGCTCGGGGAGCTCGCGTGCGAGCGCGTCGACCATCACGCGCTCCACGTCGCCCGCGACCACGATCAGCTTCGCGCGATCACTGCCCACCGCGAAGCCCGCGCCCAGCTCGCGGCGCCAGCTCGCGGGATCCGCGGCAATGCCGTGCGCTTCCACCCAGCGTGGCGAGTCGGGCAGGGCGAGCATCGTTACTTCTTGGGTGGCAAGCCGCGCAGGTAACCGATCGCGGCCTTCGCATCCGCGATGAGGCACGGGCTGTACGGCTTGTAGCGCTGCGGCCCACTCTGCACCTTGCGTACGAGAGCGCGCTCGAGCGCCGGCACCGCGCGCGGATCGTTCAGCGCGCGCAGTCGCGATACCGCTTCCTTGCGCAGCTCGCACGTATCTTCCTGCTCGAGGTCGTACCCGTACGCGACCCACCACTCGACCTTGCTCGCTAGGTCCAGGCGATCGATGACGGGCTTCACCGCGTGACGCCGCGAGAGGGTCTCGGCGATCGCGGCCTTGAGCAACAACGGCTCGGCCTGCGGATCCTTTGTCTTGCCGACCCAGATCTCGAACGCCGCAGCGACGACCGCCGGATCCGTGTCTCCGGCCATCGTCCGCAGGCTCGTACGTAACAGCTGGTCGCGCTCGATCTCGGGCACGAGCCGCAGCGCGCGATCGTACGCCTCGAGCGACGGCGCGCTCTCGTGCCGCGCCGCGTACGCGCGACCGAGAACGAGCTGGCCGAGACCGTCCTGCGCGATCGCGACCTTGTTGCCCTCGAGGATCGAGATCGCCTTCGCGGGATCACCGTTCGCGAGCGCCGTGTTCGCCTGGCCGGCGAACGAGTCGGGATCGATCGCGAGCACGTCGTCACCGCCGCCACCGCCGCGCGTCAGAAGGATCGCGATCGCGATGCCCGCCGCCACGCACACGGCGGCGCCCGTATAGATCAACCACCGCCGGCTTCGGCCGGTCGCATTCTTCTCGAGCGGGCGCGTCGCTGCACGATCGTCCTCGGGCTCGAGCGCCGCGGCGATGCTCGTCGCCGGATCCGTGCTCATCACCGCACGCGCGATCGGCCGCGCGGGCATCGCCTTCTTCGCGATGTCATCGCGATGCAAAACCCGCGTCGGTCCTTCGTCGCTCTCCCCGATGGGCAACGTTCCTGCGAGCCGCTGCTCCGGCGTGAGCCCGAAGATCGCCTCGCCCTGCGGGCCCGTGTACGGAAGGCCCAGCCCGACACCACCCTGCGGCACGTTTCCGCGTGCGGGCGGCATCCCCGGCAAGCTGGGCCCCGGCGACACACCCGGCAACCCCGGCCGACCCGGTGCGCTCGGTAGTGGACCGGCCCCCGCCGGCGGCGTCATCACGCGCTTCGGCGCCGGCTTGGTCGCGGCGTTCGCGAGCTCTTCGTCGATCGCCGCGCCGATATCCGCGTCCGCGAGGTTGAGCATTCCGTCCTCGGTGACGAGCGGCTGGCTGCCGGTCGTCGTCGTGCGAACGCGCTCGATGCTCACGTCGGTCACGCCGCCGTCGGGTGTGTGCAGCGCCGCCTCCACCGCCGCGAGGAAGACCTCGGCGGTCGCGTAGCGCTCGGCGGGCTTCTTCGTCAGGCCCTTCACGATCAAGCGCTCGATCGAGCTCGGCACGGGGCGCCCGTTGCGGATGAGCCGCTGGCGCATCGGCGGCACCGGCCTCGCCGTGTGCATCGACATCACCTCGAGCTTGTCGTCGGAGTAGAACGGCGGCTGGCCGGCCAACATCTCGTAGCCCATCACCGCCGCCGCATACAGGTCCGCGCGACCATCCATCGGATTGCCGAGCGCTTGTTCCGGCGCCATGTAGATCGGTGTCCCGAACGCCATGCCGGCCTGCGTGAGCTTCACGCCTTCGTCGAGATCCGAGCCGGTCATGCCCTTCGCGATTCCGAAGTCGAGGATCTTCGCGAAGTCGAGATCGTCGCCCTGGCGCACCAGGAAGATGTTCTCGGGCTTGATGTCACGATGGATGAGGCCGGCGGCGTGAACGTGGCCGAGCCCGCGAAGGATGTGCGCGAGGATGTGCAGTGCGCGTCCCGGTGCGATCTGTCCCTCTTGCTCGAGGACGTCGGCGAGCGACTTTCCGTCGAGGAATTCCATCGCGAGGTACAAGGACCCGTCGGGCAAGCGCCCGCTGTCGTAGACCTGCACGCAGTTCGGGTGATCGATCTTTCCGACGGCGAGCGCCTCGCGCTCGAAGCGATTGCGAATATCCGGTGACGCCGCGAGCGACGGATGCAGGATCTTCACCGCCACCTGTCGTCGAAGTCCGACGTGCGCGGCCTTGTACACGAGGCCCATACCGCCGCGACCGAGCGTCGAGCTCAGTCGATAGCGGCCCTCGATCACCATGCCGATGAGCTCTTCGCCGTCACCCTCTGCGGGTACCGGCGTGTGCGTCGCCGCCGGATCAGTGCCGTCCCGCGCGGGCATGGAGGTCGCTATTGTGCCATTTCGCGGCTCCGAGGCCCATCAAGCCCTCAGGATTCCTTGCGATCACCCACGGTTCCAGGTTGCCAAGTCCCCCCTGGATATGTAGATTCCTTCGCCTCCAACGCCCAGGTAGCTCAGTTGGTAGAGCAGCGGACTGAAAATCCGCGTGTCGGCGGTTCAACTCCGTCCCTGGGCACAAACAATTCCGGCGAGTAACGCGCGACAACGATCGTTCCACTCGCCCGATCCGTCCCATCGATGCCCGGATTCCGTGCCTCGTTTGTGTAGCCGGCGTGCGACCTGTCGTCGCGTAGTTGTGTGATCGGTGCGCCGCCCGGCAGCTTTGCGATCGACGTTTCATAGTCGTTCGGCCCGACGTGCCCGTAGACGAGATCCACCATGCGGGTGCTGGTGTGACCATGAGGATGGCGACTTCGCGGGCACGCCGGCCTACACGCTCCACGACGCGAACGTGCGGCGCAGGTCAGCGTCACGCGCGGCACGCCAGCGCGCTCGCATTCCTCGGGCAGATCACGGCCGATGCTGATCGACGTGCGCACAGCCCCACGACTCGATGACGCGACCTTGACCCCTTCGACGTCGGCACCGTGATCACGTTGCGCTCAAATCAAGCTTCTCGAGCTCGATGGCCATCGCTCGACCGTATATCGCGCAGTTGACGGACGCACTCGTGTCAGCGCTTCGGCCATCGCTGGGGATCGCTACGCTGCGGGAAGACCGCGAGCACGACAACGTGATCCGTATTCGGCCGGATGCGGAAGAACACCGCGAATGGATACCGGCGCAACAGCGCACGATGAATCTTGCCGTAGACGATCGGGAAGCGCAGCGGCATCGCTTGGATAACTTCGAACACGGAGTCGAGCTCGTCCAGGAACAGGTCGGCGAACGTGCCCGATCAGTGCGTACTGATCTCGCGCGGCCTCCACTTCGGCCAGCGCGCGCGGGCGCACGCTGAGCGAGTAGGTCATTGCCCGTTACGAAGACGAGCGCGAGCTTCGGGCCACGGAATTGCCTGCTCGGGATGCTCGTCATCTTCGCGTAGCCGATCGTCGAGCTCGCAGCGTTCGTCGTCCAATACAGGCAGCTCGGCTCCGGCCTGGGCATCCTTGACGATGCTGTCCCAGAGCTCCTGCACGAGCGCGAGGCGCGTCTGCACGTCCAGCGCGAGAAGCTCGTCGAGGTTCGGAGAAGCCACGAGGAGACGGTACCACGGACGCCAACAGCCGCATCGATCGCGTGCGGACCTGCGGCGCCATCGTCGACCGGCCTACGAAGAGCTGGCTATCGCCGATCGCCGACGTTCGTCGACCTCATCTGCGCCCGCGCCTCAGGGCAGGTTCGTCACCCAGGACAGCGGCACGGTCGTGTTGCGGTCGAAGCTGACGCCGGCGGGAAGCTTCATCGTCAACGCGGCCGGCGCGGTCAGCGCATTCACCGCCGCCTGAGGGTTGGCGCCGGTTTGGAGCGCGACGGTGAGCCGCAACTTCTCGGTGGCGGGGACGACGATCGACGGCAGGGCCAGCTCGATCACCACACCGCTGAAGTCGAACGACGGCGCGACCGCGGTCCCTCCGTTCGAGATCATGGGGGTGAATCTGCTGAAGCTTTGGCCTCGAGTTCGGCGCCTCGCGATGTGAAGTGCGGCGACCTCCGACGCGTCTCTGACGTCGGCGATCTCAAGCGCGCACACGAAATCGAAGGCGATGGAGAGCTCAGGCCTCTTGAAGTTCCCCCGGTTGGTGGACGCGTGCGAGCTGCGTACAACTCGTCGGCCTTGGCCTACGGAGAACCTGTCGTCCATCCAATGGCCATGACCGTTCCGGTCTTCGTGTTGAGCAGCCTGCACTCATTCGTCGATGCTCTGTGGGTGTAGGCGACGAACAGACCGTACGTGGCGGCGTACTGACATCCGATGGGCGGCTGCGTGATGGTTAGCCCGACGTTTCCAATCGCTCTCGCGTTGATCTGTGGAGTCGATCCGGACCAGGTCCAACCGATCGTTTGCAGGATGGTCGCGAGATGGAAAGGGATGCTCGTGAAGCGGTCACGCATCCCTCCGTTGAAGTAGTAGTGATTGCTGAGGACACCGAGCACCATGCTCGACTCTTCCACGGGCCCTACATAGAACGGTCCTCCCTGGTCGCCCAAGCCGGCTGTCTGGGAGGTCGTGGTGAGGAACGCCCCGGATCCGTGTTGCTGGTATGTGGTGGTGGGGGCGGTCCGAAGTTGTCCGGCCTCGTTGGCGCCGGGCGTGAGGCTGTGATTTCCGTTGCCAACCATGTAGCCGAGGAAGTTGTTGCAGCAGTAATTCCACGCGAGTCGTGGTCGTGCGACGCCACGGGCGCCAGCAATCTTCACGAGCGTGAAGTCAGCAAAGTTGCCAGACGAATCGACCCAGTCGGTGGCTGACGTGCCGTTCGGATTCACCACCGACTCGATTGAGTGAACGGTCGTGAAGCCATCGGGGTTGATGTACGAGCCGATGAAATAGGTCCCGTTCGTGCTGACATTGCAGCTGCGTGCGGTGAGAACCCATTGGTCGCTGATGAACGTGCCGCTGCAGATTGGAGTGGCAGTCCCAGCGGTCGGGCCCTGCAAGATTGCGGCAGCATCCAACGCCATCTCGGTGGTTGTCACGCCGCCATCGACGGCCGACGTTATCTCGCCGAGCTCGAGATTCGATTCGAGACACGCCGGGAGAAGTAGCAACAGAAGTGGGCAGCGCATCCGGTACAGACCCACGTTGCCCGTCGTGTGACCGAATTCGATCGCGATTCGTACGTTCGCGCCGAAAATCGAAAAATGCCGCGCGCTTGGTGCATGCATGGATGGCCCTCGCGTTCAGGTGACATCGATCCAGGAGCTCGCATCGCGATACTCGACGGCGAACCGACGAGCCGGCGTCGCGAAGCTGCGTGATCGGCGTGACGCTCCGCGAGGGCGGCAGAGCTCCGACCTGACTACAGGATCGGATCGAGGGGAGGCGCGATGTTCTTGAGGTTCAAGCCGCCCTGGTATTAGCTCGTCGCGAACCCGTATCCCGACACCTGGAGGCCGACCTCGGCCGACGCCTCGATCACGTGCTGACCACCAGCTGTGCCCATCGGCAGCGGGATGCGGATCGCGACGTGGTTACCGACGCACGTCGTAGTCGTTCGGCGCGAGAAACACGTACTTCTTGCGGAACTGCTCGACCGCCGCGACGGTGCTCTGCGATGGATCCCCTTTGCCGGCCAGCGACGGGTCAATGATGGTGTTGCCGACCTGGTACGTGGCGATCTGGAACGGCAGATCGGACGTGACCTCGAAGTCACTCGACATCATGCCGAGATCGACGACCTGTCCTCGCATCAACGTCGACGGCGCGCCCGGCGGTTGCGTGCCGACGTAGCTGAGGTTCGTCCCGTCGACGCCCGGATTCCGTGCCTCGTTTGTGTAGGCGGCGTGCGACCTGTCGTCACGTGCTTGTGTGATCGGTGCGCCGCCCGGCAGCTTTGCGATCGACACCGGCGCAACAGTGCACGATGAATCTTGCCGTCGATGATCGGGAAGCGCAGCGGCATCGCTTGGATAACTTCGAACACCGTCCAGGAACAGGTCGCCGTGCCCGATCAGTGCGTACTGATCTCGGCCGGCCTCCACTTCGGCCAGCGCGCGCGGGCGCAGGCTGAGCGAGTGGGTCATTGCCCGTTACGAAGGCGAGCGCGAGCTTCGGGCCACGGAATTGCCTGCTTTGGATGCTCGTCATCTTCGCGTAGCCCATGGTCGAGCTCGCAGCGTTCGTCGTCCAATACAGGCAGCTCGGCTCCGGCCTGGGCATCCTGGGCGATGCTGTCCCCGAGCTCCTGCACGAGCGTGAGGCGCGTCTGCACGTCCAGCGCGAGAAGCTCGTCGAGGTTCGGAGATGCGACGAGGAAACGGTACGACGGACTCCAACAGCAGCCGCATTGATCGCGTGCAGACCAGCGGAGAAGAAGGACAAGCTCCATACGACGTCGTCCTCGCGTGAGCCGACAAAGCATTCTTCGGTGACCAGAAATTAGGACTGGTGCACGATCTCAGCGAGCTTCTGCAAGCGAGAGCGGTCGAGGTGAGCGAGGATGAATTGGCAGCGGCGACAGAATCCGCGAGAGCCAAGGGATTCGTCCATTGAACAACAACGAGCACTCATGTAAGCCAACCTTGATGGGTGTTTACCAACGCATGTTGGCCTTGTTCGTCGTTGGCTGTGCGAGCGCCTGCCATCACGCGCACAGCACCACTCCGCCAACGCAGACACCCGACTCGCCCACTTCGCCGACGCGATTCGGGCCCGGCGTCATATCGACCGCGGACCCCGAGTTCGGCTTCGCGATCACAGCGGACGGCACCACCATCTACTTCAACCGTCTCGACGCCAGCCGCACTCAATTCGAGCTGCTGACCGCAGAGCGGCGCGGCGCGGGATGGTCGAAACCCGAGCCGGTATGGTTCGCGGCCCCGCCGGCGCGAGACATCGATCCGTTTCTGACGTACGACGGGCGCGAGCTCGTGTTTAGCTCGAATCGGCCGCGCCCAGGTTCGGCGTCCTCTGACTTCAATTTCTGGCGCGTCGCCGTCCAACGCGGCGCGCCTCCGACGTTGCTCCCCGCGACGATCAACAGCGAAGCGATGGAGGTATTCGGTGGCTTCGATCGCGCAGGCCGCTTCGCCTTCGCGCGCAGCATCGGCGACGCCACACGCGTGCTCGACGTCGACACGCTCGACGCCATCCCACGCGACGTCGCACCGAGCGTGACCACGTCGCTCACAAATCCGATCCTGTCACCCGATGGTCGACTCTTGATCGTCGCGTCGACCGAGCTCGTAGGGCATGGCGCAGCGGATCTCTTCGTGCTCCATCGGGATGGCGATGCCTGGAGCGAGCCGTACAACCTCGGGTCGCACGTCAACAGTCCCTACCCCGAGTTTGCGCCGGCGTTCTCGCCAGACCAACGCACGCTCTACTTCACGTCGGAGCGGCTCGGCGAGGTCAGCGTCGGCTTGCCTTCGGAACGCCGCCCCGGCGACCTCTATGCGATATCGACGACGGGCATCGAGGCCTTCGTGCTCCCTGTTTGCAAGCTCGGGCCCATCAACGCGCATGCGATGGCCAGCATCGGACAGCGAGTCTTCGCGTTCGCTGGCGCCGACACGTCGCGAGTACGAAGCGATCTTCGCGAGCTCGCCGGCGTGACGTGGCGCAACGTCCGCGCGGCGAGCGAGCCAAGCGCACGCACGTTCGCCGTACTGGTCTCTCGCGCGCGCGACGTCGTGCTGTTCGGCGGCAGTCCGGTTTTGTTTGGTCCGACACCCGCGCCCGCCCTGCTCTCCGATACATGGACGTTCGACGGCGTGTCATGGAAATCACACCAGGTCGCAGGGCCGTCCGCGCGCAGCGAAGCGGCCGCGGCCTTCGATCGGCGACGCGGTCGCGTCGTCATGTTCGGTGGCTACGCGTACGCACAGGAGGCGGTGGTGCCCCTCGACGATCTGTGGGAGTGGGACGGCGAACGATGGCATGCGGTGGTCCCGAACGACGGTCCGCGACCGGGCCCTCGCCACGGTGCCGCGATGGCCTACGACGAGGAGCGCGGCGCGATCGTGATGTTTGGAGGATCGACCGGCGGCGGCCGGGTATCCGGCGAGACCTGGACCTGGAATGGTGAGCGGTGGCAGCTCGTCAACGCAACCGCGGCGGTGCGTTACGGTGCGGTCGCCGCGTGGGACCCGGAGCGGGCGCAGGTCATCCGCTTCGGAGGCTGGAACGGCGAGCGTCGCGTCGGCGACACCTGGGCATGGATCGGCGAGCGCTGGCAAACGATCGCATTCGACGGGCCGAGCGCGCGCAACCACACCGCGATCGCCGCGCCGCCCGGTGGGCTCGTGCTCGTCGGAGGCCATGATGGCAAGCACGTGTTCGGCGACGCGTGGCGATGGCAACGCGGTCGGTGGGTGCCGCTGTGCGCTGCCGCGCCGCGCGCGCGGATCGCCAACGACCACTGAGCGAGGGCAGGTTGTCGATCGCGATCGTGACGCCGTCGTCGAACGGTTGCCCGTCGCCGACGTTCGTCGACCTCATGTGGGAAGCGATCGCGCCGTGATGTGTTCGATCGGTTCGATCGTCGACGGGAGGTGATCGTCGGTCACGTCCACGACCAATCAGGGACACAGCGTAGAGATCGGATCGCGCGTGTCCGATCCATCCATTTGTGACGAGTCGCCGACACCGATCGACGGCGCTCTGGTTCATGGCGTCAACGCAACATCTCGGTGCCCGTAGTTTCTCGAATCGCGCGCGGCGATGACTCGACGCGCCCACGTCGTCGGCTCATCGACGCGGACGTAGCTCGGCGGTCGTGAATGCTCCGGCCGGCGAAGGCGCGGGGTGCGCGTCACCGCTTCGGCCAGCACGCTGGATCTCCGCGCTGCGGGAAACTCATTGCCCGTTACGAAGCCGAGCGCGAGCGTCCTGCCACGAGACTGCTCGGGATACTCGTCATCTTCCCGTAGCCGATCGTCGAGCTCGCGGCGCTCAGCTTCCGAGGCTACCAGCTCGGATCCTGCCTGCGCATCCTTGGCGATGCTGTCCCAGAGCTCCTACACGAACGTGAGGCGCGTCTGCACGTCCAGTGCGAGAAGCCCGTCGAGGTTCGGAGCCCTGATTCCAGCCCCCGGCGGCGGCCCTCGCACCGTCGAACGAAAGGCGGTGCCAGACGGTACGACAGGCGTGTCGGTCGCGATCTCGACTATCCTTGACGTAGCGATGGACTACGACCTGACTAGACGCGTGCTCGAGGCGTTGCATCAACACGGCGTCGCTTATAAGGTGTTCGGTGCCGTTGCGCTCAACCTTCACGGTCTGGCGCGCGCCACAGAGGATCTCGACATCTTCATCGCGCCAGACGCGACCAACGTCGAACGGTTGCGCGGGGCACTGCGAGCGGTGTTCGAGGATCCATGCATCGACGAGATCACGGCTGCCGATCTGCTCGGAGACTACCCAGCGGTTCAGTACGTGCCACCCAACGAGGGCTTCCACATCGACATCCTGACCCGGCTCGGAGAGCGCTTCGGCTACGACGCGCTCGAGTCCGAAACCGTCGACTTCGACGGTGTGCCCGTCACGATCGTGACCGCTCGACAGTTGTACGAGATGAAGAAAGACACCATCCGCGCCAAGGATCGCGGCGACGCGGAGGCCCTCGCGCGCCGTTTCAAGCTGAAGGAGGAGCCCTAATGCCGGTCCTGAAGTTTCGATCAGTCGAGCACATGGAGGACACGTGGCGAGAACGGGGCCCGGCCTTGTTCGCTGCGATCCGGCGTGTCTGGGAGTTCGCGGCGCGAACCGTGACCCCGCGCTTTCCGCACGGGGTCTATCGCCACCGGTCGATCGAGGCGATCAACGCGCAGGACGAGCAGTGGGCCGAGGCGAACTTCGAAGCCTTTCACGCGAGACGAGCGTCGCGTGCGCGACGCGATGGCTGTATGTAGGGTTTTCAGGGCTCCCGCTGACGAGACCTTGGGCGATGACTCGCAGAAGAAAGCGTGACGCGTCGCTGGATCGTCGCACGCAGCTATAACGGTACCCGCGTCCGCAGCCACGGCGAGAGATGGCACTCTACACAGCACAGCGTTCGCCGTTTGTTGGGGCACAACGAGGGCGAAGCTTTCTTTCGCGGCGATTCACTGCGGCGGCACATCGTCATACGGTGGTGAACTCGAGCCTCGCTGCCTTCTTGGAGACGATCATGAAGAAGCGCGGCGATCCGATCGCGCCGGCCGCGATCGTTGTTCGGTGAGCGCGAGCGTCTCCACGTGTCGGAAGGCGTGTCGCGGCGCTCCGCTACTCGACCTCCTGATCGGAGCGCTTGGACTTGCCCGTGATGCGGACGAGGATGCCGCGGTGGACGAGGCCGTCGGCGATGGCGGACGCCGCGGCGGCGCTCGGGAAAACGATCACTTCCTTGCGCGTGTACGCTTCGCGCACGAGGCGCACCTTCGCGTAGTCGAGTCCAGCCGCCTCGATCGCCTCGCGCCAGCTTCCGAAGAACCGCCGTCCCGCATCGGCCAGCCGGCGATCCACTCTGATCATCGCGACGGATTCTCCCGCCGCATGAAGCTCCTTGATCTCTTCGATGACGCGATCCTCGTCCCAAGGATCGCCGAACCGTCGCCATGGCGGATCCGGAACCCGTGCGAGTCGACGCGCCCGCTTCATGCTGCCGACGTACCGGTAGAGCGCGTAGACGAGCCCGTCGGATCCCGCGTCGTCGATATCCGCGACACGGATCACCACCCCGTCACGATGAAGCGCGCGGATCTCGTTGATCACGCGCTCCGCGGACCACGTACGCGTTCGCGGCAGCTGCGCGATTCCGGCCGCACGGCGTGCGTTGGCGAGCGTGCCGAAATGAACGCGCAGGGCGAGGAACAGCGGATGCGGAATCTCTTTGCGCTTCACGACGTGGCCGCCGCGACCGAGACCACGCAGAAGCTCGAGTGTTCGCTCCTTCGCGAGCAGCTTCTTCGCTTCGCGTGGTCGACGCATGTGCGGCGCGAGGACAAGGGCGAGTTCGGATTCGACATTCGCGCACGCGATGTGAATGACGTCGATGATCTCTTTGAGCTTGCCGGTGTGGTGAACGAGCAATGTCCGCGTGTGCGTCGACGAGCCGCCGACATGGGGCGCGGGCGCGTCGCCGGCGCGCGACTTCTTTTTTTGACGTCATGATACTCAGGAGAGATGATAAGCACTTTCTGTCTTAGACTCTTTGCCTTACTCTTCTTCTTGGTGCTGTGTGGCTGTCCCCCGTCGCGACGTGACGACACGGGACCACTGAAAGATCCGGTGGTGGACGGCAATGGCAACGACCCTGGTTCTATCAAGAGGGGCACGTGGTGTTGTCGGTCCTGTACGAGTGCGGCCGGTATTCTCACGTGCTCGGGCTGTTCATCTACCCCCGCGACCACTACGGCATGCACGAAGGCGGGAGAAACCGTTCTCACCGACTGCCCGGGACGCACCACCTACGATGGTACGAACGTGGTTTGCTACTGAACTGTGCAAGGGGACGTCAACCATGGCGTTGGTGGCACGATGATGCCAACAGAAGTGTGGGCAGCGCATCCGGTACAGACCCACGTTGCCCGTCGTGGTGACCGAATGCGATCGCGATTCGTACGTTCGCGCCGAGAATCGAAAAATGCCGCGCGCTTGGTGCAAGCATCGATGGCCCTCGCGTTCAGGTGACATCGATCCGGGAGCTCGCGATCGCGCTACTCGACGGCGAACCGACGAGCCGGCGTCGCGAAGCTGCGTGATCGGCGCGACGCTCCGCGAGGGCGGCAGAGCTCCGACCTGACTACAGGATCGGATCGAGGGGAGGCGCGATGTTCTTGAGGTTCAAGCCGCCCGGGTATTGGTAGCTCGTCGCGAACCCGTATCCCGACACCTGGAGGCCGACCTCGGCCGACGCCTCGATCACGTGCTGACCACCGGCCGTGCCCATCGGCAGCGGGATGCGAATCGACACGTGGTTGCCGATGGGGGTTGCTGGTGCGGTGACGAGCACCCCATCGAGCATGATGGTGGTGTTCGGTGGGGCGATCACGTCGGCGAAGCTCACGTCGTAGTCGTTCGGCGCGAGGAACACGTACTTCTTGCGGAACTGCTCGACCGCCGCGACGGTGCTCTGCGATGGATCCCCTTTGCCGGCCAGCGACGGGTCGACGATGGTGTTGCCGACCTGGTACGTGGCGATCTGGAACGGCAGATCGGACGTGACCTCGAAGTCACTCGACATCATGCCGAGATCGACGACCTGTCCTCGCATCAACGTCGACGGCGCGCCCGGTGGTTGCGTGCCGACGTAGCTGAGGTTCGTCCCGTCGACGACGCCGAAGAGTCGGACAAACTGCTGCGCCGCTGTGCCGCGCGGACCCGTGGGCCGCGCGACCACGTAGTGCTTGCCGAGCGTCTCGACGGGAAGCACGGTCTCCTCGATGTGATCGCAGGCCTGGCGGTCGTGGGGGAGGTGGATACACGGGTTGCCCGTCATCACCTGCACCGGCTGCGTGCCGCGCACGAGCGTCCCGCCGAGATCCGTCGCCGGCGTGCCCGGCAAGAGCACCACATCACCGCGGTCGACCGTGAACGAGAAGCCGGCGTTCGGGCCGCCACCGGTGACGCCTGCGCCGGGTTGGATCACGCCTCTCGGGCCAACCCTGACGTCGACGACGGTGCCGTCGTGAAGACCGGTGACGGTGACGTACCCCGGGCTGCGAAGATCCGGCGTGTCGATCCCCGCCTGCGCGCTCACGACATAGCTGCCGGTGAGCGCGGTGCTCGGCAATAGCAGTGACGCGTCGTTCGTGTACGAGTTGCAGCCCGGAAAGCAGCTCGAACACCCCGCCCAGCTCTTGCCGGGTGGTCCACCGACACCTTTGTACTCGAGCGGGTTGAACTGATAGACCGTGACCGGCACGGAGCTCGTCAGGTGGAACGCACCTTGATCGACGTACTTCGTCGCGTTGAGCGGACCGGGCTGGTTCGCGATATCGGTGTCGCAGAGCGCTGCCCAGTGCTTCAGCTCGTTGACCCACGGAAGGTAGAACGTGCCGGCGTTGTTCGGCATCACATCGCCCATCGTGATTACGGTGCCGTTGCGTTCGATCACGACACGCGCGATCTGCGGTGACGCGTTCGCGACGACCACGGCGAAGTCCATGTACGCCTTCACGACGTTGGGATGGACCGTCGGATAGAAGTCGCAGCCAACGTACGTATTCGTCTGCGCCGCGTGGAAACAGCTCACGGGATCGCCGTCCCACGTCGTCGCGTCGTCGCCGCCGCCGCCGTCATCCCCGCCAACATCATCTCCGCCGGACCGCGCGCCCGGGCCACAGGCCGCCAGCAGGACGAGACACACGATCCAACGGTTCAAGCTTCTGGTGGTCACGCACGGGCGGTGTGCAAGCACGACACCAGATCGCAAGTGCCGAGAATCCTCCGAACAGGATCCTCGATGCCGGCGAACTTGTAGAGCGACCTCGGCAGTCGGCTGCGCCCGAGAGTTCTCGACGCTCGACGTGTCGCGCACGTGAAGGCTCCGGCGACGCGCAACTCGTGCAATCGAGGGAGAGGTCGCTCTGCCCAGCGATCGACCGAACGTCGCATCGATTCAGACGCGCTCGGGCGGGTTCGTCGCCCATGCAGCGACCAGGTTCATCACACCAAGCACGATGAACACCACGACCCACGCGTCTAGCGGTCGGTCGAACCACGAGCCGGACACCAGCATGACAGCCGTGATCACCGCGCGCGCAGACTCCGAGATCCGGTGGCGCCGCCGTGACTGCTCGAAGAACTCGCCGACGATGAACGTGCCGCCGATGATAAACGCGAGATAGAGGACGTCGACCACCATCCCATGCTCGTGAATCGTGCCGCCGAAGTGAGCCACCGACGCGAGCACGTACGCGAACGAGAGACCGCCGACCACGTAGAGTCCGCGCGGCGTCGGCGGTGCGTAGCGCTCGTGGGGTGCGTCCGTGCGGGCTGGGAGATCCGACGGTCGCCACCCCGCCGGCATGAACCAGATCCGCAGCTTGTCGCGAAGGCGTCGCGTGGCGCACGCATCGCGCCAGATCGCGCCGAGCTCGTGCAACGCGACCGCGAGAGGCCGAAAGCTTCGCGGTGGCCGCGTGGTGCCATAGATCGGCGCGACGTCAGCGAGCTCTGGCTGGAATGTGCCGAACAGCTTGTCCCAGACGATCAATACGAAACCGAAGTTCTTGTCGCGATAGATCGGGTTTATCGCGTGGTGAACGCGATGGTGCGACGGCGTCGCCAGGACGTATTCGAGGAATCCGAGCGTGCGGATGTTGCGCGTGTGAACCGCGAAACCCCAGCTGTCCTTGACGAGCCAACCCAGTGCTGCTGCGGGCAGCGGGAGCCCGATCAGCGCTGGAAGCACGAGCAACACGTACGCACCCGAGATGACGTTGATCAGTGGCTCTAGGAACGATGCGCGTCCACCGGTCGTGATCGTGAACTCGTCGCTCGAGTGATGGACCGAGTGGATGCCCCACGTGATGTTGAGTGCGTGGTGGTAGCGATGCATCCAGTACGTCGCGAAGTCGATCACGACGATACCGAGCGGCCAGGTCCACCACGCGTCGGGCATCTGCCACGGCGCAAATCGTTCGACGGCGCGGTACGCGACGACCCAGGCTACCGGCAGCAGCGAAAGAACTGCGACGTGCGGAAACGTGACCATGAGACTCACGGCAGAGTCGCGGGGTGACTGATAGCCGGTGTTCCTCCACGCGTTCCATACGTACTCGACCACGATCAGCGCGACGTAGACGTACGCAAGTGCGGCCTCGCCCATACGTCACATGCAGACGACGGTCGTCTCGCCAATGCCGCACGTAACCGGCGTCGCGAACTCCGCGACCGATCCGACGATGATCACGGCGAGGAGCCATCGCATAGGCGATGGATAACGCGACCACCGTCACGGCACACCGGGAAACGTCGGGTAACTTCGCGCGGGTCGCGAACCGAGGAGGGGACCCTAGTCGGTTCCCCCTCGCTCCGCCATCTCGAGAACCGCGTGCCCGATCTCGTGTAGTCGGCTGCGTAGCTCCACGTATTCGCGTAGCGCTGGTTGGCTCCCACGCGCACGTGCCTCCTCGACGAGACGATCGGCACGACTGATTCCGGCGGCGACTACACGTGCGATGGTTGCGAGCCGGGTCCTCGACAATTCGCCTGCGCGAATTCGCTCGACAAAGATCCGCGTCGAGTGTTCGGCCTTCGTTCGCAGGCGATCGGCGTCCCGCAACATCCGCGCGAAGAACCGATCGGTGACCGGCTCGCGAGTGACCTCGGTCATCGCGTCGATCTGCACGTTCAGCAAGAGCTCTGCCCGCGCGAGCACCGCATCGATCCGCTCTAGCACCGGTGCCGGTGCCGTCGTGCCGGGGAGCTCGTCCCGAACGCTCGCCTCGAGTGCCGCGTATCGCTCGCGGACGCGTTCCTCCTCGAGTGGATCTGCGACTGGTTGCATACGCCGTCCTCCGCGTCGCCGGCCCCGCTTCACGTGGCTTCTGTGGGCATCCGTCTGCAGTCGAGCAACCGCCTGAACAGCGAGGTCAGCTCGTCGGCTTCTTCTCGCGTGACGGGTTCGGGAACCTATCTAGGACGCGCCATCGAGCATGCGTACGACGCGGCATCTGTGCGTGATCGGGTACGGTCGTGCAATGGCCGATCAACCACGTCATGGCGAGTTGCGCGAAGTCCTACCCGGCGTGTTCTTCGTGACGGGCGAGATCAAGATGGCTGGCCCGATCCGGTTTAGCCGCAACATGGTCGTGGTCCGAGAGGGCGCCGAGCTCGTGATCGTCAACTCCATCCGTCTCGACGACGCGGGACTTGCCGCGCTCGACAAGCTCGGCAAAGTGACCCATGTCCTGCGCCTCGCGGGGTTTCACGGTCGCGACGATGCGTTCTACAATGCCCGCTATGGCGCACGCGTATCGACCGTGAAGGGCCAGATCTATGCGCGTGGCTTCAAACAAAACCCTGCTGACGTCTACTTTCGCGCCGACGCCGAGCTCGACGCCTCGTCCCCGCTTCCCATCACGGGCGCACGCCTCCACGTCATTCACTCGGCGCCGCCCGAAGGCATCCTCTTGCTCGATGTCGCGGGCGGCACGCTGATCTCCGGTGATGCACTTCAGAACTGGGCGCGGCCCGACGAGTACTTTTCGTGGGTGGGCAAGACCATGATGCGCATGATGGGCTTCATCAAGCCGCACAACGTGGGACCGGGTTGGCTGAAGCAGGCGAAGCCGCCAGCCGCCGAGGTCGCTGCACTCTCCGAGCTCGCATTCGCCAATGTCCTGCCGGCTCACGGCGAACCCGTTCTCGGGAATGCGCGTGCGCTCTACCAGCCTTCGATCGCGAAAGCTGCGAAGCTGCGCTCGACGTCGTGATGTCTCGGCGTGACGATTCCTGCGCTCCGCCGATCGGCTGGGTTACACTGGTCGAGTGACACTACGGGCGTTGTCGCTGCAACTATGCATCCTCGGCTCGACGGCAGGGTGCATTTCGTTCGACCTCACCCAGTGCGCAGACGGATGGATCTGCAACGAAGGCTTCGTCTGCCATCCAGGCGGCGGCGGTTGCGTCCTTGGTGAGCTGGTGTCGGCGTGCGCGGGAAAAGGGACGGGCGAGCGTTGTGAAGCCAGCGTCGGCGTCGGCACGTGTCTCGATGGGGTCTGCAACGCGGCTTCGTGCGGCGACGGTGTGATCGACATGGGTGAGGAGTGTGATTTGGGGGCGGCGAATGGCGACGCGCCGAACGCACTCTGCCGAGTTGGCTGTGTCCTTGCCGAGTGCGGTGACGGTGTCGTCGACGATCAACGCGGCGAGGTGTGCGATGACGGCAACCGCGTCGAAGGCGATGGATGTCGCTCGGACTGTGGTTCGACCGAGGTGTGTGGCAACACGGTGACCGACTTTGTCGTTGGGGAGCTGTGTGACGATGGTGCGCGACAGCCGGGTGATGGTTGTTCCGCGACCTGCACGACTGAAGTGCCACTGTGGATCCAACGAACGTTCGTGCAGCCGCCGATAGTCGGTCCGACCGTGTTCGATCCAGCCCGTGGCCGAGTGGTGTTGTTCACGGTGACCGGCGAGACCCATGAATGGGATGGCGTTGGATGGCGGCGCTTGCGTCCACGGGTCGCCCCGCTCGCACGGACGGACATGAGCCTGGCGTATGATCCGGTGCGACGGGTGGTGGTGCTGTTTGGCGGCGAGCGACCGAACCGACTGGCCAAGAACGATCTGTGGGAGTGGGATGGCTTTGATTGGCGCGAACGGGTCACCCCACTTGCGCCGAGCCCTCGCAAGGGTGCCGGCTTCGCATACGACCCACATCGAAAGGAGATGCTCCTCTTCGGCGGCTTCCAACAACTCGGAGTCGCAAACGTGTGGGTCTACTTCGAGGACACGTGGAGCTGGAACGGCGAGCGATGGGAGCAGCTCGCGCCGACCACGGTGCCAGAGGCTCGAAGCTTCTCGTTGATGACGACCGATCCTGCGCGCGGGGAGATCCTTCTGTATGGCGGCGGAGCTCGCAAGGACCACCCCGACCCGGACATAGGGATCCGAGACTACGCGTTCGACGACACCTGGAACTGGGATGGCAGCAACTGGGTACTACGGGATGCCGGCGGTTCGTGTTTCTTCCCTTGCTCTGCTTCGTTTGGGGGCGTCCAACGCGGCGGGCTGTTTGATCGAGGCAGCCAAGCGGTCGTTCGAATTCCTGACTCAAACCCCGGGCCGACGCGAGCGTGGAACGGTACCCAATGGACGATCATCCCGAACGTCCAAAGCGTTCGCCGCACGATGATCGATCCGGTCACCGGAAACGCGGTCATCGATTCGCAAGCGACAGGACTGCATCGACTTGTGAGTGGCGTGTGGGAACCGCTCCAACCGCCCCAGGTGCCTGGTGCTCGGAGCGATTATGGCCTCGCAAGTTGGACCCGACGCGGTCGAGTCGTGATGTCCGGCGGCACGAACGCATCACTCAGGCTGAGCGACACGTGGGAGTGGGATGGGCACCAATGGAAACGGATGGCGGATGCCCCGGTCGCGGGTGCGTCGGTCCTGGTCGAAGATCCGATCGACGGCGTGATGGCGATTCTTCCCGGAGACCGCACCTTTCGATATAGCCAGAATGGATGGCAGGAGCTTCAGGCTTCGCCCCCCGATTACGACGGGGTGACGATGGCATATGACCGCCGACGAAACGTGGTTGTTCTCTATCGGGTGGGGGTGGGCTTCGTAGATGGAGAAACGTGGGAGTGGGATGGGATGACGTGGCTACAACGGAGCGCCAGCCCGCCGCACCGTCGCGGTGTGAGCCTCGCGTACGACGAGCAGCGCGGGCGTGTCGTCATGGTCGGAGGCGCTCCGAACATCTTCGTCTACACGGACGAAGTGTGGGAGTGGGATGGCGCGAGCTGGATCCCCCTTGCTCCCTTCGCGATCAGTCGTACCGGCGCCGCCATGGCCCACGATAGAGATCGGGGACGCCTGATCTTGTTTGGAGTCACGGTCGGGGCCTTTAGTGGAGAGTTCGGAGTGTCTGTCGGGACGCTCGGCGATACGTGGGAACGCGACGAGAATGGGATGTGGAGAGTGCTCGATATCGAGCTTGCTCCTCCACACCGGTTCGCT
>JBJXGN010000169.1:0-8940 GCA_046160585.1 Kofleriaceae bacterium
CGAACGATGCCAGTCGACAGCGTCGGCGTCGCACGTTCGACGGTGCGCTCGCCGAGGCAGTCCGCGAGCGAGCCGAGGAAGTCCGATGCGGACGAGACGATCGCGTGCGTCGGCGAGTAGCTCTTGCCGACCTGACGCGCGTCGATGTCGACGTGGACGAACGTCGACGTCTGGAGGAGCGGCGTGAAACTGTCCGTCGCCAGATCGCCGAGGCTCGTTCCGATCGCGAGCAGCACGTCGCAGCCCTTCTGCAGATACTCGCGCGGCGACAGGTGACCACCGAGTCCAAGCACGCCCAGCGCGAGGCGGTGGTTCTCGGGGAATACCCCCTTGCCCTTTGGCGTCGTCACGACGGGGCAGCCGAGGCGCTCCGCGACCGTGATCAGGCGCTCGGGCGCCCCGTGGCTCCGCGCCCCAGAGCCGACGAGGATCAATGGACGCTGCGCGTTGCGAAGCAGCTCGCGGACCTCGTCGATCTGCTCGGGCGCGACGAACCCGCCCATCGTAACGGAGCCCGCGAAGCGCGGTGGGGAGAGCTGCGCGGTCGTGACGTCGATCGGCAGCGTCATCATCACGGGACCGCGGCGGCCCGACATCGCCGTCGCGATCGCACGGCGGAGCAAGTGGGGGAGGGCGCTCGGGCGAGGTACTTCCACGGACAGCTTCGTCACGTGGCGCGCCATCTCGACGATCTGGAGACCGTGCGACGAGCCGTCCTGGAGCACGCCCTTGCCGTGCGCCGAACGTGGCACCTCACCGACGAGTAACAGCACGGGGACGCCATCGCACCACGCGGTGGCGAGACCGGTCATCGAGTTGAGAACGCCGGGGCCCGACGTCACGGCGACGACCGCGAGGCGCCCGCTCGCACGTGCGTGCGCGGCGGCGGCGAACATCGCGCCGGCTTCGTGCCGCGTGGTGACCGACCGGATCTTGCTATCGATCAACGCATCGTGGATCGGCGAAATCGCACCGCCGGGTATGCCGAAGACGACATCGACACCAGCTTCTTCGAGCATCTTCACCATCAAGTCCGCTCCACGGACCGTCGGTGCAATGCGCATCTCCGCCATCGGCGGTGGAATCGTACCCGCTGCGATCCGCCCGGGGACGACCGGCGGCGCTGCGTTGTCGAGAGCGAACAGCGCCACGAGGTCGAGTGGCTTCGGTAGCGAGAACGCTGCGCCTGCTGCTCGCGCGCTCGCGTCGATCTCTTCGGTGAGCGCCGACGAGGTCATGACGACTTGGATGTCGCGCGTCGCCGGGTTCGCCTTGATGCGGCGGCAGGCCTCGACACCGTCGAGGCCGGGCATGTAGACGTCGAGGATCACGACGTCGGGCTTCGACGCGCCGATCGCGAGCATGGCATCGATCGCGTTGTCGGCGGTACGCAACTCGACGTGCGAGTAACGCCGGAGCATGCGCTCGATCGCCCGCAGCTGGAGCGAATCGTCGTCGACGACGAGGATGCTCAAGGGGGTCGTCTCTGTCCGCTGCGAGCCTTGTCGGGGCACGATTCGGGGTGGGAGCACTGCGGACATGAGCCTGCCTTATACAGCCGCGAGCGGGTTGTCGTCGAAGACTGTCTTCGAGGTGTCGCCGGCAGACCCCGTATCGACCACCGTTACCTGATTTGTAGGGGCTTCGAGGACTCGGTACGTGCGGCTACGCGCCTACGTACGGCAGATCGCAGCTCTTCGAGATCACACGGCTTTTCGAAGCACAGGTTCGTGATGCGCTCGAGGAACTGCTGGGACGCAGGGCTGAAGGCACCGCCTGTGATGAAGATCATCTGATCGGCCATTTCGGGGGAGATGTCGCGTAGGGCGGCATGGAGCTCGGCACCCGTCAGGTCGGGCATCATCAGGTCGCACAGGATCACGTCGAACCTGTCGCCCTTCGCGATGCGCTCGAGCGCGATGCGTCCGTCGTTGATCACGGTCACGTCGTGTTCGACCGCGAACATGCGGCGAAGCGAGGTCGTGAACAACACATCGTCGTCGACGAGGAGGAGCGTGCCACGGCGGCCGGCCGTTGACTTCGGCTGGGTGCTCGGCGTGCGCCTGCGAGGTGCATCGCTCGACGGTGGCAGCGCTACTAAGAATGTCGTGCCACGCCGGACCTCGGTGCGGAACGTGATGTCGCCACCGAGCGACCGTACCGTGCCGTGGCAGATCGATAGGCCGAGGCCGGTACCACGGCCGACGCCCTTCGTCGTGAAGAACGGATCGAAGATTCGCGCCTGTACGTCGCGCGCGATGCCAGAGCCGGTGTCGTGCACCTCGACGATCGCCCAACCCGCATCGTCGGTCCGCGTCACGATCTTGACCTCGTGCGCGTTTGCGTCGCCCTCTGCGACCGCATCGACCGCGTTCGTCAACAGATTGAGAAACACGTGGCCGAGCCGCGCTGGATTCGCGAACACCGGTGGCACCGCGCCCAGGTGCTTCACGAGTCGCGCCCGATGGCGGACCTCGTTGCTCGCGAGTCCGATCGCAAGCTCCATCACGCGGTTGATATCGACGGGTTGACGCGAGTCGTCGTCCACCCGCGAGAACGCGGTGAGGCCACGGACGATTGTTCGAATTCGGTCGACCGCACGCGTCGCATCCCGTGTCTCGGAATTGCCGCGCGCTTCGGCGATCATCTCGAGGCTCGCGGAGATCGTCGCGAGCGGATTGTTGATCTCGTGGGCGACACCACCGGCGAGCGTGCCTACGGAGATCATGCGATCGGAGAACACGAGGCGGGCCTGCACCTCCTTGGTCTCCGTGATGTCCTGCGCGATCCCGACGATCATGTCGAGCTCGCCCGATGCCCCGAAGATCGGACGCAGCCGCGAGTGGATGGTGCGGACCTCTCCGGTCGCACGCACGACGCGGTACTCGCACGTGATCAGCGACGGCTCGCGCCGACCACGCGTGAGGTAGGCCTTCACAGCCGTCACGTCGTCGGGGTGCACGTGGGCGAGCAGTTGCTCGAACGTCGGCTCGAACGCGCCTGGAGCGTGACCGAGGATCTGGTACAGCTCGTCGGACCAGTACACCTCGTGGGTTTGGATGTGCCACTCCCAGATGCCGACGTGAACCAACGCCTGCAGCTCTGCGAGTAGTCGAGCAGTTCGTGCGTGGTCGACTTCGCCCACCGCTCTCGTTGTCCGCTATTCAGCCGGGCATTGCAACCGAAGATCGATCGTGCTCCAGCTCGTCGAGCAACTCGATCAATCGACGTACACCGGACTCGGGAAACGCGTTGTAGATGCTGGCGCGCAGTCCGCCGACGGAGCGATGTCCGCGCAACCCATACAACGAGCGCTCCTCCGCACATATGAGCAAACGCTCTTCGATCTCGCGTGTCGCACCGCGAAACGTGATGTTCATCGTCGACCGACTGTGAAGTCGCGCATGCCCGCGCCACACCTTGCTCTGATCGAGAAAGTCATAAAGCAACGTGGCTTTGTGTGAGTTTCGCCCAGCCATCTCGGCGAGCCCGCCTTGCGATCGAATCCACTCGACGACCTGACCGATAACGTAGATGCCAAACGTATTGGGCGTGTTGTGTAACGAGCGTTCCTCAACGTACGTCTGGTAACGCGCCAGTGGTGACAGCTCGCGAACGGTCTTTCTCACGAAGTCTCTGCGCGCGATCACGAGGCTGATCCCCGAGGGCCCGAGGTTCTTCTGCGCTCCGGCGTAGATCAGCGCGTGGTTCTCGAGCCCGAGAGGTCGGCTAAAGATATCGCTGGAGGCATCGCACACGAGCGGCGCCGGAGCGCTCGGCGGTGATGCCCACTGCGTGCCGTAGATGGTCTCGTTGCTCGTGTAGTGCACGTACCGAGGTGAGGACGACCACGCGACCTCGGTCGGGGTCACATCGTGATCGGGTCCGGAGCTGCTCGCGACGTGTACCGATCCGAAGCGACGCGCTTCCTTGATCGCCTTGCCCGACCACACGCCGCTGTCGCAGTAGTCCGCGGTGTCCTCGGCGCCAAGGAAGTTCTCCGGCACCATCGCGAAGTGGTGTGTCGCGCCGGCGGTGACGAACAGGATCGCGAACTCGTCGCCGATGTGCCCGACCTCGCGAATGGCCGCTTCGGTCCGCTCGAGGACTCGTTCGAACTCCTTGCCGCGATGGCTGTGTTCGAGGATGCCGATGCCGGAACCGTCGAGGTCCCAGATCGCCTGCTGGGCGTTGCGCAGGACCTCCTCCGGGAGCGTCGCAGGTCCCGACGAAAAGTTGTACCTGCGCGTGCTCACGTCAGCGCTGCTTCACGTCTTCCCAGTAGAAGACCGTGATCGCGATGCAGTGAAACGCTTCATCGGACGACTGCGTGACGATGATGTCCGTCACCTTGAGATGCG
Organism: Kofleriaceae bacterium; assembly: GCA_046160585.1. Taxonomy (GTDB): domain Bacteria; phylum Myxococcota_A; class Polyangia; order Haliangiales; family Haliangiaceae; genus JABFXX01. Next base: position 4,362 of record JBJXGN010000169.1, read on the forward strand.
AGTTGTGGTTCATCCACGCCGACACCTTCTCGCCCAGCTGATCGCGATCCGCCACCATCGTCGCCGAAAACACTTTCACGCCGTTGAACTTCACATCTCGGCGGAGTGTTACCTGACCCGAGGTATTGGCTTGGTTGGCGGACATCTACGATCACCGTAGCACGGGGCTACGGTGATCTACGAGACGCCGAAAACTCAATCGTCGTCGTCGAGCGCGCGGTCGAGAGCGTTCGCGAGCTTCTCGGCCTCTTGCGGCGACATCGAGGTCGGCGTGAACGCCTTCTCGGCGGTCTCGACCAGAGCCAGCATGCGAGCTTGCTGGACCGAGAGGCCGGACCCGTCCTGCGTGATCCACTCGTCGAGCTCTTCGGTGAGCCGCTTCTTCGCCGCGCGGTTCTCTTCGGTGCGTGGCGTGAGATCGGGTGCACCACCATGGCGGCGGTAGCTGATCGAACCGTATGCGTTCGCGAGGTCGGTCCGGAACTGGCTCATGTTCTGGTAGCGCCGGTTCGCATCCTTCTGCATCGCCTTCAAGATGACGTTCTCGGCCATCTCGGTGATCTCGCGGTGCGGAGCGAACTCGCGCGGTGACGGCGGCGGCGTGTGGATGTGCATCGACAACACCTCGCTCGACTGCGGCGCCTCGAACGGCGGGCGCCCACACAACATGTCGAACAGGATCACGCCGAGCGAGTAGACGTCTGCGCGATGATCGACATCCTCGCCGCGGGCGGCTTCGGGCGACATGTATTCGGGCGTTCCGAACACGGCGCCTTGCACCGTCTCCGCCATCAGCTCGTCCTGGATCAGGACCTTCGCAATACCGAAGTCGAGCACCTTCACGAAGTCGTACGACTCCTCGCGCTCGGTGATCCACGACTGATCGGGAGCCATCCGCACGAGGTCACGTCGCCCGGGCTTCTTGAGCAACATGATGTTGTCGGGCTTGAGATCGCGATGGATCACGCCGACGGCGTGTGCGGCCTCGAGGGCGAGCGCGATCTGGTTCGCGACGTTGAGCGCGCGGTGCAGCTCGACCGCGCCTTCCTTCTCGATCAGATCTTCGAGGCTCTTGCCCTCGAGGTACTCCATGACGAAGTACACCGGCCCGTCCGCGAGGATGCCGAAGTCGGTAACGTCGACGATGTTGGCGTGGTTGATCGACGTCGCCGCGCGCGCTTCGCGAAGGAAGCGATGGATCGCCTCCTGGTATCGCGCGAACTGCGGGTGCAGCACTTTCACCGCGACAGGCTTCTTGATGTAGACGTGCTCGCCGCTATAGACGGTGCCCATCCCGCCGCGTCCCAGGATCTTATCGAGGCGGTAGTTGCCGATCGACGTACCGAGGCGTGCGATGTCCTCTTCTTCGACGAGGACCGCAGAGTCGTGAAGACAGAACCTCTCCCCGTCGGGAAAGCGTGTGAAGCAGCGTGGGCAAACCTTGACGGGAATCGGCGTGCTCCGACTTATTTCCCGAACCGGGACGCGATGAAGAGCGAGAGGTACCGATTGTCGATCGGGCTCTGTCCCTCGGGCGGCTTCACGTTCAGAAGCGTGAACTCCAAGCCGACATCGAACTTCTGGTTCGGCGAGAACGAGAACCGTCCCGTGACCGGGACCTGGAAGGCGCCGGCGGACGTGTCGAAGTCGGGTACCCGGAGTTGCGCGAAGATCACGACCGAGAGCGGCGGAATTGGATTGGTGGCGATGCCGACCGACGGCAACAGGTCCGGCTTGGCTCCATTGCGAACCTTGCGCGCGCGGAGCATGCCCGCCATTCCGGGGTCTTCTTCGATGATCGTGTAGCCGTCGTCGATCGAATTGAAGTCGATCGAGATCAACGTATGCAGCGCGACGATCGCGATCTCGGGCCGGATCGCGTAGCGGAACGGGAACCCGAGATCGATCGAGAACTGGGTGCCGCCGGCGGTGAACTCGCCACTCGGCAGCTCGGGCTGGAGCATGCCGGTGGTCGGGTTCGTGCAGTCCGCTGGGGCTGCAGCGGTGCCAAACTGACCGCAATACGTCGGCAGCGCCGTACGGTGGACGTTCGCTGCGAGCCGGATGTCGATCACGTCATAGAGCAGCGAGCCCTCGAACCCGAAGTAGAAGCCGAACGACTTGAAGTTGTAGGCACTGGTCAACCCGCCGATGAGCGAGAAGTTGTCCTTCATGCCGTAGATGCCCTCGAGGTTCACGCCGAACGACTCGAAGGCACCCTTCGCGCTGATGTCGGTGCCGAGGCCCAGGCGGAGCTGGCCAACCTTCTGGGTCATCGTGAGCGGCCGGAGCGTGTCGCGCACCGGGTACGTCTTCATCGTGAACAAGCCACCAGCGGTGACTGGAGGCTGGTCCTCGTCGACGGCTTCCTCCTCATCACCCTCACCCTCACCCCCACCCTCACCCTCATCGCCCCCTTCATCTCCTCCCCCTTCATCATCGCCGCCGTCGTCTTCTTCTTCCTCGTCGTCCGCATAAACGACAACAGCCGTTGCGGAGAGATACCCAAGGCTCAGAAAGAGGATCAGCGCGATCCGGTAAACGCGCGAGAGCGAAAGCATCACCACCTCGCGGAAATGCTACCCCAATCCGCTCACGGATTCTCGAATCGCGGCTCCCATTTATGCCCGTGCTCTCACGCTCGCGAAGCGCGGCTCCGTGCCGCTGGCTCTTGATTGTGGGGTCGCGATGATCGATCGCCGGACCGAGAGTGACGCCGAAAACGCTGATGGGCTCGCCGAGTCGTCGACGAGCCCATCTGCGTATCAATCTAGTCTATGGAGAGCGAACGAAATGAATCAGCCGCGTACCGAGAGCGGCACGCGCTGGGACTCACTTCTTCTTGCCCTTCTTGCCGCCGCCCTTCTTGGCCGCGGCCTTCTTGGCGGGCTTCTTCGCGGGCTTCTTCGCGCTCTTCGCCTTCTTCGGGGCGGCCTTCGCGCTCTTCTTGCGCTTGCTGCCACCGACCTGGCGCTCCTTGCGGGCGACGTCGCCGTCACCGTCGAGGTAGTAGAGGTACTTGCTGTAGTCCATGTCGACGCCGGCGGCGACGACCTTCTGCGCCTTGCCCTTCGGCTGGCCCGGCTTCTTCCGCGGGGTCGCCCAGACGTCGCCGTTCTTGATGTAGTACATCAGGTCGTTGTCACGCTTGATGCCAGTCTTCGCGATCTTCTCACCCATGTCTTGAAACCCTCCCTAGGGTTGGTGGTTGCGCGCGGAACGTACAGCAGTCGTCTGACATCCGGTTGCGAATTCGCGCAAAATCCTCGTCGGAGACGGAGAGATCTCCGACGAGGAAGGGGGCCGCGGCCCTTGGGGCGAAAATCCTCGTCGAGAAAGGCCTGTGGATAAGTCGTTTCTCGACGAAGATCGCCATCGATCTAAATCCTCGTCGGTAAACGGGAAATCCTCGACGGGAGATCAGCGCTTCTCGCGCGCTTTCCGACGAGGTTTCGGATCGCGGGCGACCTCGCAGACGAGAACCTGGCTCTCGGCCGAGGCGGTCAGGTCCCCCCAAAAAAAATCGCCAAAGCGATCGACAACCCGGAACCCGGCGTGCGCGACGAGCGCTTCGAGCTCCGCCGGGAAGTACTTCCGCTGGGTCAGCTTGACGATCTTCGTTGGGCCCTTGCCGTCGGCGGGCTCGTAATAGAGGCGGATGACGCAGATCTGGGTGACAGGATCGTAGTCGTGGTTTGTCGAGTACAGCATCGCGCGACCCGTCGTCGGATCCGTGAAGCGGGTCTTCGCCCAGCGCTTCGTCGGATCACGGACGAGCCACTCGAGGTCGGGGAGCTGCACGTCAAAAGCAAACGCTCCCCCCGGCTCGAGGTGCGCGGCCACCTGGCGCAGGCACGCGTGCAGCTCGACACGCGTATAGAGGTGCTCGATGACGTTGAACGCCGCGATCGCGAGCGGATACACCCCCGGCACTGCGAACGTGCACAAATCGGCGACCTTGGTCTGGATGCGCTTCTGTACCGACGGGGCGACCTTCTGTGCACGCTGGTGCAGGCGCGCGAGCATCGGCGGCATCTGATCGATCCCGAGCACCGTATGTCCGTCACGTGCGAGCGGGATGGTCACGCGGCCCGAGCCCGCCCCGAGCTCGAGGATGCGCCCGCTCGCGCCGAGGCGCTTCTTCGCGAGCTGGCGATAGAACGTCACGTCCGCCCGCCGGCGCCGGTACTCGTAGTCGTAGAGCGCGGCGTCGGCGTAGTGCTCGCGCGAACCGCTGTCGACGAGCTCCGCCGCGACCGCTTCGAGGTCCGCCTTCCGTGCCACTAGCGCCGGCGTCCACCGCGGCGCCGGCGGCGTCGCTTACGCGGCTCGTCGTCGTCGCTGTCTCCATCACGACCTTCGCCGGTCGCGACGGCGGACACGGCGGCGGGCTCGTTTCCGGCGGCGCGCTCGAGGAGCTCGTAGAGGAGGACGGCGTCGTCGATCAGGTCGCGACCACCGGCGAGCTCGGCCTGACCGCCGCGCTTCTTCGCGGCCTGGAGCTTCCTCTGAGCGAGCAGTAGGTACCGCAGGCGTTCGCTGTCGCGACGGGTGACGTGGAGCTGGAGGATGATCGGCG
>JBJXGN010000170.1:0-62946 GCA_046160585.1 Kofleriaceae bacterium
GAACGCACGTCGCGCCAGCAGGCGGAGGCCGCGCTCGCCGACGCTCGGGCCGCGCGCAGCTCGGCGGAGGCGCGCGAAGCCGCCGTGCTGGAGGAGCAAGCGCGGTTCGCGATGCTCGCAGGCGAGCGTTCGCGTTCACTCGTCGCGGTGTCCGAGGCGCTGGCCCGCGGCCGAGATACACCTGCGCTGCGCTACCTCCTGGCCGGCGCGCTGCGCGATCGCGAGCCCATCGCCTTCGCGGGCAAGACCGCCTTCGTGGTCGGGCTCGTCGTATCGGACGGGGGGCCGATCGCGGTGAGCGCGAAGGGGGCGGTCACGCGGGGCTCGACCACGTTGTTCTCGGCCGGTTCTCCCTCGCGTGCCCAGTTCGTCTCGGGTGGCGAGTGGATGGTCGCGACCGACAACGATCTGTCGCTGGCTCGCTGGGACATCTCGACAGGCAAACGGCGCTGGCAGCTACCGCGCGTCGGGAGCGCCACCTCCGAGTCCGACATCGAGATCGCGCACGATGGCACGTTCATCGTGTTCGCGAACCCGGAAGGCCGCACCGCACTCATGCTCGACCCGGGCACCGGCGCGACTCGCGGCAAGCTCTCCGTTCCATCGGGTGAGGCCTCCGCGATCGCGATCTCGCCCGACGCCGAGACGCTTGCCGTCGCGGGTGCGGATGGTCACGTGATCGTGTTCGCCGCGCGCTCGCTGCGCGAAGTGCAGCGGTGGCGCGCGCCAGCCGGGGTGACCGCACTATCGTACATCGGCACTAGCCGGCTCGCGGCAGCGTCGGGCTCGACGGTGTTGGTGTGGAATCTCGACGCGGCGACTGCGCCCGCCGTCGAGCTCGTGCACGAAAGCGCGGTCGACAAACTGTCGGCGGCATCCCAGCGCGAGCTCCTGGTCACCTCCTCCGAGCGCGGCGTCGTGCGCGTGTGGTCGGCAAGTGGCGTGCTCGAAGCGACGAATCGCTCGCTCCGCCGCGAGAAGCTCGCGAGCCTCTCCGTGGCGCCGGACGAGACCGCGGTGGTCGCTACTACCGGCAACGCCGCGATCGTGTGGTACCTGCCCGGGCTCGAGACCGCCCAGACATTGCCCGGCTACTACTTCGACGTAGCGTGGAGCGCGGACTCGCGCCAGCTCGCCCTCGATGATCCGCAGAACAGCACGGTCGGAATGGCGCAGACACCACGGCGGCGCATGCGTGCCCTCGCTGTGGCACCACGCGCGGTGCTGGCCGGCCCGAACGTGCTCGCGGTAGGCATGGATAGCACGACGCTCAAGACGCTCGCAGGAGTCGACGTGGGCGAGGTCGCACGGCTCGCCGAAGGCAAGATCATGACGAGCGACGATGGCAAGCGCATGCTCGTCAGCTCGACCAAGCAGGACGACCACACTACACTGCTCGTCGAACCGACGACCGGCGCTGAGATCGCGCGGTTCGAGGCCGGCGGCGATGTCGCGCTCTCGCCGAGCGGCAAGCGCGTGGCGTTGACCGACGCGCTCGGTATGCCGCCTCGGCTCCGGATCGTCGATGCGGTCACGGGCAAGGTCCTCGTCGAGCGACTGTACGAGGAGAAAGGCGAGCCGATGTCGGTCGCGTTCCTCGACGACACGTCACTGCTCGTCGGGCGGCTCGAGATGGGCTGGGAAGTCTGGGATCCGAGCACGCTCGCGGGGCGCGTGCTCGCGACCGATGGCTGGAACCAAGCGAACGGCGTGCACGTGACCCGCAACGGTAGGCTCGTGCTGTTCGAGCGCGCCGAGCTACGCGTGACTCTCCACGACTCGGCGCAAGGAGCACTGCTCGCCACGTTCACGCCGAGCGACGACACCAAATACGTGCGGTCGTCCGGATCAGGAGACGTGATCGCGCTGCAGGCCGAGGACGGGACCGTGGAAGTGTTCGCCGTCGGACGCGCAAACCGCCCCGATACCGTCGTGCGCTTCGTCGAGCCGACGTGCTTCGCGCTGAGCGTTGACGGAGCACGCCTGTTCACCGGTCACGCGGATGGCTCGGTTCACGTCTGGGACGCGGCGACTGGGCGCGAGCTCGACACGTTTCGAGCGCACGCGCGACGGGTTTCACGTCTCGAGCTGTCGACCGATGACTCGACATTGCTCGTCGACGCGGCCGACAGCTTCGTGTCGCTCTGGGACGTGACACTCGACAGGCAAGATGTTGCGACGATCGCGAACCTCGCCGCGCTCTCCGGCTGGACGTTCGTCGACGGCGTCATCCAAGCAGCCAACTAGATCGCGGCCGCGCGACATCTGCGGCTTGCCACTGCATCCCGGTAGACGAAACGGGGATCAGCCGGCCAAACCAGCCCGCCCGCGACGAAGTACGCCCACGTCGCGCTGGTGCGATCGAGTTAGCCCGTGAGAGTGGCCTGCCGCCTCTTGACCAGCTCGAAGGCGTTAGACCACACCGCCGGTTGCGCCTCGTACTTCGCCAGCGCCTGCCGGCAGAACGCGGGCACTGCCGCGCCGGGGCCCAGCTTCGCGACCTGGCCGAGTTGCTCGTTGTTCAAGCGGCTCTCGAGCAGCTTCGCGAGCACCTCAGCTTCGTAGACGGGGGTTGCCATTCGCAACAGTACACCAGGAAATGGCGAGGCTATTCACGCGCTGGAACCATCCTCTGACCCGCGTACGCTATTGCCGTGAGCACCGTCGACACACTCGGGTTCGTCGAAGCCGTCCGGGTGGGCGGGCCGCAACACCAGGAGCGTCGCTACTACGACTACACGATCAACGGTCACCCGCTCCGGGCGATGATCGACCCGGGCGACAACATCGGCCTGTTTGGCTGGCTGCCACACGAGTTCGAGGTTGAGTTCGCGCGATCACTCCTGCTACGCGGACCGTCCAAGTTGCCGTCGGGCCGGGTGCCGCTCTACATATGCCCCGAGTGTGGCGACCTGGGCTGCCAGTCGCTGTCCGCACGAGTGATCGAGGAACGCGACAGGTTTGTGTGGACCGAATTCGCCTACGAGGCCAACTACGACGCCGGTCCAACTACCGAGTTGTTCGAGGTACGACCGCTCTCGTTCGAGAAGCGCGCATACGCGGCAACCATCGGTCGATTCGCAACGTGACCTGCGGACTCACCCGCGAAGGAATTCCTGTCGCGACTCCCGATCGCGATCCTGCCGGCTGGAAGCCAGAAGCAATTCACGGGCGCCGAGCTCGAAGTCGCCCGACTTGCAGCGCAGGGCCACTCGAACGCCGAGATCGCGAAGGCGACACCTCAGCGATCCGCGAACGGATCGTACGGCTTCGCGGATCCGGACCCGGAACCTGCCCCGGGTCGGGGCGTGGTCCTGGGCGTGCCCTTCGAGAGCGTGCCCTTCGGAGGCGTGCCCTTCGGGGGCGTGCCCTTCGGAGGCGTGCCCTTCGGGAGCGTCGTCCCGGGCTTGACGGTGGTCGTGCTCGCGTCGGGGAGGACGGCGACGGCAGCATCGGGCGGCGTCGCGACGGAGGCGTCGGGCGGCACGGTCGTCGTGAGCGGTAGCGGCGTGTCGATCGGCGACGCCGGCCTCTTCGAATCGCGTGTCGTGACGAAGCCGACGACGCCGATCGCGGCGAGCACGCCGACGGCCGCGACGAACAGCCCGCCGCGCCACGGACGGCTCGGGGAAAGCGTCTCGCCGCTGCTGCTGCCGAGCGTTGTGTTGACGGGCGGCACGGCGTGGGGCGCTGCGGTCACGACGGTCTCGCCCGTGGCGACCGCCGCTCGCAGCGGCGGCGTGGCGACCTCGGGCGTCGAGGTGCGAAGCGGCGCCACCATCGGGGGCATCGTCTCGATCGAGAGGTTGTCGCCGGTGAGCTGGGCGCCCGCGCGGACGAACTCCGTCATTGTCTGGAAGCGCTCCTCGGCCGGCTTGGCGAGACAGCGCAGGACGAGAGCGTCGATCTCGGGAGAGAGCGTCGAGACGATCGAGCTCGGCGCCGGCGGATCCTGCCGGAGGTGACTCGCGATCATGTCGCCCGCGGTCGGAGCGATGAACGGAGGACGGCCGCACAGCATCGTGAACGCAACGCAGCCAAGCGCGTAGATGTCGGAGCGATGATCGACTCCGCCGGCACCGCGGCACTGTTCGGGCGACATGAACGCGGGCGTCCCCATGATGACGCCGGTCTGCGTTCGCGAGCGGCCGTCGGGGCGATCGTCGACGAGCTTGGCGATGCCAAAGTCGAGGATCTTGATCCGCTCGCCGCCGATCACCGCGGCGTCCGGGACGAGGAAGATGTTGTCGGGCTTGAGGTCACGGTGAACGATGCCCCGCGAGTGAGCGGCGGCCATCGCGAGCGCGCACTGCTGAAGAATCCGGATCGCCTCGACCGGCGGCATCAGGTGAAGGCGTGCGGAACGATCGGCGAGCGTCTCGCCCTGGAGGTGCTCCATCACGAGGTATGCACGCCCCTCGTGCCAGCCGAAGTCGAGGACGCGGCAGATGCCCGCATCCTGGATCCTGGACGCAGCGCGCGCCTCGTCGAAGAAGCGCTGCACGATCGCCGGATTCGACGACATCTCGGGGAGCAGCACCTTGATCGCGACGCGACTGCCGAGCAGCTGGTGGTCGGCGAGCCACACCGTGCCCATGCCTCCGGCGCCGAGTCGCGACACGACGCGGTAGCTACCGAGGACGTCGCCGATCATCTCGCAACGGTAACCTCACCAGAAGAAGTAGTCGACTCCGACCACTCCAAGGCCGACAATCGTGCCGCCGGCGCCCTCGGCGCTACTCACTGGATGGCGGTCGCCGCCTCCCAGCTGGAGGTGGAACGCGAGATCGAGGGAGTGTGCAAGGCGCAACGTCGGGCTCACACGGACAGCGATCCATGCGTGCCTGGAGAGGCTGCCGCTGCCATAGGAGTCATCCAGGAGCTCGAGGCCACCGACGAGGCCCGCAGCGACGACGAACTGGCGGGCGACGGGATGGACGTACTCGAGGCCGAAACCGATCCCGTACAGACTCTGCTGTCGAGACGGATCCTCGTCGTCGAGCTTCGGGGAGAAGAAGAAGCTCGGCACCGCGCGGATGGTCCCTGGCCCTGCCTCGATCAGGTGGACCGGGATGCGCACACCGTAGATCACGCTCCCCTCGGTCATCATCCCGAGCGCGGCGCCAACCCCGAAGCGGTGCGTGGCTATGCCCGTCGGCGGAGGCATCGGCGGCGACGTTCCGTTGATCGAGGTGCTCGCCGAGGTCGGCGCGGTCGTGGTCGTCGAACTGCCGTCGGGCACGAGCATCGGGATCTCGATCGCGACGCGCTGACCGGGAGTGAGATCGATGGACTTCGTCCACGGCGAAAAGCCGGGTGCGAGGGCCTCGAGTGCGAAGCGCCCCGGATCGAGCGGGATCTCGACGCCGAGCTCGGCGCGCGGAACGTCCGCGCCGTTGCGGCGCACGATGAGCCCCGCCGCGAGACCCGTCGGCGCGATCGAGAGCGTCAGGTACGAGAGCTTGGGGGCGAGGGCCGCGGCGCGCTGATCAGCGAGGGTCGCGCGAGCATCGCCAAGGCGCGTCGCAAGCCCGCGGGCATCGACCCAGGCGACCCACGCCGTCGCGAACCGGCCGCGCTTCTCCTCGCAGTCCGCGAGGTTGAGGAGCGTGCCGACGCGGGCCTCGAGCTCGTTGCTGCGGCGGAACGCCTCGCAAGCCTCGTCGGTCTTACCCTTCGCGAGCAGGTCCTTACCGTCGCGGTAGATCTTCTCGGCGGCCGGATTCGCGTGCGCCATCGCCGACACGGCGACCACCACGGCTACCAGAGCGACCCGCATCGACACCCCGCGACGGTACACCGGCCCGTATCAGATCGTTGGCGACGACATCATCAAGAAAGCGCACTTTCGTCGCGTTGCTCGAAGCGTGTGCGGTTCGATCCCTGTCATTTCACGGTTCGTGGTGCTGGCATCGTGGGTGCGATCGACTTGTGGCGCCAGAACCTCTGCTGCTTGGCGTAGTGCTCGGCGAGACGGAACATCAGATCGGCTTTGTCCGGATCGTCGTCGCGCGTTTCGCGGATCAGCTTCTCGAGGATCTCTTCCTGCTCTTTGCGAAACGGCTGCGCGACTTCGTGCGCGAGCAACACGTCGTCGGCGGTGACGATCGGTTTCGCGGGCGCAGCGGGCGCAGGTGTCGCGGGCTTCGCGCGATCCGATAGCGTGACGTTGATGTTCAGCGTCTGTTTGCGCGAGTACTTCGCGTCGGCGAATACAGTCGTGGGCAGCGCGAGCGCGAACACGAGGAGGAGCTTGGGCATTGCTTCACGGTAGAGAACGCGCCGTCACCGGTCGTCACGATGGCGTACGCGAGTGTCACGAGCTTGTCGCGCGGCGCGATGTCGCGTCGTGGAGGCAAAGAAGAAGGCCTTCCCGTAAGTGGTGCTGCAGCAGCTGCACGACGCTCATGGCGGTTGGTCGGAACGACGTTGAAATCCCTGTTCGCCAGGCGAATCCTCATCGTGTGAGAGACTCTGTCGGTGACAGATCTCGAACACCGCCTCGACTCCTTGCTTCGCAAGGCGGTGGATCGTGGTCGTCATGTTCGTCACGGTCTCGCCGGGGTGGCGGCCGCGGACGGTTCGTGGTCGTGGATGAGGGGCGTCGGGACACTCGATCCGGACGGCACCACTGCGACCGCCGAGGCCCGCTATCCGATCGCCTCGGTCACCAAGCTGTTCACCGCTGTCGTCACGATGAAGCTCGACGAAGCCGGGAAGCTCCGTCTGGATGACCGCATGGCCGAGGTCCTCCCGAGAGAGGTCACCGCGAGTCTGCACGTGATGAACGGCATCGACCGAACCGGCGAGATCACGGTGGAACATCTTCTCAGCCATACCTCGGGCCTCGCCGACTACTACGAGGGAGCTCCAAAGGGCGAAACGAGTTCAGGCCCGGCTGCTTGCCGGGGAAGACGCCCCGATGCCATTCGACGAGGTGCTGCGAACTGTACGGGCGATGAAGTCGCACTTTTCCTCCGCAGCCAGGCGGCTCGGCTAGACGCAAAGCCAGATATGCGGACACCAACTACCAGCTGCTCGGCGCGGTCCTGGAGAAGGTCACCAACCAGCCTCTGCACGAGCTCTTCGACCAGATGATCTTCGCTCCCCTGGCGTTGGATGCGACCTCGTCCTATCCGCACCCGCCTCGAGGCGGGCGTTCCCCGGAGCCCGACGCCACCGTTTGGGCGAAGGACATCGTGCTCAAGCCGTCCGGTGCGCTCACGTTCCAGAAGGCCGACGGCGGCATCATCTCCACAGTCGCCGACCAGCTTCGATTCATGCAGGCTCTTGCGGCCGGTGACTTGTTCGAGGACGTCGGCACGTTCCGGCGGATGGGAGAGCACACCAACAAGATCAAGACGCCCATGGCGTTGCGGTCCCACGATCAGGGCACACGCATCGTGCAGCCGCGCGACTGCTCCGTGCTCGCGCCGAACCCATGAAGCCGTAGAGCGTCGTACCCGTGTCCCGAAACTACTGGATGCACTCGGCCGTGCCGTACTTGTTCGTCGTCACGGTCATCGACCAGTTCCCCGTCTGCGTCGACGGTGCATTCAAGAACACGCCCGACCTGAAGCCGCCGCGGAAGCTGCCGTAGACGCCCTGCAGTCCGCAGAACTTCGTTCCGTTTCCGTTCGTCATGCTGTTCGTCAGAGAATTCGCCGAGCTACCGAACTCGCCGATCCAATCGCCGGTGATGTTCTCGAAGTCGATACAGGTCGCGCGAACGAAGAACTGAATGCCCTCAGACCGCGGCACTGCGTTGCTCTCCAAGTACCAGCCCGGCGTGTCATACGGGATCGTTTTGGGCACGGCTTCTTCCTCGGTGACCTGCCGCACGCGAACGTACGACTCGTACTTGTCGAGCATTCCGTCACCGGCGTAGATCGCGCTCAGAAAGCAGCGACGCTTGGGGGCGAGGTCCGCGATCTTGAGGGGCCAGTTGCGATGTCGCGGAAGCGGTGTCGTCCAGATCGCGTTGGCCGAGGCACGCCCGGGCATGCATGTCGCGCCGGCACTGATGCCGTTGCTGATCCAGTTGTGCGCCCCATAGCGTCCGGCGTGCGCGTTCAGGAACCAGTTTCCGTTCGAGCCGCGCTCCAACGCCCCCGTCGCGAGAATGCTCGACGTTGGCGTCGGAACGACCCACGTGCCTTGTCCGTTGGTGGCACCGCCGAAGCCGTTCAAGACGCACACGTACTGATTGGCCGGCAGACCGGTGTCGGCGCCGACCAGATCCGTGAGTGTGGCCCATCCGATCGCGCCGAACGAGCTCACTTGTTGCTCGGTCATGCCGAGCACCGCCTCGTCTTCGACGGAATCCAGCACACAACCCGAGCACAACAGTGCAATCGCCGCGAGCTTCATGGCCTGGTAGAGCCCGGACCCGCGCGAGCGTTTCAGACTTTCAGCGCTGCGTGGTCGTGCGTAGAAGGCCGTGCCATCGGTGTGCACGGGCATCGTATCCAGTTCGCGTCTCGATCGCGTGTCGCGAGGAGAACCAACGACGGCTGTCCCAACGACGGAACACGTCCTGCTTCGGTCGATCGGTTCCGTACAGCGGCCGGGTGAGCGACGCGAGCCGGTTCCCTTCACCACTTCCGAGGACCACGACGTGAAGGCGGTCTGTTTTTAAGCCGAGTCGCTGCACCGATCGCGCCAGCCCACCGCTCGCGGCCACAACGAGATCGCGCACATGTTTCGTCCAGACCTCGTGATCGCGCAAGAACGGCGAGGTTCACGCATAGATGGGGCCCGGCATCGGGCACGTGCGTTGCTCTTGCGCTGGTCATGTCCGCCAAGAGGCTCCTGTTTCGTAGTGACGCGCGATCGAAGCTCCTCCGCGGTGCTACCGCTCTTGCCGACGCCGTGCGCATCACACTCGGTCCGCGCTCGAAGTCGGTGTTGATCGCCAAGAAGTGGGGCGCGCCGATCGTCTGCAACGATGGCGTTACCATCGCGAAGGAGCTCGAGCTCGAAGACCTCGAAGAAGACCTCGGCGTGAAGATGATCCGCCAGGCGGCAGAGCGCACCGGCGATTCGGTCGGCGACGGCACCAGCACCTCCACACTGCTCGCACACGCGATCTACGCCGAGGGCGTTCGGAACGTCGAAGCGGGCGCGAGTGCCGTCGATCTGAAGCGCGGCCTCGACCGCGGAGTGCGCGCGGCGATCGCCGCGATCCAGCGCATCTCGCGACCGGTCACGGGACGTAAGGAGAAGCAACAGATCGCGACCATCTCGGCGCACAACGACGACAAGATGGGTGCGCTTGTCGCCGACGCCGTCGAACGAGTCGGTGCCGAGGGCGTGGTCTCGCTCGAGGAAGCGAAGGGAACGGAGACATCGCTCGAGGTCGTCGAGGGCATGTCGTTTGACCGCGGGTTCCTCTCGCCCTACTTCGTCACCGATTCGGCCCGGATGGAAGCAGTCCTCGAGAAGCCGCTTGTCCTCATCTCCGACGCGAAGATCACGGCGATGCAACCGATCGTTCCGCTCCTCAAGAGTGTCGCGCACAGTGGTCGCCCGATCCTGATCATCGCGGAGGATGTGGAGGCGGAGGCGCTCGCGACGTTGATCGTCAACCGCGTGCGCGGCACGTTGAGCTCCGCCGCAGTCAAGGCTCCCGGATTCGGCGATCGCCGCAAGGACGTCCTCGCCGACATCGCGACGCTCACCGGCGGCCGCGTGATCTCGACGGAGCTCGGGCAGAAGCTGGAGAATGTGAAGATCGAGGACCTCGGTTCCTGTTCTCGCGTTGTCGTCGACAAGGACTCCACTGCGATCATCGGTGGTGCCGGAGACAAGCGCGCGATTGCCGATCGCGCCGAGAACCTGCGGCGAGAGATCCGGGACACGAAGAGCGACTATGACCGCGAGAAGCTGCAGGAGCGACTCGCCAAGCTCACGGGCGGCGTCGCCGTCATCCGCGTCGGCGCGTCGACCGAATCCGAGGCGAAGAGTCGCAAGGAAGCGTTCGAAGATGCCGTCAGCGCGACGAAAGCAGCCGTGGCCGAAGGCGTCGTCCCCGGCGCGGGTCTCGTGCTGCTCCGTGCGATCGACGCCGTCCGGCTCGAGGAGTCCGCATGCGATGGTGACGAGCGGACCGGACTGCGCATCCTCGCGCGCGCCCTCGAAGCGCCGACGCGTGTGATCGCCGACAACTCGGGATTCGATGACGGCGTCGTCGTCGATCGAATGCGTGGCGGGACCGGAAACCAGGGGTTCGACGCCGCGCGCGGCGTGTACTGCGATCTCGTCGAGGCAGGCATCATCGATCCGACGAAGGTCGTGCGCATGGCCCTCGAGAACGCGGTCTCGGTCGCGGGCGTCTTGCTGCTCAGCGAGGCGACGATGACAGAGCCTCCCGAGAAGAAACCGGCCGTTCAAACCGGAGAGATGTGATGTCGGCCCTCTGGTTTCGCGAGATCGGAGCGAAGGATCTCCTCCTACGCGCGATCGAGATGGATCGCGTGACGGCGCTGGAACACCGCGTGCAGTGAGCGTGCACATGACCATCACACTCGGACAACTCGTTGCATCGCTGTACGCCACCTACGATCGACAGCTCCACGACGAGGAGCTCGCGGCGGTCGCCACCGAAGTTCGCTGCTCGCGAGCGCGCACATCGCGAACCTGCCCGCGCGAAGGCTGCCTAGCTCGACACACCGACTCACACGGAGGCTATCCATGCGCTCTCATCTCGCTCTCGTTCTCGTCTCGCTTCTCGGTAGCGCCTGCGCCGGGGAGATCCGATACAGCGAACCCTCGTTCGGGGTCGTCGTCGAAACCCCAGATCTCGTCGAGGTCTCTCCCGGTGTTCGCGTGATCGCGGACTACGACGAATCGATCTTCTACGCCGACGGCTTCTACTGGTGGTGGTACGAGGGTGCCTGGTACCGCTCGACCTACTACACCGGCGGCTGGGTCTTCGCCACGCCACCGATCGTGATCGCGCGCATACAACCGCACCGATACCGCCACTACCGTCCAGCCGGTCACATCGTCAGGCATCGCCCTGTGCCGTCGCATCGAGTGCAGCGCCCACCCCGTAACCGTCCGGACGTTCGCGATCATCGCCGTCGCTAAGCGCTCACCCGGCTCGCGCCGACGCGACATCACGTGCTCCGCGTGATGCTCGATCGTGCTCAGTTGCTTTCGCTCCATGATTGCTGCCGAGCACGAGAGCGCGCTCGGGAAGATGCGGATCACTTCGACCCCCTCGTTACCGACTGAGTCGACCCATGGTGTCACCTCCATTCAAGGTCGCTGGCGAGTAACGAGCACCGGGCAGTGCGCGTGGCGGACGACTTTCTCCGCCACCGACCCGAGCAGCGCTCGCTTGATGCCGGTTCGCCCATGACTGCCCATGACGACGAGATCGATGCTGTGATCGTGGTCGATCGCCGAGAGCGTCTGCGCACCCGCATAACCGATGCGGGAGCGCGTCGTGATTCGCACGTTCTTCACGCGCTCGGCGCAGACCTCGAGGGCGGCAGCGGCTTTCTTGTCGAGGTCGTGCGCGAAATCGGCGCCGATCTCACCGCTGTACTTCAGCGGAAGCTCGAGCACGTGCAGCAACGTGATCGCACCGTCTGGCGCGACGACCTTCCTCGCGAGGTCGAGCGCATGCGTCGCACTCTCGGAGAAGTCGGTCGGAACAAGGACGTGTTTGAATGCCCCGACGTTGCTGTCGGGGCGAACGGCGAGCACCGCGCATGGAGAGTGGCGGATCACCTTCTCGGCCACCGAGCCCAGCAGAAGGCGCGACAGACCCGTTCGCCCGTGGGTACCGATGACGCAGAGATCGAACGCCTGCTTCTCGAGGATCGACACGATCTCGTTCCACGGGACTCCCGTCACGAGCTGGCCGGTCGCAGTCTTCGCACCCGCGGCGATCGCGTCGCTCACGGCAGAATCGAGACCGCGTTGTGCGTCGTCAACGACGTCCTGGACCACGTACGGCAGGAATGGGGCCTCCATCGAGTACGCCTGCGGCGGAATGAACCACGAGTGAAAGAGCACGAGGTCGGCATTCGCCTCGATCGCGAGGCGGGTCGCGACGCGGACGGCTTGCTGCGAACCCTCCGAGAAATCAGTCGGGCAGAGGATCTTCGTGAAGGTCATGCGCAGGCACGCTGCAACCTCGTGGCCAATCGGGTGCGTCTATCCGCTCGCTACCCGCGAAGAAGCCGCGCATTGACTGCGATCTCGCGCAGACTCAGCGCGGTCGGGTCGGCGATAGAACCAACCCAAGGTGGCTGCGTGAACACGCTCGCGATCGGCCCCACGCGCTATCGCGACGCGGCCCCGACCGTGACGGGAATGGGTGGGACGAGCTCGATGCGATCGCCGAGCGTGTCGATCGCGATGCGGAACGCTCGCCCGCCCGAGCGCACCGTCCGCCGATAGTAGGTCGGCTCCGGGCCGTGGACCGCATGTGGGTGATGCGCGAGCACGAACCCGGCGAGTCGCAGCACATGCATCCCGAGCAAGCGATGACATCCATGGCTCGCGCCGCGCGCCAACGAGGAGAGATTTCCGGTCCCGTGCGTGCGAATCCCTCGGTACTCGCCGTCCTGGAGGTGAACGAACGCGGCGAGTCCGAACGCGGCGCGATAGCTCGGGCCGAGCTGCTGCCGCGCGAGAACCACACCGCCGGCGCCCCGTCGCACGAGCTCGCGATCTGGTGTCGACGCCGGCGGCAGCCAGCGCGGTGCCACGAACAGATCCTTCCACTCTGCCGTGCCGACGGGCGATGACTTCCATCGTCGAACGATCGCTCCATCGACCCTTTCGTCTTGCCAGCCTCCGATCGTCGTCGGCCACTGGACGAGTGGAACGCGGCGCGCTCCGTCCTGGACGTAGATGATCAAAGCGGGTCGTCGTGTCGGCACGAACGTTCGTGACCGCGAGACGTCGCCGCGATCGATCTCGATCGAGAGCGCCATCGTGCCCGCGCGATACGACGGCAGCGGCGGAAGACGAACCGCAATCGCATGCGACGCGTGGCCGGCTTCGAGAAACGCGAGAATCGCGGCGGCGTCATGCCACCCGAGAGCGCGTGCGGCCGCATCCGTCGCCGCGGAGATGAGATCAGGGGCGCCGTCGGCGAGCGCCGACCGTCCACGTGCTCGCAGCGTGTCAATTGGCTCGAGTTTGCGTCCGAGAACGGTCCCGGGTGCATCACTCGCGCTCCCGTCCTCCACCAAGCCCGTCGCCGCGACGACACGCTCGCGTAAGACGCGCAAGGCAGCGCGAACATCTCGTTCATCACTGTTGACTCCGAATGCATCGCGAGTCGCTTCGTCGACGGTGCCGGTCGGCGCGATCATCACCCCACGCTGGAACCGCTCCACTGCATTGCTGGTCTGCCACGTGTACGCGCCGTCCCCCGGACGTGATGCGAGCAACCCATCGCACGCGAGATGTGCCTGCACGGTCCGGATCGCGGCGATCTTCGCGTCGAGAGCCGCGAGCCGATGGACGGCCCGCTGGTAGTACGTGCTCTTCTTCGCGAGAGCCGCGATCTCGACGCCCCGTGTTCGCGCATCGTGCTCGAGCTCCGCACGTAGGGTGCGAGCCGTCGCGATTCGCGCTCCACCTCGTGTCCGGCTCTCCTCGACCAGCCGCTCCGAACCGAGCTCGTTGACGATCGCGGCGTGGCATTTGTGTCGAGTCGCATCCGCCAGTCTGCGCTGGATGACACCAAGCGTCGGGAAGACGCCGAACAACTCGAAGTGGCGATCCTCTTCGGCAAGCTCGGCATCGAGCCCCGCGTCGGCGAAGCGCTCTTGCGCGAGCGCGACGTAGGTCTGTCGGTAAGACGTGTTGCTTCGCTCGACCGCGAAGGGAACCCATTCTTCACCGAGATCAAGCTCGGTCGCCCCGATGGTCACGAGGTCCTCGCGGCAGATGGCGTGCGACTTGCCGTTCTCCCATAGGTCGATCGGAATGCACGCGAGGGCACTCGCGCGACTCGCCGCGACTGAAAGGACGACGACGAGAACAGCGCGCTTCAGCTTGGTCGACGGACTCGGTGCCGCCGCAGAATTCATGCGCATCGCACGTGCAATGCGTCGGCCGGCGAACGCCGAGCCCCACCCATGGTGACCCGCACGAACTGCGCGGCGATCGCGAAGAGGTGCATGCGTTGCGCATTCTCTGGGCGGCGAAGCGACGCCGACGTTATGTCTTGCGCCGCGCACCCGCGCAGACGCTCCGACGTGTCGGCAACGAGCTCGTCACTGTCTGTCCGTGGCCTCGAGCTCTCGCACACGGCGGCGCGCAGCGGCGAGCTCTGCCGTGAGACGAAGGATGATCTCGATCCCCGGCCACTCCACCTGAAGATCGCGCCACAACGTGCGAGCGAGCAGCACCGCGTCCACATCGACGGGGACGAGGTCGTCTCCGCGCGCGATGATCCCTTCTTCGACGAGGCGAAGGATCAGCTCGTCGTCGCCCTCGACGAGCTCGAGCAGGTGCTGGTACGTCAAGCGGGTCATAGTGCGACTCCCTCCCGGACAGGCGTGCTGTAGAGCGCTGCCGTCGTTCGCAGCGCCTCGGCCAGCGCGTCGTCGGCTCGATCGGGCATCCGGACGTCGAGCTCGACGATCAGATCTCCACGCTCGTCCTTTCGCGCAACGCCCTTCCCACGCAGTCGTAGCTTCGCGTGCTGTTGGGAGCGTGGAGGAATCTTGAGGACGACCGGTCCATCGAATGTCGGCACCTCGATGTTCGCGCCCCCGTACGCTTCGTCGAGCGTGACGGGCATCGTGATGTAGAGGTTCAAGCCGTCACGACGCAGGAGCGGATGTGGCCGCACGATCGTCTCGATCACGAGGTCACCCGCGGGACCGCCTTGTCTTCCAGGTGAACCTTTGCCCGGAACGCGTAGCGCGTCACCTGAATCGGCGCCTTTGGGGATCCGGACGCGCACTGTTCCGTGGCCGGGAAGATCGGCGGTCATCTCGGTGCCGTCGATCGCTTGTCGCAGATCGATTTCCATCGACGCATACAGATCGTTGCCGCGCGTGGGACCACGCGGAGCCTGCCGACCGAAGAGGTCGCTGAGATCGAACTCGACCGGCCCTTCGCGGTTGCCCACGCGCGAAGCGCGTCGTTGGCGCGCGTCCTGCCAGCGCGTGTACTCGCGTGCCTTCGCGGGATCGAAGCCGGTCTGAAGTGACGCGTCGCCGAACTCGTCATACGCCTTGCGGCGGGCCTCGTCGGACAACACTTCGTACGCGGCGGACACCTTCTTGAAGGCCGTCTCGGCGGAGCTGTCGCCCGGGTTCACGTCGGGGTGATGTTTGCGCGCGAGCTTGCGGTACGCCTTCCGGATCTCGTCGGCACTCGCTGTCTTGGCGACACCCAACGTCTCGTACAGCGACTCGGCCATGGACGTGACAGTAGCGAGACGTGTGCGGGAACTCTAGACCCAGTGACTTTCGCGCATATCGCGCAAGAGTTGCACGTACCGCGTGCGTCAGCGCAGCGCGCGCGCACAGACGGCGCGAACGGGATGGCGAATCGCTCGTGTGTGGCTCGTGGCAGGCGCACGGATTGCAGCCTGACGTCTTGTGCAGCTCAAACGAATCATCGCGTGTACCGACTTCTCGCTTCGCTTGCCATTGGAGACGCAATGCACATTGCACGTGTGACGAGCGCCGATATCGTGCTCGCGCACGCGTATCCCGTCAGGCGAATTCAGCTGAACGCGGCCGAGCTCTCCCTCAAACGGCCGGAAGCGTTCCGCGAGGCGCTCAAGGCACAGCGATGCGCTTCAGCTGCCTCCAACGAGATCTGCGGAAATCGCGAAGTGCCCGCAGCTGTCGAATGAGGTGGCCATGTTGCACCACAAGGAGTTGGCCACCGCAGGCATACTTGTCTTGCTCGCCTCCCCGGCGCTGGCTCAAAAACCCACTGCAAGTTCGGCAGAGGTCGAATCGATCGATCCGGAGACTCTAGAAACCAAAACTTCCGCGGTACCGGCAATCCAGGAATCCACGCTTGTAGGACCCACCTGGCATACCCCAGCCCCGCCCACGAGCCACCCTTGGCTGACCCTCATCGAGCTGGGCGCAACCATCGCCGGCGGCATTACTTGGTATTGGGTTGATCGGGATCGTCAAGTTGCTGATTGGGACTATCCCGGCTGGGAGAGCAAGTTACTCTTCAAGAAAGAGATATTCATCTTTGACAACAACCCCTTCATGGTCAACTACAGTTGGCACACCTTTGCTGGCGGGGCTTCGCACATTCTGGGGCGTGCAAATGGCCTCAATGTTTGGGCGTCAACCGGCCTTGGCCTAGCAGCCAGTATTGTCTGGGAATACGGCATCGAGTCGCGCGAGCTCATCAGTCTCAACGATTTGCTCATGACGAACACGACGGGCATCGCCGTTGGTGAGTTCTTTCATCGTTTGGGGCAGTACTCGCACTACCGTCGGAACGACAGCCCCGGCTGGCAGGCAGTTCGATGGACCTTTGGGCTAGCTCACGGTGTGCACGGTCAGCTGGATCCGAGCCTTCATGTCGAACCCAAGATTTGGCCGCACTTTGACTTCTCCTACGGCCTCACGACGGCAACCATCGCCAGACATGACGGCGCTGTAGTGCAGGACCAGGAACGCCTTCTTCACAGTCTCTCGTTTGAAGGCGAGTTCGTGGCCCTCGAACGCTACATGCAACCGGGTACACGCTCGGGAGTGTTCCATCAGGCCAACTTCACGAGATTTCATCTAAAGCTCACCACTGGCGATGGAAGTGCGACCAACGCTTACGGCGATACATTTTTACTAGGATATCGCACTGAGAGTATTCCCCAGAAGGATATAGGCGCTGTCGGCCTTGCCTATAACGTAGGTACTTCCATCGGATATCTATATCACCGCGAAGGCTTTGGAGTTTGGGAAAGTCGCCTTGGTGGACTCCACGTTCCTGGTCTAGCTACGGATGGACACGTCTTCGGTGACTCTTGGAAGCTTCGATGGAGGGGCCGTGCGCACGTGGATCTGATGGGCGTCAATTCGTTGTCGTCGCAGCGGTGGCTCGATAGCTATCTTGACGAAGACGCCGGTGTGGTTGGAAAGTCGATCATAAAAAGCGACGGCTACTACTACGGTTGGGGAGCCTCGGCGCGGGCGAATGTCGAACTGGAGTTTCCGATTGTCACCCTGGGAGGAAACCTCTTCTACGGCCAGTACTACTCCATTGAAGGCTTTGACAGACTCCGCGACGAACTCGCGTATGAGATTCGCGGCAACGATGAGTTCCTCGATGCAGAAGCCTGGATTCGCGCGACAGTCTACAAGGACTTCTATGCCGAGGTTCGATATGGAGACCACCGCCGCGACGGACAGCTCGCGGAATTCTTCGCCAACGAGACGATGCGCGATCTAACGTTTAAAGTCGGCGCGGCCCTCCAGTAACCCGTCGTGCCGGAGGTAGGGTCGCGAGATATTCAGTCCCGCACCCGGCCGTATCGCGCTGCGTTTCGTGTGACCTCCGTGCCGCCTGGCCCCACTAGTGAACCGTGCGCGTCCGACGAACCAGCACACGCGCATGTTGTACCCGTCGTCGTCGACGGTGGCAGCGGGATTGCTGTGACGATGGAGGTTCCGTGAGGATCCTACTAACGCTGTTGGCGCTCGTGGCGAGCTGCTCGATCGTGCACAGGCGCAAATTCGTGCGACAGCGTGAAATGCGGCGGGGTGTGTGCTCGATCACCTGCAGCGGCGCGGGTTCGTGTTCCAAGGTCGACTGTCGTGACTCGTGCTCGTGCGACGCCACCTGCGCGATGTCCAAACGGTTGCAGCTCTGGGATGGGCTGTTCGTCGCAGCTCGCGAGCTGCAACAGCTGTTGACCCGCTTGGCTCGCGTTTGAAGGACGAATCGGAATTGCTTCAGATCGTGATGTCGACGTCGAACGTGCCGTCATCGGGTGTGACCACGGTTCCCGTGACATGGGTCGATCCGGTCGCGCGAACCACACCGCCGTTGCCGTCGTCCATCAACGTGCCGGTGAACGTCAAGTTCAGCTCCGCCTCGCCCGTGATTCCGCCCGTCATCAAATACGTTCCGGTCAGCGTGCCGTCGAGCGTGCCGGTCGGAATGTTCTTGAGCTGCATCGAGAGAAACGGTTGCAGGTCGGCGACAGGGTCCGTGTCGTACGTGATCTCGATCGTATTCCCCTCTTCATCGATCACGATCTCGCCGTCGGTGTACGCGACCATGCCGATGTGAAGCCGCATACCCTTGTTCACCGAGTTCCCCTGATCGACCTGACCCGTCACGGTCAGCATCCCGGCCAACATGCCCGAGGTTGACTGGGGCGCGATGTTTGCGCTCTGTGCGGTGTTGAAGCCCTGGAAGCCGAGGTTGATCGATTTCGCGATCGATGTGTCGAGACCGAGATATGCACGCCGGGCCTCTTCGTTCGAGTCGATGGCCGCGTCGTCGGTGCACGCGGTCACGAACGCGACCAGCGAGAGTAGAGGTAGGAATGGCTTCATGGTGTTGTAGTGCGGGATCCACCACGATCGGTCGCCGAAAACGCGTTGCCGAGTACGCGTAATCGCCTCGGCAGGTCGGTCTCAGTTGTTCCGAGCGCCTTCGCGGATCCACACCACGATCTTCAGGTAGTCGGGATCGCTCGGACCCGTGAACGTCACGTTTGGGTGGGTGTCGGGTGGATCTTCGCGCGATGGCTTGGTGAGCACGAGGCTCATCTCCGGTGTCGTCAGATTGACCCGGACCCCCTGGCGTTCGGTCACAAGCTCGCGGTACGCGAGGTTCGCGCCGCCGTCGAGGTGAAGGCCGCCGAGATCCTTGCCGATGCCACCACCGGAGTGACAGGCGACGCAGCCGCGCGCGGCGAAGATCGGGAACACGGTCGCGAGGAACGACACGTTGGTCGGCAGCTCGATGCTCGCGCCGATCACCGCTGATGCGATCGTCACGGTCCCTGGATTGATCGGGGAGATCGGCATGTCGATCGAAAGGTCCACACCGAGCGGAGCGCCGAGCGTGACCACACCCGCGGGAACCTCGAAGAACACGGCCCACCCCGAGGCCGTGCTCGCGGTCGCCGCCGAGACGGGCGAGAGATCCGGTGCGAGGAACTTCGGGCCAATTGCACCCATGACCATGAGGTTCGCAGCGGCGACGTTCGCCATCGGCGCGCCGGTGCCATCGACGAGCTTGACGAACAGCACGCCCTTCGCCGCCGTGGGCACGACGCCGAACGCGGTCGCGAGCTCGTCGAGTAGTGCTTCGCTGACCGCAAGGACCTTCACGTCCGCGAGGTCGGTGTCGGTGACCACGATGGCGTCACTGAACGTCGCGCGGTGGGTCGGCGGCGAGCTCGCGAGCACCTGGAACGCCGAGTTCTCGACGACACCTTCGATCGTGAACGTGGCTCCCTGCGTGGTGATCTGGGGCGGGGGGACGAGGATGTCGACACGCTCGCGGTCGTCGTGATCGGCATGCTGGTCTCGAAGTCGACTACCTCGCCGGTCACCTGCAGCGAGCCGCCGAGCGGGCCGTCATCTCCCGAGTCGGTTCCACCACACGCGGCGAGGCCAACGACGAGCAGACCAATGGCAACAAGGCACCTCTGCATGTTCCTCTAGTGCAGCCCCACCCATGTGCGGTCGCAGGTTTCTTCACCTACGGCTCATGTCAGCGAGATCGCTGCGCGGATCTTTTCGCCGTGGTGCTTCGTTTCGTTGAAGACTTCTCCGCGGGCGAAGCGTCACGCAGAGCGCGTAGCTCCGTGCGTTGATCGCACACCCAGGATCGTCGTCTTCTGTGGGGATCCGATCTCGAACGGTCACAGGTTTCCTCTCGGATCTCGAAACTCGCTGCGAGGGGCCTACACCCACGAGACGCCGACTTCCTTGACGGCGGTGGTTCAGGTGTTTCACGCTGAATGGTGGTGGTGAGTGTTTCGGCGATCACGCGGCTGGGCCGGTACGAGATCCTGAAGCGTTTGGCGGTCGGGGGGATGGCCGAGCTTTGGCTTGCGCGCGCGGAGGGCATCGAGGGGTTCCAGCGTCATGTGGTGATCAAACGGATCCGCGCAGGTCGCGAGAATGATCCGGTGTTCGTCGACATGCTCCTGACCGAGGCCCGGCTCGCGGCCGCGTTGCACCACAACAACATCGTCCAGGTCCACGACGTCGGCGTGGAGAATGGAAAGCCGTACTTCGTGATGGAGTACGTACATGGCGCGGACGTGCGCAAGCTGCTCGCAGAAGTCCACCGACGCAACGAGATGGTTCCGCTCGAGCACGTGGTCTCGATCATCTGCGCGGCTGCCATCGCCCTGCACCATGCACACGAGCAGCTCGGTCCAGATCGGAAGCCGCTCGGCGTCGTGCATCGTGACGTGACACCCGGGAACGTCCTGGTCGGCTACGACGGGAACGTGAAGGTGCTGGACTTCGGAATCGCGAAAGCCATGCTCCGACGCACCGAGACCCAGCCCGGAATGCTCAAGGGCAAGGCACCGTACATGTCGCCCGAGCAGTGCACGGGCACCGTGATCGATCGCCGATCGTGAGGCGGCCCAGGGCCACATCGCCAAGGCGATGGAAGCGCACCAGCGCAATGACTTCCCGACGGCGCTCGTCGAGCTCGAAGCGGCGTATGCGGCGGACCCCGCGCCCGATCTGCTCTATGCGATCGGCCAGGTGCACGTGAAGCTCGACCAATGTGCCGAGGCGATCGCCTTCTACAAGCGCTACCTCGCCACGTCGCCGGCGGCGCAACCGAAGGTCGACACCGAGCAGGCGATCGCGACGTGCGAGACGAAGCTCGCCCCGTCCCAACCGACCGCGACCCCGACACCTCCTGCGGTCGCGACCTCGTCGGCGCCATGGTACAAGGACAAGCTCGGCGGGGTGCTGGTGTTGACGGGGATTGCGGCGGGCGTTGCAGGCGCGTTCGTGTATCTGGACGCGCTCGAAGACCTCTCCGCCGCCGATGCGTCCAACGACATCGACGCCTACCGAACCCACGTCGACGACGCAGGCACGAAGCGCATGATCTCGGTCATCTTCTTCGCGAGCAGCGGCGCATTGGTCACCGCGGGCGTGATTCGCTACACCCTGGCGAGGAGGTCCACCGAGCACGAGCCGGGAGTCGCGATCATCCCGATCCGCAACGGTGGCCTCGTGACCTGGGGAGGACGGTTCTGATGTCAGTCATTCGATCGTTCGCGAACGCCTGCGAGGTTCGTCCGACGTTGCTCGGACTCCTGGTCGCGCTAGTGGCTACGATCACCGCGGGATGCCTGCGCACCACCGCGTTCCAGTGCGAAACGAACAGCGAGTGCGGTGCCGGCGGGACCTGCGAGCCGGTCGGCTACTGCAGCGTCATCGATCCGGCGTGCGCGAGTGGCTCACGGTTCAGCGATACAGCCGGCTCCCGGGCGAATCAGTGCGTCGAGGGGAGCAGTCTGGTGGATGGGGCCACCGACTCGCCGGTCGGTGGCGATGCGCCGAGCGATGCCCCGAACGTGGGATGCCCGGGCACCTACGCCACGATCAGCGGAGGCCAGGCCGGACGCGTGTATCGGCTCGTCACCAGCTCGAACTGGGACACCCATCGCGCCTTCTGCGCCGCCACCAGCGCCAGCGCCTACCTCGCGATCCCCGACGACCTCGGCGAGCTCCAGGCGATCGCGACGCTGGCCGCGACGCCGCGGTTCTGGATCGGCATCTCCGACCTCGCCACCGAAAACACCTGGCTCACCACCAAGGGCGCCGCCGCGGTGTTCTTGCCTTGGGAGACCAACGCGCCCGACAACGGTCCGCCACCGGAGAATTGCGTCGAGATGGTCAGCGCCACGTCGCAGATCAACGACGAGCGGTGCAACACGCAGATGCCTGCTGTCTGCGAGTGCGAGCCGTAAGCTGACCGTGCCCGCTCGATCAGACTCGAGCGACCATGGTGCCGACTGGATGCTCGTCGCAGCCGATCACGCGGAGTGTGGCCCGGCAGCTCGAGATTGAAGTAGCGGGATGTACTGCCGTGCCCTTGTTGCGTCCCACTGCACAACGGAGCGTATGCGGCGCTCGGTTGCGATCGACTAACAGGAGGGCTGCTCCAGATTCAGGCGCGCCGCGAGCTCGGCGAGCGCATGATCGATCGCAGCGGCGACGCGGCCATCATCGGGTACGTGCAATGCGAGGAGCGCCGGCGGGAGCACGCGATACTTTGGCGCCGTCACGGCCGCGCGGTAGGCAGCCCCCACACGCGCACGACCGTCCGCATCGAGATGCTTCGCATAGACGCTTGCGAGGTCGTACGAGAGCAGCGCGTGCTCCGTCTCCTCGACGGCGATGCGCGAAAACACCGCCCGCACCTCCACGTCCGGTGAATGGGCCGCGACGAACGCCGCGTGAATCGCAGCGACTGCTTCGGCGACACAGCCCTCGATCGCATTCTCGATCGCGTGATCGAGCACCGTCATCTCGCTCGCATCCGCGATCTCGGGCGCCCTCACCTGCGCTCCGTAGCGCCGTGCGAGCGCAGCCATGGCGTGTGCGTGCATCACCTCTTCGGCCATCGCGACACGAATGCGCGCGAGTAGCGTCTCTTCGGCACCGAGGTTGGTCATCGTGCGGTGAATTCGCGCGAACGCGGTCACGGAGGCGGCTTCCATCTGCGTTGCCCACGCAAAGTACGCAGCGATCGGACCCGTCGCACGCAGCGGCGCGCAGACGAGCCCCTCGGGACGGCGTCCGCCGGCGCAGCCTTGCGCCTCGGGATCCGGTTCGGGCGTCGTCGGCGCCTCGTACCAGACGTCGGTGACTTCACCCTTCGCTTCGACGGTGCATCGCGCAAGCCCGCGCTCGGCGAACACTTCGTCGCATAGCTTCTTGCAGCCCTTCTCGCCCGTCGTCTGCACGCATTCGTCGATGGACTTTTGGATGGTTTCCGTCGGTACCGTCTTCACGTGGCGAGTCATCCCCTGGCACGACGAGATCGAGCCAACGAGCAGCATCGCGATCACCCCATGAACCGCTTCGAGTCGAGACATCCTCCTACCTTACTGCACCGCTCCTCCGGCGTAGCGGCAAGTGACGGAACGTTCCAGCGCCGCTAGCAGTGGCGAGCCTCGACTTCGAACGACGGTAGAGGGGCCTTGTAACTCTGCCGGCATCGAGGGTAGCGCTTGCGTGACGTTGCTGACGCCCGAGCTTCGCGAGCTCGTCGCTCGACTCGTGCGGACCGCATCTACGTGCGATGCTCGACGACCGGAACGCTCGATGCTGACCTGCCACGACGTGATCGAGCTCGCCGCCGACGATGTGAACCAACACGCCGACGGCCTCGGCGTCGAGCTCGAGCGACCAACATGACCTGCAAGGACGCACGGCGGTTCATGATCGAGCTCGCGTCGCCTGTGCTCGCTGCGATCGCGACGATCGCCTGCAGCGATCCGCCCGAGACCGTGCGCAACGAATGGCAGCCGATCTTGGCGCTGCCGGAGCCGGTCTCGAACAACGCCGTGGCGGCGGTCGAAACCCCGGAGGGCTGCGCGCTGGTCACCGCGCTTGGCATCGACGCGTCGCGGGCGTCAGCCGGAATCCACGTGCGGGCCTGGATGTTCGACGACGGTTGGCAACCGTTGCCGGACGTCGGCGGCCCACCGCGCATCGCCGCATCGGCCGTTACGCTACGCGGTAAGGTGTACGTGATCGGTGGCTACAGCGTTGCCGCGAGTGGAGCGGAGACGACGCACCCGAACGTCGAGATCCTCGATCTCGCGACGCGTACATGGGCCGTTGGCCCACCGCTCCCGACCGCGATCGATGACGCGGTCGTAGTTACGTGGCGCGATCGCTGGATCGTCGTGGTCAGCGGTTGGTCGAACTCCGCGCCGATCTCGACGGTCCAGTTGTTCGACGTCGAGGTCGGCACGTGGACGACGGCGACCGCATTTCCAGGCACACCGGTATTCGGCCACGCCGGCGCGATCGTGGACGACGAGCTCGTGATCGTCGACGGCGTGCGCTCCAACGTCGGCGGCTTCGCGATCGAGCGTCAGGCCTGGATCGGGCGGCTCGATCCGAGCGCCCCCACGACGATCGGCTGGACACAGCTTCCCGATCATCCAGGACCCGCGCGCTATCGCGCGGCTGGCGGCACCGCCGAGGGTCACGTGATCATCCACGGCGGAACCGCCGAGCCGTACAACTTCGACGGGCTCTCCTATCTCGACGACACACCTGCGCGACCGCTCGCGGATGCGATCGTGTTCGATCCGATCGCCAGAACGTGGCTCGAATCCCCCATCATGAAGCCCGTCGGCACGATGGATCACCGCGCCTTGGTTGGCTGTGGCCCCCGGTTATTCACGATTGGAGGCATGGAGGTCGGACCTGTGGTGACCGACGCTGTGTGGTCGCTGGAGCTATGATGAGAACAGCCTCCGAGGATGACCCTGCAGCCTCGAATCGAGCTACAAACACGACCAATCTTGGGTCCCGATATGCTGGCCCCCCGATGAACTTCGGCGCAGTCGTGTTCCTCGTATGCGTCTCGATCGCGTGTCGCGAGAAGACCACGCACGAGGAACCAACGACGGCTGTCCCGAAGACGGAACACGTCGACATCGAGTGGATCGATCGCTGTCTAGGCGAACGGCGGATCGTCGTGGGACACCCGGATTTCGTCACGATGTCCGCCGCCGCGGCGCGAGCCGCGTTGCACGGCGGCTCGTACGTACCGGAACCGATCGGAGCCATTTCGGAACATCGCGCACTCACCACGTGGATGGTCGCCTACGGACGACTCGTCGCGGGTCGCGACGCAGGAGCGCTTCTCGATGCGGCCCTGACCGAAGCCACGGCGATCCAGGAAGCGACGCTCGAGCCCGTCACCCAAAAACCGTTCGGCGTGATCAAACGAGACTGGTTGCTCGCGTGGGGAGCGATCGAACTGCGGCATCGCGACCCGAAACGCGCCGCTAGGTGGGCCGCGGCAGTCAGCGACCCCGCGTTCAGGGCGGAGCTTGCGGCCTACGTGGCCGTGGACTTTGCGGCAGCGGGCGATGTCGAGCGCGCACGTCTCGCCATCACAGCCCTGCCTGGTGCGTGGTCGTGGTTCGGAACCAGGCACACGAACGGCTATCCCCGCGCACTCGGCGGTGCGGCGACTGCGGTCTGTGTGGCGCTTGCCGCACCACGGGCCGCAGGATCACCGGCAGCGTACTCGGTCGTCGAAGCGGCCGAGTCACGGGTGGGGACGATCGAGGAGCCAACACGCCGACAACGCGAGTACCGCGCGCTCGCGCTCGCGTGGGCGCGGGTCGGGGACCTCGAGCGTGCGCTCGTTGCCATCTCGAAGATTCAGGGCGACGAGCGAGCCCGCGCAATGGAGTTTCTCGATGACTTCGGCGATGCCCCGACCGTCGATCTCACGCACCTCGCGCGGCTCGCGTGTGCGGCGATCGCGACCGAGAACAATGCTTCACGCTCCAATCACCCCGCGAACGTGACGGAGCTCGTCCACAACAAGGCGAAAGCAGTCCTCGCGACCATTCTCATGCGCCGGTCGATCGCGCGAAACGACCTGCGGACCGCCGCTACGATCGCGGATGCGATTCCCACGGCGTACTCCGAGCACTATGCGGCCAAGCTCCAGCTCGGGTGCGCACGCGCGGCGCGAGGGGAAACCACCATCGACGCGGTCGTCGCAGAGCTTCCTGCGAGCTACGAGTCGGTCCTCGTCGATGCAGCCGCGAAGGTCGACTGCATCGATGCGATGAAGAAGCTGCTCGAGAGAAAGCGCGACAGCCCGCCTGCGAAGGAAGCCGCGATCTCCGCGATCGCGGCGGGGCGCCTCGACCGAGCTCTTGCGATGATCCGCAGCCTCGACGTGCTCGCTGTGGAACAAGCGTCAATGGTCCACGCAGAGCTCCTCGTCGCCCTGGTGCACGCGAACCGTCCGAACGACGCGATCACCGTCCTCCGTGCGATTCCCGAGCAACTCCGTACCGCGTACGACGAGGAGCTCGTCGCTGACGCTGGTTACCGAGCGGTGATCATACTCGTCGCCGCCGGCGACCTCGCCGCCGCGAAGGAGCTCGACGCGATGCTCGCACCGCGCATGGCTCGCATCGAAGCTCGTCGCAGGTAGCCGGGTCCGAGCTTCTGGGTTGAGCGTGCGAACCCGTGCGAGGCTGCACAACTGCGCCCCGTCCGGTGGCCCGTGTCAACGATCCTCCGAGACTGACGGCGAAATGCGTTACTGAACGCGAACGTTCCTGTGAGACGAAGCTACGCGCGGAACCTGTCGACCAAAAAGCGGATGAAGGTGCGAACCGCGGCCGTGCGTACGCGCCCAGGAGTCGAAAGCGCATGGATCTTTGGCCCGGGGGCCGCCGCATCGGCGAGCACCTCGACCAGGAGGCCGTCGCGCATCGACCGCTCGACCATGAAGTCGAGCACCTGACACACCCCCATGCCGGCCTCCGCTGCCGCCAGTAGGTACGACCCGTGGTCGATCAGCAGATTGCCATCGACATGGACGGTCGCCGGCCGCGACCGATCGACAAACGACCAGTCGCGCGGCCTCCCGTCTGGAGCGAGGAAGCGAAGGCAGTTGTGATTGGCGAGCTCGGCGAGCGAGGTCGGCGGCGATCTTCGTGCGAGGTAGCTCGGTGCGGCGACGGTGACCCACCGCGTGTCGCGCAAGTGCCGGGTCACCAGGCGTGAGGATTCGAGCTCGCCCATGCGCACCGCGACGTCGAAGCTCTCATCGGCAATCCGCGTGATGCGGTCGCTCATCGAGAGCCGAAACGTCAATCGGGGATGCTGCGCACCGAACCGCGCGAGATGAGGGACCACGAACGGCGCGAGGATGAACGGCATGGTGACGGCGATCTCGCCCTGCGGATCCCCCTTCGCACCTCGAACCGCCTCGCGTGCGCCCGCCACGTCGAGCACGGCCTGGCGACAACGGTGGAGGAAGAGCTCGCCCGCGCGGGTGAGTGTCACGGTGCGCGAGCTGCGATCGAGCAGCTTGACGCCGAGATCGTCCTCGAGCCGGCGGACCGCCTTGCTGATCGCAGCGGTCGTGACGCCGAGACTCGTCGCGGCACGTCCGAAGCTGCGTTCTTCGGCGGTGCGCACGAAGGGGAGGACTCCGGCGAACAGATCCGCGCGCACATTCATCGTTAACCTGTGGTTGACGATAGGTTGACGGTCGAGTGCTGGTCAACCCACGGGTACCGACCTACCTTCGTTTCATCAGGAGGCGTGAACTATGAAGATCGGTGTCCTCGGAAGCGGAATCGTCGCCAAGACCATTGCGGGCAAACTCGACTCGCTCGGGCACGCCGTGAAGCTCGGCACGCGCGACGTCGAGGCGACGCTCGCGCGGAACGAACCGGATATGACCGGCGGTCCACCGTTGCGGACCTGGCTCGAGAGTCATCCTCGGGTTGCGCTCGCCACCCACGCGGAGGCCGCGGCGTACGGCGACATCGTCGTCAACGCGCTGTCGGGCCAGGGTGCGCTGGCCGGGTTGCGCGCTGCCGGAGAGAGCAATCTGTCGGGAAAGATCCTGATCGACATCTCCAATCCCCTCGACTTCTCGAAGGGGTTCCCGCCGACGTTGACCGTATCCAACACCGACTCGCTCGGGGAGCAGATCCAGGCCGCGTTGCCTACCACGAAGGTCGTCAAGACGTTGAACACCGTCAACGCTTTCCTCATGGTCGATCCGCAACAGCTCGCCGCCGGCGACCATACGATGTTCGTGTGCGGCAACGACGCGGGGGCCAAGGCCGAGGTCACTCGGATCTTGAAGGAAGGCTTTGGCTGGAAGGACGTCGTCGACCTCGGCGACATCACGAACGCGCGCGGTTCCGAAATGTGGCTACCGCTCTGGGTGCGGCTGTACGGTGCACTCAAGACCCCGATGTTCGGCCTCAAGGTCGTCCGCTGATCGAATCGGTGCGTTTACCATCTGCGTCGATGAAGCTGGGCGAGCTGGCAGTCTTCGGGTTCCGACCGAGATGCTCACGATCGAGGTCCCGGAATGGCGGATCGTCGATGACGCGACCTGGTTCGCTTTGAACGAGACGTTCACGACGCGAGCCGGCCGATCGGCAAGTATCCGCTGACGGGTATCGCGAAGTGCGGCGGCTGCGGAGAGCGATCGCCCCCGCTCGCGTGATTGCCTGTGGCAGCCCCAAGGTGGGGGTGCGGCGCTACGGCTGCGCGACGCGCTGTTCTCAATAACGATGATGCTCTGCGAGAGCAGCGGCATGGTGGGTTCGATTCGCGTGCGCTTCCGCTAGATAGATAGCCATTCACGGAGTCGCGGGGTCCTCGCACTTGCGGAGGGCGTCGCACGTCTCGGCAGTGCGCGTGCATTCGATCATCTGCTTGTAACGAGCACCGAATACCTGTTCGTGCTTACCGCTCATGCCCTTCATGCAGAAGTTGTGGGCGGTATCTTCGACGATCGTCATGTTCTCCGACCTGTCCTCAATGCACTTGACCATCAGCTTCGCGTAGTGCGTGCAGACCTCGTCGTTCGGATCGGGCTTGCAGCCGGTGACCCCGAGCATCAGCACGAAGAGGAAGGCGGATCGCATCGTAGGTCCGGACGGCGGATCGCCCCACGAGTCGCACCGGGCCGACGGTTTCGCGTCGGGTGCGCGCGAGCGCGCGCCTCGGCGATCGTTGGGAGTGCAGCCGACGCCGGAGTCATCTCGCGGGTCAACTCCAACGTCACCTCTGGCTCCCCGCCGGCAACCCTCGCAGACGGGACGTTGCCGTCGTGGATGGACTCGCAAGACTCGGGACCGATCGCGGGTGCATCGATCCAAGCGATGACGAACAGGGACCACGTGTCGACGACGCCACGGCGCCAATCCGGTCTCGCGATGGCCCTTCTTACCGGGGGTGAGATTTCTTCGGAAACTTCTTGGCGTCGTCATTGCCGCGCGACTCATCGCGGCCGTCCTCCGCACTGCTGCACGACTGCGACACCACACGTGTGGCGGTAAACCGGCAGTCTCCGGCGGGCACGCTTCCTTTACACACCCAATCGGGGAACATCAGGACGAGCGTGGAGCCTTCGATCCGCCACGCCCCCGAGGTTTCGAGCGCCATGCTGTTCGCGGGTGGCTGGCAGGCCCACTGTCCATCGGCAGACCAGGTGCACCGTAGACTGGTGGCGTCGGCTGGGTGATCTCCCATCCCGAACCGATACGCGTCGTCGAAACAGGCGAAGCTGGTCTCCGGACCTTCGCCGCTCCATGCACCGACCGGCGAGCCGCCGCCAGCCGGCGTGGGTGGAGTGGCAACCGCGGTAGGTGCGGGGCCGTCGACGGACGCAGGAGGTGTCGCCTTACGAGCCCCACCACATCCGATCACGGCCAGCGCACCAATCACACAGATCTTCATCGAGCGAGAATACACGGACGACCTCGACGACATCGCTCGCGGGAGCGTCAGCCACGAGGGCGCTTCTCGACGAAACCGTGGGTTCAACTCGATTCCGATCCCCATAGCAGGTTGGCGGCATCGATCCCGCCTTCGTCCTCACCGTAGTCCGAGCGTTCCATAGGATCAAACCGTAGCCGTTCCTGGTAGACGCGATGCGCCCGCGGTCCCATTCGCGTGCACCCGTCATGTCATGCCAAAGCGTTCCGTTCCGCATCGAGCGCGATCTTGAAGGTTGCGAAGCCAGCTGCAGATGTGACCGCACCGTGGAGGTGGGCGCCGATCGCAGGTTAGTTGATCCAGAGCAGGTATTTCAGCTTGTCTTCGAACGCGTCGCTCGCGTTCCTGTCGTAGTCCTTGCGCAGCTGGAGCAGGCGGTCCGTGAGCTTCGATGGCTTCATCTTTGTTTTGTAGCCATCGCCGAGCAGACCCCGAAGCAACTCGGTCGCCCGCTTGCTGCGTGCAGCGGGCTTGGTCTCGCTCTCGATGCGGTCGAGCGCGTCCACCTCCCAGATGATGTCCTTTGGTGTCTTCAACATCGCACCAATGTCGAGGAAGCCAGTCGGAGCGCCACGCCTCATCCCGAACACGGTGGCCAGCGCGGGGAGTGAAATCCCCGCCTCGCCGTTCACCAGCGCACGGACATCACCGACGATCGTTTCCCAGCTCTTGTACAGTTTGGCGTCGACCACGAGTGGCGATGCGTAGCTGTTTTGCTTCGGGTTCGGCACCCACTCGCGGTCATCGTCGGACTCGGCGAGATATGCGACGCGCGACTCGTCGGAGAAGGCGAGCCCGGCGAGCACCTGGTCGCGCGCCTTCGCGATGTGTGCAGCCTCGATCAGCTTGATCGTGACCTTGGTGCCACGTTTCGGCCCGTCATCCGCGAACGTCTTCTCGAGCCACTCCCAGTCGTAGGCGAGGGTGATGTTCGCGACTGCCTGATGGAACGACACCATGGCGCGGGCCCAAGCCAGATCGCCGTGATCGAACCGGTACGTCGGACGGCGCCGAGGGTCGTCTTCGGGAAGCTCCTTGCCGGCACGGTCGCGCTCGATGTCGAAGACGTGCGGGAACAGCAGCCTGACCTGCGCTTCGTCGGTTGCCATACACGCGACGCAGAGCTCGAGGCTGAACTGAGCGTCCTTGGCCGCCGCGGCGAGGTGCTCCTGCACCAGGTCGAGATCGGCGAGGAACTGAACCATTGCCTGACGAGCCTGCGTCGCGATCGGGCCATCGTTGTCGGTCCGCCGGAATGCGGTGCCATTGAACGTGTCGACCGCAGCACCGTAGCGAGCAATCGCGAGCATGCCGTGAAGCTTCGAGCTCGGCTTCTTCGCGATCTCCTTCTGCCCGTGCTCGATCGCCGCGTACACGGCGCCGACCTGCAGCGCCGCCATCGCGTTCGGATATTCGATCGGCTTCGCATCGATCGTGATGACCTCAGCGGGGCCCGATTTGAGGTCCCAATCGAGCGACAGCTTGACAAGGGTTCCGTCGGCCACCTCGAAGGTCTTCGTCGATGTCAGGTCGTTGTAGTACGCGGTCACCGTGTACGTTCCGGCCGGAAGCTTCGGGAAGGAAAAATGGCCGTTATCGTCGGAGATCACTACCTGCGTGCCGACGAGCGCCTGCGAGGCCGCCACGATCGTCACGCCCGGGAGAGCTTCCTTGGTCGCCGCGTCGCGGATCGTGCCCTCGATCGAGCGGTCACCAAAGCGTCGTGCGACCTCGACGCGGAACTCGGTCGCGATCTCCTTCGCCGGTGCGTCGCTGGTCGTTGGCGGGGCTGCCGACGTGATCAAGGGTGTGGGCTTCGCAGCGGGACCACAGCCAACCAGACAAACGAGGACTGCCACGGCCGGTAAATGGATCCGCATGCTCGAGCAGTAGCGCGAGCGCTCTGCCGTCTCAACCGAAACCCGTGGCAATCCCCGAAGCCCTCAGCCCGGCTCTGTCTGCGCCGTGTCCATCCATCTTCGCCTTCTACGCTGCCTGTTTATCGTTCTCGTCGATCGAGGGATCGATGTAGTCCGATTCAGTGTTCGGGAAAGTTGAACTTGCATGTCGTGATTGAAGATCATCTCCGCATGCAGGCACGCTGGGGGCTGTCGATACTCGCAACGCTGGGGATGCTCGGCGGCGCGTTGGGCTGCGGTGGTGGCGCTGGCTCGGGCGGCGGGCGCCGGGAAAACCGCTCGTACCAGGTGGGTCGCACCGTCAGCTCGGAGCCTGCGGACGTTCCAGCTATGCGCAAGCTCCTCGAGCGATTCTCGCCCAGCGCGCACTAACCGTGCACGCATTCGCGCGCGCGCACGGCCTGGACGCTGGGCGTGCCGCCGACGGGCAGCTTACCTTCGACGGCGAGGTCTTCCCGATCCGCGACGCCGAGATCCGGCCGTCCTGCGGCTCCTTGCCGATCCTGCGTACCAAGAGATCCTGCGCGAGCTGAAGCGCTGAGCATTGCGGGACACCGCAGTGAGGCTGCACGGCTCACGACGACGTCCATTCGCCCATGATTGGCGCGCTCGCGCCCGATCACGGGCCCCCGGGACGTTCGTCTCGATCGCGGGCAGCTACTTTTGTGCGCAGCCAGAGCCGGAAGATCCAGACGATGTCGATCCGCTCGAGTGTGATCACATCGGGGCGGTCACGTTCGGCACCTCTGGTGCCAACATCGGTCAGTACACCGAGCTCTTGGTCGTCGCGGAGGTTCCGGCGGTCGCGACCGACGACGTGCTGGTATTCGTGACGGTGGTGGGGCGAACCTTGAACTCTGCGACGTTCACCGTCGAGCTGGCACCGTAAGGCGTCGCTGGAATCGGCGCGGCCAGGAACGGCATCGCCAGAAGACCCCGAATGGTCTGCAGGCGCGCATCGTCGAATCCATCGAGTCCGCACACAACAGTCTCTCCTCGGACAGACGGCGTGAACGTGCCGAACACGCGATCGAACCACGAGAAGATGTTCCCGTAGTTCGTGTCGGTCTCGCGAACATCGCGCGAGTGGTGGACCTTGTGCATGTTTGGCCAGGTCGTGACGTACGAGAGCGTGGTGTCCAACAAACGCGGAACGCGAATGTTGGCGTGTTCGAGAAGGCCGTTGATGGCGGACCACGCCCGATAGGCGACGAAGGCTGCGAGCCCCACCCCGAGGAGACACGCAAAGACGGCCATGAAGA
Source organism: Kofleriaceae bacterium (assembly GCA_046160585.1). Lineage (GTDB taxonomy): Bacteria > Myxococcota_A > Polyangia > Haliangiales > Haliangiaceae > JABFXX01. The sequence continues at coordinate 32,659 of JBJXGN010000170.1, forward strand.
CGTAGCGGATCAGACCTTCCGACGGATGCTGTCGGATCGTCGACGTGACATCGACAACCGGATCCGAGTGGTGCACTCGGTGGACCCGCCACAGCAAGGGAACCTTGTGCATCGCGACGTGGGCTACGTAGAACGAGAAGTCGAGCAGGACGAAGGCAATCACGTTTGCGAAGACGGGATCGAGCCCGGCCCAACGGAGAACACCGAAGCCACTGGCCTCGAGCGCGACGAGAGCGAGGACGAGCACTCCGTTGAGCACGATATTGCTCGCGAACGTGACCATCGTGAGCGCAAGGTTTGGCCTGACGTGTGCGCGATGCAACGAACCGCGCGCGTGCAACGGGATGACGCGTTCGATCAGAGCGATGACTGCCATCGCAGCGAGAATTGCGACGATCGTCGACGCGCTTGTTTGCAGCAAAGAGACCACGCCCACAGGACGAACGGTGTCGTCGCGCGGTTACGCTGATGAAGCCAATGCTGCCAATCGACGCGGATCGCGGTCCACGCGCAGGGATGCGATTCGGGCGTCACGCGTCTCCACCTGAATGAAGGTGATTGCTGCTCCGGCGATGCGAACGATCACCGCGGGCTCGCCGTTCAGCGGCTGAATGCTCGCTTGCAGGGGGACGTTGTCGAGACGGCGCCAGCCGTTCACGAAGCGGCGCATGATTGCATCGCGCCCCAGGTGGGGACCGCCGACCACCGGGATGACGCCGCCACCGTCGACGATTCCCCACGCGTCTTCGAGCAAGATCGACGCGAGCACATCGAGCGAGCCCGTCTCGATCGCTCGCGCGATCGCATCGACGACCGTGACGTCGACGGGAACATCGACATCGATGGTGCGGCGGGCATCCTTCACCGCAAGTCGTGCGCGATGCAGCAACTGCTTCGCCGCGTTCACCTCGAGCTCGAGCACCTCGGCGATTTCAGCAAGCGATCGGTTGCATACGTCGTGCATGATCAACGCGGCGCGCTGGCGCGGCGAGACCTGCTGGAGTGCGACCACCACTGCGTAACGAACGTCCTCGCGGAGGATCGCAACGCGCTCGGGATCGTCGACAGGTACGCCGGCGCCGAGACCGGGTGTGTCCAACCAATCGGCAAGCTCGGTGACACGGCGTCGCGTTGTCTCGCGACGGAGATGATCGAGACAGACCGTTGTCGCGATCCGGATCAACCACCCTGTCGGATCGTCGTCGACGAGCTGGTGGCTGCGCGATAGCGCGCGAGCAACCGCCTCCTGGCACAGGTCGTCCGCGTCGCTCGTGCGCCCCGTCATGCGATAGCAGATCGCCCACAGCCGGCGCCGATGCTGTTCGACAGCTATGTGAATCGCAGGCGTACCCATGCACCTACCAGGACGAACGAGGCAACGCCTAGGTTACGTCGGATTCGCAGAACCACTTGCTATGCTGACGGCGTGAAGTCCCCGATCGCGATTGGCGTGATGTTCGCCGCGGCCTCCGCGCTCGCGTTCGGCGTCACGACACCCGTCATTGCGTGGGCAGGCCGCGACGCGGGGCCGCTCACCACGGCGGCGCTCCTCTATGCAGGCGCAGCGATCGCAGCCCTGGGGATGCGCGTTTGGCGACGGCGCGGGAGCGGCGAATCCTTGCGTCGAGCCGATGCTCCCCGCATCCTCGCGATCGCGATCGCCGGTGCTGCCGTCGCGCCGGTCTGTCTCGCGTGGGGTCTCGCTCGCGCGGGCGCAACCGCTGGTTCGCTCGTGCTGAATCTCGAAGCTGTCATCACCGTCGTGCTCGCGTGGCTCCTCTATCGCGAGCCGCTCGGCCGACGAGTTCTCCTCGCAGTCATCGTGATGGCAACGGCGGGAATCTTGCTCGCGCTCGACGCCTCCACGCGATCGAGCACAGGGCTCATCGGCGCGCTCGTGGTCGCGGCCGCGACCCTCGCATGGGCGATCGACAACACGCTCACCCGACCGCTCGCGGAACGTGATCCGCTCCAGGTCATCGCCGCGAAGGGCGCGCTCGGCGCATGCATGACAACCACGATCGCGTTGCTGTGGGGCGAGGCGTTGCCGAGCGGATCGACGATTGCGATTCTGCTCGTGTGCGGAGGCAGCGGATATGGTTTCAGCTTGCGTCTGTACCTCGCCGCGCAGAGGAAGATCGGCGCGGCACGTACCGCGTCGGTCTTTGCACTCGCGCCGTTCGTGGGCGCCGCGATCGCATGGGGGCTCGGAGATCGTGATGCCTCGGTACTGACGGCGTTTGCCGCAGGTGGCTTCGCAATCGGCGTCTACCTGCACGTCTCCGAGAAACACGAACACGAGCATGCGCACGTGCCGACCGAGCACGAGCATGCGCATCGGCACGACGACGAGCATCACGACCACACGCACGACCCGCCCGTCGTCGGCGAGCATACCCATCGGCATTCACACGCAGGTGTCGTGCATTCGCACGATCACGCGCCGGACGTGCATCACGATCACTCGCACTAACGCGCGGTCGTGAGGTCGCCGCGCTCGTTGGATGTGGAGAGTTCACCGAGAGCACCGTCACTCAATCATCGTTGGTTGCGCCGAACCCGAGCCTCGGTGACAGCACGATGGAGGATCTTGATCTCGCGGGTTCCTTTCGCACGGGAGTCCCGATTCCGGTACCGGCGTTTCACAATCTCGAGCCCGCGCTCGTACTCGGTTACGACTCCTCCGGCGGTGACGGGGATGATCGCTGAAAGATGCCTTCGCATTGGATAGGTGCCAGGTCGCACGGTCAAAGCGAAAGTAGCCGTCGGCATCCGCCTTCAAGTCTGCATACCCCTGGAAGTTCGGATCCAGCGGTGCCTCGGTGCGGGTGTCGCCGGGATGCGCATAGCGCCCCTGGCGACCCGACGGGACGAGCCGCAAACGGGACTGTTCACATGAGCTTCATCGCGATTCGGTCTCGGTGCCGGAGAGTCGCGGCGTGATGGCCTGCTCGTAGACCCTACGTCTTCGGCTTGTCGGACTTCTCGTTCTTCAGGTTCTCGACGTAGTTCTTGCCGCTCTCGTAGGCCTGGTGGTACTCGCGCTTTGCCTTCGCCATGTCGAGGTTGGCAAGGTTCCCCGTCGTCTCGAGATGTTTCTTCGCGACCTGCCCCATGGCGTACGTCGACGCGCCCGACATGATCGACATCGATGCGCCGCCGAGCAGCGTTCCAATGCCCGGCAACGCCTTTAACGCGCTCGCACCGATGCGCGCAAACATGCCGCCCGTGAGTGCGGCAACGAAGTTCTCGAGTGTCGACTTCGTGAGCCTCGCGCCATAGAGCTTCGTGAGCTCCTCGAGCATGCTGACCTGCACTGCGGTCACCGCTGCGACGTCCGCCAGCGGGATCGGGATCAGGCCCGCGCCCGACGAGAGCAAGACGTGACGCCGGATCAGCGTGTCGGCGCCCTCGCGACGCGCACTGCCATCCTCGATCGTCGACGTCGCCGGTTGGGTCGAGCCCGGAGGCGTCTCGAAGAAGCCGCGGATCGCGGTCTCGACGAGCGGCCACGGAGCGAAGTCGGGCTTGCTCTCGACGGTGACGACGACGACCGTTTCGGTGAAGCGGTAGTGACCGGCAACTCCATTCGCCGAAAACTTCCCAGCGAAGCGATCGCCTTCGAACACTGCGCCGTTTCGCTGCGCGGCTCCGCGAGCCCTGTCGACGACGGCCTGTGGGTCTTCGGAGAACGCAACCTCGATGACGCGACTCATGCCAGCGCGGAGATACCACGCGCGCGATCGTTCACGCTCCAGACCGCGCGTGTAATCACGCTCCGTACAACACGACGCGAACGTCGCGAAGCGGCGAAAGCGCCGCCACGATTCGCGGCTTCACGTCGCTCCACTCGAGCCGACCCTTCCCACATCCGAGCGGCGGCACCGCGATCGAGCGAATGCCGAGCTCGCGGATCTGCGCGACGAGATCGACAAGTCCCGAATCGATGTACTCGATCTTCGACGGATTGCGCCAATGCTGCTTCGTCGGAAAGTTGATGACGTATCGCGGACGCGCAACGCGCTCCACCACATGCATGCGTCCGACGACGACCTCACCTTGCTTGCACGCCCGCGCGTACGCAGTGAACACATCCGGAAACGTGATCCTCACCTGCGCGGCGAGTCCCGTGCCCATCACGCCCACCGTGTTCACGGTGTTCACGATCGCGTCGACATCACTCGTGACGAGATCTCCATAGCCGCGTTCGATCATCGGTTCACCTCGACGGTGCGATCAGTGGGCGACAGACGGATGACAGCATACGCACGAATCATGAGCGCCACCATCTGTCGTCACCTTCCGGTTCCATGTCGACGGGTCTCGATGAAGTGCTCGAAGACGAGATCGATGCGGTTCTCACAGTGATCTCGAATGCTATGCTGAAGGCGACTCGATCCACTCCATCACGCTGTCGCCCGACAAGCAGCGCATCGCGTTTCTGGATGGTGGAGGTGTCGTCAGTCTGTGGGATCTCGCCGCCAAGAGCCCTCCGCGCGAAGTTGCCAGCGGCGCACGCCCCGCATCGTCGATCGCGTTTTCACCGGACGGTCGTGCCCTCATCGCGCCCAAGTCTTCGTCACTGTGGTTCTGGGACTCGACGTCGTTCCAGAAGATCGTCGAGACCGCAGTCGCGTGTGAGATCTCGATGCTCGCGTTCTCGCCGTCCGGACGCCGGCTGGTGACTGCCGAATTCGAGTCGTCGCGTCACGTCGGCGTCGTCCGCGATGCGAAAACGCGAGCCGTCCTGGCGCGGCTCTCAGGGCACGACGCTGCGATCAACGACCTGGCGATGACGCCCGACGAACGCATCGCACTGACCGGCAGCTCTGACGGCACGGTGCGCGTGTGGGACGTCGCGTCCGAGCGCGAGTTGCGGTCGCTCGACGCGAATCTCGCGAGCTCGGCGAAGAACGCGGCGATCTGGTCCATCGCGGTGTCCCCCGACGGCACGCGCGTTGCGGCCGCCGGCAACGATCGTCTGATCCGGGTGTGGACGATCGCGACGGGCGACGCATTGCTCGCCGCACGCGAGCACCACGGCGCGATCGACCAGGTCGCGTTTTCACCCGATGGTCGCGTGCTCGCGTCGTCCGACCAGGCCGGGCTCGTTCTCGTGCGTGACACGAGCACCGGTCGAATCCTGTTTCGACTGCCACCGGCCGATCGAGCGCTGTCCTCGCTGACGTTCTCGCCCGACGGTCGCCGGCTGCTGACCCAGACCGGGAGTGGCAAAGCTCGCTACTGGGATGCGTCAACCGGGACCTCTCGCGGCGACCTGCCCGGCGTCGTCAGCGGCGCGCTGACGTTTACACCAGACGGCAACGGCGTGTTCGCGCGCAACACCACTCGCATCGTTCGGCTGCACGATGCGATGAGCGGGGCCGAGATCCGGGCGTTCGGTTTCGCCCAGCCACACGACAACGAGCGCGCGAATCTCTCGACGCCGAGCTCGGTGTCTGTCTCCCCAGATGGCATGCACCTCGCCGTGGTCCGCTGGGACCAGCAGATTCACGTCTGGGACATCGCGACCGGCGCACTCGTGCGAACGGTACCGGGCCTCCTGCACGTGAAGTACTCGCCCGATGGAAAGCTGTTCGCCACGGCGCTCGGCCAGATCGACAAGCGATCGACCAAGCTGCAACTGGCGATCGTCGACGCGATGACCGGCGCCATCCTGCATACACTGTCGACTGGAGTCGAGGCTGCGTTCACGCCCGACGGCAAGACGCTCGCTGCACTCCACCAAGGTACGCTCGAGATCTGGAGCACCACGACCGGACAGCGCCTCCGGCGAACCGACGCCCACGGCGCGCTCACCTTCGTGCTGTCACCCGATGGGAAACGAGCTGCGACCGGGGCGAACGACGGGACCGTCGTGATCTGGGATCTCGAGTAGACGGCCGATCGTACCGTTCGCTGAGCGGGCACTCGACAAGATCTTGGTCGGGCGAGATCGTACTCGTGTTCCGCTCCGACTCGTTGTTCGCGTCTGTGATGACGGCGACTGTCACCGCCGACTCGAAGAGCGTCTCGCGCGAGGAGCACCGCGCGATGTTCGGCACCTTTGAGGGCGACGCTATCGCCCAGTTGTATGCTCGTTGCATGTACCGCATCGCGCTAGCGATTACGCTCGCTGCACTCGGATGCGAGAAAGCTTCTTCGCCGAAGGCATCAGGTTCTGGAGGCCACGCATGCCCGCGTGAGGAATTCGAGCGGTGGTGGATCCAGCTCAAGTCGGTATCGATCCCCTATTTCGGCGCGATTCAAGACCAGGTTCCGCGGTGGTCGAACTGCGAGACGGCGCGCATTGATCTGATCGCGCTCGCGCCGTTGTCGTCGGAGTACGAGCGGGTGATGCGATTGAACCTCGAGTGGATGCATCTGCAAGGCGGCGCCTGCGACGATTAGCAACGCATTCGTGCCGATAGTGACGATGCCTACGCCAAGGTTCACGCGGGCTTTCAGCCGATGACGAAGGCCGTCGACGAGACCAAGGATCGCTGTTCTCGTGCAGTTTCGCCTCGACGAGCTGAAGATGCGCACGCTCGGATCGGTTCGTGGCTACGTGACGTTCGCGATCGCCGAGCCCGCGGGCAGCGTGATCGTGCACGTCGCTTCGCCGACGAGTGAGAGCGGGACTACCTATCGAGTAACCGGCGGCATCGCACGCCGGCTGACCACGGGCCCGGCGCTCCTGTTCGGCGCGTGGGATCCGACGACGAAGCGACCGCAGGCCGAGCTGAGAGCAAAGTTCGTCGTGCTCGTTGGCGATCAGTGGCGGCCCATCGCCGGCGACGCAGAAGTCCACGTCGAGGGGCTCGCGAGCGACGACGAATCGTTAGTCGTGCTCGAGCACGAGGGCGATCACCGCGTCCGTCGCTTCGGTCATACTCACAGGAGGTCCGCGAGAGCGACTGGTTCGCGTGCCGACAGATCGATTGCGGCGCGCAACAGCGCACCGACGACATCGCCGAGTAGATCCTCGCTGACATTCTCGACGAGCGCGATCGAAACGAACATGTGGTGCTCGTAGATCATCGTGACCGTGCCATTCGCGAACGCCCACCATACGGGCCAGCCATCGAGTGTGCGGGCGTCTCGCGTTGTCGCCCCCGTCCAGCATTCGAGCGTCGTCGCGGGATCCGCGGGAAGATCGTTCAAGGCCGGCGCGCGCAGTCGCCAGGGTAGGGCACGTAGTGGTCCCATCAGGGGCGGCAGCGTGATCGTCATCAGGCACACCAATGTTCGAGTGCAGCCAATGCGTGAAGCGCTGGAGGTCGCATGGCGAGCGGTTGGATCGACGCGACGATCTCGTTCATCGCATCGAGTCGGGATGCGCAGTCGACGGCGTCGCTGACCAGCGCCAGGCGATAGGTGTACTGGCGATCGACGAGACACCACAGCTCGGCGACGAGATCGCGTTCCGCGTCGCAGCCTGCGAGTCGCACGCGGCGGCCGTCGAGTCCGCCGATCACGAGATCCTCGTCGAACAGCGGAACCTGATCGAACCTCGCACCTCCGACCACGAGTTGCGCGTCCTTGTCCCACCAGGTCGCGATCTCGGAATCGCCCGGGATCGCGGCATACACGGTCAAGCAACCCGGCGATCGCGGATGACCCGGTGCGAGGAAGTGCACGTCCATGCCGTCGAGCGAAACCCGCTGCCATCCGGGCGGTGGTGTGTAGAGGTAGCGGCGGCGGCGCGTACCGAGCCCGAGCCGTGTATCGCGCGCGAGGTCGTCGACGAGCATCGCGAGGGCGTTAGCCTGGGCCACGGGCGCGACGCCGATGACGACGGCTGCGAAGTCGTCGCCGACGATCATCGCGAGCTCGCGTGCGATGGAGCCTTCCACGAGATCGCCCGTGCGCAGTGCGAGCTCGCCTTCACTCGTGCAGCTCGGGCTGACGGCGCGCGGCTCGGAGCGTCGCGCGGTCACGTCGATACCCGCGAGCACGTCGTGTGGATGCGACAGAGGACGCATGCGCGCGACGAAACGCAGTTGGATGTCACCTCTTGTCATCACGAGGCCCATCGGCGTGAGGCGCTCGGAGAATCCAGCTGGCGCGAACGTCATCAGTGACTCCGTGCGGGTGGAGGATGGTCGAAGTCGTAGGTCGGCATCCGGGACAGTTGATACGGCGTGGGGATCGTCGCTGGGTCGACGCCGAGTGCACGCATCGTGGCGGCATCTCTGGCCGATACTTGGCGCTGTTGCGAGTTGATGGCAGCTGCCGGAATCCCCATCACGGTGTTCGCGACCGTGTGACCCGCAGCGCTGACCGCACGGTACGAGTCGGCTCCCTCGTCTTGCATCTGGTCGTCCGTCGTGCCTAGAGCGTGTAGGGGGTGTGTGAGCACGCCAGCGACCAATGCCGCGGTGGGATGGTCACGCCGAAAGCTCTCGGCCCCTGCCGCTCCTTGACGTTGTGCATGCTGGGTGCCGGTCTCGTACGTGGTGTTCGTCGCACCGTTCGCACCGACGGTGGTCTGCGGATAAAATCGCTCGACCACAGCAGCGTGATCGGCCTCCCGCTGCGCGACCTGCGCGACCTGGGAGGCCGTGTAGTACCCGAGGCCGGCCACGCCGGACGACACACCGAGGGCTCGTTGGGCGACTGCCGACACCGCGCGCTCGCCGAGCGCGCTGGCGGTTTCCGACGTCATTCCGTGCTGGACCAGATCCACGGCGGTCGCGGCATCGCGAAGAGGTCGCACGACCGAACCGGCGCGATCACTGGCGTGTCGCATCATCGTGTTTCCACCCCCCAGCCGACGGGCCAGCTGGGCACCGTGCTGCACCATCGAGGCGCCACTCGAGGCCGTACGAAGCCCGTTGGCAACACGATCGTGCGAGTCGCCGTTCGCCGTCGCGTTCAAGTTCGTCACGAACGAGCCGGTGCTGCTCAACACACCTGCGCCGGACGTGGCGACGTGCCAGTCTTGCGACAATGCGTCCCTCGCCATCAGATCGGTGACGACGCTAGAAAAGGTATCGACAGGCCGCGTGATCTGACGCACCGACGCTGTGTCGGCGGCCACGGCCGCGGCGCGGCGTTGGTCCTCATCGTGCTGCTGCTGATCCGGTCGCGTCATGCCCTGATAGTCGCGGGGGCGCTCGTATCGTTACAGGCGATCAATCGACAAGGAAGTTCGCATTCTCGGCGCGACCGTCCAGATCAGCTTCCTCGCGATTCGACGCTAGAACCGCCGATGGCTGCTATCCGCTCGTCTTCAGGGACGCATCGCGCGCAGTCGCTTCAACCGTCGCAAGATCACGTCACGGTTCTTCGGCGGCTCTCCAGGCTGAGCTCTTCGTTCTCGGCATCCTTGATCCGTACTCTGCCTGAGTGCATCAACCCGTCGATCTCATCCTGTGCAGGGCGCTTCGGCTTTCAGCTTTTCGATCGCGACGAGGTTATCGAGTTGGGACGGCATCTTCGGAACCGAGCAACACGACGTGCGCACCAGAGAGAACTTTCGTCAGGAACGGCTGCTTCGCCCTGCGACGGCGAAGAAATTCGTCACTGGTATACAGCGTTGGGCTGACACGACGAGAGAGGCGTTCTTCAACCGGCTGCAGAGCGGTGTACACACGCTCGAGCGCCAGGTCGTTCGCAACCATCAATACATCGACGTCGCTCATCGCGGCGTCGGTGCCTTTCGCAACCGACCCGTACAGCGTCGCGAATCGAATCGACGAAGCGAGCGGTGCGAGCGCGGATCTTATTTGTTCGGCAATGCCGGACGTCTTCGCAACGATGTCGCGCAGCGGCTCGAAGAGCGGTGAGGTCCCGTTCGCCTGGAATCGCTTCTGTCCGCCGAGCAACGAGACCGTGACAAGCCCGCTCGATGTCATTCGATCGAGCTCGCGTTGGACGGCGCCGGTTCCGATCGCCGCCAGTTTGATCAACTCCATCGTCGCGAACACGCGTTCGGGTTGACCAAACAGCAACGCCAGGACACGCTGCTTCGCGCGCGGAAATAGGGCGTCCAACATCGAGACGTTTGGCGCTTTCTTCGAAAGCCCTCTACCCATATTGGGTACTATACTACCCGTTTTGGGTAGCGCGCGTGTTCACAACCCCATCAGCCGAGAAGGTTGAACGATGTCTGCGATTTGCGTTGCGACCCCGACGGGACGAGCTGCAAGCGGAACTCTCCACGTGAGCTTCGTCGCGATCAGGCCTCGTCTGCTAAGGTGACCTGATGGCGGCGACAGACATGTTGACCGAAATGCTCCGGCTTCCGGCCGAAGAACGCGCGCGCCTCGCCCTCGAGCTCTTGCGCAGCCTCGACGGTGAGCCCGACGCGGACGCGGCCTCGGCCTGGGATGCGGAGATCGAGCGCCGCGGCGCTGAAGTAGACGCAGGTACGGCGGAGACGATGACGCTCGATGAGTATCGTGCCCATGTCCGCGCCCGCAGAGCTGCGCGCGCCGCGCGATGATTGTGCGAATCCACCGGCTCGCGATCGAAGAGACCGATCGCGAGGTCGACTATTACGAGTCCCGGCAAGCGGGACTGGGTGACGAACTCGAAGATGAGATCGACGCTGTACTTGCATTGATCGCGCGTTTCCCCAAGGCAGCGCCGCAATGGAAAGCTCGAACCGATCGCCGCGTCGCCACGCTCGATCGCTTTCCGTTCACGCTGCCCTATCAGATCAGCGATACAGAGATCGTAGTGCTCGCGCTCGCGCACATGCGACGTCGGCCTGGATACTGGTCGCGGCGCTGACTGGCGATCATCGTCGTCGTAGATCAGCGATCACGTCGGCTGCGGAACGAAACTGCTTGCGCTCGATCTGCTCGAAGCCGCAAACGAGCGCGTCGTTCAAACGGGCGAGTTCGGCATCACTCATCGGCACTTCCGATTCGTCGTCTTCGCGTTTCGTCATCGACCGAAACTACGGGTTCACGACCCGCCAGGCGAGAAGGTTGAACGATGTCTGCGATTTGCGTTGCGACCCCGACGGGGCGACACGCAATCGGGAGCATTCGCCATTCCGGTCGCGCTGTTAGCCATGCCGGCGCCGAAGCGCGGGGTTGTGCATCCAAGCAGTTAGCGCCGCGTCGATGTCGCGGAACCCACGCGAACATGGCCGATCTTTGGGGGCCGACATCGCTGCGGCACCGTGCGAGGTTTCTTTCTCCAGCCTCGCCGCGTCATGTGTTCGCGGTGACCGACGGCGCGCACCCCTGAGATGCGATCGACCATAGCGCAGCGAGCTGGGCGCGCATGTTCGCGACCTCGGCAGCGAGGCGCTCATCGTGCTCGGCCTCGGCGACCACCGCCGTGAGCTCGTCGCGTCGTGCAGGCGCGAGTCGGTCGGCGATCGCGATCAACAAGAGGGTCGTAGCCTCGGCACGATCGGGACCGGCAGCCTGTACGACGCGCGGGAAGACGGCGAGCTTGCGTACCGCGGAACGCGCGGCCTCGAGCGCAGCGAGGTGCGCGTCGCTGCTGGTTGCCCTCATGACAACGTTCTCGGCGAGCGGCGCAAGCGCGCGTGCGAAGTCTTCGACGCGCGCCGACGGGCCGAGCTCGTCGACCACTGCGAAGAGCCGGCGAGCGAACCCCTTCAGATCGTCGCCCTTGCAGCTGAGGCTGAACCCGAGGGACACGCCCTCGCTTCGACGTCGAAGCGCGATCCATCCCCGTGAGTGCCCGGTGGACGGGTCGATCGCGTGCATCGCCTGCCAGAGGAGCTCAGCCGGAATCCAGTGTGGCGGGTACTTGAACCGCGCGACGTCGAGCACGAGGACCAGGTCCAGTGCGGCATGGTAGCCCCCGATCGGGGAGAAGTGCCCCTCGCCGGTCTGATCGAGGATGGCGCGATTGTACGAGGCGATCACCACACCGTCCCCGCGTGCAGCGGCGGTCAGCGATGCACGCCACGCGGTGAGGTCGCTGGTTTCAGCTCGGTAGAGGTCGACCGCTGCTCCGTTGCACCGCGCGAGACACGTGACCTCATCGAGGTCGAGGCCCCGACGGCGAACCTCTTCGAGGGAGACGCAGCAGTCGAGGAGGTCCTCGGAGAACCAACGCCACGGCCCTTTGCCCGTCGCGTGCGCTCCATTGCTCGGTGTTCCAGCGCATGCCCGAGGCTGAACAAGGCGAGCAACAGCGCACCCTCGAAGAACGCACCCATCGCGATCGCGCCCACGGCTGCGATCACCATCAGCGTCTCGATGTCGAACACGAACTGGCGCACCGAAAGGACCGCCGCTCGTCCCGAGAACACGCCGCCGGCGACGGCCGCGACGAGGTACGACGCGGTCGCTGCCCACGACGGCACGCTCGCGAACTTGGTGAGGGCATACCCAATGCCCACGAGGACTGCGGAGATGATCGCGAGCGGGAGCTCGAGCTTCGGCGACAGGCCGCCGCCGTGCCCATCACTCGAGCAAGCATGGCCCTTCGCGGGCTCTTCGAGCTCGAATCCAAGAGCATTGATGCGTGCTTCGATCGCCGACGCCTTGACCGTGCGCCGGTCGTACTCGACGACCAGCCGCTCCGCAGCATATGCAACATTGGCGGACAGCACTCCGGGAAGCCGCGCGAGCGAGTGCTCGATGACGACTCCGCACTGGCCGCAGTCCATCCCGCGTACGAGCCAGGTCGCGTGCGGGTAGCGATCGGTGACTTCGAGACCCGTTGCCCGAACCAGCGCAGTCAGCCGTTCGACATTGATTGGCGCCGCGTCATAGTGAATGCAGGCCTCCGGCGAGGCCGCGTCGCGTCGAAGGTGGACATCAAGGACGCCCCGCTTCGCCTCGAGAACCTGCACGAGCTTCGCGAACCGTCCCCGCTCGTCCTCGTTGTGCGAGAGCACCAGCTCGAGGTCCAGCTGGATCGCGGGCCCGCCTGACTCCGCTGGTCGCGTGCGCGGCGGCTCGGCCTTCGCCGGCCCCCGCTTCGGTCCTCTGTCGTGCGCTCCCTTGGTGTGGTCATGCCCCGCGTGATCGTCGTCTGCGTGAGCGTCCTTGGCGGGCGCGACGCTGACGCCAGCTGGTTTCGCGCCAGCGCCCGCGGCGTGGTCGTGGCCCGCGTGATCGTCCTTGCCGTGGTCGTGGCCCACGTGATCGTCATTCATGGGATTCCTCGACCGGCTTCGGGGGATCAGCGAGCTTCCCGACCGGGACCTCGCCGCCCTTGCGGCCGAGCATCCACGCATAGAGGGTCGGCAGCACGAGCAACGTCAGCGCGGTGGACGTGATCAGGCCGCCGATCACCACCGTCGCGAGCGGCTTCTGAACCTCGGCTCCGGCGCCCGACGCGATCGCCATCGGGATGAATCCGAGGGCGGCGACGAGCGCCGTCATCAGGACCGGCCTCAGTCGCACGCGCGCACCTTCGTACGCAGCCTCTCGCGCCGGCAGCCCACCTCGCCGTCGTTCCTCGAGATAGCTGACCAGCACCAGGCCGTTGAGCACGGCGACGCCGAACAGCGCGATGAACCCGACGCCCGCCGAGATCGACAGCGGCATGCCGCGAATCGCGAGCGCGAACAGACCACCCGTCACCGCGAACGGCACGTTGAGATAGATCAGCGCCGCGAGCCGTGCTGATCCATTCGCCGCGTAGAGCAACACGAAGATCAGCGCCAGCGCGAGCGGGACCACGATCATCAGCCGGCGCGTCGCTTGCTGGAGATTCTCGAATTGCCCGCCCCAGTCGGTGAAGTACCCGGCCGGGATCACGCCTGAGCGTTCGAGGGCCGCCTGCGCATCGGCGACGAAGCCACCGAGATCGCGACCGCGGACGTTGAGCTCGACGGTCACGCGGCGCCGCCCGGATTCATGGCTGATCTGCGCGGGGCCCTCCTCCACGCGAATGTTAGCGAGCTCCGACAGCGGCACGAGCACACCACTCGGCGACCGCACCTTGAGGCCCCTGACCTTCTCGACCGTGTTGCGTGCTTCGGGATCGAAGCGAACGGTCAGTGCGAAGCGTCGCTGGCCCTCGAGCACGATGCCGACCTCACGACCGCCGACCGTCGAGATGACCTCGAGCACGTCGGACGCATTCATCCCGTAGCGCGCGATCGCGCGACGATCGATCCGGACACGCATCACGGGCAATCCCGCGGTCTGCTCTGCCTTGGCATCTGCCGCACCCGGAACCTTGGACAGCACCGCCACCGCGCTCTGCGCGATCCGTTCGAGCGCAACGAGGTCGTCGCCGTAGATCTTCAGCGCCACATCGGATCGCACCCCGGAGATCAGCTCGGCGACTCGCAGCTCGATCGGTTGCGAGTAGCTGAAGTTTTGCCCCGGCAGCGAACGCTTCAGCGCCTCGTCGATCTTCACGACGAGGCCTTCGCGGGTGTCCGCGGTGGTCCACGCGTCGTGTGGCTTCAGCATGATGAAGATGTCGGAGATCTCGACGCCCATCGGATCCGTCGCGATCTCGGCGCGCCCGGTCTTGGAGATCACGGTCGTGACCTCCGGGAACTTCTTGACGATCTTCTCGAGCTCCGTCGTCTGCCGTACCGATTCCTCGAGCGAGATGCTCGGCAGGCGAATCGCCTGCATCGCGATTGCGCCCTCGTCGAGCTTCGGCACGAACTCGCTACCGAGACGAGATCCGGCGATAGCACTGGTGGCGAGGACCACGACCGCCACGACCAACACAGACCACCGGTGCCGGAGCGCACCGCGAAGCGCGGGTTCGTAGACCTTGCGGACACCGACGACCAGAAAGCTCTCCTTCTCCGAGAGCCGGCGTGGCAACAGCAGGGACGCGACCGCCGGGATGAAGGTCATCGCGAGAACCAGGGCACCGGCGAGCGCAAACAGCACCGTGAGTGCCATCGGGATGAACATCTTTCCCTCGATCCCGGTGAGGGTCAGGATCGGTAGATAGACGATCGCGATGATGAACACGCCGAACGTCGCCGATCGCAGCACCTCGCGGCTGGCCTGCAGCACGGTTGCGGTGCGCTCCTCCGCCGTGAGCGGGCGACCGAGCTGATGGCAGCGTTCCGCGATCAGTCGTACCGAGTTCTCGATCACGATCACCGCGCCGTCGACGATGAGGCCGAAGTCGATCGCGCCGAGCGACATGAGGTTTCCCGAGACGCCGAACCGCCGCATGCCGATGAACGCCACGAGCATCGACAACGGGATCACCAGCGACACGAGGAGCCCCGCGCGGAGGTTGCGCAGCATGATGAACAAGATCGCGACGACGAGGATGCCGCCTTCGATCAGGCTCGTCGCCACGGTATTCACCGTCTTCTTGACGAGATCCGTCCGGTCGTAGAACGGATCGATGGTGACCCCGAGCTTCGCGAGGGCCGGCTTCATCGCGTCGAGCGCTTCTTTCGCCGCCGTCACGACCTCGCGCGAGTTCGCGCCCATCCGCATCATCACGATGCCCGTCACGACCTCGCCTCGACCGTCGCGCGTCACGGCTCCCTGGCGCACCATGGGAGCGAGTGCCACCGAGGCGATGTCGCGGACGAACACGGGTTTGCCGTCCTCGCTGGAGTGGACGACCACATCGCCGATATCGTCGGCATTCGCGAGCAGACCTTCGCCACGAATCAGGTACTGCTCGGCGTTCTGCTCGATGTACGCACCACCCGCGTTGGCGTTGTTCTGCTCGAGAGCCTCGACGACCTCGTCGAGGGACACATCGAGCCGCGTCATGTCATCGGGTCGGACGCGAACTTCGTAGGTCTTGAGCTCGCCGCCGAACGAGTTGACCTCGACGACGCCAGCGACGTTGCGGAGCCGAGGTGCGATCTCCCACTCCAGGATCGTTCGCAGCTCCATCGGAGTCTTCGGGGCACCCTCCGTCGCGCGGACCTCGAACTGGAAGATCTCGCCGAGGCCGGTGGAGACCGGGCCCATCTCCGGCTCGCCGTATCCTGGTGGGATGGCCTCCTTCGCCGCTGCCAGGCGCTCGCCGATCTGCTGGCGGGCAAAGTAGATGTCGGTGCCGTCCTCGAACACGATCGTGACCGCGGACAGACCGAACTTCGACGTCGAGCGGACCTCGACGAGATCCGGTAAGCCACTCATCGCCTGCTCGACAGGCGTGGTGATGAACTTCTCGACCTCTTCCGGGCCCAAGGCGGGCGAGGAGGTCAGCACCTGCACCTGGACGTTCGTGACGTCAGGGACCGCATCGATCGGCAGCGACATCATCGCCGTCAGTCCACCGGCGACGAGCACCAGCGACGCGATGATGACCATCACCCGGTTCTTGAGAGACCACTCGAGGATTTTTTCGATCATGGGATCCTCTAGTGCTCGTGCCCGCCGAAGCTCTCGCGGCGAGCCTCGGACTTGAGTTGAAAGGCGCCGGTCGTCACGACCTTCTCGCCGGCCACGACACCACGGGTGATCTGGACCCAACCGTCGGCGCTGACGCTGGTCTCGACCTCGCGGAGCTGGAACTCTGTCTCGCTGGTGGGCACGAACACGATGAACTTGTCGCCGTCGCGCTGGACCGCGGCACTCGGGACGAACAGGCCCTGCCTCGCCTCGCCCTTGCTCCCTGCGAGGCTGACCTTCGCGAACATCCCGGGCTTGAGCGCTCCATCGGGATTCGGAATCACGACGCGCACCTTGATCGTTCGGGACTTGCGATCGACCACGGCGCCGATCGACTGGATGTCACCGACGAACTCGCGCTCCTTCCACGCTGGCACGAAGGCCGTCACCTTCTGACCGATCGCGAGCTGCGCCAGATCGCGCTCGTAGGCGTCGACCTGCATCCACACCGTCCGGAGATCCATGATCACCCCGACCGTGTCCTCGGGCTGAATCACCTGCCCGAGCGAGACGGGGCGTTCGACCACGACGCCAGCGATCGGGGTGGTCACCATGATCGACGAGGACGAATGTTGCTCGGCGCTGAACCGCTGGAGCTGCGCGTCGCTGAAGCCGAGCGTATGCAGCCGTGCCTCGGCGGCTTCCTTCGCCGCGCGGGACTTCGTCGCCTCGGCCTCTGCAACCCGATAGTCCTGCTCCGCAGAGATCTTCTTCTCGAACAGGATCTTCTCGCGGTCGGCGGTCTCGCGGGTGAGCCGCGCCTGCGCTGCTGCCCCGAGGTAGTCGGACTTCGCCGTCGCGAGCTCGGGAGAGTCGACCACCGCGATCAGCTGGCCAGCCTTGACCATCGCTCCGACAGCCACGGGCAGCCGGGTGATCCGCCCGCTGATCTTGGAGCCAACGCGCGCGATGCCGTCGTCCGGGGGAACGATCTCGGCGGTGGCCTGGATCTCCGAAGACACCGCTCGGGTGGCCGCGATGACCGTGGTGATCTTCGCAGTCGCGACCTGCTCCTTGGTCAGGCGAACGACGCCCTCCTCATGTTTCTCGCCGCCTTCGTCGCCGTGTTCGTCGCCATGCTCATCTTTCCCGCCTTTCGCGCCCTTCTCTCCGTGCTCGCCCTTCTCGCCGTGTTCGTCCTTCTCCCCGTGCTCGTCCTTGCCCTCCGCGTGACCGTGCTCGTCCTTCCCTTCGGCATGGCCTTCGTCGTGAGCCTTCTTGCCGCATGCGACGACCAGCGCCAACACGATCGCGATCCGCTTCATGGCATCACCTCCCCGCCCGTTGCTTGCTGGACTGCGGACCACGCCTCGATCGTCTCCTCGAAGGCATCGAGGTACGCGTTGCGGCTCGCGAGGAGCTCGCGCCGCACGACGTTGAACTGGAAGTAGTCGATCTTGCCGCTCGTGTACGACGCGCGCGCGAGCTCGAGGTTCTCGTGCAACGTCTCGTTTACTTCCTTGTTGAAGCCCAGGACTGCTTCACGCGCGCGCTGGTAGCTGGAGACGGCGACCCGGATCTCGCGCTCGATCTCGGTGGTCGTCCACGCGAGCTCGATCTCCGCACGACTGGCCAGCGAGCGCACGGCGCGACGCTTGCCCTGATTTCGGTTGAACAGCGGCAGCCCGATCGACGCCGTCGCGAGGAGCGTCTGCGCCGTGACGTCGGGATCGCGCTCGTAGCCGTAGCTGACGCCCAGCGTGAGGTCAGGGATCGCATCTGCGTCCGCGACCCGGATCTCGGCACGCGCGACCTTCGAGGACGCGAGTGCGAGTCGAGCCTCGGGGCGCTCGCGAACGGCCCGCGCGATCAGGGCCTCGGTATCGCCGCCGAGTGCCGGCGTCGGCACGAGCGTGCCGGCGGGCTCGATCGATTCCGTTGCTTTGGCGCCGATCGCACTCGCCAGCTCCGCGACCGCCATGTCGTACTTGCGCTCGGCGTCGAGGCGATCGTGGCGAGCACGACCGACCTCGGCCGTCGTCAGGTTGAGCTCGAGCTGCGTCCCGAACCCGACCTTCTGCCGCTCCGTCGTGGCCTCCTCGACCTGGATCGAGACCTGCTCGGCCTCCTTGGCCATCGCGACTCGCTCGCGAAGCACGAGTGCAAGCTGGAAAGCGCGCCAGGTCTCCGCGCGCGCGAGGAGGTTGGCTGCGAATCGCTCCACGTCGGCGGCATCGATCCGGGCATCTGCGACCGCGCGTCGTGCGCTGCGCTTACCTCCCAGCTGGATCGTGTGTCCGAGCCCGATCTGCAGCGCGATCGAGCGCTCGTCGCCGACGAATCGAGGGCCCGCGCCCACGGTGACGTCCGGGTTGTAGGCGGAAAGACTCGCCTGCTCCGCGTCGTGGCGAGCGGCTTCGCTGGATGCCCCGGCCATCGTAACCAGCGGCCGACCGACGGCACGCTGGATCGCCTGGTCGAGAGTGATAGGCGCAGCGGCGACGTGGCCGCTGATCAACAGGATCGATGCCCCCGCGGCAAGCCGCGAGAGCGCTTTGAAACGCTGCATGTGACCTCACAGGCACGGGAGATCCCGCGCCTCGTTGTTCGTTCGTGATCGGAGCCGGGCCGAGGATCAGATCGACCCGGCAGCTTCAGCGAACGTCACGCGATCGGAGGTCGGATCGGCGGCGCCGTCGCGCCCAGACCAACACGGGATGCAGGTGCAACGCATGCTTCGAATTCGAGGAAGCTGTAGGCGCTCAGATCGAGCACGACGTTGGAAGCCAACACGTTGGCGGTGTGGCAGGGGCAAAGGTGGAACGTCCCCGAGCACCCGTGCTCGTCGGTTCCGCCGAGCGCAGACGTCTCGTGTCCGTCGCCATGCGCGGAATCACCGTGCTCCACCCAATGCACCACGGTTTCAACCAGCTCCATCGTCGATGGAACGATCGACAGGGTCAGCAGGAGGGCAAGGATCCGGGCGCGCACGAGCACCTCAACGATAGCCCCCGCCTTCCTATCGGTCAACGCGTCAATGGGCATCGCACGCAGGCCCACTTCCGTAAGTCCGGTCGAATCCTAGCCGCATGGTAGACCGCACTCGATGGGGGACGACTGCTGCAACCACAAAGCCCGGGAGATCGAGGCGCTCGGCCAGGGCCAGCGTCGTCAGATGCTGCAGGTCGTCCTCGCGATCAATCTCGCGATGTTCTTCATCGAGTTCGGCGCGGGCGTGGTCGCTCGCTCCACTGCCCTCATGGCGGACAGCGTCGATATGCTCGGCGATGCGCTGGTCTACATGTTGAGTCTCTATGCTCTCGCCCGTGGTCCGCGCTGGAAGGCGGGCGCCGCGCTGACGAAGGGCTTCGTGATCCTCGCGTTCGGGCTGTGGGTGATCGTCGAGGTCGCGCTGAAGATCGAGTCCGGGGTCACTCCGACCTCGAGCCTGATGGCGATCTTCGGCGGGCTCGCGCTCGTTGCTAACGTCGGGTGCCTGGCGCTGCTCTGGAGGCATCGCAGCGCGGACATCAACATGAGCAGCACCTTCGAGTGCTCGCGCAACGACGTGATCGCGAATGTCGGAGTTCTTCTGGCAGCCATCGGCGTCTGGGGCACCAATCACGCATGGCCCGATATCGTCGCGGGCTCGCTCGTGGCGGTGCTGTTCCTCCGTTCAGCCTTCGGTGTGATTCGGCAGTCGTGGCCGCTGGTTCGCGCGACCGGAATGCAGCACTCGTGAGCGAGGTTGCCGTCCTGCACCCACCAGGGCTATGCTGACGTGTCCGTGCGACCCCTTCTCGCCATCCTGATCGTCCTGTTGACGCTCTCTGCGTCCGGACTGTCGTCGGCGATCGCGGCGAGCATGGGCGAGGACGACGACTGCTGCGCCGATGGCGGCAGCGAGCGCGACAGCAACGAGCCCGAGGGCCACGGCGATCGGTGCCCGCCGCTCTGCCATGCCTGTGCTTGCTCCCCGGCCTTCTCGATTCCAACGACAGCGCCCGCCGCCGTGATTCCGGTGACCCTCGACAGGTTCGTGTCGATCGTTGCATCGTCTCAGCTTCCGACCAGTCCGCCCGGCCGTGGTGTCTTTCACCCTCCGCGCGCTTCCGCCTAGTCCTCGATCACCCCGGACCTAGGTCTCTCCCGCGCATGCGCGGGCGCTGCGATCACGCTCGTGATCTCGGCGAGGAAGTGGTGCCATGTCTCGTCGCTGGTTTGTCTGCCTCTCCGTGCTTTGCATTGGAGCGTCTTCGGCTCATGCCGAGGAACCTGCGTTGTCGTTCTCTCGAGTGATCGAGCTCGCACGCACTCGTGCGCCGAGCGCGGTGATCGCGCGCGCGCGGATCGAAGAATCGCGGTCCGACCTCGTCGGTGCGCGGCGCTTCGCGACGCGAAACCCGGTGTTCGAGGCGGACGTCGGACCACGCCGGAGCGGCGACGGTCTCTCGACCGACGTGCAGACCTCCCTATCGTTCCCGCTGGACCTCGGCGGTCGCCGCGACAAGCGAGTCGCCGTCGTCGATGCCGAGATCGAGCGCGAGCGGCTCGAAGCGCAGAGTGTCGAGCGGACGGCGGTCGGCGCCGCTGTGAGCGCCTACTACCAGGCACTCCACGCGGATCGCCGCCTCTCGCTCGCGGAGGATCGCGTTCGCCTCGCCGATGCGGCCGAGGTCACCGCGCGGCAACGGATGCGTGCGGGCGACGTCGCGGAGTTCGAGGTCAACCTGGCGCGGGGCGAAGTTGCGCGTGCGAAGAGCGGCGTCGTCGTCGCTCGCGGCGAACAGGCGCGCGCGCGCGCACAGCTCGCGGCCGTGCTCGGGATTCCGATCACGCCGGTCGTCGGGGACCTCGCCGATCGCCGCATGCTCGAAACCGCAGGCGGAAACGCCCGCCCGGACCTTCGGGCTCTCGCGCAAGAGATCGAGGTCTCGCGCGCCGAGGTCGCCTCTGCGCGGACGGAACGCTGGCCCAGCCTCGACCTCCGCGTCAGTTACGAGCACGAGCGTGACGCCGACATCGTGCTCGGCGGAATCTCGATCGCCCTGCCCGTGTTCGAGCACGGCCAGGGCGAAGCAGCTCGCGCTCGAGCCCGCGGCAAACGCGCGGGGGCCGAGCTCGCCGCCCGCACGGCGCTCGCGAGCGCAGAGGTCGAGAGCGCGAGCCAGACCTCCACTGCGATGATCGCGGCCGTACGGATCCTCGAACTGGAGGCCGTTCCACTCTCGATCGAAAACGAGTCGGCAGCGTCCGCGAGCTATCGCGCGGGCAAGATCGATCTCGGTGCTCTGCTCGTGATTCGTCGCGAGGCACTCGACACCCGACGCGAGCACCTCGATCGGTTGCTCGATGCTGCCCTTGCCGCCGTCGATCTCTGGATCGCGCGCGGTGCTCCCACCACCCGCTCAGACCCATCACCAATCCAGGAGACTCCATGAAGACGTTCATCACCACCACGCTCCTCGCCGCGTTCCTCGTCATCACCGGTTGCAGCAAGAGCGGCGAGAAGGACAAGCCCGCTGCGACCAAGACCGAGCCCGCCAAGGGAGAGGGTCACGCGGGCAAGGACGTCGTCCCCGGTTCACACGAGGACTGGTGCGGAGAGCACGCGGTTCCCGAATCTCAGTGCACGCGGTGCGACCCCAGCCTCATCGCCGCGTTCAAGGCGACAAATGACTGGTGCGCGGAGCACGGACTTCCCGAATCGCAGTGCCTGAAGTGCAACCCCGACATCAAGATCGTCCGCCCGCCCAAGAAGTGAACCATGCGCATCTACCTCGCGCTCGTCGTGCTCACGCTGGCCTTCGTGCCCGCGTGTGGGAACAAGGAAACCACCGCGAAGAAGGAGGCTGCGTCGACCGGCGCGGCCTCCGAAGGAGCGTTGTGCGACCACGGCGTGCTGGAGGCGATCTGCACGAAGCACAATCCGAAGCTAATCTCGATCTTCAAATCCAAGGGCGACTACTGCGAGGAGCACGGGTTCCCGATGTCCGTGTGCCCGGTCCATCACCCGGAGCGTGGTGGGCGCCCCGCCGCAGACGTCGCAGCGGACAAGGCCCCACCAGACGGCACGAAGGTTCGACTCAAGACACCAGAGACAGCGCGACTCGCCGGCATCAAGACCGTGAAGGCGGAGAAGCGTCCGGGCGGTGCGCGCCTCGAAGCGCTCGCCTCGATCACGTACGACGCGTCGAAGTGGGCGCAGGTCAACGCGCGTGCGGCAGGCGTGGTTCGTGAGGTCAAGGTCGACGTCGGGACCACGGTGAAGGCCGGCGCACCGATTGCGGTGATCGAGAGTGCCTCGGTCGGCGCCGATCGTTCGCGCATGCGTGCAGCGGGTTCGCGCGTCGCGGTGGCCGAAGCGAACTACAAGCGCGAGAAGGAGCTGCTGCAGCAAGGAATCGCGGCGCAGAAGGACGTTCTGGCGGCGCAGCAGGAGATCGACGCCGCGAGAGCCGAGCAATCGGCAGCTGGTGCATCGGTCAGCATCGTCGGCAAAGGCGCCGGAGCGAACGGCTATGTCGTGACCGCGCCGATCGCCGGCGTTGTGACGAAGCGGAACATCACGATCGGTCACATGGTCGGTTCAGACGATCAGGTGCTGTTCGAGATCGTCGACACGAGCTCGATGCGCGCCGAGATCGAGATTCCCGAGACGGAGCTTCGTCGAGTCCGCGTCGGCCAGGAGGTTGTCATCACATCGGACGCCCTGCCCGGCTCGGAGTTCAAGGGCACGCTCGAGTACATCGCGCCCGAGGTCGCGCGAGAGACCCGGACCACAAAGGCGCGCGTGAGCCTCGCGAACCCAGACGGCTCGCTGCGCGCGAACATGTTCGGACGTGCGCAGATCGCGCTCGGGGATACCGAGGCCACGGTGATCGTGCCGCGCATGGCAGTGCAGCGCGTCGCAGATGTCGACCTGGTGTTCGTGAAGCTCACCGAAGGTGAGTACGAGGTGCGCCGCGTGAAGACCGGCGTTCGCGAGAACGATCGCGTCGAGATCACATCAGGCCTCAAGGTCGACGAGGACGTCGTCACCGACGGCAGCTTCATGCTCAAGACCGAGACCCTCAAGGGCAGCATCGGCGCGGGCTGCTGCGAGTAACGATGTTGAACGCTGTCATCACCTGGTCTCTGAAGCACCGGCTCGTCGTCATCCTCGGGTGGCTCGGTGTCGTGGTCGCGGGCCTGCTCGCATTCCGCCGGCTGCCGATCGATGCGTTCCCCGACACGACACCGGTGATGGTCCAGGTCAACACCGTGGCGGCGTCCCTCTCTCCGCTGGAGACCGAGCGACAGATCACGACCCGCGTGGAGCAGGCCATCTCGGGACTACCTGGTCTCGAGGAAGTTCGCTCGATCTCGAAGTTCGGGCTCTCGCAGGTCACGGTCACGTTCGACGACGACATCGACATCTACCTGGCGCGGCAGGTGGTCAAGGAACGAATCGACGCGGTGGAGCTACCGCGAGGTGTCGAGCGACCCAAACTCGGCCCAGTCGCCACCGGCCTCGGCGAGGTCTTCCACTACGTCGTGACCGGAGAAGGCAAGACGGCGGCGGAGCTCCGAACGATCCAGGACTGGATCATCCGTCCGCAGCTCGCTTCGGTCCCCGGAGTTGCCGAGGTGAACTCGTGGGGAGGCGACGAGCTCCAGTACCAGGTCGTCGTCGATCCGGCGACGCTGCAGACACGCGGGCTCTCGCTGGCCAGCATCGTCGACGCGCTCGAACGCAACAACCAGAACGTGGGCGGTGGCGCGATCGATCAAGCGGGCGAGTCGTCGCTCGTGCAGGGCATCGGGGTGATTACCAAGAAGTCCGAGATCGAAGACGTCGTGGTGACTGCGAAGGATGGCGTACCGATACGGATCCGCGACGTCGCCAAGGTCGTCGAGGGTCGCGAGATCCGCCGTGGTGCCGTCACTGCCGACGGCAAGGGCGAGGTCGTGCTCGGGCTCGGCTTCATGCTCATGGGCGAGAACAGTCACGCGGTCACGGAGCGGCTCGCGGCGCGACTCGAGGAGATCCGCAAGACGTTGCCCGCAGGTGTGCGAGCGGAGACCGTGTACGAGCGCACGACGCTTGTCGATCGAGTTCTCGCGACCGTGCGGACGAACCTGCTCGAAGGCGCGATCCTCGTCGTCGCGGTCCTGTTCGTGTTCCTCGGCAACCTGCGCGCGGGCCTGCTCGTGGCGTCGGCGATTCCGATCTCGATGCTGTTCGCGTTTGACCTGATGACCCGTGCCGGAATCGCCGGAAGCCTGATGAGCCTCGGAGCGATCGACTTCGGCCTCGTGGTCGACAGCTCCGTGATCATGGTCGAGAACGCAGTCACGCGGCTCGGCGAGAACGACGGCAAGCGCTCCGTGATCGATGTGGTTCGTGACGCTGCGCTCGAGGTACGCAAGCCGACGATGTTCGGCGAGCTGATCATCATGATCGTCTACCTGCCGATCCTGGCGCTCGAAGGCATCGAGGGGAAGATGTTCCGCCCGATGGCGCTGACCGTGATCTTCGCGCTGCTCGGCTCGATGTTGATGTCGCTGACCTTGATCCCCGTGCTCGCCAGCCTGGTGCTCCCGAAGCGGCTCTCGCACCGCGAGAACATCCTCGTGCGCGGCCTCAAGCGCGCGTATCGCCCGGCGCTCGAGGCAGCTCTCCGTGCCCGCTGGATCGTCGTCGGCATCGCCGTGCTGCTGCTCGGCAACGCTGTGTTCCTCGCTACCCAGCTCGGCTCCGAGTTCATCCCCCGCCTGCGCGAGGGCACAGTGGTGATCAACACCGTTCGTCTCGCCTCCGTCTCGCTCGACGAGTCCGTGCGGTACGGACTCCAGATCGAACGCACGCTGCTGGAGAAGTTCCCGGCCGAGATCGAACGCGTGTGGACGCGCAGCGGAAGCGCTGAGATCGCGACGGACCCGATGGGCGTCGAGCTCTCCGACGTGTTCGTCACCCTCACCCCGAGCAGCAAGTGGAAGCGCGCCAGCACGCAAGATGCGCTTGTCGCCGAGATGCAGCGCGAGCTCGAGGTCATGCCCGGTATGCGCGCTCTGCTGACGCAGCCGATCGAGATGCGCGTCAACGAGATGATCGCCGGTGTGCGCTCGGACCTCGGCGTGAAGCTGTTCGGGGACGACTTCGACGTGCTCCGCACCAAGGCAGCCGAGATCGAGCGCGTCTTGAAGGGCATCGACGGCTCAGCCGACGTCGTCACCGAGCAGGTGACGGGCCTCCCGGTGCTTCAGATCCAGGTCAGTTCTGATGCGATCTCCCGCCACGGCATCGCGAAGGACGATGTCCTCGACGTCGTACGAGCGCTCGGCACCTACGAAGTCGGCGAGCTCCAGGACGGCGACCGCCGGTTCCCGATCACGGTGCGCATCGCCGACAACTACCGGACCGACTCCGTCGCGGTCGGCCGCATCCTCGTGACCGCGGCGAACGGTGACCGGATCCCGCTCGCGCAGCTCGCGACGATCAAGACGGTGGAAGGACCGTCGACCGTGCAGCGCGAGTTCGGCAAGCGCCGGATCGTGGTGCAGGCGAACGTTCGAGGTCGGGACATCGGTAGCTTCGTGGAGCAGGCACGCCGCGAGATCGACGCGAAGGTCTCGCTACCTCCGGGCTACTACCTCCGCTTCGGCGGGCAGTTCGAACACCTGGAAGCAGCGAAGCTGCGGCTGATGATCGTGGTTCCGATCGCGTTGATCCTGATCTTCGCCCTTCTCTACTTCACGTATGGCCGCATCCTCGACGCCGTGCGCGTGTTCACGGGCGTTCCGTTCGCAGCGATCGGCGGTGTGGTCGCGCTCTGGCTCCGCGACATCCCGTTCAGCGTGTCGGCGGGCGTCGGCTTCATCGCGCTCTCAGGAGTCGCAGTCCTCGGCGACATGGTGCTCGTCTCGCAGTTCCGCGCGCATCTCGCGGAGGGACTGCGCATCGACCAGGCCGTTCGTCAGGCCGCGGAGCGGCGACTGCGCCCGGTCCTCATGACCGCACTTGTCGCGAGCCTCGGATTCGTCCCGATGGCACTCAACACGGGCATCGGGTCAGAGGTCCAGCGCCCGCTTGCGACGGTAGTGATCGGCGGCATCATCTCGTCGACGCTGCTGACGCTGTTCGTCCTGCCGGTGCTCTACGAGTGGATCGGCAAGCGGTCGAAAACCCTTCCCCCGGCAACCACCGTCGCGGTGGCAGACTGACGGATGCAGCCGCGTCATCGCCGGATCGCGATCGGGGTCGTAGTCCTCGTCCTGGTGCAGGCCGCCGCGATCGCGATCTACCTCGCGGTCAAGCGTGCCCGCGACGTACCGAGCGCCGCACCGTTCGCTTCGGAGGCGATCGCGCCGCGAGCGGCGCCCGAGCTCGCGTTTACCAGGCACGACGGGACGAAGGCGACACTCGCTCAGATGAAGGGCAAGGTCGTGATGGTCCACTTCTGGGCCACGTGGTGCGAACCCTGTCGCGATGAGCTGCCCGGCCTGCTCGCACTGGCGAGGACGCTCGAGACGTCCGGCACGTTCGAGCTTCTGGCGGTCTCGGTCGATGACGAGTGGGACGAGATGCGCCTGTTCTTCGAAGGCAAGATCCCGCGCGCCGCCGTTCGTCCTGAAATTACGGAAGTCCATCGCAGGTTCGGCGCGTCGACCTTGCCCGACTCCTACCTGGTCGATCGCGGTGGCACGCTTGTCAGGCGCTATGCCGGTGCCCGAGATTGGACCGGCGCTGCTGCGCGCACACATCTCGAACAGGCGGTTGTTGACGCACGAGACTGAGCGGCGCATTCGCGCGTGACGGCGATAGCTCGCCAGCGCAGAAGCAATGAAGTGCCCAATCCAGTCGCGGACTTTTTCTCCAGGATTCTTGCTGCGTACGTCCGACGACGATCGTGGCCAGCGCGCTTCGCGTGCCTGGAAAGTCGAGGGCAAGTAGGCCCCCCATCTACCCCAGCATGTTTAGGGGATATGGCGTGATCGCGGCGCAGACTTTCCGGCAGTCATGCACATTGAAAAATCGAAACGCGAAAGTGGTGGGCGCGCGCGGTCTTGGCCGGAGATCAGCACCTATTCGATCGGGCTACGTCCGCGAATGCCTCGTCACCGCCGGTAACCAGTATGAGGCCGTCCGCCAACACGAACACGCGACCCATCGTGCAGCTCCGGTACGTCGGCGATGGACGTTCCCTGGCTCGAACGCTCGCTCGGGTCCTCGTACGGCAGGAGCTGATCTTTGCCAACGCGATCCCCGAGGGTGTTGATTGCAAGAATCAGCCCGCGGTCGGATGATGGGGCCGCTTCCTGAGGCGCGCGGGCTTGCGCCAGCTACTCCTCGACGCGAAGCGCGGCGGCCTGATCATCGGTCGAGACCAGTCGCGGCTCGGTCGCGATGCTCACAAGGTCCCGCTCGTGATCCGCGATCTCGTGCGCGATCGCGACATTCACTTCGCGAACGCGATCGATGAGGTGACGACGGAGCCGTCTCGCCACCATGGTGAGCGCCGGTGATGTCCTCGCTGGCTCGCGGTGCCCTGGACCGACGATCGTCTCACCCCACCACGAGCGCCGCGAAAATCACGGCCTGAGGAGCAACGATGACCGGACTGCTAAAAGCATTCACTGCCGGGACGACCGAGCTAGGCTCGGCGAATGAACTCGCTATGGGTCGGAATTGGCGGTGCTGTCGGTTCGATCGCGCGCTACCAGATCGGTCTGTTCGCGATGCGACGCTGGCCAACGTTTCCTTGGGGGACACTCGCGATCAATCTGCTCGGCTCACTGCTACTGAGCTTTGTCCTTCAACTAGCCCTTCGCGACAGGGTCGGTCCGACGATGACCCTCGCGCTCACAACGGGCGTTCTGGGCGGATTCACGACGTACTCGAGCTTCAACCACGAGACGTTGGCTCTGATGCAATCGGGCGCCTGGGCGCGGGCGGCGGTCTATCTGGCGGGCACCGTACTGGGATGTCTGGTGACCGGTCTGATCGGCTGGCACCTCGCTCGCGCAGTCTGAACGAGTCCGCGGTGCGGGAGGTGCTACGTGGAGGCGCTGATCGAAAGCATCCGCGCAGCAACGATGCTCGACGCGAGCGACGAGTCTTGCATCGGCACGCGCCACGGCATGTCGAGCGATCCTCGCAGCGCTCGATGCGAAACCCAGCGAATCGTTGGTCGCGCCGAACATCACGTGCGAGACCGCGAGAGCCCCGAGGCTGTTGATTGCGAGAATCCGCCCGCGGTCGGATGATTTAGCCGCTGGCACGCGTTCACGTACGAGCACAGAAGGGGACGGTATGAACATCCGAACGTATCGGCGGCGGTCGAAGAACGACGAGGGCAAGCAGCAGTTCAGTCTCGACGTTCAAACCCGCGGCTGCGACGAGCTGATCGCGCGGATGGAGCTCACCGATCAGCCTCGCACCGACTACGTCGACGATGGTCGAGCGGGTGATGACTTCCTCAATCGCTCGGGTCTTCGAGCCTTGATCGCGGAGGCGAAGAAAGGCGACGTGATCGTCTGCCGCGATCAGTCTCGCCTCGGCCGCGATGCGATCGAGGTGACGCTCGTGATTCGCGACCTCGTGCGGGATCGCGGCTGCCGGCTGTTCTACTACTCGAGCGGCCACGAGGTCGCGTTCGCGAACGCCATCGATCAGGCGACGACGTTCATCCAGGGCACCGGGCACCAGATGGAGCTCGAGGCGATCCGCTCGCGCACACGTGAAGGCCTGCGCTCGCGTGTGCGTCAGGGCCGGATCGCCGGCGGGTCCTGCTACGGCTACACGCTGGAGCGCAAGAGCGATGGTTCGGGTCGGCGCTTCACCGTCGCGGTGGTCGACGACCAGCAAGCGCCGATCGTGCAGCGCATCTACGCCGAGTATCTCGCCAACCGCGGGCTCAAGGCGATCGCGCATCAGCTCAACCATGAAGGTGTGCCCTCTCCCTCTGCCGGTCGTCGCGGCTCAGGCTCGTGGGCATCATCTGCGATCCGCACCATTCTGCTGAACCCTCGTTATCGCGGCATCTACATGCATGGCCGCATCAAGAAGGTGCAGCTGGGCGGCAGCATGGTTCGCGTGAAGGCGGATCCGCACGAGATCATCACGATCGATCTCCCCGAGTGGCGGATCGTCGATGACGCGACCTGGTTCGCGGTGGCGGAGCGGTTCACCACGCGTGGACCGTACCTCCGCGCCGGACGCCCCACGGGAAAGTACCCGCTCACCGGCATCGCGAAGTGCGGCTCGTGTGGCGGCGCGATCGCGGCGGCGCGAGTCATCGCCTATGGCGGACCAAAGGAGCGCGTCCTCTGCTACGGGTGCGCGAAGCATCACGAGCGCGGCAGTGCCGTGTGCGCCGTGACGGTTCATCAACCGATGGCCGAGGTCGAAGCAGCACTCGTCGACCATCTCCAGAAGCACGTCCTGAGCGAGGGTGTGTTGCAGCTGGTGCTCGCCGAGATCCGGAGCGAGATCGCAGCGCAGCTGCCGAAGCGCGATGCCGACGTCGCCGCGCTCGAGGCCGAGGTCGCCACGGCGCGCGCCGAGCAGAGGCGGCTCGCGAAGGCGGTAGCGATGGCCGACGAGGTCCCGGAGCTCATCACCGAGCTGAAGAAGCGGACCACCCGCATCCAGCATCTCGAGGCGCAGATCATCGCGGCTCGCCGAACGCCCGAGGATCTCGCGGCGCTCGTCACGAAGATCGAATCCGGCGCTCGTGGGCGACTCGCGGACCTAAGAAGCGCGCTCGCCGACAAGCGCGATCTCCGCGAAGTGTTCCTCGCCCTGTTCCCCGACGGGCTCTCGTTCACCCCGGCACGATCGACCGATGGCACGCGAGCCGTCTGGCGGATCGAAGGATCCGCGAGTTTCAGTAGTTTGGTGGAGGATGGGACCCTCCCGATTGCGTTGCGACCCCGACGGGCACTTACCCGCGTGGGACCAGGAAATCGTCATAGATCTTGTACTTGCGCCGAGGCAAGGACCGTAAGCAGCGACAAGTCGACCGATCCCGCTCCATCGACGAGGCACCAGCCATCCGGTCGAAATCGTTTCGCG
>JBJXGN010000171.1:0-78035 GCA_046160585.1 Kofleriaceae bacterium
TCGTTCACGGTGCGCGGATGAGACCCTTGGCCTTCGCGATCGGCTTCGTCGCATGACACGCGTTGCACGATCCAGCGGGCGGCGGAAACGGCATCATCGCGAGGCGTCCTTCGCGCTCGACGCCCACGCGAAACCCTTCGGGAAGCGGGGTCGCCGTGTGGAAGTTGCCGACGGCGTTTGTCGTCACGCGCTCGACCTCCTTGCCGTCGCGATCGAAGAAGACGACGTCGACGTCGGGCGTCCCGTCCGAACACGGGTCGGCGTCGGCGTGCTCGAAGATCGTCCCGCCTGCCGTCCAGGGCACCTTCTCGGCCTGGCCACCTTCGCGATGGCACGACAGACAGTTCCATCCAGGCCGCATCTCGGGGCCGGGCTCGGTCGAGCACGTTCGATCCGCACACGCGGCCATCGTCACGAGCACACAACACAGAAACGCTCGCATCATGGTGCCTCCTCTTCGATCGCTGCGAACCAGCTTCGCGCGAACCAGCGGTGCAGGAACTGGTGGA
The DNA here is from genome assembly GCA_046160585.1 of Kofleriaceae bacterium. GTDB lineage: Bacteria > Myxococcota_A > Polyangia > Haliangiales > Haliangiaceae > JABFXX01. The sequence continues at coordinate 510 of JBJXGN010000171.1, forward strand.
GTCCAGACACGTCGTGTGCGTGCGCGTCGAGGAGCTCGCCGATGCGCTTGCCGGCGCGGACGAGCTCGAGTGCGGCGTGTTCGTCGCGGCTGATCAGATGCAGCTTGGTGACGAAGCCGGCGCGGACGGTGACCGCAGCGCGCGCTCCGACCACTTCGCGGGACTCGCCATGAAGCACGTGCAGCGCGTCGTCGTCGAGAACGACCACCCGCAGGCTCGAGACCACACGGAGCCGCGCGCGTGCGAACGTCGACGGACGGATCGCCGCGAGCGTCGCGACCTCCGAGTTCGGAGCGAGCGCAGTCTCGAGGAGCGCGAGCTCGAGCGCGGCGAGGCACGCGAGATGGCGCTCGGGTGTCGTCGCGAGGAATGCCGGAAGATCGGCTCCGAGGTGCTCGAGCTCCGGGTGCGACGAGGGGTGCGCGAGCAGGTATCGGCGGACCAGGTCGCGAAATCTCGTCGCGCCGAGGCACTGTGCGAGCCGCGGAAACAGCTCGCACAGACACTCGTGTTGGCGGATCCAGTACGCGTTCTTGTAGATCGCGATCGCCGCTTCGACGCCGAGTCGCCCGCTCGAGCGAAACGGAGTCAGCTCGCGTACGTCGAGATCGGAGCGGACGGCGCGCCACAAGAGCGCCATCGCAGCGGGTTCGTCATGGAGCACCGATCACCGCCGATCGTCGGGCATCGAGGTCGCGGTGTACCCGTGCGCCGCCAGCGTCGTCGCGCACGCTCGTGGCGATCGTGCGTGCAATACGTGCCTCGGCAATCACCGTGTCGAGGTCGGGGACGTCTTTGTCCCACTCGACGAGCGTCGGAGTCTCGCCGAGATGATCGATCGCCGTTCGATACAACGACCACACGACATCGGGGACAGGTCCGCGATGGTCGTCGAACAGGTGGGTCGGGTACGCCGTGGCCGGCGACGTGAAGTTGCTTGACGTGCGCGGCGGGCATCGAGCGGACGAACTCGTGCGCATCGAAGCCGTGGTTCGCGGCGTTGACCACGACGTTGTTGATGTCCAGGAGCAGATCGCAGTCGGCGCGTTCGACGACGGCCGAGACGAACTCCGCCTCGGACATCGCGTCGGCGCTGAATTGGACGTAGGTCGAGATGTTCTCGACGAGGATCCGGCGCCCGAGGAGGTCCTGGACCTGCGCGATCCGCGTCGCCGCGTGTTCGACCATGGCCTCGGTGCGCGGGAGCGGCCACAGGTCATGTGCGTGATGTCGATCCGACGTCCCGTAGCAGAGGTGGTCCGAGATCCACGCGGCGTCGAACCGCGTAGCCAGCTCGCGGATGGAGCGGACGTAGTCGGCATCGATCGAGTCGTGCCCTCCGAGCGAGAGCGAGACACCGTGAAAGACGACGGGGAGCTCGCGGCGCACGGCCTCGAGGACCGCCCACGGACGGCCTTGGCGCGTCGCGAAGTTCTCGGTGATGGCCTCGACGAAGTCGAGACCACGCGAGGTCGTGTTCGCGAGCCAGTCCGAATAGTGGGAAGCCCTGAGGCCAACACCGTACATGTCAGATCACCGTGCCGCCCTTGTCGGTGCACTCCTTCTCGGTCTCGACGCTGATCCAGCCCATGCCTTCGCACGTGTTCATGCCCTGGCAGTCGTTCGCGCCGTCGGGACCCGCGCATTCGCTCGTGCCCTTGCACTCGTTGATGCCCTCGCACTTCACGGCTTGTTGGTCTTCGGAGGTGTTGTCGTCGGCGCACCCGGCGACGCCGGCGAGGAGAAGGGTGGCCAAAGCGATGGAGGATGAGATGTTCTTCATGCGCCGGGTACGCGACGAAGAGGCTGGCGTTACCGCCACCTCGAAGAATCCGTCAACTCCAGGTTGAGGGGGCCGTAACCTTCACGCTCCATCGACGTACCGCCGACGACGATGCGGCCGTTCCTGAAGCTGTCCAAGGTGTGGCCGTGGCTCCCGCACTTTCGCGTCGTGGCCGAGGTCGAGAGCCTCTCGCGCGCCGCGCGCCGCTTCGGGATGACCTCCGCCGCGCTCTCGAAGGCGATCCGGACCCTCGAGAAGCTCCTCGACACCGAGCTGTTCGATCGTTCCGGAGGCAAGCTGCGGCTCAACGATCACGGGCGCGCGTTGCTCGGCACGGTGCGCGCGAGCATGCGCGACCTCGACGACGCGATCACGACGATCCACACCCCGTTGGACTCTCTACGGGTCGCGGTCGATCCGGCGTTCTCGACGCTGGTGCTGACGCCGTCGAGCACGAGCCTCGAGCTCGTGGATCCCTCGATGGAGATCGCCGCAGGTCTGTTGCGTGGTGACGTCGATGCGATCGTTCACGTCGACCGCGCGACGCATCCCGATCTCGACTCGGCGCGCATCGCGCTACTCGAACGCCGAGTCTTCGGCGCGAAAGGGCATTTGGCGACCGGCTCCCTCACGCCGAGCATCGGAGACGAGGTCGCATTCGCGGTCGTTCCCGGCGACGAGTCACGAGCGCCCATCGCGCTCTCATCGCTCGCTCACGTGGTGGCGTGGGTCGCGAGCGGTGGCGGTCTTGCCGTGTTGCCGTCCGTGATCGGTCGTGCTTTCGGCCTCCACGCCGTGGAGGTTGCATCTCCGCTCTCACCCGTCGCGCTGTGGATCACGATCCGGCGACCGCGCGGCGCACGAAGCGCGGCCGCCGAATGGCGAGAGGCCGTTCGCGCTCATTGCGTCACGCTGTGATCGTCGGACAGTTTCAGCGTCGATAGTCGTACCAGGCGCCGTTGTAGGGCGCGGCCACGTGACAGCGATTCCAGCAGAAGCTCGGCTCTATCTCGGGACCGCCGGGCTCGTCGCTCTCGGTGTACAACCATCCACCCTGCGCCTCGAGGGCGGTCACGATCGGCTTGGTTCGTCGCATGATCGCGACGTATTGGAGGTCCCCGGGTTGTCCGTCCACGTTGTCGCGGATCTCCTTCACGAGGATCGAACCGTCCTGATAGCCGAGCCGGAGGGGCCACGCGGGATCGGCGGCGAGAGGGTCGGCGTAGATGACCCGGTAGGTGTTGCCGTGCCCGGGCGCCGGCCCCGTGACGTCGATCCGCTTCCATTGCGTGTAGTCGCCGAGTGGCTCGACATCGAGATCCGCGGCGCATCCCGCGACGAGCAGCAGCACCAAGGCTCGAACGTTCATGGCACCTCCGCGAGCGTGATCGTCCCCATCGAGACCTCGATCGCTTCGGCGCCGTCATCGAGCGATGCGACGAGCCGGTAGGTTCCGCGCACGAGGCCCGTCGTGTCCCAGTCCAGCCGCGTGTGCCCGCCACCGACCGGACCCACGATCACGCGTGCTGCGCCGGGGGTGTCCAGTCGTGCGTAGAGGATCCCCGAAACCACGTCGTGATCGACATCGTCGACGGCGACCGAGATCGTCGCGCGCGCTCCCGCATCGACGACGTCGAGCACCTCGATCGTCGGTTCGCGATTGCCGGCACGAGGCTCCCCGCGGATCGGATCGTTGGCCCAGCGCTCGAGCACCTCGGTCTGGTAGTCATCCAACGGGAAGCGAGGCGGCATGGGATAGGCCGTGTCGCGAATGCGCAAGGCCGTGAGCGCAGCGCGTGTTCGCGCGCCGCAGAGGACAAACGCGATCGTCGGATCGGCGGCGTCGTCGCCGCAGCTGTCGTTCATCGTGCCGTCGCGGATCACCGCGTCGTCGAACGCGTCGAGGCGAAACTCGCTGGGTGCGCCGCCGAGCGCGGGTGATCCGTGACAGCGCACGCAGTTCGCCGCGAGGATCGGCAGGACGTCGACCTGGAAGCTCGGGCGCGCGGGTGGATCGGGGATACACGCCGTCAACGCGATGGTGGCAACGAGGATGCGGCTCATAGGTAGTAGTGCAGCTGGAGGAGTGTGAGCAGGCCCGGATCGTCGAGATCACCGGCGCCGCCGGCCCGCGCGAGGAGGTGGAGCTCGACGTGCGCACGCGGGAAGTATTGGAGGTCGAGCTGGAAGGCAGTGCGAGCAGAACGCGCGCGCAGATCGGGCTGCCACCAGTGCAGCGCCGTACCGACCATCCACCCGCGGGCGACGAAGGTGCTCGCACCACCGTACGCGGCGAGTTGATAGCGCGTTGGCCCGATCGAGCTCGCGAACTGCTGGCGCTGGAGATCGATCTCGCCGAGCAGCATGATCTCCGCTTCGGGGAACCACCGTTTCCCGACGACGCCCGTTGTTGCGATCACGTCCGTATCGGACTTCGCGACGCGAGCCTGCCCGGCGATCGCAGCCGTGTCCTCGAAGAGGCGCTTCTCGGCGTAGACCGTGGCGCCGCTCGCGCGAAGGCCCGCGCCGAGAAACTCGATCGGTCGCGGGACGTAGGCAGAGACATGAGCCTCCCACGAGTCCGCGAACCAACCCGCTCCGATGCCATAGGGCTCCTCGAGCGTATGAAACCCGAGATACCGGCGAACGAACGCCGTGTGGTCTTGCGAACGGATCCCGAACACGGGGAAGAACCGACCCGCACGGAGGTAGCTGCCGTTCTCCCGCTGATACATGAGGTAGTGCTCGCGCGACGCGATGCGCTCCACGAGGCGGGGCTGCGGATCGCGCGCTCCTCCTCGAAGCCCGACGGTCAACGCGAACGAAAGCGCTTCGCCGCCGGCGCGCACGTACACGTCGGCTTGCATCGGAAAGGCGAGCAGCTCGCGATCTCCACCTTGCGCCTTGAACGCGGACGCGAAGCGAAGATCGGCGCCGAGCGCGAGCCACTCCGGCGGTTCCCACACGCCGTGCGCGAACCGACCGTCGCCACCAGCACTGACCGTTCCACCCGCCTCGTCACGACCGTAGGCGTTGATCAACCCACCACCCGCAGGCGAGAGATGACAGGCAGTGCAGCGATCCGCGCCGAGCGAGAGCTGGAACTGCGGGTACGCATCGGCGCGCTCGCTGATCGCGACGACAATAGTAGCGAGGACGACGATCACTCGCATCGCGCACCGTCTTCGATCCACGCGACCACGAGCTCGACCTCCACGTCGGGGAGCGGCATGTCGGGAGGCATGACGTCCCGATATGGACGTCCTCGGTCGTCGGCGCCGCGGAGCTGATACACGAGCTGCGACGACGCCGCGCTACCGGGGACGACATAGCTGCGAGGTGCATCCTGGGGCAGGGGCTCTGCACCGCAGATCCTTCCCGTGAGGAACGTGTACGCACCATCCGACGAGGACAGGTCGAGACCCGCGGCCGCCGTCAGCGTGGAGTGACACCCCGCGGTCGTACACGCCGGGCGAATGACGGTCGCGTGGACATAACTCCAGGTCGCGGTCCTCGACTCCGACGCGAGGCAGCCGGCGAGGCTCAGTGCGAGAACGACGATCCAGCCGTGACGCATCGACATTCCGTACGCTCAGGGACGCGGAATGTTACGCCGCCCCGCGTCGATGAAGCGTGGCACGACTAGCGCGGTCACGACAGCGGCGACTCCGACGACGCCACCGTGGATGAGCCCGATGTGTGGACCGTCGGCGATCTTGCAGAAGAAGTGAAGCAGCAGGCCACCGAGGCATCCGCTACCAGCGCCAAGAGCGAACGCGATCGTGCGGGGCTTGACCACGTGAGCGCGGCGCATCGCGATCGCTCCGATGAGGATCGGTACCAGCGCCACGCCGAGACCGATCTCGAGACAGACATGGCCTCGCAGGAAGTGTTCCCATCCGTAGATCAAGCTGGACGGACCGCTCGGATGAACGAGGAGCCCGAGCGCGACGAATGCGATCGCGACGACGATCGCGAGGCCACGCGCGGTTCCCCACCGGACGAACATCGAATCGCGCCGAGGCACGAGGATCAGCGCGAGCGTGGCCGTGAAGCCGAGGAACCAGGCGGAGGCGACGCCCGCGATCCACACGAAAGGAACCTCGGACACATCCGCACGGACGCGAAGGATCGCCAGGACGCCACCGGCGTAAAGGAGTGATGCCGTGACGAGGATCGCGAGCTGACGCCATGGCAGGCGCGTCCGGACGGCCCGTCGATCGCCGACCTCGGCGCGAAGCGCGGCCGACATCGCCGGCACGTGGGGTCGTGCGCCGGCCAGCGCTTCGAGGGCAGGTTCGTCGTGTCGGTTCACGATGCGTCCTCGACCTTGGTGGTGCGGTTCAACGCGCGACGCAGGATCTCGTAGCCGCGGTGCATGCGAACACGCATCGCACCGAGCGTCGTGCCGGCGATCGCCGCGGCCTCGGCGACGCTCTTGCCCTCGAGCTTGGTCAGCACCACGGCCTCCCGCTGGGCGATCGGCAACGAACCGAGCGCCTCGAGGGCCTCGCGGACCAGCTCGTCTTCTAGCGTGTCGTCGTGCTCCTCGCGTGTGCCTCGGTGGTTGGTGGAGATCTCCGGAAGGTCGTCGGTAGCAGCCACGCGCTCTTTGGAGCGACCTTGCCGGCGCATCTCGTCGATGAAGGTGCGATGCGCGATCGCGAACATCCAGGGCAACGGGTCTGCGCTCCGGATGTAGCTGGCGCGCGCTCGATGGATCTTGATGAAGGTCTCCTGCAGCAGATCCTCGGCCAGGCTGCGCTGGGTGCTCAGCTTGATCAGAAAGCCGAGCAGGCGTGGCGCGACATGCTCGTAGAGCTCGTCGAACGCGCCGGTGTCACCGTGGCAGTACCGAACCATGAGGTTCCTCAGCTCGGTCATGTCGACCGCTCGGTCTATACGAGCGGACGCCGAAACGTTACGCGTCGCGGTCGCGATCGGACTCGTGCTGTCGACCCCACGTCGCGGCACCGACATGTCAGCCAGCCTGCCTGTAACTTTGCGCCAAAGCGACGTACACCGCTCGTGGTTGTTTCCTTCGCAGCCGAGCATCGGGCATGTAGCACGTGTCGGGCAACCTATCGTACGGATTACGCGCGCTGCCCCGTTGATGGTGGGGTGATCGTGGACTTCGATCGGGACCCACTGCTCGGGGCGGTGGTCGGTCCCTACGTGATCGAGGCGCTCGCGGGGGAAGGTGGAATGGGGCGCGTCTATCGTGCTCACCACGCGCGACTCGAGCAGCGCCGGGTCGCGCTCAAGGTGTTGCTCGGCGATCTGGCAGCGACGCTAGCGACTCGGATTCGGTTCACGCAGGAAGCAGAGGCCGCCAGCAGGCTCGAACATCCCAACGTCGTCGGGGTCACCGACTTCGGTCGCTCCGAAGAAGGCCTGACGTATTTGGTGATGGACTTCGTCGATGGGCGTCCTCTGTCCTCCATCATCGCCGACGGTCCCATCGCGTGGCCACGCGCGATTCGCCTCGCCCGCGCGATGGCCAGCGGTCTCGAGCACGCGCATCGCATTGGCCTGGTTCATCGAGACTTCAAGCCCGAGAACGTGCTCGTCGTCAACCGGGATGGTGACGAGGTGCCACGGATCGTCGACTTCGGGATCGCGATCCTCGCGGACCCCACGTCCGAACAGCCGAGGCTCACCAGCGTGGGTGTGGCGATGGGGACTCCGATCTATGCAGCCCCGGAGCAGACTCACAACCGGACGATCGATCACCGCGCCGATCTCTTCTCGTTCGGCGTGACGTTGTTCGAGATGCTCGCGGGAACGACGCCCTACGACGGAACGATCGTCGAGCTCGTCCAGCGCAACGCGATGGGCCAGATCCCCACCATCGACCAACGAGCACCGGGTGTCGTCGTGCCCGAAGCGCTCGAGCAGTTGATCCAGACCTTGATGGCGCCTTCGCCGAAGGATCGTCCACCCTCAGCGCGCACGGTGATCGATGCGCTCGACGAGATCGCGCGTGGCAAGACTCCCGCCTCGCCTCCAGCGAAGGCTCCCGTGGCACCCGCAGCCACCGTTCCCATGCCCGCGAGCGACGAAGCATCGCCGACCAAACGGAAGAACCGGTGGCGCTGGGCGTTCGCATCCATCGTCGTGATCGCAGCACTCGCCGTCGCGTTCGGTGTGGTCACGGCCTCTCGCACGACACGCCCCACGCCGCCCTCGGCGGTAGTGGCCGACACTCTTCGAGCCGTCGAGCAGTCGGCGGATGGCGCGAGCTCGATGACGCCGCAGCCGGCGCCCGCACAGCCAGCGCCCGCGCAGCCGGCTCCCGCGCCTCGCGAGGAAGCGAGCGTCGCGAAGCTCGATTCGACCGAGTCGGTGACCGAGCCAGCCACACCGCCACCCACCAACATTCCCGCGCCTCCGAGGAAACGGGCAGTCAAAACGTCGTCGGTCGACCGACCCGTACCACCGGCGCCCGAGGTCACGAGCGAGGCTCGCAAGATCGTCGCCGAGACAACGTCTTCACCCGACTCGGGGTCCGCGTTGGTGGAGAAGGAGCCGAGCGCGCAGGCTTTGGTCGACGTAGTACGACCGGCGCCTCCGGACTCCTCGCTTCCCCCTGCTAGCCCGCGTCCAACCGTTGTCACCGAGCCCCCACGCGTCATCGCCACGAGTGCGAAGGTCGGACTCGATCGTCTGGTGGTCACCGGATCACTGACGAACGAGACGGTACTTCGTGGTCTCTCTCGTGCTGTGCCCGGCATCCGGGCGTGTTATGGCCCCGCCGTCCGACAGGCAGGTCGCGCGCCTGCGCTCGCGCTCGCAGCGCGCATGTATATCGACGAGCACCGTGTCGTGCGCGGCGTGCAGGTGGCGCCGTCTGCGCTGCCCGGTTTGACCGATTGTGTCGTCGCTGCGTTGTCCGCCGTGCGGTCCGAGGTCGCCCCGGACGTCGGGACGGTCGAGGTCAAGCTGGTGATACGGTTTACCCCGGAGGCCATGTGAAGACACTCATCGTGATCTCGTCGGTCGCCGCTATCGGGTGCCTCGGACCGCAGGTATCCGATCGATCGGCCCCCACTGGCCATCTGTTGCCCGCGGGTTCCATCGTCCCGAGCGCCGAGGAGGACTTGCGCGTTCGCGAACAGATCCGGGTGTTCGACGGTGTCGACGAGCTCGTCCCACTCCACAACGGGTTCGCGGCAGGATCGTCGATGCGGATCTGGAGCTTCGGTCCTACCGTCGATTTCGCCGCGCCGGTCTACATGCTCGTCCAACGCGACGGAGCGACCGTCACGCGGGTGCCTCACAACACCATCGTCGACACCATCCCCGGAGACGCCGGCTACTCGCCGTTCTGGGCGATGTTCTTCGTGCCGGTCACCAGCGCCTATGCGGGCGAGCAGATCACCTCCGTTGCCGCCATCGACGAAGCCGTCGCGCTCGGCATCGTCGAGCTGCCCGAGGCGCAGCCCTTCGCGGTCAACTGTCCCGCTGTCGCGAGCGATGTCCTCCTCGATATCGGAGACGGTCGACCGCCGATCTCGCCACCTTCACGCTTCTACGTTTCGGGGCGCACCGTGGCGTACTTCGACCTCGGCATGATGCCGCTCGAGCCCGATCGCGTGAGCGTACCCGAGGCTCGCCGCTACGAGCTCAGGCGCGAAGGTGGGGAGCCACTCTCCGAACCCGTACGCGGGATCGATCTCGTGGGCGACGGAGATTTGGTGGACACGAACGACGTCTACGAACGAGCGGCGAACGATCCGGCACGCTCGCCGCTCTGCAGGACCGTGCGTGTCGCCGTGCCGGCATCGACGAGCTCCATCGATACCTCGCAAGACGATGGCGTCGCGCAGTTGCGGAGCGCCGAACAACTATTCTCCCCAGCGCCCGTCGCGGGAACGGTAGTCGCCTATTCGATCGAGGACGAGCTGATCAACTGCGCTGCACAGAGGACACCAGCAGGACTATGAAGCGTGCGTTCGCGAGCCTCGCACTCGTGATCCAGGGCGCTTGTGTCGAGGCATTCGTGCCCGAGGTGGGGCCCTTGCTCGTCTCGCCGTGCGAAAACGCTGACTCCGATCCGGCGCGCGACGTCAGCCTTGCTCGTGACCTGATCGCCGGTGTGTTCGTGCGTGGGTCCAATACATGTCTGGACTGCCACTCGACCGACGGAGCGACGCCGATCGGGTTGGCGGTGGGCGGGCTCGATCTGTCGTCGCATCAAACGTTGCTCCGAGGAGGCGCGCGCGGCGGTACCGACACCGTCGTCGTGGGAGAACCGTGCGCGAGTGTCCTGATACAAAAGATCAACGACGCGCCGCCGTTTGGTGGCCAGATGCCGCTCGAAGGACCTCCGCTCGCGATCACCGACCGCCAACTGATCTCCGATTGGATCGTCGAAGGTGCGCGTGACAACTGACAGGAGCCGAACGTGGTGGGCGCGAGCCGTTGTTTCGGTGGTGTGCACGATGGGGATGGGGTGCCCGACGACACACGTCGCGAGCCTCGAGCCACCAAAGGATGCGGCCGCGATGACAACGGCCGACTGCAAACTCGCGTCCGTCCGATGCAGCCGCTGCCACACGCTCGATCGGCTCCGTATGGTGGACCCGCAGACACCCGACGTGTGGCGCTCGTACGTGCGCCGCATGCGGCTCGTGCCTGCGAGTGGAATCGCGCCGTACGAGGAGCCCGCGATCGTCCGGTGCCTCGTGGTTCGCTCGTTTGGACCCGCCGGATTGGCCCGCCTCTCGGAGAAGGATCGATGATCGCCCGGCTCGCGATGGCGCTCGCATGCGCCGCGTTGTGGCTTGCCGGTCCAGTCGCGGCACAGCCCTCCGACGACATCCCGAAGGCCGCCGGTGACACGGCTCCTGACGCCCCGGCGGAACCCGATCCGGCGCCGATCGTCCCACCGATCGTCGCGCCGATCGTCGACGCGCCACCGACCGAACCCACCGTCACCGAGCTACCTGGAGCGCCTGTTCCAGCCTCGCCGCAGCCGTCGAGGTTCACGCGTAGCCTGGCCGGATCAGTCCAGCTCGACTACCTCGCCGTTCCCACCGATCGCAGGGTGAGGCGCGGGGCGCTCGACGGCGCCAGCGTCGAGCTATCGCTGAAGCTGGCGGTAGACATCGGCCGTCACACCGCAAACGTGAAGGTGTGCGTCGCCTGCCATGGTCCCGAGTTCGGCATGGCGAACGTCGAGCTCCGTGCGTTCGACGAGCTCAACGCACGTGTGGGCAGGTTCACGCCATCGTTCGGCAGCTTTCCGATACGCCACGATCCAGCGAACCACCGAACGAGCGACAAGCCCCTTCCGTACGACATGGGGCGGATGCTCGAGTACCAGGAGTGGAACGAGGGCATTCTTCCCGCGCCGTGGGTCGACAACGGGCTGGAGATCTTCGGTAGTCACTTCATCGGAGCACATCAGATCGACTACGCCGCGTATGCGATCGGGGGGCCGAAGGGCACCGCGGACCGCGGCGACTTCGACTACACCCTGTCTCGTTCGGGAGAACGCTACTACATCGACAACAACTCGCAGCCGACCGTCGGCGGCAGGTTCGGGCTCACGCTGCGGCTTTCTGCCGACTCGCTCCTGTCGCTCGGTGCGTCGACGATGGCGGGTCACTACGATCCCGATGCGCGACTCGGGTTCTTGATCACCGGAGCCGACCTCGTACTCCAGCTCGGGCGATTGTTTCTGCGTGCCGAATACCTGGGGCGGTGGACCGAGATCGATACGCAGTCGGCCAGTCGATACAAGTACGCACTCCCGGACAACAACGAGGACGCCTTCGTCTTCAAGGACGGGTTCTATGCAGAGCTCGAGGTCCCGGTGGGGCGAGTCGATTTGATCGCACGATGGGACGGTCTTCGCAGATTCGGGAACGTGCTCGCGACCAGCTCGCTACGGTCGCGCAGCGTCGTCCTCCGGTACACCGCCGGCGCTGCGATCGGTATCGGGCATGGCATGCGGATCAAGACCAGTGTCGAAGCGTACGACTTTAGCGATCTCGACGATCAGCTGGCGATCCACGTGGGTCTCGTCGGGTCGTTCTGACGTCGATGTGCGACGAACACCGCCACGATCGACGTCAGACTCGCCGACACTCGTCGAAGCACGTCGAGTGATCGCGCGGGGTTGAACGGGCACGAGCGCTGCAACGCGTCCGCTCGATGCGGATCATGAAGTTCGAAGGAGCCACCATGCGCGACGCGGTCGCGAAGGTGAAGGCGGAGTTGGGGGATCAGGCGGTGATCATCTCTTCGCGACAGGTCCGCAAGGGCCTTCTCGGGTCGGCCGTCGAGATCTCGGCGGCGATCGACGACGGCGACACGGCCGAGTCCGCGCCTGCGGTCACGCGCGGCAACCCGTACGCGAATCCCGCGGTACAGCCCCCGAAGGACGAGGACATCGAAAAGGCGATGGCGCCGCTCCGCAGCGAGCTGCGGTCGCTCCGCGCGATGGTCCGTTCGAACACCAGTGCGCCGGCTCCAGCGCAGGACACGAAGAAGATCGAGGCCGAGATCTCGGCGCTCCGCCAGCTCTTCGAGACGTTCTCGTCCGCCGCCACTCGCGATGCGTTCGCATCGGCGAAGAAGCCTACCGAAGCTGCGCCACAGCGGAAGCTCTCGAAGATCGACGCCGCGATCGCCGACGCCGCACCCGTCGAGAAGGAGTCCGCCGAGTCCATCGCCGAGGCCGTCGCCGGTCTCGCGAACAAGCGCGCGCGGGTGCAGAACGAAGCGCCGCTCGTCGCGCCGAGCACTGCACGCTGCGTGATGCTCGTCGGCCCGACCGGAGCCGGCAAGACCACGACGATCGCGAAGCTCGCCGCGCACGCCGCGCTCGTCGAAGGACGCCGCGTTCGTCTCGTCACGCTCGACACCTTCCGCATCGGCGGCGTCGACCAGGTCCGCACGTTCGCCGACCTCATCGGCATCCCACTCACCGTCCTCGACAACGCGGCGGATCTCGCATCGGTGATCGAGGAGAACGAGGACGAGGACGAGCTGACGCTGATCGATACAGCGGGCCGCTCGCCGCGCGACACCGCGCACGTCGTCGAGCTCGCAACCGCGATCAGCTCGATCCGCGATCTCGAGGTTCATCTCACGATTCCTGCGCACTCGACGGCCGCCGCGATCGACGAGCTCGTGACGCGCTACGCGGCGCTCTCGCCGTCGCGCCTGCTGTTCACGAAGATCGACGAGCAGGAGTCGGTGCCCGAGCTCCTCGAGGCGCCGCGTCGCACGCGCCTCCCGATCACCTGGGTCACGACGGGCCAGCAGGTCCCCGAAGACCTCGAGCAGCCAACGGCGAAGCGCCTCGGCCACCTCGCATCTTTCTCGCTGTCCAACTCTCGCACGCGAGCCGCCTGATCCATGTCCGACCAAGCAGCCACCCTTCGCGTCATCCGCGGCGGCGACAAGACCTCCGGCCCGATCAAGACCGTTCCTCCTCGCTGCGCGATCGCGGTGTCGGGTGGAAAGGGCGGCGTCGGTAAGAGCACCGTCGCACTCAACCTCGCCATCACGCACGCACGGATGGGCGCGCGTACGCTCATCGTCGACACCGACCTCGGTATGGCGGATCTCAATCTGCTATTGGGCGTCGCCCCCGAGCGCAACGTGCTCGATGCCCTTGGTGGAGCGAGCATCGAGGACGTGCTGCAGCAGGCGCATGGCATCTCGCTGTTGCCCGCGCTCAACGGCAGCTACGTGTTGTCCAACCTCGGACCTTCCGCGCAGGGCCGCATCCTCGAGATGATCGGCTCGCTCGCGTCGCGGTTCGACACACTCGTCGTCGATATCGCGGCCGGCATCGGCCAGATCCAGACGACGTTCGCGAGCGCGACGGCCGACACGCTCATCGTCGTGAACCCCGAGCCGCTGTCGATGGCCGACGCGTACGCGGCGCTCAAGGTGCTGTCGACGGAGCAGGGCGTGAAGCACGCCTACATCGTTCCGAATCGCGTGATCAGCCGCGCGCAGGCCGACGAGGTCGTCGCGCGCCTGTCCGCACTCGTCCATCGCTTCCTCGATCTCGAGGTCACTGCACTGCCGTACATCCCTGCCGATCCGTCGGTCAGCGAGAGCGCGCAGATCGGCGTCCCGCTCGCGATCAACAAACCCGACTCGCCCGCGGCGCGCGCGATCCGCCAGATCGTCCGCGTCCTCGGCGCGAAGGCCACGAACACGAACACGAACACAGAAACGTCTTGGTTTCGCACTGCGGCTTCCGGAGGTTCTCGATGAAGGCGTACTCGGCGCAGCTCAAGCGCCCGAACAAGGAACGCGATGCTCTCATCGCATCACATCTCGAGGTCGCTCGACGCATCGCCTCGCGCATCGCACGGCGGTGCCCGGCGTTCATCGCGCGCGAGGACCTACATGCGGCCGCGATGCTCGGACTCACCGAAGCGGCCGAGCGCTACGACTCGTCGCGCGAGGAGCCGTTCCTCGGGTTCGCCGAGAAGCGCATCCGCGGCGCGATCCTCGACGAGCTTCGGCGCGGAGACATCCTGCCGCGCCGCACGCGTCAACTCGCCCGCAAGATCGGACACATGATCGCGCAGCTCGAGAAGGAGTACGGTCGCCCGCCGATCGACGAGGAAGTCGCCGAAGCGCTCGGCGTCTCTCTCGAGGAGTACAAGAACGAGCTCGAGCAACTCGTGCACGTCCAGGTCGGATCGCTCGATGCAGACAGGGACGGTATGGCGAATTCTGACGCTTCTCCCGAGACCCAGGCCTCCAAGCGAGAAGTCCTGCGTCAGGTTCGCGCGGCGCTCCCGCGCCTCGAAGCGCGCGATGTCCTCGTGCTGAGCCTCTACTACAACGAAGAGCTCACGTACCCGGAGATCGGCGAGGTCCTCAAGGTCACCACGTCGCGCGTGTGTCAGCTCCACGGCCGCGCGATCGCTCGGCTCCGCGCCGAGATCGAGCTCGCCGGCTCGAAGGAGGCCGCGTGAGCAGCGGCATCTACCTCGCGACGGCCGGCGCGGTCGCGCAGTCCAACGCGCTCGACGCGACGGCGAACAACATCGCGAACGCGACGACGACGGGATTCCAGGCCGATCGCATCACGTTTCGCGAGACGATGACGAACGCGAAGTCGCCCGACAGCGTGCTCGTGTCGGCCGGCACGAAGCGCGTCGACTCGCAGTACGGCGCGCTCGCGCAGACAGGAAACCCGCTCGACCTCGCGATCGAGGGCGACGGCATGTTCGCCGTCGACACACCGAACGGCGCTCGCTACACGCGCGCCGGCAACTTCCGCCTCGACGCCGAGGGCATGCTCGTCACAGTCGACGGATTCAAGGTCCTCGGTCAGGGCGGCCCGATCACGATTCCGCCCGACACCAAGGTCATCGACGTCGGCGCCGACGGCAGCGTGAATGCCGACGGAGAGAACGTGGGCACGCTCGAGCTCGTGAACTTCAAGTACAGCCAGCTCAAGCGCGAAGGCGGCACGCTGTTCAGCGCGACGGGGCAGCCCGACGGCGACGCCGAGCCGCCGAGCATTCGCGCCGGCATGCTCGAGTCTTCCAACGTCAACGTCGTGCGCGGCGTCGTCGATCTCGTGAAGGTGTCCCGCACCTACGAATCGCTGATGCGCGTGATCCAGGGCTATCACGATGTCGAGAGCCGCGCGGCGCGCGACCTCGGCGGACCCAAGTGAAACAGGAGTAACCAATGTTCCGATCACTCTCCACAGCAGCGACGGGCATGGAAGCCCAGCAAACGCGTCTCGACGTCACCGCGCACAACATCGCGAACGTCTCTACGAACGGCTACAAGAAGGAGCGCGCCGAGTTCGCGGACCTCATGTACCAGACGGTCGTTGCCGCCGGAAGCTCGACGGGCAACGGCACCACGGCTCCTTCTCCGACGGAGATCGGCCTCGGAGTTCGCCTCGCCGCGACCTCGCGCGAGAACACGCAAGGCTCGCTCCACCAGACGGGCAATCCGCTCGACGTCGCGATCGAAGGCCAGGGCTACATCCCGGTGACGACACCGAACGGCGAGACCGCGTACACGCGCAACGGCGCGCTGCACATGACAGCCGAAGGCCGCCTGGTCAACGCCGAGGGCTACTCGATCGCGGGTGACATCACGATCCCGTCGGACGCGACGCAGGTGACCATCGGCGCCGACGGCACCGTCAGCGCGGTGATGCCGGGCGAGTCGCAGGCGGTCGAGCTCGGACAGATCCAGATCGCGACGTTCGCGAACCCCGGCGGCCTCGCGTCGCTCGGCGGTACGCTGCTTCGCGAGACCAACGCCTCGGGCTCCGCCGTCATCGGCGCGCCGGGCGAAGGTGCCGCGGGCACGATTCGCCAGGGCATGCTCGAGGTGTCCAACGTGAACGTCGTCGAGGAGATGATCGACCTCATCTCGGGACAGCGCGCGTACGAGATCAACTCGCGCGTGATCAAGGCGGCCGACGAGATGCTCGGCCAGACGGCGACGCTGCGATGAGGACGCTCGCGATCCTTGTCGTTCTCGCGACGCAGGTCGCGAACGCAGATCCGCCCGAAACGGAGCGGGCCGGATTCACTCCGGCCCGCGGGGTCGAAGATGCAATGCGCGAGCAGATGCTCCCGTCGCTGCCCGCCAACACCGACATCGCGAAGGTCTACCTCCCGGCGAACCTCGCGAAGCTGGACGTCGACCCGGCCGCCGTGATCGTGGAGATGCCACGCGCGCTCGGAATCGGTCGCAAGAGCGTGAAGGTCACCGTGCGCGGACACCGCGCGGTGTTCGTGCCCGTTCTGATCGGCGAGCTCGCCGACGTCGCGATCGCCGAGAAGGCGCTCGCCATCGGCCAGGTCATCACCGCCGACGACGTGCGCATCGAGACGCGCGGCGTAGGTGGTGGCGCCAAGACGTATGCGAAAGGCACGGTCGTCGTCGGGAGCAGGGTCGCGAAGTCGATCAAGGCGGGCGCGCTCGTCGGCGAGAAGGACATCACGCTGCCACCGCCGCTCCCTCGTGGAACGCAGGTCGCGATCGTCATGCAGCGCGGCGCGGTCCGCGTGCGAGGCGAAGGGACGCTCGAGCTCGTCGCACGTCCAGGCGAGACCGCGACGGTGCGACTCGCACATAACACCCCGCTCCGCGGAAAGGTCGTCCGGGGCACGCTGGTTGCACCAGCCACGGTTGTCCTCGGAAACGCGCCATGAAATCCATCACCAGCATTCTCGTCGTCACGCTCGCGATGGGCTGCACGTCGCACATCGCACCCTATAGGCCCAAGAAGCGGCACTTCGACGCTGGCGAGTTCGGCGAGCGAAACGTGGCTCAGAACGGCAGCTTGTATGCCGAAGGCCAGCCGGGCCTGTTCGAGGATCCGGTCGCCGGCCGCATCGGCGACATCCTCGTCGTGAAGATCGACGAGAAGGATCTCGCGTCCAACAACGCGGACACCAAGCTCGACAAATCTGACGACACCCAGTACGGCATGCCGGCCGCGTTCGGCTTCATCGCGGCGCTGAAGGCGAAGTACCCGGACGTCGACCCCGCGAAGCTGTTCGCGACATCTTCGAGCCAGAAGTTCTCGGGGCAGGGCTCGACCTCGCGGTCGGGTCAAGTCAGCGCGACGCTGCCGGTTCGCGTCCGCCAGATCCTGCCGAGCGGTGACCTCTTCATCGAGGGCACGAAGGTCGTGATGGTCGGCGCCGAGGAGAAGCACATCTACCTCTCGGGCATCGTCCGCAAGATCGACATCAACGAAGACAACACGGTCTCGTCGTCGCGCATCGCGGACGCCGAGATCGAATACACGGGTCGTGGAGACATCAACGACACGCAACGCCGCGGCTGGGCAAGCCGCGCCCTTTCGAAGATCTGGCCCTTCTGATGCGCGGACCATTCCCCATCTCGGTCGCCATCTCGATCGCAATCGCGTTGGTCGCCGCCTTTGCGAAGGACGCCGCTGCGGATCGCATCAAGGACCTCGCCACCATCGGCGGTGTTCGCGAGAACCACCTGACCGGCTTCGGCCTCGTCGTCGGTCTCGACGGCACCGGCGACGACACGCGCTCGCCGATGGTGAAGTCGGGCATGACGAAGATGCTGAAGAAGCTCGGCGTCACGATCGATCCGAAGGACCTCAAGTCCAAGAACGTCGCGGCCGTGATGATCACGGCGGAGCTGCCTCCGTTCGCGAAGCCAGGCATGGCGCTCGACATCCACGTCTCGTCGATCGGCAACGCGAAGAGCCTCTCGGGCGGCATGCTACTCGCCGCGCCGCTCAAGGGCGCCGACTCGCGCACCTACGCCATCGCACAGGGCTCGATGTCCACCGGGGGTTTCGTTGCGAGCGGTGACACCGGCTCGACGACGAAGAAGAACCACACGCTCGTCGGCACCGTGCCGCGCGGGGCGATCGTCGAGCAGGGCGCACCGACTCAGCTGCCGACGAAGCAGATCGCACTCGTCTTGAAGGAGCCGGACTTCACGACGGCGACGCGCATGCGCGACGCGATCATCGCGGTGCTCGGCCCGAACAGCGCGCGCCTCGGCGACGGCGCGGTCGTCGTGGTCCCGATCCCCAAGGAAGCCGAGGCGCAGGTCGGCGAGTTGATCACGAAGCTCGAGGCGATCGAGGTCGATCCCGACGTGAGGGCGAAGATCATCATCGACGAGCGCACCGGCACCATCGTCATCGGTGAGACGGTCACGCTGCGCACCGCGGCGATCACGTACGGCGGGCTCACCGTCGAGATCGGCGAGACGCCGACGGTGTCTCAACCCGGCGAGTTCGCGAGTGGCGACACCGAGGTCGTCAATCGCTCGGACATCAAGGTCAAGGAAGGCGAGAACGCCCTGCGCGTCGTCGCCAAGTCGGCCACCGTCGGCGACGTAGTCGCCGCGCTCAACGCACTCGGGGCGAGTCCGCGCGACCTCGTCGCGATCCTTCGCGCACTCAAGGCATCCGGCGCGTTGCGCGCTGACCTGGAGACAATGTGACCACGCTCTCCGCCATGAGCTCCGCCACCGGAGCCGTGAAGCCACAGGCTCCGTCGCAAGAGGAGCAGGCGAAGACCGCGGCCAAGCAGCTCGAGGCGTTCTTCCTGCGCCAGCTGCTTGCCGAGGCGCGCCCGCAGGGCGGTGGCATCGACGGCGGCTTCGCAGGCGACACGTTCAAGCAGATGCTCGACGAGGCGCTCGCCGACAGGATGTCCAACGCGGGTGGCTTCGGCATGGCGTCGATGTTCCAGGCGCAGCTCGACGGCAGCGCTTCACAGATCACGCAACACGCGCACGGGCCGATGGGAGAAGTCCTCGCGCCCGGGTTGCACGGACCGCGTCCGTTCGCGTCGATCCCCGATCCCACAAACCTCGGCCCCGAGCTGAACGGCGCACCGCGCTTCGCGATGCCCGTCTCGGGTCGCGCGACGAGCGGCTACGGCGAGCGCATCGATCCGATCCGTCGTACGCACTCCATGCACAACGGCTTCGACTTCGCCGCGAAGACCGGCACGCAGGTCGGTGCCGCGAGCGGTGGCGAGGTCACACACGCGGGTCCTGCCGGCACGTACGGCAACCTTGTCGTCGTGCGCCACGAAGACGGCTTCGAAACTCGGTACGCACACCTCAGCGAGGTCCACGTGAAGAAGGGAGACCGTGTCGAGACCGGCGCTGACATCGGCGCCGTGGGCTCCACGGGACACTCGACGGGCCCCCACCTGCACTTCGAAATCCGCAAGGAAGGCAAGGCGTTGGACCCCCGGCCGTATTTGCCTCTACATCATCCTGAAAACCGGGCGACCCGCTAATCCAGAGATACACCATGCGGATCGACCCGAAGCACACTGTTGTACCACCCGTCGTCGCGAAGACTGCTCGCGATGCCGACGTTCCAAAGCCGCCCGAGGACCGGAGCACCGCCACGGTCGTCGAGCTGTCCAGCGCTGCGTCGATGGCGACCAAAGGCTCCGAGGCTGCCGAGAAAGTCGCGCATGTTCGCGAGCTCATCGCGAAAGGCGAATACAAGGTCGACCTCGACATGCTCGCCGCGCGCATCTGCGAGGACGAAATCCTCGGGCGAGGCGACTCGTGAGCTCGAGCGCGACGCTCGACGACCTGCGCGCGACGGCTGAAGAGCTGCGCGTAGTGTTCGCCGACGAACGTCGCGCGATCTGCACGCTCGATCACGCGAAGCTCGAGGAGCTCGCGTCTGCGAAGGTGCGCCTGGCGCAACGCCTCGACAAGCTGCGCAGCTCGCTCGACACGAGCGATCCGCTCGTTCGCGATCTGTTCATCGCGATCCGCGCCGAAGCACAGGCGACCGCGTTGCTCGCAAGCGCCGCGACGCAGGCGGTGCGTAGCATCCTCGGATACAAGCCCGCGAACGCGTACGACCGTCGCGCTCGCCAACAAACCTCCACACCCGGACGGGTGCTCGCCACGTACTGATCATGTCGGACCTGTTCTCGCTCCTCTCTCTCGGTTCTGCCGGCATCGCCGCACAGAACACAGGCATTTCTGTTGCGAGCAACAACGTTGCGAACGCGAACACAGAAGGCTACTCGCGCCAGCGCGTCGATCTCGAAGCGCTGCGTGGTTCACCGCTCGTCGGTGGCGTTCGTTCGGGATCCCCGGATCGCCTCGCTGATTCTCTCCTCGGCGGACGCATCCGCCTCGCATCGAGCTCGCTCGCGATGTCGCAAACGTCGGCGATGGCGACAGGCGATCTCGAGAGCCGCATCAACACCGGAACCTCGCTCGGTCAGGATCTCGCCGAGATGTTCGCGAGCTTCGGCCAGGCGGCGGCGACGCCGACCGATCCGATCTCCCGCACCGCCGTCGTCGAGTCGATGCAACAACTCGTGGAGGGCATTCGCCGCCGCGCGGCCGAGCTCGCGCAGATGCGGGAAGAGTTCAACCAGAGCATTCGCGAAAAGCTCGAGAAGGCGACCGAGCTTGCCGAACGCCTCGCTCACGGCAACCTCGCCGTCGCCAAGACAAACGATCCGGCCATGAAGGATCAGCGCGACCTCGTCGCGAAGCAGCTCTCGGAGCTCGTCGGTGGCACAGCGCGCATCGACGCCGATGGCCAGATGCGCTTCGTCCTCGAAGGCGGAGCGGTCCTCGTCGACGGTAAACGCGCGGCGAAGCTCGAAGCCGGTACTGATCCGGTGACTGGCGACACGACGATCGCCGTCGTCGATGGAACATCGAAGCGCGATGTCAGTACGTCGATCACCGGTGGCTCGACGGGCGCGCTGATCGGCGTTCGCGATGGCGCGCTGACGCAGGCGCAGACCGATCTCGATCAGTTCGCATTCGACCTCGCGACGACGTCGAACGCCACGCATCGTGCGTACGCGGGTCTGGATGGCGTTAGCGGTCGCACCGTGTTCACGCAGCCGACGGGCGTGGCGGGCGCGGCAGCGGCGTTCGAGGTGGATCCCGGCATCGAAGCGGACCCGTCGACCCTCGCCTTCGCCGTTATCGGCGCGGGGCAAGGCTCGAACGCCGGTGCGCTCGAGTTGTTCGGGAATGCGACGAAGAAGCTCGCCACGGGCGGCAAGACACTCGGTGAGGCGGCGCTCGACTTCACGAGCCGCGTCGGACGCGCGGCCGCGCACGCAAACGCGGACGTGACGCGTGACGAGCTCGTGTCCGAGCACCTCGCAACGCTGCAGGACTCGCTATCCGGCGTCGATCTCCAAGAGGAAATGACGAACCTGTCTCGCTTCGAGCACGCCTCGTCCGCGATGACGAAGTTCGTTACCACAATCGACTCGCTCCTCGGCGACCTCATCGATCGCCTGTAGGCGACACCAAGGCTTCATGCGCATCACCGGTAACCGAATGATCGACGTGGCCAAGGCCGCAGACGCCGCGAATCAGTCAAGGGTCGCGAAGTTTGCCGCCGAAGCATCGAGCGGGCTGCGCGTCACCAAGCCGAGCGACGACCCGGAGGCATGGGCCGCGTCGCAACGTGCGTCGATGAAGCAGACGCTTGCCGGTGGCTCGGTCGCCGCGCTCGAAGTCGGACGCGAGCGTCTCGCGCTCACGGATCACGCACTCGGCGGCATCGGGGACGCCCTGTCCTCGATGCGCGTTCTCGCGCTACAGGGCGCGAACGCGTCCTACGGCGCCGCCGACCGCGCGCAGCTCGGAGCGCAGGTGCGCACGCTGTTCGCGACGGCGATCGCGGCCGCGAACACCCAGACCGTCGACGGCGAGTACATCCTCGCGGGTTCCGTCTCGACGAGCGCGCCGTTCTCGGCGACCGGTACGTACACCGGTGATAGCTCGGTCCGCGATCTTCCGATCTCCGACGATGCGATCGTAGGCTCGTCGATCACCGGGGCGTCGCTCACCGCGTCGGCAGGCGTCGACGTGTTGCCGCTGTTCGACCGCGTCGCGAGCGCACTCGAGGCGAACGACCTCGCCGGACTGCAGTCGCTCCTCCCCGAGCTCGAGAGCGCGACCAAGCAAGTCGGTCTCGCGCGTACGCAGACCGGCGGCACGATGAACGCTGTCGACTCCGCGCTCTCGGCGCACGCCGATCTGAGCACGCACCTCTCGACCGAAGTCGCTCGTGCGGTCGAGGCCGATATCGTCACGTCGGCATCGAATCTCGCGAAGGCGACACATGCTCTCGAAGCGTCGCGCGCGATCACGTCGCACATCGTCGCTGTCGTCGATCCGTCGAAGTAACCACATCACGTTCGCCCTAAACGATCTCGAAACTGGGCGAACGAGATAGGTGGGACCGACGAGGTCCAAGCAGAAATCAGAAACCCGATTCCAGGAGTACTTTTCAGATGGCCCTCTCAGTTCTCACCAACGTCGCGTCCCTCAACGCGCAGCGAAACCTCGCTGCATCCACCGAAATGCTGTCGTCGTCGATCGGCAAGCTGTCGTCCGGTCAGCGCATCAACAAGGCCGGAGACGACGCCGCAGGCCTCGGTATCTCCGAGAGCCTGAGGACGAGCATCCGCAGCATCTCTCAGGCACAGCGCAACGCCAACGATGGCGTGTCGATGTCGCAGGTCGCGGAAGGCGCGATGAGCGAGATGCAGGGCATCGTGTCCCGTATGCGCGAGCTCTCCGTGCAATCGGCGAACTCGACGCTCGGCGGCACCGAGCGCGGTTACATCCAGACGGAGTTCAGCCAGCTCCGCAACGAGATCAACCGCATCAGCTCCGTCACCGAGTTCAACGGCCAGAAGCTGATCGACGGCGCTGCCTCGACGGGTCTCTCGTTCCAGGTCGGCATCAAGAACTCCGTCAACGACCGCATCGCGATGAGCATCACGAAGCTCACCACGTCGACCCTTGGCTCGACCTCGCTCCACCTCGCGAGTGCGTCGCTCTCGACGGTCACGAACGCTCGCTTGGCGATGGGCGCCTTCGACAAGGCGATCCAGCAGCTCTCGGGCGCACGCGCGAAGGTCGGTGCGGTGCAGAACCGCATGAACGTCACGATCTCGAACCTCGCGTCGTCACACGAGAACCTGTCCGCGGCAAACTCTCGCATCCGCGACGTCGACGTTGCCGACGAGACCGCGTCGATGACGAAGGCGCAGATCCTGAGCCAGGCCGGTCTCGCCGTCCTGTCGCAGGCGAACCAGCTGCCGCAGTCGGCACTGTCGCTCCTTCGCTAAGCGCTCGTAGCTGACCACGGAGGTTTGTAATGCCTGCGATCACGTTTGGAGGACTCTCCAGTGGCCTCGACACGACGTCGCTGATCGAGCAGCTCGTCTCCATCGAGCGCAACGCAGCGGCTCGGGTGACCACGCGCAGGTCGAACATCGACACGCAGAAGAGCATCATCTCGAGCCTGTCCTCCTCGTTGTCCACGCTGGCAACCGCCGCTCGCGGGCTCGACCTCGACACCGAGGTCAAGCCTCGTGCGGTCTCTGTCTCTGACTCGCGTGTCGGCGTCGCCGTGTCCTCCGCGGCCTCCGCCGGGGTTCACGAGTTTCGTGTGACCTCGCTCGCCGCGGCGCAGGTCACGCAGTCACGTGCGTTCACGGGGACCAGCGCCGGCTTGGCTGGAGCGGGCAGCCTCGACATCACGGTCGGCGGCGCGACGAAATCGATCACGTGGACCGCGAGCGACTCGCTCGACGCGATCGCGACGCGGATCAATGGCGCCGACGCCAAGGTCAACGCCTCCGTTCTTCGCGTCGACGATACGAACTACCGGCTCGTCGTCAGTGCGAAGGAGAGTGGCACGGCCAACGCGCCGACGTTCGTCGAGACCGGCGACGCACTGGGGCTCGCCGACCCGCTCAACGTCAAGGTCCCCGCGACCAACGCGGTCGTCAACGTCAATGGCATCGACATCGTCCGCTCGTCGAACGTCATCAGCGACGCGTTGAGTGGCGTCACGCTCACGCTCGCCAACAAACACGAGGCGACCGATCCGACGACGAAGGCCACCGTCACGCTCGATACCACCGCGCTCGCCGACAAGATGAAGAAGCTCGTCGACGCGTTCAATACCGTCAACGCGGCGCTTCACATCCAGCTCGACTACACCGGTACGAAGAAGGGGGAGTCGACCCTGTTCGGCGACTCGACGCTCCGGCAGCTGCAGACCAGTATCGGCGCCGTCGCCTCGAACGCCTACGGCGACACCAACATCGCAGCCGTCGGAATCACGCGCGACCGAACCGGGACGATGACGCTCGACACCGCCAAGTTGACGGAGGCCATCGGGAAGGATCCCGACGCCGTGGCGAAGTTGTTCGTCACCGGTGGCTTCGCCACTGCCGTCAGCGGGTTCGCCGATCAATACACGCGCGCAACCGACGGCGTGCTCGCCACCAAGACGCAGGCGCTCACCGAGCGCCAGAAGATCCTCCAGGATCAGATCGATCGCATCAACAAGAAGGCCGACGACCTCGACACCCGGCTTACCGCCCAGTTCGCGTCGCTCGAGCAAGCGATGACGAGGCTACGCAGCCAATCCTCTTATCTGTCCGCTTTCTAGGAAACGACCATGAACGCGCGCGCTGCCAACCTCTACCGGAGGGTCGATCTCGAATCGGCTCCCAAGCACGACGTGCTCGGCCGGCTGTTCGATCGCTTCGCCGTGGATGTGGCGTCCGCGAAGAAGGCAATCGCTGCCAAGGACATCATCGGCAAGGCCGCCGCGATCGATCACGGTCTGCGGATCGTCAGCGAGCTTCAGGCCGCGCTCGATCCCTCGCTCGCGCCCGAGCTGTGCAAGAATTTGTATTCGCTCTACGAGTTCGTCGCGACGCAGCTGTGCATGGCGAACCTGTCACTCGATCACAAGAGGCTCGACGAAGCGAGCCGCATCATGAACGAGCTCTCCACCGCATTTCGCGAGGTGACGAGATGACGGCCGAGCTTCTCCGCGAGCTCGTCGAGCTCACGCCGCTACCCCCGCAGACAGCCGACGTCGAGGAGCTCCTGCGGGCGTTCACGGAGATGTTCGAAGCGCGCCAGACGTGGATCGACGCACACCCACCCACCGCGCTCGAGACCGACGAAGCGCGAGCCATCGCCCGCGAGGTCAGCGCACGTAACGAGGCGTGGCAACGAGCGCTTCGTGCGGCCTCGAACGCCATCGGCCAGAGCCGCCATAACGCGACGCGCCTTCGCGCCTACCACCGATAGAACATCGGCGGCTTTGACGATCGTCAATCCGCCGACACCTGTAACCAGTATGAATTATTAGGCGAAAGGTGGCGTGGCGGTTGTAGAAGCACTCGTACGTGCTTCCCTACGGCCGCCAAACAATCACCGAAGACGACATCGCAGCCGTCGTCGAAGTGCTGCAGTCCCCCCTCCTGACGTGTGGCCCCGTGGTCGCCCAGTTCGAGCGGGCGATCGCGGAGCACGTCGGCGCGCCGTTCGCGAGTGTCTGCTCCAGCGGTACCGCGGCGCTGCACCTCGCGTACGCCGCGCTCGGTATCGGGCCCGGTGACGAGATCATCACGACCCCGATCACGTTCTCCGCGACCGCCGCGGCCGCGTACTACCTCGGCGCGACTGTCCGGATCGCGGACGTCGATCCCCGCACGGGCAACCTCGATCCCGCGTCGGTCGAGGCGCTGATCACCCCGCGCACCAAGGCGATCGTTCCGGTGCATCTCGCGGGCATGCCCGTCGACCTCGCAGAGCTCCTCGCGATCGCGCGCCGCAACAAGCTCTTCCTCGTCGAGGACGCGTGTCACGCACTCGGCGCCACGTATCGCGGAGCACCGATCGGCGCCGGCGAGTCCGACGCGGTCGTGTTCTCGTTTCACCCGGTCAAGCACATCACCACGGGCGAAGGTGGCGCGGTCATCACGCGCACGCACGAGATGCGCCGCCGTATCGAGCAGCTTCGCCAGCACGGCGTCGAGCGCGATCACGCACGCCTCCTCTCTCCCGCCGAGGGTCCGTGGTCGTACGAGATCCAGGAGCTCGGCTGGAACTACCGTCTTCCCGATATCGCGTGCGCCCTCGGCCTCACGCAGCTGGCGAAGCTCGACGATTTCATCGCGGCGCGGCGTTCGCTCGCGGCGATGTACCGCACGTCTCTCGCTCGTCTGCTTCCCGAGGTCGGGACGCCGGCAGAGCTCGACGATCGCGAGTCCGCGTATCACCTGTTCGCCGTCGCGATCGACTTTCCGAACTACAACACCACGCGCGACGCCGTGATGCGCGCACTGTCGGCCGAAGGGATCGGCACGCAGGTGCACTACATCCCCCTCCTGCAGCACCCGCTTCACGCGACCCGCTGCGCCGGCGAGCTCTCGCGCTCGCGCCCCGGCACCGATCACTACTACGCGCGGACGCTCTCGCTTCCGCTGTTCCCGACGATGACCGCAGCCGATGTCGACCGGGTGGTCGATGCACTGCACCGCATCCTCAACCGCACCGGAGAAACTCGATGAAGCTTTCGTCCACCGCCAAGGTTTCTATCCTCGACGGGAAGTCGGTCCTGATCACCGGCGGTACCGGCTCCTTCGGCAAGGCGTTCGTCACGCGCGCCCTCGAGTCGAAGGCGAAGAAGATCATCGTGTTCTCGCGCGACGAACAAAAGCACTACGAGATGTCGCGCACCATGACCGACAAGCGCCTCCGGTTCTTCGTCGGTGATATTCGCGATCGCGATCGCCTGATGGCCGCATTCCGCGACGTCGACATCGTCGTTCACGCTGCAGCGATGAAGCACGTGCCGATCTGCGAGTACAACCCGATCGAAGCCGTCGCGACGAACGTCAACGGCGCGAAGAACATCATCGAGGCGGCGATCGCGTGCGGTGTCGAGCGCGTCATCGGACTTTCGACGGACAAAGCGGTCTCCCCAGCGAACCTGTACGGCGCGACGAAGCTGTGTATGGAGAAGCTCCTCATCAGCGCGAACGCGTATGCCGGCGATCGCCGCACGCGCTTCTCGCTGGTTCGCTACGGGAACGTCATGGGATCTGCGGGCAGCGTGATCCCGCTGTTCCGCTCGCAGATGCGTAACGGTCAGGTGACGATCACCGACCCGCGCATGACGCGGTTCTGGATCGACATGGGCGACGCGGTCTCCTTGGTGCTTCGCGGTCTCGAGATGATGGCGGGCGGCGAGATCTTCATCCCGAAGCTCCCCACGAGCGACATCGAGACGCTCGCCGAGGCGGTGGCGCCCGGCACGCCGCGCACCACGATCGGCATTCGCCCCGGTGAGAAGCTCCACGAGAAGCTGATCGGCGACGAGGAAGCACGCCGCACGTGGGACTGCGACGATGTCCTCGTGGTTTGGCCCGAGTTCCAGTTCCACTCGAACACGATGAACGACCTGCGCCGTGGCACTCCGGTGCCCGAAAACTTCGAGTACTCGAGCGACACGGCCGAGCCGCGCCTCGACCTCGAAGCGACCAAAGCAATGGTTGCCAAGGTCGCATGAGTCTATGATCGGGTCGTGGCGACGAAAGCGCGGGTCTTGTTTCGCGCAGACGCGTCGCACGAAATCGGCTTCGGTCACGTCGCGCGAATCGTCGCGCTGATGGAAGAAGCAGATGCGAAGGGCCTCGACGTCGTCCCGCTATTCGGAGGCGATGCCTCGGCGGTACGTTCGTGGGGGCGCGATCGCGGGCTCGTGAACCTCGACGTGCGCGAGTGGTCTGCGACGCAGGTCGTCCAGGCTGCCGAAGATCCGCGCGTCACCGCGATCGTCATCGACGGTCCTCCACTCGCGCGCGTGCTCATCCCGAAGATGCCCGACCGTGTTCGCACGGTGATGATCGACGACGCGGGCAAGGTTCCCCTGTCGATGACCGCCGTCGTGAACCACAACATTCACGCGCTGACGCTCGCGGCGAGCTATCCGCAGGCGCAGACGCGCCTCCTCGGTCGGCGCTACATGATGCTGCGCAAGGACATCCGCCGATACACGCGCGGGTCGTGTCGACCGATGTCGAGCTCGCGCCTTCGTGTCTTGATCACGTTCGGCGGCTCGGATCCGGTCAACGCGACGACGCGCGTCGTATCACTCGTCCCCGATGATCGTCCACTCGAGCTCGTCGTCGTCGCTGGTCCGGGATTCCGCCACGACGAGTCACTCGCGGAGGCTGCAAAGCTTGCGACCGAGCGCGGACATACCGTGGACATTCGACGTGCGCCCGAGGATCCGGGCGCCCTCTTCGTCAGCGCCGACGCTGCGATCTGCTCCGCAGGTGGCACGCTCGGCGAGCTCGCGTATCTCGGGTGCCCCGCGCTCGCCTACGCGATCGTGCAGGATCAGGTCATCCCGGCACGCACTCAGATCCGCGAGGGGCTGATTGCCGGTGGCCGCAAGCTGGCCGACAGCCCCGACGATCTGCTTCGCGCCGACATCCTCGCGTTCATCCTCGACGACGCGGGGCGACGCGAGCAGCGACAACGCGCTCTCGCGACGGCTGACTCGGACGGCGCGCGTCGTGTCATCGAAGAAGCCGTGATCGGGGAATGAGGTGTCGGCAGTCTGCTACGACTCGCGCGCTGCGTCGGACTCGAGGCCGCGTTGGATCCAGAGTGGCATCGTCTTCTGCTGTGCCGTACGCGCTTCGCCGCGCAGCTGTGCGAGATCCGTCGAGAGGATCGTCTCGGCAAGCTGGCGAAACGCGATCGTCGCCTCGTCCTTTACACCCGTCGCGATCGTGCCCTTGCCCGCGACAAGCGAGCCTTCGAGTGATGGCGAGCGGCGAATCCCGACGACGAGCGGCGCGTGGATCAGCAGCCGATCGTGGATCATCGGCGTCATCCGGCGCAGCGCGTCCGCGTCTTGCTGGGTGGCCAGCTGGTTGCCGACAAGCATGACGCCGAACCGCGTGAGCGTGTCGACGATCGCGTCTGCGACCGCATGATCCATCGGCCGGATCACACCAAGGAGCTGCGGGATCGAGACCGCTTTGGACTCGTGTGCGAGCGCGGCGTCGATGAGGTCCTTGTGCGTCTCCTCGTTGGCATGCTTGCGAACGACGCGATGAACCACCGCTTTGAGCAGCGCGTACGCGTTGTGCAGCGACGTGAGCTGTGGGCAGACGACCATGAGCTTGTGGTCCGCGGCTGCGAATAGATCGACGACGGTGAACGACGTGCCCGCGCCGATGTCGATGATGACGACCTCGGTCTCGAGTCTTCCGATCGCGCGGAGTAGGCGGAGCTTCTGTGCGGCACCGAGGTTCGCGGAGCCGGGGCGGGAGGTGCCAGCGGCGAGTTTGACCGTCGGCGTCACCTGCGTGAGTGTGGCCTCGAGATCGTCGACGGCGCCGTCGATGAAGTCGCCCAGGTTGTGAGAGGGCCGGGTGATACCGAGTGCGGTGTGGAGGTTCGCCGCACCGAGATCCGTGTCGATGATGGCGACACGATGGCCGGCACGTCCGATTGCGAGTGCGAGGTTGGCCGAGACCGTGGTCTTGCCGACGCCGCCTTTGCCACCGCCGATCGCGATGATGCGTGGAGCTTTCCGCTTCATCGAGGTGCTCCCGTTCGCGCTGCGTCGAGGATAGGCGCGAGCTGATCGATCGCCCCGATCAGGGAGACGAACAGAGCGTCCGAGCCTGCGAGGTACACGGCCGCATCGCCGGCGTGAACGGCGACCGCGACCGCGCAATCGACCTCGCGTTGCGCGAGAAGCGAGACGAAGCCGATCGGTTGGAGGACCTCGCCGAGAACTCGTTCGACTCTTCGTAGCTCGCGTTCGGGCGCCCCCGATGCGATGAGGTCGCGTGCACGATTCGCGAGCTGGCGCGCGCGGCGCAGATGCGTCGTGATCGTCCGCAGACGCCGCTCGACGGATCGCGCACGAGAGCTCGTGTCTGTCTCGGCGATCGCCGCCGCGATCGGCGACATGTCGACCGGCGTGTCGAGCAGCGCCCGAACATCGGCGAAGGGCACGTGTTGCATGCCTTCGATTCGCGCACCACCCTCGGTACAGTTGTACACGCGAGTCGTCACGCGACGCATCGTCTCCACGAACCACCGGTGGAACAACGCGAACATGAACGACGAGGGAACTCTGTCTCCGCTCCATCCGGGGAGCTCGACGACGCGTTCGCGGATCGCAGCCGGGCCGCCGCGCGCTTTCATCTCCCGAAACCCCGCGCTCCAACCCGCGACGCGCATCGTTCCATCGGCAGACACCTCGGCGCGCGCATCGCCGTCGGACGACGTGGCGACGTAGTACTTGCCCTCGGGGAACGAGAGGTCGAGGCCCAGGAAGATGACGGGATCGCACTTCCAGCGCAGCGCGAGCGAGAACGCCGACGTCGCGACAGAGCCGCCTCCAACGACCTCGGGTGTCGATTCTCCGATCGCCTGGAAGAGCCAATCGTCGATCGGTCCGTTCGCCGCGAGCGTCAGGACGCCGCGAGAGGGAGTCGTGAACAACGATGGATGCACGGTGGCGCCGTTGACCAGATACGAGCGCGTCGTGTCGCATCCAGCGAAGTGGTAGCGAACGTCCTGTGGATCGACGGAGACGATGATGTCCGGTGTGATCCCGGCGGCGAGCACCGGCTTGAGCGAGTGGCTGAAGCAGCACACGATCGCACGACCGGCGACCTCGCGGAGCTGGTCGATGTTCTTGGCCAGCGATGGTCCAGGCGCCACGATCACCATCGGCTTGCCTGCAAACGCATCGCCGACCGCGTCGACGGTGGGATAGCGCGCGAGTGCTCCGAGGTTCTCGGCACCTTGCTGGATCCACAGGCGCGAGAACGAGACGATCGTGTTCTGGTGGACCCGGAGGTCTCCGATGCTGTCGCGGCAGACGTTCGTGCAAGCCTCGACAACGTCGACGTCGGCGCTGGTGCTGGCTCGAAGTGCCACTTGCGTGGGAGCCATCGGCGTCATCGTGCGAATGGCAAGTGACACCTCGTCGGGAGAACACACCGTCACCACACCGGGAACCGTGCAGTTGCCGAGGAAGACCAGGCGACTCTGCCCGAGATCGACAAGGACCTGCGCGACGGGCGCCAGCTCGTCACCGATCAACACGACGGCGTCCCTTTCGAAGTCCCAGGCGGCGGGAAGCAGTGTGTCCGCGAGGACCGCGACACCCATCGCGCTGCTGAGGAGCGCGGCGTCACCGGGTAGCGGGCGAGCGAGCCACTGCTGCATCACCGCCTCGACGACGCGTGTACGTTCCATCGAAGCGCGCACGATAGCGAGCTCCTCTGGAGTCACGTGATCGAGGTTCGACTCTCGTGCCTCGACGCGCGCGATGTCGGTCCGAGCACGGCGAAGTTGCATCATCGTAGCGATGGCGGTGATCAGATCGTCGCGTTCGATTGCCGCGCACATGAGATCGCCCAGCCGAGCGATCTCTTCGAGCGTGAGGTGCCACCCGGCGAGCGTTTCGCCGGCCCTCGTCTCGGGTCCGGCCTTAGAGTGCGGTGACACGCCAGTCCTTCTGCGCGATGTGCGCGTTGATCGCCCGCAGCGCCGGCTCGGCGCGAACGGCGCGAACGATGTCGCGGTAGTCGACGGTGCGCGTCGCGAGCGAGAACTGCTCGTACAGCACGCGCACTAGCGCCAGATCGGCGTCGGTGTCGACGGTCCAGCGCAGATCGGAGTCGTCGGCCTCCGAGATCAGCTGGTCGGTGCGGAACAGCGCGGGCTTCTCGCGCACCAGGACCGTCACGTGTTCGCGCGCCGCGTTGGTGGTCGCCATGCGCCCCATGCGCTCGAGCGTGTCGCGCCAGAACACCTCGCAGTCGAGGCCGCGCGGGAACGTCTGGACGTCGTGCGTGTTCGACGCGTAGTCGATCGCGCCGGTCAGCTTCGCGACCACGCGGTCGACGACGGCCGGATCGATCATCGGGCAATCGGACGTCACGCGAACGATCGCGTCGGCGCCCGATGCGCGCGCGGCGCCGACGTAGCGATCGAGCACGTCGTGCGCGGAGCCACGGTGAACCTGCACGCCGAGGCGTTGCGCTTCGCGGACGATGATGTCGTCCTCGGAGTTGATGGTGGTCGCGATCACGACGTGCTCGAGCGAGCTCGCCGCACGGAGGCGACGAATACCCTGGGCCAGCATCGTGTCACCGCAGAGGTCGTGCATGACCTTGCCGGGCAACCGAGTCGAGCCCATGCGCGCCTGGACGATCGCGACGGTACGCATCGACTAGCTCTGCTTCTCGAACAGATTGGCGGTGCAATCGTCGTAGCCGTCGGCCACGCCGAGCTCGAGCGTGCGCAGGAGCTTGAGGTCAGGGAAGCGGCGCTGCCACATGGCACCGTGATCGCGCTTCCACAACGCCGACTGTTTGCCGCGGTAGAGGATCTCGGTCTCCTGCTGCTTCGCCATGCCGTATTCGATGGCCACGACGTAGCGGCGCGATACGCGATAGATCTCGTCGAGCGCGTTGCCGATCGACTCGGGCGAGATGTGGATCAACACGCCGCTGGTGAACGCGAGATCGAAGAACTTGTCGCGAAACGGAAGGTCGAACGCAGTGCCATGCAGCACGTTGAACGTCGGGTTCCGCGCACGCGCGCGGCTGACCGCGTACGACTGCGGCTCGACGCCGTAGAGCTCTTCCACGCCGAGGCGGCGCAGGTACTCGAGGTTCCAGCCGACGTTACAGCCGACCTCGCACGCGCGCTTTGGCGCGATGCCGTCGAGTAGGCGGCGCCACGACGTGACGCGCTCCGGCTTCTCTTGATCGTTGCGGTCGGTGTACTCGCGGCCGAAGGCCGACTTCCACAGTTCGAGCTGGTTCGTGGTCTCCATTACGGGCTCCATAGATAGACGTCGAATGCCTCGCGCTTGCCGGTCTTGGCGAAGCCACAAGCAACAAAACACGCGCGACTCTGCGCGTTGGATTCGTGGATCTCGGCGATGACGGTGCCGCACCACCTGGTGCACGCGAGCTCGATCGCCTTGCGTCCGATGCCGTGCCCGCGCGCGGCTGGTGCCAGCGCGATCGAGATCTTCGCGTTCGCGTCCACGCGCGCATCGATGCGCACGGTGCCGACGGGCTCGCCGTACTGCTCGATGATCCAGATGGGCGAGGCCGGCTGTGCGATGCGCTTGCCAAACCACCGCACGTGATCCGAATACGCGATGACGTCCTTCGAGCCGGACACCGCGCGAACGTCGTCCGCGTAGTTGTACTCGAACACGCGCTCGCGGTCGGTCAAGTCGGCGCGACGAAGGGTTACGTCATCGGCGTTGCGCTGCGGAAGTGCTCTCGCGATCGTGGTCACGCGATCAGCTCCCACGCGAGCGGCGTACCGCGTGTGATCGTGGTTCTCGCGGTGCGGCCCATGAGGCTCGGCAGCTCGCGCGGCGGCAGGCCGTAGCCCGGCCGAATAGAGCGAACGTTGTCGCGCGTGAGTGGCTGGCCCTCGGCGATGTCCGCGACGGCGTACAGCGAGCGGCGGAAGCGGCGCGAGCCGTCCTCGGCTTTCGGTCGCTTCGCGCTACCGTCGCCGAGCGACTTCCACGCGAGCTTCGATCCGCGAACCACATCGAGCATTTCGGAGGGCTCGAGCGAGAAGCCGGCGTCGGGGCCGCCATCGCGGCGCGCGAGCGTCAGGTGCTTCTCGATGATCGAGCCGCCGCGCGCGACGCACGCGATCGGGACGATCGCACCCGGGGAGTGGTCGCTGACGCCGACGACGGTACCGTGCTTCGCGATCGCGTCCATGCGACGCACGTTGGTCTGATCGATCGGCGCGGGATACCCGGAGATGCAGTGCAGGAGAGCGACACCGCCGGTACCGTTGGCGCGGGCGGTGTCGATCGCCTCGGCGACCTCCGCGTCGGACGCCATTCCGGTCGACATGATCAGCGGCTTGTTCGTGCGAGCTGCGCACGCGATGAGCTCCAGATCGACAAGCTCGAACGACGCGATCTTGAACACGGGAGCGCCGAGCGCGTCGAGACGCAGCACGGCGTCCTCGTCGAACGGCGTCGAGAACATGACGAGTCCGCGCGTCTTGCCGTGCGCGAACAGCTCCGCGTGCCACTCCCACGGAGTGTGCGCCTCGGAGTAAAGATCCCAAAGCGAACGACCGCCCCAGGGACCACCGGCGATCGTGAAGTTGCCCTCGGTCGTGTCGAGGGTCATCGACGCAGGCGTGAACGTCTGCAGCTTCATCGCGTCGCAACCGGCGTCAGCGGCGGCGTCGATCAGCGCGTGTGCGCGCTCGCGTTGGCCGAGGTGGTTCGCGGACATCTCCGCGATCACGAACGGTTCGTAGTCGGGACCGACCATGCGGCCGCCGATGTTCAGCGCGGGCTTCATTGGACGACGAACTCCTGGATGAACATGCGGCGCACCTTGTGATCGCCGACGATCTCCTCGAGTCTCTTCATCACGTCGGTACGCATCTTGTCCTTCGCCGCCACGCCGAGCGTGTCGGCGAGCTTGAGACCGGACAGGTAGCTCAGGATCGAGTCGCGGACGACCTGCTTGTTCTTCTCGATCACCACCTCCGCGTCGGCCTTCACCAGCTCGAGCTGGAACGTGACCTTCAGGTAGCGGGACTGGCCGGGCTCGTCGAGGTTGACGACGAACGGGTCGAGCGCGATCACCGGGCCGGTGACCTCGATCTTCTCGTTGGTCTCGTGCTTTTTCTCCGCCGGCGCGGCGGCATGCGCCGGCTTGGCGGTGATGGCCTTGAAGGTGCCGAACCCACTCGCGCCGAGGTTCAGTACGAGAAGGATGAGTACAACCTTGGACGTCTTCGCACCGGTCGGTGGTGCCGCAGCTGGTTTGACGGGCTCGTCGCTCATGCTCTGGCTTTCAGCAACTGGTGTGCCCGGTTTGGTCCAGCATCCGTGCCGACTTGCGCGGTCGCGCGCGGGCGCCCAACGCCAGAAATGACGTCAGCGCGAGCCACGACCGACGTCGGGCAACGTCGCGAGCCCGATGTCGGCGAGCACGGTCGACGACGGCTCCCGCGCGACGTACGCACCGTCGGAGCTCCGCTCGACGTAGGTGAGACCCGGGAACTCCGATTCGAGCGCGTTCGTGATCAAGTCGCGCCTGGAGCCTCGCGCGGCGAGCGCGCTCACCGCGACGAGCTCTTGGTGTCTCGCGAGCGCTTCGCCGACGACGCGGCGCAGCGTCTTGGTGTCGAATGGCTTGTTGATGTACCGGAAGACCTCGCACTCGTTGATGCCCTGCAGCGCGGTCTCGAAGGTCTGCCGGCCCGTCAGTAGAATTCGCACCGTGTCGGGGCGGAGGCGGCGCGCAGCGGTCGCGAGCTCGATGCCGGTCATCTCGGGCATCTCGTGATCCGAGACGAGCACGGCGATGTTCTGCGAGCCGACCATCGCGAGCGCCGTGTGCGGCTTCGTTGTCGCGAGGATCTCGGCGTCGACGGCTCCGAGGGAGCGTACGATCGCCTGGAGCAGCACCGGATCGTCATCGACGCACAGCACGATCGGTCGCCCGAGGACGGGAACCTCACTCGTCGTGACGGTCATGGCAGCCACTTTCTCCAGCCTCGCTGGCTGAACTTGCGCGCGACGGCGGACAGATCCGCGAGAACCGCACGCATGTCGGGGTAGCGAGCAGCCGGTGTCTTCTGGAGACAACGCGCGACAAGTGCGACGAGCTCGGCCGGCAAGGCGCCGTACGGGCTCGTGACCGCCGGCACGGGAGCTTCGAGATGCATCCAGCAGGTCTGCGCGACGGTTTCGCCGATGAAGGGCGGTGCGCCGTGCAACATCTCGAAGAGGAGGATCCCGAAAGAGTACTGATCGCCGAGCTCGCCCGCGGGCTGGCCGCGCAGCATCTCGGGCGCCACGTAGCTCGGTGTTCCCACGACGAAGTCGGTGTTGGTGAACTTCTCGTGCGCATCGCGCAGCTCCGACAGGCCGAAGTCGACGAGCTTCACGCCGTCGTTGTCACCGGCGAGGATCACGTTGTTCGCGCTGACATCCGCGTGAATGACGCCACCGTCGTGCGCGGCCGCGAGCGCGTCGCCGAGCTGCATCGCGATGTCGATCGCGCGTTGTGGCGTGAGCGCGCCGTCGTCGACAAGATCCGCGACGCTTTTGCCGTTCAGCAGCTCCATCACGAAGTACGGGCGACCGTCCGCGAGGTAGCCGAAGTCGAAGACGTCGACGATGTTCGGGTGGCGCAAACGTGCGGCGGCGCGGGCCTCGCGCAGGAAGCGCTCGCTCGTACGGTCGTGGCTCACGGTGTCGCGATGCAGCACCTTGAGCGCGTAGCGGCGCTCGAGCGCGACATGCTCGACGGAGAACACGGTGCCCATGCCGCCCGCGCCGAGTCGCGCGATCAACCGATAGTGATCCACGCGATCGCCGGGTGCGAGCTCGCCGGTGACCACGCCGAGCAGCGGTCGCGCGGTACGCGTGACGAACAGCGCCTCCGCGCGCAGGTCGCGCCCGGTGCGTACCGTCAATACGAGGTCGCACTCGTGCTGTTCGACGTCGCGAAGGCGCGCCATGCCGGTGACCGGTCCGGGCTCCGAGAGATCGACGTTGGCGATGAATGCGAGGCGCGCGATCACCGCCGTCGCGACGTGTGCGTCGACGGTGATCTGCGCGAGCGAGTGTCCCGCACGCTCCATCGAGATGACGTAGCTCTCGGGCTCGAGCGGCGAGGGCTCGATCCACGCCACGTCCGCGTCGGCACGCAGCGCTGCTGCGATCACGGCGTCGGTGGCAGCGACGGGCGCTGCGATTGCACGTGCCTCGACCCGACCTTCCGTGCGTGCGTGGTTCCCCATCAGGCTCGTGCTTCGACCGATCCGGGAATGCATGTAGATCGGCGACATTGACGAGGGGGCCCGAGTAACTCCGCGCTTTCGCACACCCGCTCGCTGGCATGTCACTGGCAACACGGTGCGTCGTGGTCAGTGCTCCACTACCGAACGAAGGCACCGCCGCAGCGCCGGCCGGTGCACGCTTGCTCGTCGTCGATGACGACCCGCGCCTTCGCAAGGCCCTGAGCACCGCGATGTCGCGTGTGGGCCTTCACGTGTTCACCGCCGAGGACGCGCCGACCGCACTCAGCCTCGCCCAGCACACGCCGCCGGATCTCGCGCTTGTCGATCTCGAGATGCCGGGCGTTCGAGGAACGGAGGTCGTGCGCCGCCTCAAGGAGATGCACGGCGCCGCCGTCTGGATCGCGATCCTCTCGGGTCACGACGACGAAGAGACGCGCGCGCAGTGCTTTGCCGTCGGCGCCGACGATGTCATCGCGAAACCGGTGATGACCACAGAGCTGCGCCGCCGTCTGATCGCCGTCGCGCGCATGCAGAAGAGCCACGTCGAGAATCGTGTCGCCCGCGAGCACGCGGATCGCCTGATGGCCTACGGCGCCGAGGCCTCGGCGATGCTCGCACACGATCTCAACAATGGCCTCGCGGTCGCGCTCGCGAACATGACGTACCTCGAGGACGTCGTGGAGCTCGGCGCCGACGAGGCGAGCGCGCTGTCCGCCACGATCCACGCGTTGCGCCGCATGTCTGGCCTCGTCGCGAATCTGGTCGACATCGCACGGTTCGAAGACGCGTCCGTGCGGCCGCGTCTCGCGCCGGTCGGTGTGCGCGCTCTGATCAACGAGGTTCTCAGCGTTCACGCGGTGAGCGAGCGCAAGCTCCACTTCGCCATCGATGCGACGCCCGAGCTGGAGGCGCAGTTCGATGACGCGCTGATCGAACGCGTCCTGCACAACCTCGTCGGCAACGCGGCTCGCTACTGCACGGAGGGCGGGACGATCCGTGTCTCCGCGCGTCCGTTCGATGAAGCGGGCGTCGAGATCGACGTGGTCAACGATGGTCCGCTGATCACCGAAGAGATGCGCGATCGACTGTTTGCGAAGTACGCGAAGGGCACGAACGGCAAGCGCGGGTTCGGCCTCTACTTCTGCCGTCTCGCATGTGAAGCGCACGGCGGGACGATCGATTACCAGGTCGCTGGAGCAACGCTCTCGTGCTTCCGACTTCGGCTCCCGGGTCGGTGAGTACCCTCGCGTTAACCCATGTTGTGTCGGGTGGTTCCATGCCGTCCGGGGCATCGAATACCCCCACCAGGGTAAAAAGACACCCCGGGCCTTCCGCATGTGGGTGTCGCTACCTCGCCAGAAATCCTCGATGGTGATTCAGTAAGCTACCCCACCGTTATCCGGCTGACAGCTGCTGTTGCGTGGCACGACCGATGCTCATTGGGTTCGCATGCAGGACTTCGACAGCTGGCGCACCTCCTTCGCTCCGGAAGTTGTGGGTGAGTCCCCCGAGATCCTCGACGCGCTCGAGACGATCCGCCGCGTGGCTGCCACCGATTGCAGCATCCTCATCACGGGCGAGACGGGCACCGGCAAGGAGTTGTTCGCTCGTGCAGTGCATCGCGGCTCGAACCGCAAGAACCGCAAGTTCATCCCGATCAACTGCGCGGCGATCCCCGAGCAGCTGCTCGAGTCAGAGTTGTTCGGTCACATCAAGGGTGCGTTTACCGGCGCCGTCAACGCGCGCCCGGGCCGCTTCATGTCGGCGCACGAAGGCACGATCTTCCTCGACGAGATCGGTGACCTCCCACTCTCCGCGCAGGCGAAGCTGCTCCGCGTCCTCGAAGAGCGTGTCGTGTCGCCCGTCGGCGCCGACGCCGATCTTCCGGTCGACGTTCGCATCATCGCCGCCACGCACCGCAACCTCGAGAAGATGGTCGAGGAAGGCACGTTCCGCGCGGACCTCTACTTCCGCCTCGCCGTCGTCCCCGTCGAGCTGCCCGCGCTCCGCGACCGCCCCGAGGACATCCTCCGCATCGCCGAGCTCTGCATCGGGCGCTCGGCCGAGAAGCTCGGTCGCAAGGTGGTCGGCATCGACAACGCCGCGCGCCAGACACTCCTCGCGTACCACTGGCCGGGCAACGTCCGCGAGCTCGCGCACATGATCGAGCGCGCTGTTCTCCTCACGCACAGTGACTCGCTCGTCGACGCCGACCTCCAGATCCCCGGCCGCAAGGCGAAGTTCGCGCGCGGTAGCAGCCAAGAGATGAAGGTCGCGCCGCACTCTCCGCCTTCACACGTCGCGAAGTCGGTCGAGTCGACGATTGCGGTCAACATGCCCGCACCCGTGCCGGCCAACGACACGCTCGACCTCCGCTCCGCCCTCGAATCCCTCGAGCGCCAGCTGATCGACCGCGCGCTGACCAAGGCCGGCGGCAACCGCACCGAAGCGGCCGCGCTCCTCGGCCTCAACCGCACCACGCTCGTCGAGAAGCTCCGCAAGTACGCGGCCTAGTCCGCACGGCGCGACAGCGTCCTCATCGTTTTCGCTCGGCGCTCGATCGCTGGGATTCGAAGCAGCGCACCTCCCCCGTTTGCGCACGCGGATCTCGCTCGGGCGCCGAGTTTTTTTTCGACTGCCGTGCGGCGTGTAACCGCCGCGAGGACAGCGTGCACTGTCTTTCTGTGCGCCGTCGTTTGCGGCGCGCGGAAGGACCGTCATGCCACGCCTGGCAACTGGGCTTCGTGCGTTCTTTGTGTGCAGTCTCCTCGCCGGTGTCGCGTCCGCGCAGCCGGCGGGAAACGTGCCGATCGACTCGTTTCGTCCCGCGATGGACTCGCGCGGATACCTGACCCTCAACGCATCGCAGGTACTCGGGCACGGCGAGCTGTCGTTCGGTCTCGGCTCGTTGTCGTGGGGACATCGACTCCTCGAGTTCGAGGGCGATAACGGCGCGACGTACACCGTCGACGACGTCGTGACGGCCACGCTCGTCGCGGCGGTGGGCATGAAGCTCGGTCCAGTGGAGCTCGAGTTCGGCGCGTCGATGCCGCTCTCGATCATGGCGGGCGATCGCGGCCCGGATGATCTCGGCGCGCTCGGCGATCCCAACGACGACATGATCTACAAGCTCGACGGACAAGGCATCGGCAACGTGGGCCTGCACCTGAAGACGCGGTTCTTGAAGTCGAGCCGGCCACCGAATGTCGGCCTCGGGCTCATCGCGTCGCTCTATTTGCCGACCGCGACGAAGAATGCGTTCCTCGGCGAGGCGAAGCTGACACCGCAGATCATGGGCATCGTCGACAAGGAGTTCGGCCGCCAGCGCCGGCTGCGCGTCTCTCTTAACGCGGGCATGCGCATGCGCCAGACGACGACGTTTACCGACGTGGGCGACGGCGGCGCGGATCCGACGATGGGTACGATCACCGCGAGCGCCGAGGTTCCGTTCGGAGTCGGCGTCGCGTACGCGATCGCAAAGCAGAAGTTCGACGTGGTCGGCGAGGTGATCGGATCGATCCCGCTCGGCGAGAACACGGACTATCAGCCGCTCGAGGCGATCGGAGGAGTGAAGGTCTATCTCGCGCGCAACTCCTTCCTATCGCTCGGCGCGGGACGCGGTCTCGTGCCGGCGAAGGGCGCGAACCCAGACGTGCGCGCATTCATCGGCATCGTGTTCGAGCCGAACCTTGGCGATCGCGACGGCGACGGGCTCAAGGACGACGTCGATCGTTGTCCCGACGATCCCGAGGATAAGGACGGCTGGGAGGACGAGAACGGTTGCCCGGATCCAGACAACGATCGCGACTCGATCCTCGACGAGGACGACAAGTGCCCGCTGATCCCGGAGAACATGAACGGCTGGCAGGACGAGGACGGCTGCCCCGATGGCGTGAAGAACGATCGCGACGGCGACTCGATTCTCGACGACGTCGATCGTTGCCCGGACGATCCGGAGGACTTCGACGACTTCGAGGATGAGGACGGCTGCCCCGATCTCGACAACGACAACGACCGCATCCTCGACGTCGACGATCTGTGCCCGAACGATCCCGAGGACGACGACAACTTCGAGGACGAGGATGGCTGTCCGGACACGGACAACGACAAGGACATGATCCTCGATCGCGACGACAAGTGTCCGAACGACAAGGAGACTTACAACAATGTCGACGACAAGGATGGCTGTCCCGACGAGGAGCGCGGCGTCGTGAAGCTCAGGGACAGCGAGATCATCACGATGAAGCCGATCAACTTCAAGCTCGACTCCGACATCATCGAAGGGAACAGCTACTACATCCTCGACGCCGTCGTCGCGACGATGAAGGGCAACCCGGACATCATGTTGATCGAGGTCGCGGGCCACACCGACGAGCAGGGCAGCGACGCGCACAACCTCGACCTCAGCGAGCGTCGCGCGGCGTCGGTCGTGCGCTACCTGACCGAACACGGCGTGGACAACCCGCGCCTCGAGTCGGCCGGATATGGCGAGTCGCAGCCAAAGATCCGCGAGAGCAACCAGCGCGCCTACGCGATCAACCGTCGCGTCGAGTTCGTGATCCTCAAACGCGACGTGCCGTGACGGTCACTCCTGGAGACACACGATCTTGCGGTTCTCCTGGGTGCAAGACCCACCGCTGAACGGAGGGTAGTCCCACCAGACGCTGAGGCTCGTATCGCCCGCATAGCCGGCCTTGCTCTTCCCTTGTGCCGTCCAGCTATCGCAGCTCACACCGGAGCCGAGGGTCAGCGGCAACGTCGAGCCCGACCAATTGATGGTTTTTCCGAAGCGCACGCTGCCATTTGCGTTGCTGTTCGGCGCCGTGATGAGGTTCGTCAGCGCGTCGTTGGCGAGATCCGCGGCGCGAGCGACGATCGGGAGCTTGTCGCTTACACGAATCCACGTCGGCCGGTCCAAGTCGAAGCGCGAGATCGCCGGCCTCGTGTCCGTCGAGAGCAACGCGAGGAAGTTGCCGGGCAGACCCGCCACCGTGGACTCGGCCTTGCAGATCGCATCCGCCTGGGCGATGCCCATGCTGTTGATGTTGAAGTTCGCGGTCGACGTGAACGCGAGACGTCCAGACGACGGTGCTGCGTCGACGCTCGCGGCGCGGTCATAGCCGAGACACAAAAGGCGCGCGGTCGTGGTAGCGCAGTTCTGCACGTCGGTGTTCACGGCCATCGAGCTCGACGCGCTCGCGAGACCATACACGCCTGCGCCCTGCGGGTTTCCGCCACCCCAGTAGACGAAGATCGGAACGGTACCCACGATGAGCGTGGAGCACGAACCCGCGTACGTGCCGTCGGCGTTCGAGCCCGTCCACACACGCGGCGCGGACACCGACGTCGGCGGTCCGATGAGGTCGCGGCTGCGGTCCCAGCGCGGCGGATAGAAGACGACGCTGTTCGCCAGATCGCCGAGGGTGTTGAACACCGCGGCACCGTCGGGACGGCGCCAGCCACTCGCGTTCGCGTTGAGGTTCGCGAGCCGCGTCTTGAAGTCCACCTGCGGGGTGTCCGAGAGGAAGGCGACGAACTTCGTGTTCTGCTTCGGACCGTCTCCGACGAGCTGGCCGGCCTCGGCGTTACACAGATCGGCCGCACCGGAGAAGCCACCGATCTCCGACACCGCGTACGCGCGGCTCGTCGCGAAGATGATGTTCGGTGCCAGTGCGAACGTCGCCGTCACAGATGTCGCCGCCGTGACCGTCACGGTGCACTGCGTTCCGACCGGCGTTCCCGCGCACGCGCCACCCCAGGCGACGTGCTCGCTCGCGGTGCTGCCCGAGCCGCCGGGGGTCGCCGTGAGCGTGACGGTGGTGTTGTAGTCGAAGGTCGCGCTACACGTTCCGCTTCCTGCGGCGCAGTTCGAGATCCCCGAGGGCGACGAGTCGATCGTGCCGATTCCGGTCACCGTCGCGGTGAGCACGTGCTTGGTCTTGTTGAACGTCGCGATCACCGTCGTGTTCCCCGCCGGCGTCGTGCTGCAAGTTCCCATGCCCGAGCAGCCGCCGCCGCTCCAGCCCGCGAACTCCGAGCCCGGCGTCGTCGGCGTCGCGACCAATACGTA
Source organism: Kofleriaceae bacterium (assembly GCA_046160585.1). Classification (GTDB taxonomy): domain Bacteria; phylum Myxococcota_A; class Polyangia; order Haliangiales; family Haliangiaceae; genus JABFXX01. Next base: position 43,520 of record JBJXGN010000171.1, read on the forward strand.
TGACGCGCCCGCGAGCGCAGTCTCGTTGCAGTCACCACCGCAGTTGATCGTGCCGGCGGGCATCGACACGACGGTACCCGTGCCGTTGCCGTTCTTGTCGACCTGTAGCGTGTACAGCGGTGTGAACGTCGCCCTCACGCTCTGCGCCATCGTCATGTCGACGACGCATGCACCCATTCCCGTGCACGCACCCATCCAGCCCGTGAACTGGAAGCCGGAACCCGCCGACTGCGTGAGCGTGACGTCGGTGCCATGCGTGTACGTGCCCTGGCAATCGTTGCCGCACGAGATCTGCGGCCCGGTGACGGTGCCCGTACCGACGACGGTGACGTCCAGGTTGTAACTCTTGATCGTGTAGTTCGCCGTGACGGTCTGCGCGCTCGTCATATCGATGACGCACGCCCCGGTGCCCGTACACGCGCCGCTCCAATTCGAGAAGTTCGAGTCACCGTTCGGAACCTGCGTGACGGTGACGTCAGTGCCGTGCGTGAAGCTCTCGCTGCAGTCGCTGGGGCACGAGATGTTCGGCGCGCTGACGACACCGGTACCGCTGCCGGCGATCGCTGCGGTGAGCGTGTACGAGTTGATCGTGAACGTCGCCGTGACGGCCTGCGCCTGGGTCATGTCGACGACACACGCACCAATGCCCGTACACGCGCCACCCCAACCCGTGAACGTGTAGCCCGTTCCCGCCATCTGCGTGAGCGTGACGTCGGTGCCGTGCGTGTACGTGCCCTGGCAATCATCGGGGCACGAGATGTTGCCCGCGTGCGTCACGGTGCCCATGCCCGTGACGGTGACGTCGAGGTCGTACGAGTTGATCGTGAACGTCGCGGTCACGTTGCGCGCCTGCGTCATGTTCACGTTGCACGCGCCCGTGCCACTGCAGTCACCACCCCAGCTGGTGAACGTGTAGCCCGGCTCCTCGGTCGCGGTGAGCATGACGGTGACGCCGTGGTTGTAGTTTTGCGAGCAGTCACCCGGGCACGTGATGCCCGCCGGCGTCGACGAGATCGAGCCGCCGCTCGTGGAGCTCGTCGTGAGCGCATACGACTTGATCGTGAACTGGGCGTTGACCGTCGTGGCGGCCGTCACCGTGACGTCGCACGTCGGCGCGTTGCCGGTGCAGCCACCGCCGCTCCAGCCCGTGAAGTTCGACGACGCGGACGGTGCGGCCGACAGCTCGACGACGCTGCCGTGGTTGTACGCCTCGTTGCAATCGCTGCCGCACGCGATACCGCCCGGATCCGACGAGACTGTGCCGGTACCCGTACTGCCCGTCTTCGTGACGTCGAGGACGTAGCTCTTGAGCGTGAACGTGCCGGTCACGGTCTTGGCGGCGTCCATGGTGACAACACACGTCCCGGTGCCCGAACACGGCAAACCCCACCCCGTGAACGTCGAGCTACCGGCCGGAGCGGCAGTCAGCGTGACCATCTGGTTCGCCTGGAACACGAACGAACATGTGCCGGGACAGTTGATACCAGCGGGGGCGGAGGTGATGGTGCCGGCGCCGTTGCCGCCGCGCGTGACGATGAGCGAGAGGTCGTCGAGAGCGAACGCTGCGCTGATCGCCGTGTCTGCGGTGATGGTCAGATCGCACGTGCCCGTGCCGGTACACGCTCCACCCCAACCGATGAAGTTGTTGAGCGCGACCGGCGTCGCGGTGAGCGAGATCATCGTGCCGTGATCGACGGTGATGGTGCAGCCCGCACCCACGCCGCAGTTCAGGCCATTGCCCGCCACGGTGCCGTCGCCGGTGCCGGCCTTGGTGACCGTCACGGCGTAGGTCTTCAGCGTGAACGTCGCGGTGACCGACGTCGATGCATCGACCGTCACTTCACACACCGGCGTCGCGCCGCTGCACGCACCGCCCCAACCGGTGAACACCGAGCTCGGATCCGGCTCGGCGGTCAGCGTGATCATCGTTCCTTCTTCGAAGCTCGCATCGCAGGTCGAGCCGCAGTCGATGCCCGCCGGTGTCGACGTGATCCGGCCGGAGCCGTTTCCACTCGTGGTGACCCCGAGCTCGACGTCGGTCGGCGGAATCACCGGGGCGTCCTCCGGTGGTCCGTCGATCATCGCGTCCAAAACCACGGGCGCGTCCGGAAGCTTGTTGGTGTTTCCGTCGTCACCACAGGCCACGATCGACGCCGCGACCACCACGAGGCTAATGCGAATCATGTCGCCCGATTCTACGTCGGTCGGACCAAGAAACTCCTCGATGATCTTGTGTGGACGTGCGTCAACCGATGGGTCGGGTACCACACCGCACACATCCTGCTGCTCGCAGCTGTGACTTGTGTAGCGGCGACCACGAATGCCGCTCCCGTGGGACAGACTCGGCCCGCAAGAACGATCAATTCACAGCACGCATCGCCGCGTTCGACTCTTCCGTCGCGAGCTGGATGCGGATGCGCACGGGGTTGTCCTCGTGATCGAGGTCCAGATAGATCGGGAACACGCCGTCACCCCAGCTCGTGAAGAACAGCATCATCTGGGTGTCGGCGAGCGCCAGCGTTCCCGCGCCCGACGGGTTCGCGCGTGCGGCGGCGAGCGCCTGGAAGTGATGCGAGTGCGGGCGGAAGTCGATGTTGAGGAGCCATTTGTGGTCGGCCTTGAGGATCTCGGCCTCGAAGACCTTGGCCTCCGCGTCGGCGACCGAGAGATCGACCCAGCCGTAGCCCTCCTTGGTGCGGGGCGCCCGGAGCGCGCTCGCGAGGAGACCTTCATCGCGGCCCCAGAACACGACGTCGGCGAGCCCGTCGAGGCTGTCGTCGTGTTGCCAGTGATCGAGTGCTGCGTGGTCCATGCAGACGAGCCGCGCGAAGTCGACGCCGGCCTCGCCGAGCTTCTTGGTGTTGTAGATGTCGCCGCGTCCGAGGTCGATCGTCACGTGCTCCCAGCAATCGGCGAAACGCCCGCGCCCGACGCGCGTCCCGGTGACGGTCAGCGGGCGATCCTTGGGCACGTTGCACCGCACGATCGCCGGCTCGAGCGCATCGCGCGGCATGTAGCCGACGAGGCCGACGTCGAAGATGGCGAGCGAGCCCGACGGAACCGTGATCTGACCGAGCTCCTCGATCACGGGCTTGGTGGCGGCCGCTCGGGTCGCGATGTCGTCGCGTCGCTCGCGCGCGACCTCTGGTGACGGCGCAGACACCGACGCCCGCGGCGCCGACGAGGGCGCAGCGGGCTTCGTTGCTCTCGCTGGTTTCGACTTCTTCTTCTTCGCGACCGCCTTCTTTGCGGCCGTCTTCGCGACGGGCTTCGCCTTCGCTTTCGGTTTCGCTTTCGCGGCTGGCTTGCCCTTCTTCGAAATGACCTTCTTCTTCGCCACGTCTCCGAGACTATTCGATCTCGCCCTTCAGCATCACGTACCCGTCATCCGCACCGAGCGACACGTTCCGCATCTGGAGACCGGCGATGGCGGGCATCGGGATGGCAACCAGGAGCTTCGAGATCGCCTCGATCTGGGCCGCGAGGCAGACCTGGGTGGCCCGCTCGAGGTCCGAGTCCGACAGGCGCGTCGCGTTCTCGATGTCGTCGAGGACCGTGGCGTACGCGGTCGGCTTGCCGAGTTGGATCGCGACGCCGTAGCCATTGGACGCGGGGACGATCTGGAGGTCGATGCTCGCGTTGATCGCAGCGCGGCCGACAGCGGTGCCGTTCTGCTCGAACGTCGAGATCATGTCGCCGATGACGACCTTCATCTTGCCGTCGGTGGGATCAGCCGAGAGGAACGGCGGCAGCGTCATCGACATCGCCGTGTTGTTGAACGTGCCGCCGTCGGCGTGCATCTCGAGGTTCAACAGGCCGATCGCCTTCACTTCGGCAAACATCTCGTTCGCGAGATCGTCGGCGAGACCGAGTGCGAAGCCGCTGCCCGCGTCGAGCGACGGCAGGCCGTTGTCCGTGAAGATGAAGCCCGGGCTCGACTCGCTACCCGCGATTACCATCTTCGTCGCGAGGGAGATCATCGCGCCGTTGCCGTCGATGTCGATCGCCGTCGGGTCGACCTCCATCGTGAGCGACTTGCCCATCACGTCGACGACCTGCGGACCCGCGAGGCCGCCGAGCGCCTTGTTCATCATCGGCTCCATCGCGAGCGGTGCGGCCTTCGAGATGATCCACCCGGCGGCCGTATCGAGGTTCAGGAAGTCGATGATGTCGCCGGGGATGCCGCCGGCCTGGATGTCGAGGCCGGTGATCTGCACCGTCTCGTTCGTGAGCGCCGTCTTGAAGCCCTGGTTGCCCGACGGCTCGACGACGAGCGTGCCGGCGACGACGACCTTCGGGGCGCGGATGCGGATGTTGTGGTTGCCGTCGATGCACGCCAGCGCGTAGCGCGCGCGAGACGCGACGTCGAGGTTGTCGACCTGCGCGCGAAACTGGAGTCCCTGCAGCGTCGGGATGATCGAGATCTCGACGTTGCCGAGGTTCACGTCGTCGACGAAGTAGCGAGCGAAGTTGCAGTCCTCGGTCTCGTCGCTCCAGCGCGCCATCGGCTGCAGCGGAGCGAGCATCGCACCGAGATCGATCGACTCGATCATCGGTCCCGCCGCGGCCGACAGCTTCGCGAACGCCTGCTTCGACATCGCGACCTGGATCGCGTCCTCGATGTTCGAGCCGACCGGACGGAGCTGCCCGGCGTGTACCGCGCGCGTGTCCTGTGCCTTCTGTCCCGCGGCGTCGCGTGCCTCGGTGTGGATCAGCGTTGCGCCCGACTTGATGGAGACCGTCGCGGTGAACGTGCCGTCGGCGTTCAGTGTCGCCTGCACGTTGTTCACGAGCACCTTCTCGATTGCCTCACCCGACTCCGGGTTCGGCGTCACGATGCCGGTCACCACGACCGCACCCGCACCACTCTGGATTAGGCTGCGCTGCGGCGAGGTCACCTTCAGGACCGGTGGGTCCTTCAGCTCGACTGGAACGTCGGTGCACGCGGTGGCAGCGAGGAGGGAGAGGCTGGTGGCAAAGAGGAGAGGGCGCATGGCTGGTCGGTCTCCTCAGCAAGCGAGAGACCAACGCAGCGGGCCCTACGTCGTGACCGAGTCCCCCACGATCCGCAATGGATCGAGTCGGTTAGACCACTGCCGATCGACGCGACGCGTCGGGAGGCACTGATGCGCAACTCGATCTTCCGGCCAGAGGATCGAGCGACCCCAACGGATCGGCGGGTCGCCTAGCCACTGCAAACGCTATCCAACGGTGACCTTCGCGACGCCCTTCGAGGTCAACACCGCAGGGAGGCGCTGACGAAGATCACCCTGCAGTACGATGGTATCCCCGTCGACCGAGCCACCGCACCCGAGCGCCTGCTTGAGCTCCTTGCACCACTGCTCGAGCGCCGCGGGCGCGAGCCCGAGCTTTTCGACGATGGTCGCTTCTTTGCCGCCGCGCCCTTTTCGTTCCATCCGAACAACCGCCCGCGCAGGACCTCGCGCGACAGGCTTCGTCTCCTTGGGCGCCGGTCCGGCGGGAAGATCGGCGCGCAGCTTCTCGAGAGACGCGAACGGGTTCTTCGGGTCCTTCGTGCTCGTCATCGGCACACGCCAGCATACGCGACGCGACGTGGGATTTTCGCTGTTACAGTTGCGCGCGTGAGGGTCGTCGCTGCAGCGCTCGTGTTCGTCGCATGTGGAGACAACGTCTTCGAGCCGCCGCAGTTGCCCGAGGAGACGGACACCGTCTCGCGTGTGGATCCGCGCATCGGTACGGGTGGTCTTGGCTTCGGTCATGGCAGCTGCTTCGTCGGCGCGACGATGCCGCACGGGCTCGTGAAGCTCGGGCCCGACACGAACGGCCCGTTCGGCACCGTTAGCTTCTTGCACTACTCGGGCTACTTCGCCGAGGACGATCGCATCCAGGGCTTCTCGCATCTGCACCTGCACGGCACGGGTGCGACCGACTACGGCGTACTCAGCGTGATGCCGGTGCTCGCGTTCGATCCGACGAAGCTCACGGTCCAAAAGAACGAGGCGCGCTTCGCGAAGGAGGACGAACACGCGAGCGCCGGTCGCTACGAGGTCACGCTCGCGAACGGCATCGGCGTGACGCTGACCGCGACGGAGCGCGCCGGCGTGCATCGCTACACCGGTGCGGGAGCGATTCTCCTCGATCTCGGCAAGGTGCTGTCCGGAGGTGAGATCGACGCCGCGTCGCTTACCGTCGACGCAGGCGCGAACGAGATCAGCGGCCAGCTCCATCACATGGGCGGCATGTCCGACGGCTTCGGCGGCTACACCGTCTACTTCGTCGCGCGGACGAGCGCGTCATGGACCGCACATCGCGTGTGGTCGGCGGGTAACGCGCCATCAAACGCGACGACGGCCGCGGGCACGGACGTCGGGGTGGCGATCGACGTCGGCGATGACATTTCTCTCGCGGTCGCGGTGTCGCTCGTGTCGCTCGAGGGCGCGCGTGCGAACTTCGCGGCGGAGGTTCCCGCGATCGATGTCGACGTCGTCGCGACCGAGGCGCGGGCCGCGTGGGCCGCGCTGCTCGATCGGGTGCTCGTCACCGGCGGCACCGAGGTCGAACGGCGCATCTTCTACACGTCGCTGTATCACGCGTACCTGATGCCGACGCTGATCGGCGACGCCGATGGCACGTATCGCCTCGCGGGAATGCCAACACCCGTCGTCGCGACGGGCTACCGCCAGATGAGCGACCTGTCGCTGTGGGACACGTACCGCACCGTCGGTCCGCTCTACGCGTGGCTCGCGCCCGAGAGCGCGCGCGATCAGTCGCGATCGCTCGTCGGGTTCGGCGAGGGCATCGGTGTCTATCCGCGCTGGGCGATCGCGACAGGCGAGAGTGGGGTGATGCTCGGGTCGAGCGCCGAGATCATCATCGCCGACGCCGTGAAGCGCGGCGTTCCCGATCACGGCGGGGAGCGCTCGTGGGACTGGCTGCGCGCCGCGGCGATGGACACGGTCGCGCCACGCGGCACGCGCGAGGCGGTGCAGGAGTACCTGACGCTTCACTACGTGCCCAACACGCGCGGACGCTCGGCGTCGACGACGACCGAATATTCGCACGACGACTTCGCGCTCGCGCAGCTCGCGGATGCACTCGGTCACACCGCGGAGCGCGACGCGCTGATGGAGCGACGCAAGGGCTGGCGCAAGTTGTACGACCCGCGCGTCGGCTTCCTGCGCGGCAAGAACATCGACGGCACGTTTCCGACGACGCCGTTCGATCCGCTCGCGATGAGCGAGGAGTTTGCCGAGGCGAACGCGTGGCACTCGCTGTGGATGGCGGGTGCGCACGACGCGGACGGACTCGCGGAGATCCTCGGTGGTCACGCCGCCGCGATCGCGAAGCTCGAGGAGTTCTTCACCAACGCGAAGCTCGATTGGGATACGGCCGACGAGAGTGCCGTGAACTTCCCGCGCCCGTACTACTGGCACGGCAACGAGCCCGACATCAACGCGCCGTTTTTGTTCACGCAGCTCGGCAAGCGTGAGCTGTCGGACAAGTGGCAGCGCTGGGTCGCAGATACGCAGTATAGCGATCAGCCAAGCGGCGTCGCGGGCAACGACGACGGCGGGACGCTCGGTGCGTGGTACGTGCTTCAGGCGCTCGGCGTGTATCCGATCCCGGGGAGCGATCGCTGGATCATCGCGTCACCTCGGTTCCCGCAGGCGCGTGTGCGCGTCGGTGGCAAGGAGCTCGTCATCACCGCCGAGGGTGTGAGCGAGCGCGCGATGATCGTCTCGTCGGTCGAGCTCGACGGCGCCGCCATCGACGCGGCGGAGCTCACGCACGCGCAGCTCGCAAATGCATCGACGCTGCGCTTCGTGATGAGCGAGTGAGCTAGTTGCAGCCGCCGCCGTTGCAGCTCTGCGCGCAGCGAGTGCTCTGATCGCACGACAGGTTGCAGTTGCCGCCGTTGCAGACGACGTTGCAGATGGCGCCGTCCGCGCACGCCGTGCTGCAGTTGCCGCCGTTGCAACCGATGTTCGCCGTCGCGCCGTCGTTCGCCGCGATGTTGCAGTTGCCGCCGTCGCAGCTGACGTTGCACGTCGCGCCGTCGTTGCACGTGAACGAGCAGTTGCCCTCCGGGCAGACCCAGTTGCACTGCTGTCCGTCGGTGCAGACACTGCCACCCCCAGTAGACGGAGGTCCTGGTGGACCTCCGTGGTCGGGACCTTCGTGGGCAGGCGGTGGACTACCCGCGTACATCGGAGGTGGAGCAGACGCGACGCATGCGACGAGCGCGAGTAGGGAGGACAGAAAGCAAAGCTTCGACATGGGTCCCTCGGGGTCTTCGGCGGCCACGGTAGCAGGAGCCATCACCGTGATGTTCGGTTTACGCCAGTCTAGCTCCGCATCCGACATCAGCCCGACATCACGACATCGATCGATCGTCAGCCTTGCCGCTGCGACGCTCCGCCACATAGCTGGGTGTCTTCGAGTGCGCATCTACTACCGCATGCCGATTTTCACGCCCGCGCAGAGCGACTTCACCGTCGCTCGCGAGCCGCCGGCCTCCGTCGTCGAGCTCCCCGAAGAAGCAAAGGTCGTGGAGCTGCCGAAGGCGGAGCTACTCACGAACGAGGCGAGCGCTCGCTCGGTCAAGTGGGTCTACATCTTCACGGCGGTCGTGTTGTTCGCGCTGGTGGTGCTCACGGTGGTCGGTCCGCACATCCCGGCGGGCGAGTAGTCACAACCCGAGGAAGCGATCCGACTCCACGAGGATGCGCGGCAGGCTCGCGATCAGCTTGTGACCGTCGTCGAGCTCGATCAGCTCCACGTTGTCGCGCCCGCGCGCGAACCGACGGACGTGTTCGATCGGAACCGTCTCGTCCTTCGTTCCGGCGATGATCAGCATCGGCACGCGCACGTCGGGTGCGCCTTCGGCCTCGACGGCGATCGCGTCCTCCATGAAGCCGTAGTCGACGCGGGCCATCTGCTTCGTCGTGTAGTCCATGTACTCGCGGAAGCCCGTTTCGCGCCACGTCTCGAGCGCCGGGCCGAGCATGTCGCGCCACCGCGCGATCAGGTCGAACGCGGGCGCGAGCAGCACGAGCTTCTCGATGCGTGGATCATTCGCGGCGACACGCGCAGCCGTGAGCGCACCGAGCGAGCTGCCGAACACGATCGCGGTGTCAACGGGAGCGCCGAGTGCAGCTTGGGCCGTCGTGATCATCTGCGAGAGACGCAAGTGCTCGAACGACGGGACGCGGAGGTTCAACCGCTCGATCGCGATGCCCTTCGGGGCGTAGTGCTCGGCGAACGCGACCCCTTTGTAGGAGCTCGGCCCCGACGCGAAGCCATGAAGATAGAGGTAGCGCTTCATGAGGTTAGTGTTATATTGACACTATGACTGCGATGTCCGCGATCGACAGGGCGAAGGTAGCTCTCGAAGGGCTCTCTGTCGCGGATGCGTTCGGCGAACAACTGCTGCACGCCGGACCGCACACGCGCGCTGTCATGCTGAACGATCGCGCGGTGCCCGAGGGCCGGAAGTGGATGTGGACCGACGACACGATCATGTCGGTGTCGATCGTCGAGAACCTCGCTGTGCACGGCGGCATCGAGTGCGCGTCGCTCGCGAAGGCGTTCGGCAATCGCTACAACGGGGATGCCGGCCGCGGCTACGGTCGCGGTGCGCACCAGGTGCTCGACGCGATCTGGCACGGGCTGCCGTACGAGGCAGCCGCGCGTCTCTTGTTCGACGGTCAGGGCTCGATGGGCAACGGCGGTGGCATGCGCTCGGCTCCGATCGGCGCGTACTTCATGGACGACCTCGACGCCGTCGTCGAGCACGCGCGTCGTTCGGCCGCGCCGACCCACGCGCATCCCGAGGGCATCGCGGGTGCGATCGCGGTCGCCGTCGCGGCAGCGCGCGTGTTCGCCGGCGAGCGCGATCCGCGTGCGCTCCTCGAGGCAGTCATCGAGCGAACGCCGGCGGGCGAGACGCGTTCGCGCCTCGTCCGCGCGATCCCGATGCTCGGCACGAGCGTCGCCGATCCACGCGATCCATCGGCGACCGTGATCGCCGGTCGCGCGGAACCGCTCACGGTCGCGACCGAGCTCGGCAATGGCGCGCAGGTGATCTCGGCGGATACGATCCCGTTTGCGGTGTGGTGCGCCGCGACACACCTCGACGACTACTCGGGTGCGCTCTGGGCGTGCGGTGATGTCGGTGGTGACATCGACACGACGTGCGCGATCGTTGGAGGAATCATCGTCGGCGCCGTGGGGCTCGACGGAATCCCCACCCCGTGGCGGAATTCGCGCGAAGCCTTGCCTGCCTGATAAGCTGGCCTGGTGACTTCGCGGTTCACATCGCTCGTGGTGGTCGCCTCGAGCGTCGCGTTGTGGGCGTGCGAGTCGAAGGACCCGGCGTGCGGCGAAGTGTCGATGCACGTCGGCAGGCTGTTCGGTCCACCCGACAACTACACGAACGAGATCGAGGGCGCGATCCTCGGTCGCTGCATCAACGACGAGTGGAGCGCCGAGGTCCGGCGGTGTCTGCGCAGCACGACGGCGCTCGACGATCCGAAGAACTGCAAGGCGAAGCTGACCGTCACGCAGCGCGCCGCGCTCGACAAGGATCTCGCGGCCATCGAGGAGCGCGAAGCGGGTCGCGTCTTGCCGCAGCCGTGCCTCGATCTCGAGGTCCAAATCGCCATCGCGATGTCATGCGAGGTGATTCCACAGGCCGAGCGCGATCGGATCCAGAAGCAGTTCAAGCTCACGAAGACGACGTGGGCCAAGGTCGACAACAAGGCGCTCCTCGCACCGACGTGCGGCGCCGCGATCGCCGCACTCAGGCAAGCGACGCACGAGTGTCGTCCCGGCGGATCGTCACGCAAGCCACCTCCTGCACCGAGCACGCCCCCTGCACCGAGCACCCCGTAGCCAGCCGCGCTACGATGCGGCATGCGCGTTTCTTTGGTGATCGTTCTCGTCGCGGCGTGTGGCGGTGGCGGCGTGAAGGACATCAAGGACACACCGCCGCCTGCGGCCGCGGAGACGTGCCGCACGGCGGGCACCAAGTTGATCGAGCTGGTCGTCGCGGGACAGGATCCGGCGCCACCCGACGAGGCCGTCAACAAGCTGATCACGCTCGTCGAGAAGCGCTGCAACACCGATGGCTGGAAGCAAGACGCGCGGAGCTGTTTCTCGAAGGTGAAATCCGTCGAGGAGGCCGACGTCTGCACGAAGACGCTCTCGAACCAGGAGCTCGCAAACCTGTCCAACGACATGAAGCCGCCCGCCGGAGATGCGACCGGGGCCGCGCCGCCGCCCAGCGGGGCCGCCGAGGGTGGCAGCGGCCGGACCCGTGGTGCGGAAGACAAGAAGGGTAACGGCGCGTCCGCGGACCCGTGCGACGGCGGCGAATAGCCCGCACACGATAGATCTTCGGCCGACCGCGGCAGGCGTGCTACCCGTAGGCCCGTGGTCGCTGTCGCCAAACCGCTGTTTTCGTACCGCCCGTACTGGGCGCGGCGATTCGGCGTGGCGCCAATACTACCGACCACGCGCGCCGAGATGGACGCGCTCGGCTGGGACTCGTGCGATGTCGTGCTCGTAACGGGTGACGCCTACGTCGATCACCCGAGCTTTGGCATGGCGCTGATCGGCCGCCTGCTCGAGTCGCACGGCTTTCGCGTCGGCATCCTCGACCAGCCGGACTGGCGCAGCGCCGAGGCGTTCCGCGCGCTCGGCAAGCCGAATCTGTTCTGGGGTGTGACCGCGGGGAACATGGACTCGATGGTCAATCGCTACACGAGCGATCGAAAGATCCGCCGTGACGACGCATATTCTCCGGACGCCGCGGCAGGGCTGCGTCCGGATCGCAGCGTCATCGTCTACGCGCAGCGCTGTCGCGAAGCGTTCGGCGACGTGCCGCTCGTGATCGGCGGTATCGAGGCCAGCCTGCGCCGCATCGCGCACTATGACTACTGGAGTGACAAGGTCCGGCGCTCGGTCCTCGTGGATTCGCACGCGGACCTGCTCGTGTACGGCAACGGCGAGCGCGCAGTCGTCGAGATCGCGCATCGCCTCGCGACGAAGACGCCGATCACCGAGATCCGCGATCTGCGCGGCACTGCGTTCATCGCGCCGGCGCACGACTTCGTCGAGCTCGACTCGACCACGCTCGACGCGCCTGGAAAGATCGATCCGAGACCCGATCCGTACGCGATGGAAGAGGAGCGGAAGGACGCAGCGTGTTCGACCGGCGAGGGGCCGGCGCCCACTGCGTCCGACGGTGCGAAGCTGATCCAGCTGCGGCCGCGCAAGGTGGATCGCGCGAGGCAGGTGATCCGCATGCCGAGCTTCGAGGCGGTCAACGCGGATCCGATCCTGTACGCGCACGCATCGCGCATCCTCCACCTCGAGAGCAACCCGGGAAACGCGCGCTCGCTGGTGCAGCGACACGGCATCGGGCCGAAGGCGCAGGACGTGTGGATCAATCCGCCGCCGCTGCCGCTCACGACCGCCGAGATGGACGCGCTGTACGAGCTGCCGTACTCCCGCCTCCCGCACCCGAAGCATCAGCCGACGAAGCTCCCGGCGTACGAGATGATCAAGTTCAGCGTGACGATCCTGCGCGGTTGCTTCGGCGGGTGCTCGTTCTGCTCGATCACCGAGCACGAAGGACGCATCATCCAGAGCCGCTCGGAGAAGTCGATTCTCGGCGAGATCGAGCGCATCCGCGATCAGACGCCGGGCTTCACGGGGAACATCTCGGACCTCGGCGGCCCGACGGCGAACATGTACCGCCTCGCGTGCAAGAGCCGCGACATCGAGAGCGCGTGTCGCAAGCCGTCGTGCGTGTTCCCGGACATCTGTGACAACCTCGGCACGGATCACGGCCCGCTCGTCGCGCTGTATCGCAAAGCGCGCGCGATCCCGGGCATCAAGCGCATCTTCATCGCGAGCGGCGTGCGCTACGACCTCGCTGTGCGCTCGCCCGAGTGGATCAAGGAGCTCGCACAGCACCACACCGGCGGCTATCTGAAGATCGCGCCGGAGCACACCGAGGACGGGCCGCTCCGGCACATGATGAAGCCCGGTATCGGCACGTATGATCGGTTCAAGGAGCTGTTCGATCGCTACACCAAAGAGGCGGGCAAGGAGCAGTACCTGATCCCGTACTTCATCGCGGCGCACCCCGGCACCACTGACGAGGACATGCTGAACCTCGCGCTGTGGCTCAAGGCGAACAAGTTCCGCCCGGATCAGGTGCAGGCGTTCCTGCCGTCGCCGATGGCGAGCGCGACTGCGATGTATCACACCGGGTTCAATCCGCTACGCTCGCTCAAGGCAGGCGAGCGCGTGCACGTCGTGAAGGATCTCGAGCGCCGCCGACTCCACAAGGCGTTCCTTCGCTATCACGATCCGAACAACTGGCCGGTCCTTCGCGAGGCGCTGCGCCGGATGGGGCGCGCGGATCTGATCGGCAGCGGTAAGGCCGCGCTCGTGCCGGCGTGGCAACCCGCGGGAACGGGCGACGAGCGGGAGGGGCGGCGAGGGCGAATCCAACCCGGTGTCGCACTCACACAACACACGGGCCTCCCGCCGCGACACGCCAAGCCGCACAAGAAGCGCTGAGCAGCTACCGGAGGTCGTCGACAACTACACCGACCCCTTTTGTGGTCGAGACGCCCCGCGCTACTCTTGGCACTGCTCCATGGCGGCGACACCTTCGCCTTCTCCGGAGACCGACGACATCTCGATCGGCTCCGTTCTCGACGGGAGGTATCGCATCGACGCGATCCTCGGTTCGGGTGGGATGGGGCGCGTCTATCGCGGCGAGCACACGGGCATCGGCAAGCGCGTCGCTATCAAGGTGCTGCACGCGGACCTGTCGCGAAATCGGGAGGCCGCACAGCGCTTCCAGCGCGAAGCGATCGCGTCGGGTCGTCTCGATCATCCGAACATCGTCGGGGTAAGCGACTTCGGGATCGTCGAGCAAGGACCGTGCTACCTCGTCATGGAGGTCCTCGAGGGCGAGCCACTGGGCGCGCGCCTCGAGCGCGAGAAGCGATTGCCGTGGCAAGAGGCGGTCGCGATCCTGCGCGGCGTCCTCGCCGGGCTCGCACACGCACACGACCGCGGCGTCGTCCATCGCGACATCAAGCCCGACAACGTCTTCCTGGCAAACAAGGACGGCGAGACCATCGTCAAGATCCTCGATTTCGGCATCGCGAAGCTCTACGCGGGCTCGCCCGACGATCCCGCGTCGACGCGTGCGGGGCTCACCGTCGGCACGCCGGCGTATCTGTCGCCCGAACAAGCCGTCGGCGGCGAGATCAAGCCCGCGTCCGATCTCTACTCCGCGACGATCCTACTGTTCGAGATGATCACCGGTCGCGCGCCGTTCGAGGACAAGGATCCACTCGCGATGCTCGGTGCACACGTCTCGCGCACCCCGCCGACGATCGCGGAGATCGCCCCCGAGCTCGGCGTGCCGCAGTCGCTCGAGACGGTGATCCAGAAGGGCCTCGTCAAAGCGCAGGACGAGCGCATCGGTTCGGCGACCGACTACATCGGACTGCTCGACTCGGTGGCGTCGGCGTTCGCGCCGGCCGCCGCGAGCGAAGGTCTCGCATCGATCGGCTACGCGCACACCCACTCGGCGCTCACGCCGGCACCGATCGCCACGCCGCCGCCGGGGACGATTCCGAGCGGACCGCACACGCCGTCGCCGTTCACGCTGCAGCCATTCCCTTCACCCGACGCGGCGCCACACGGAGCCGCTCCCACGATGGCGCTGCCGACGAGCGTCACGCTCGGCAACGCGCCGCCGTTGCCGACGAACTGGCTCAAGATCGGCGCGGTCGTTCTCGGCGCGATCATCGTTCTCTCGATCCTGTTCGCCGTGTCGGGCAGCGGCAAAGACCCGTCGCCGACTCCACCGGCGAAGGTCGAGGAGAAGAAGCCGAAGACAGCGCCGAACCTCGAACCGAAGAAGTCCGAGCCGAAGAAGTCCGAGCCGAAGGCGTCCTCCGAGAATGTCGAGAAAACCGTACCGAAGCCCGAGGCCAAGCCCGAGCTGCCGCCGCAGGTACCGTCGCTGATGCCGCCCCTTCCCCCCGACAAGGACACGCAGCTCAAGGCAGCGCTCCACGATCTCCAGAACGGCCCGCAGTGCGTTGATCGAAAGACCGCGATCCCGAAGATCGTCGCGATCGGGGACAAGAGTGCGATTCCGGCGCTGAAGAAGGCGCGCTATCGCGGGCGCGGGGGTCTGCTCGGCATCGGCGAGCGCAACGCGAACGCGTGTCTACGCAAGGACGCCGAAGCAGCGATCAAGGCGCTCGGCGGCACGCTGAAGTGACACTCACGACGAGGGCTTCGTCTTCCAGTCCTTCTGGGTGAACGTCTCGAAGTCGAGGACGAGGCACACCGCTTTGTCGTCGGCGTCGACGCCCCAGTACGCGGCGAACGCTCCATCGCCCGACGGCAACGCGAGTGCGCGACGTCCATCCGTGAGCGGCACCTCGATCGGCGCGATGCTCGGCGACAGCGGAGCAGGGCCCGGCGTACCCGGCGGCAACGGCAACGCGACCGGCGGTGCGCCGATGGCGATCGTGCCGGGAGATCCCATGCCCGCGTCGAGGAGAACGACGTGGTCACCGCTGACGTCGACGCGCGGGAGCTCGTCGGCGGACTTCGGCTTCTTCTGCTTCGCGAAGTGCGCGACGGTCCACTTCGCGATCGGCGGGCGGCCGACGTGAATGACGATCGCGGCGAGGCGCTCCTTGTTGCCGCCCTTGTCGGAGGTGCGCGCGATCGAGAGCATCACGCGAAACTGACCGGCGAGGACGGGGCGGTCGTACACGCGGAACGACTTCGGTACGAGCGGGTCCTGCACGGCGAGCAACCCCGAGGCTGCGGGCAGCTGCAACGGCAGCATGCGCACGTCGATGCGATGTGGACCGAACTGCTCGCCGTAGCGGAGCAAACGTCCGATGTCGCGAGGGGCGATCATCTCGTCGCGATGGGCGGGCGGCGGCGGAGGCGGAGGCGGAAGCGGAAGTGAGGGGGCGCTCGCCTTCTTCGGCTTCACGGCGACGAGTGGAAGCTTCGGTGGCTCTTTCGTTGCTGCCTTTGCGGACTTCGCGGACGCCAACGCGGACTTCGGAGCCGACTTCACAGCCGACTTCGCAGCCGACTTCGACCCCAGTGCCTTCTTCGCTGCGCCCTTGCTCTTCACCACGGCGGGCACGGTAACATTTGCTCATGCGCCGCGTGTGCACCCAGTGCAAGGCCGTGAATCGGATCCCGGTGAAGAACCTCGCGGACGCGGGCAAGTGCGGCAAGTGTCGCGCAGTACTGCCCGTGCACGCCGCACCGATCGAGGTCACCTCGTCGTCGCAGTTCGACGACATCGTGGCGGGTGCTCGCGTGCCCGTGCTCGTCGATTTCTGGGCCGCGTGGTGTGGGCCGTGCCGGCAGGTCGCGCCCGAAGTGAAGAAGGCGGCGACGAACCTCGCGGGCAAGGCGATCGTTCTCAAGGTCGACACCGAGGCGTTGCAGGATCTATCGGAGCGCTATTCGATCCAGAGCATCCCGAACTTCGCCGTGTTCACCGGCGGGCGGATCGTGCGGCAGCGAGCCGGCGCCGTCGATCACCGCACCCTGGAACGGTGGGCTGTCGCACCGCAGTAGGTGGAGGAGAAAAAATGTGTGAGGCCGGGCTTAAAAACTCGGATGCGCGGTCGGTTTAGGTAGCGATCGGGTAAGCCTCAGGGGTAAAAAAACACCCCATGAGTAGACTGCCACCCAGGTAGACGCGAACGAAGTAACTAGAATCATTCGCGTACCAGGGTGGGTAACTCGCCCAAAAAACGGCGTGCGAGTTGCGATGAGGGATCCTCGTGCAGGAACTCTCGCGTCACCAACTCCGCAACCAGCTGATCGCCGACCACACCGAGATTGCCCGCCGGATCGCGCTCAAGGTCGCTCGCCGGTGCCCGGACTGGGTGCAGCGCGAGGACCTGATCGCGGCTGGCATGCTCGGGCTGACCGAGGCCGCACTCCGTTACGACGAGTCGCGCACCGAGCCGTTCCTGTCGTTCGCCGAGCAGCGCATCCGTGGCGCGGTGCTCGACGAGCTGCGCCGTGGGGACCTCCTCCCGCGCCGCGTTCGGCAGCTCGCTCGCAAGGTCAACACCGCGATCCGCGCGGTCGAGGCGACCGGCGAGAAGGCCACCGACCAGACCGTCGCCGACAAGATGGGCGTCTCGGTCGAGCAGTACCGCACCGGCCTCGCGCACCTCGTGCACATCGAGGTCGAGTCGCTCGACGACAGGTCCGCGGCGCAGCACGCGTCCCGCGAGGTCGCCCCCGACGAGGCCGCGGGTCACCGCCAGCTCCTCCGCCGCGTCCGCGAGGCCCTCGAGAAGCTCGATCAGCGCGACGTGACGATCCTCGGCCTCCACTACATCGAGGACATGACGTACCAGGAGATCGCGAAGTCTCTCTGCATCACCCCGTCTCGCGTGTGCCAACTGCTGTGGCGCGCCGTCGAGCGCCTCCGCAGCCAGCTCGGTGTCGCGGAGGTCGCGATGAAGGCGGCCGCGTGATCAACATTCTCCTCGCAGACGACGACCCAGCCATCCGCCGCGCCCTCAGCATGTCGCTGACCCGCGTGGGCTATACGGTGACCGCGGTCGACGACGGGGACATCGCGATCTCCCTCTCGGACCAGAAGTTCGACATCGTGATCGCCGACTACAACATGCAGCGCGTCGGCGGAGTCGCTGTCGTTCGCCACTTCAAGCAACTTTATGGAGCGAATTGCTGCTGCGTCATTCTGAGCGGTGACGACGACGACATCATGAACGCCGCTTGCCACCTGGCGGGCGCCGATGACGTCCTGATGAAGCCGCTGACGCCCACCGAGCTTCGCGCGAGGGTAGCCTCTGCTGCCCGCGCGTTGCGCAAGGCCGCCTAGCATGCGAACTTGACGTCCTCGTGAGCGAGGAAGCTACTCGCGTTAAGGTGATGGTCGTCGAGGACGATCCGGAGGTCAGCAAAGCGATCAACCGGAAGCTCGGCGGCGACGGTCACGACGTGGAGCTGACCGAAGATCCTCGGGGGGTGCTCGATCGCCTTTTGCTCGGCGAGGACGAGAGCTGGGACGTGGTGTTGCTCGATGTCGGTCTGCCCGGCATGAGCGGCATCGACGTGCTGCACAAGTTCCGCGAGGCCGGCTCGCTATCGTCGATCATCATGCTGACCGGCGACAGCACCGCGACCACCGCGACGACATGCATGCGCGCCGGCGCGTTCTACTACCTGACCAAGCCGTTCCGCCCGTTCGAGCTGTCCTCGATGGTCGAATCGGCCGCGCGCTACACGCGCATGCGTCGCGAGCTCACGCGCACCAAGCGCGAAGTGGAGAGCGGTCCGCGCTCGCTGCTCGTCGGCGGATCGGCCGCGATGCGCAAGCTACGTGCGGCGCTCGAGCGGCTCGCGGGCCAGGACGTCACGATCATGATCCAGGGCGAGAGCGGCACGGGCAAGGAGCTCGTCGCGCGCTCGCTGCACGAACGCGGCATGCGCCGCAGCAAACGGTTCGTCGCGCTCAACTGCGGCGCGATCCCCGAGACGCTGATCGATAGCGAGCTGTTCGGTCACACCAAGGGCGCGTTCACCGGGGCCACCACGGATCGCTCGGGCGTGTTCGTCGAGGCCGATGGAGGCACGCTGTTCCTCGACGAGATCGGCGACATGCCGCTGTCCGTGCAAGCGCGCCTGTTGCGCGTGTTGCAGGAGGGTGAGGTCCGCGCGGTCGGTGGCTCCACCGAACGCAAGGTCGACGTGCGCGTCATCGCCGCGTCGCACGTGGATCTCGCGAACGCGGTGGAGCAGGGTCGCTTCCGCCAGGATCTGTTCTATCGCCTCAACGTCGTCGTGCTCGGCGCGCCACCGCTTCGCGATCGCCTCGACGACATGCCGCTGCTCGCCGCGCACTTCCTGAAGAAGCACGGCGGCAATCATCCGCCGACGCTGTCCGCGGAGACGCTCGAGGTGATGTCCGCGTACACGTGGCCTGGCAACGTGCGCGAGCTCGAAAACTCGATCATGCACGCGCTCGCGCTGCATCACGGCGGCGACACGATCGTGCCGGAGTCATTGCCCGTTGCGATCTCGCGAGGGGGTGTCGCGCCCGCACCCACCGCGTCGGCGAACGGATCGATCGAGCTTGTCAACGGCGAGTTACCGCCGCTCACCGACGCGAAGCGCAAGGCGAGCTCCGACTTCGAGAAGCGCTACCTCATCCTCGCGATGGAGAAGGCGAAGGGCTCGGTGTCCGAGGCCGCGCGCCTCGCGGGTCTCGATCGCACGAACTTCAGGCGCTTGTTGCAGCGCCACGGCATCGACGCCGCCGAGTACAAATAGCGAGTCCGAGCATCGCGATCGACGCGGGCACCAGTGACCCGCGAGCGCTCGCGTTGCAGCAGCTGTCCTCCGACACGATGATCGTAACGATGACGTGACTCGTGATCACGACGCGTCGGTTCCCGTCGTCGACGAGCTCCAGCCGATATCGATGACGACCTTCGGTCGCTGCGTCGACGTAGTCTCCCGTGAAGTCGTCACCTGTCACGTCGAGCTGCACGAGCTTCTCTCCATCGCGCCAGATCTGCGCGAACATCCCGTCGCCGCCGGTCACGCTCACGGCGATGCGGGCCTGTTCGGCGAGGACCGTGTCGCCGATCTCACCGCCGCTAACCGTGAGCTGCACCGCGGGATCGTCGGGGCCGCGCAGGTTCACGATCGTGCGGCCTTCCTTCACCGCGCGGACGATCGCTGCTTCGGAAAGCTCGTCAGCGAGGACGAGTGTCGTCGGGCTGCCGATCGGCGTGTCCTGCGTTCCTGTCCCCATGCCCGCGCGGTGATCGTCGCTGCCGCCGACGGCCGCGAGGAAGTTGCCGGCGTCCATCTTCTCGTCCCACAGCCGCAGCGCGATCGGCGTGAAGATCGGCTCGGTCACGTCCCAGTTGCCGGTGAGCACCTCGATCGCGTTGATCTTCGACCAGTCCGCGTCGGGGTGCTCCCACGCGCAGCCGATGCAGTTGTCGCCGAGCGCGAGCCCGGGATGGTTGACGATGAAGATCCCGCCGCGCGCAGCGACGTCGTCGAGCACGCCGTCGATCGTGCGCCCGCCGTGACCGATGCGATGGTCCACGTACGTGCCGACACCCACGGAGTTGCCGTGCCCGGCGTAGGTCGTGATCTCGGCGCCGCGCAGGAACAACACGTCGGTGGTCGTGCGTTGGAACGCGTTCAGCAGAGGCACCTGCGCGCTCGTGTTGTGATCGGAGAGGTTCACGAAGTCCAGGTGCTGTCGCTTCGCGAGGTCGAGGATCTGCGCGAACGTCGCGCTCGCGTCGCCGCTCTGCTCGGAGTGCACGTGGAAGTCGCCGCGGTACCACCGCCGCCCCCGCTCGAGGACGATCGGCTCGAAGTCGCGCCTGGGCAGCACCGCCAGCGTCGCGTTGTCGCGGCACTCGACGTCGATCGAGTAGTGCCCCATATCGTCGAGCTTCGCCTTGCCGATCACGACGCGCCACGTGCCCGGCGTGATCGTGCCCGCGCGGTAGCCCCGCGAGCTCTGCACGACGCCGATGATCGCGTTGTCCTCGAGGCCGCCGCCCCAGCCGCGAAAACCCTCGGGTGACCAGACGCCCCAGTCGAGGATGTCGTAGTCGCTACCGTCGCTGTGCGCGATCTCGATCTCGACAGTGCCGGCTGGGACCTCGAACTCGACCTCGACGTAGTCGCCTCCGGTCGGCGGGACGTCTGCCTCGTAGTGCATCTGCGAGAGCACGGCGAGCAGCGGCAGCAACATGCACCGCATCGTATCGCGATCGAAGTCGACAGGCGTGGCAGTCGATCGATCGCACCCGACGCGAAGCGCGATCGACGATCACGAACGAGTCACAAAACGCCGCGACGTCGATCAGGCCGGGAGGCCCGTCCACTCCGCCGACTTGGACCATAACGCGCGCGCGAGGTCCTCGGTCGCGACGCGGCTCGCGCGGCGCTCGGAGCCATCCTGCGTGTAGTAGCGGCCGGTCTCGGTCGCGAGTGCGGGATCGGTCGCCGCGCGCAGCGTCGACTTCGCGCCTTCTTCAGGCGAGATGAGGAAGCGATTCATCAGCCAGCGGAACGGCTGCGGGATGCGGCGCCAGACGTCGGTCGCCACGCCGCCGGGGTGCACCGCATACGTGGTGACGCCACTGCCCTCAAGACGCTTCGCGAGCTCCTGCGTGAACAGCACGTTCGCGAGCTTGCTCACGGTGTACTCGTGAAATCCCGACACGGTCTTCGTCGTCTTCTGAAGTGCGCCCCAGTCGATCGCCTTCGCGCGGTAGTGCGCGCGGCTCGAGACATTCACGACGCGTGCGCCCTTGGTCTGCTTCAGATGATCGAGCAGCAGGCGCGTGAGCAGGTAGTGGCCGAGGTGGTTGACACCGAAGATCAGCTCGAAGCCTTCCTTCGTCGTGCCTCGTGTCACGAGGCCCGCGTTGTTGATGAGGCCGTGGAGCGGGAGCTTGCGCGCGAGGAACGCCTCGGCGAACGAGCGCACCGATGCCTGGTCGGCCAGATCGAGCACCATGAACTCGACCTTGTCGTTCCTCGTGGTGCGCTTGATCTCGTCCACCACCGGTGTGGTCTTCGCCTCACTGCGGCACGCAAGGATGACGTGCCCACCGCGCGAGGCCAAATCACCCGCGGTGATCTTTCCGATGCCCGTGTTCGCGCCCGTGACGATGAAGACTTTGCCGACCAGGTCCTGTGCCATGGGCCGGAGCATGGTGCCGTACGCGCCAAACACAAGTGTCGCAGCACGCGTTCCGGTCCGATGAAATGCGCCGAGAATGTGACTCGGTACCCACGTCCTCGTGGCGCACGATGGCATGCGACTTCGTGGTCGTGCCGGCATCTGTAGCGCAAATGCTGAAATGGCTTCGTCGGATTTTCGTCGTTGACCGGGCCCGGTCGTGTGGGCTACGCGTCCGCCAAATGCGAGCGACGTGGGTTGTTGTCCTGGCGGTAGTCGGGTCGTTTTTCTTCGCGTCACCGGGGTGGGCCGAGGATGATCCCCCTGCGCCCGCCGGGGACGACAACACGCCCGATCAGCCAGCACCCGCGGCCGACGATCAACCCGCGCCCGCAGCCGACGACAAGCCCGACGACCAGCCCGCACCCGCGGCCGACGACAAGCCCGACGATCAGCCCGCTGCGGCTGGCGATGCGGACAACGACGGCAAGCCCGACGGCGTTGCTCCGGATCCGGACGGCGATGGCAAGCCCGGCGCCCCCGGTGATGCCGACGGCGATGGCACGCCCGATACGAAGGAGGACTCCGATGGCGACGGCGTGAGCGACGCCGACGAGAAGCCCGCCGCTGTTGGTGACTCGGATGGCGATGGCACGCCCGACGCGCAGGAAGACTCCGATGGCGACGGGACGCCCGACGGCAAGGAAGACTCCGACGGAGACGGCGTGAGCGACGCCGATGAAGCCGCGGCCTTCGCGGACGTGGACCCGAACGCCGCCGACGCCGATGGCGACGGCACGCCGGACGCGCAGGAAGACGGCGACATCGACAACGACGGCATCCCCGACGCGCAGGAAGAGGATCCGCCGACGGATCCGTTCGATGCGGACGGCGACGGCAAGGTCGATGCGGAGGAGATCGCGGATCGCAAGGAGTTCGCCGAGTTCTTCGACGACATCCCGAACCAGCCCGACGACAAGGCGCTCGAGGCGCGCCCCAATGACAAGGAGCTGATGCCGTCGGTCGACATCGAGACGTTTCGCAAGGGTGTGCGCATCGTGAAGAAGATCGTCCTCGCGAAGATGGCGAAGAAGATCGCGAAGAAGTCCGACAAGAAGATGGCGACGTTCTCGTTGATCGTCACGATCGTCTCGCTCGGGGGCTTCTTGCTGCTGTTCATGCCGCTGTTCCTCGCGAAGAAGTACCCGGGCAAGACCGGCATGTTGTTCAAGTATTCGGCGCTCGCGGCCGTCGTGTTCGTCGTGACGGTCAACCTGTTCGGCGGCGTGCTCTACGGCATGCGCACCGTGCAGGGCGCGCTGTCGAACTACACGAACCCGAGTATCGCGATCGCGTCCGGCACGTTCGACACCCTCGACGAGCAGGCCGACAAGTTCATCGTCATGGGCAAGGAGCTGTTCCTCCCGACGATCGAGCAAATGCGCAACGCGCCCGACGAGCAGCCGAGCGTGCAGCTCCTCGAAAATGGCGTCAAGATCGTCCAGGACGCGAAGGTGTTCCTCAGCATCGCGAAGATGTTCAAGAAGATCGACTTCGTCTTCGGCATCCTTCCGATCATCCTCACGCTCGTGACGCTGATCCTGTTCGTGATCGCGATCAAACCGACGCTGATGGAGATCGTCGCGCTCCCGGCGCGCGCCGCGGCCGGGGACGGCAGCAGCAGGGAGGTGATCGCGAATGCGATGAAGCGCGTGAAGGGCGAGCTGCTCGCGTCGATCTGCACGGTAGGCATCCTCGTCGTGCTGACCGTCGTCTCGGCGCTGGTGCTCGGTCAGATCGTGAAGCCCGCGCTCGATGCGTTCCTCACCTACTTCAGCCTCACCCTCACGTACCTCCAGTTCGCCGAGGGCGCGTCCTCGGGTCTCGTGTTCGTCACGCTGTTCGCCGTGATCCTGTTCCTCGTGCTCAATCTCGCCGCGCTGATCCTGTCGATGTCGTTCTTCCTCGGCAAGTCGCAGAAGATCTTCCAGCAGCGCTTCAACGAGGGCACGCCGCTGTCGACGCACGCGAAGTTCTTCAAGTGGGGTGCGCCCTCGGTGCTCCTCGTGCAGGTGTTCCCGTGGCTGTTCGCGGCGACCGCGGCCAAGGCGCTCGACGCGATCAACGATGCGCTCCTCGACGGCGTGACCTCAGCCGAGATGGTGTCGTGGGGCAAGCTGCTGCTCGCGGGCCCGGCGTTCCTTGTCGCGGCGTTCGCGATCCTGTTCTGGGCGGCGCGCGGCCTGAAGGCGATCAAGTTTCTCGCCGGCTACAAGGTCAAGCCGAAGCCTCCGAAGACCACAATGGGCGAGCCGGTCGCCCCCGGATAAGGCTGTTTTCTGGTACGACCCGGGCCATGCGAATCAAGAACATGGTCATGGCCGCAGTCGCGGCTCTTGCGCTGGCGGCGTGCGGCGGCGGCAAGAAGGACGGGAACACCACGCCGACGGGCGACGGCAGCGCCGTCGAGACAAAGTCGCTCTACGATCGCCTCGGCGGCAAGGATGCGATCATCGCGGTGGTCGACGACATGGTCGCGAACATCGCCGCGGACGCGCGCATCAACGCGTTCTTCGCGAACACCGACATTCCGAAGCTCAAGGGGCACCTCGTGGATCAGATCTGCGAGGCGAGCGGTGGACCGTGCAAGTACACGGGCAAGACGATGAAGGAAGCGCACACCGGCATGAAGGTGAAGGGCGAGCATTTCGACGCGCTCGTCGAGGATCTCGTGAAGGCTCTCGACAAGTTCAAGGTCGGCGAGAAGGAGAAGGCCGACCTCCTCGGCGCACTCGGTCCGATGAAGGCTGACATCGTCGAGTAGTGATCGATCAGTACGGCTTCTGGTTGCCGACGTTCCCGGCCGGTGTGTAGTTGCACACGATGGACGTGCCGAATGTCAGGCTCCGGCATGAACCGATGGCGCAGCCGACGAGGGTCGTCGAGCGCCACACGATCTGCGTGTAGTGACCGCACACGTCGCTGCACGTGTTCGTCGAGTAGTCGTAATCGTTCTTCTCGTTGGCCCACGCCGTGACCGCTTGTTGTGCGGTCGCGCCGCCACCCGCGCCGAATACGTTTTCGCCGACGTTCTGGCCGCGGTTCGGGTTGTGATCGATGAGACCTGTCGGCGCCTCCTGATCGCGGCACATCGCGACCCATTCGCGCGCGGTGTCGGCGAGGCTGTCGTCCCACACGAGATCCTCGAGCGCGGGGGCGGTCTGTACCTGGCGGCGAACGACGTTGTGCGCCTCTACGATCCCCGCGAGCTCTGCCGGCTCCCCATCGATGGGCTCGTCGTCGCCGCCCGCGAGCGGAGGACCGCACGCGATGAGCGCGCAGAGCACGAGAGAGCGCATCAGTACGGAGGCCCGCCGGAGTTTCCGGACGGCCCGTAGTTGCAGATGATCGTGCTCGAGTACGTGATGCTCGGGCAGTTCACCCGCGCGCAACCGACCTCGCGCGTCGTGCGCCACACGATCTGCGTGTAGTGGCCCGTCGCCGCCGAATAGCCGTTCGGGTAGACGTAGTTCGCCTTCTCCGATGCCCACGACTGCACCGCGCCCGCCGCTGTAGCGGTTCCGCCGGATGCGTAGATGTTCTCGCCGACGGAGTACGGGTGTCCGGCGCCACGGTTGGGGTTGTGGTCGAGGATGTTCGGATATGCGTCGTTGTTGATGCACATCATGCCCCACGCCTTCGCGGTGGCCTCGAGTGCATCGCTCCACGCGAGCGGCGGCAGCGGAGTCTGGTGCTGCACCATCGCGCGGACGACGTTATGCGCCTCGGTGATGCCGACGAGCTCCGGCGGTTCGCCGACGATCGGCGCCGCGTCGATCATCATCGCGGCATCGCTGCCGCTCGATCCTCCGCTGTCTCCGGTCGTCATCGAGCCGTCGCTGCCCGACGAACCGCCATCATCGCCACATGCAGAGACGAACAGAATCGGCAGCATGCCCCACAGCCGCATGACGATCACGATCGCACAGTTGACGGCGTGCGTGCACACGGAGTACGAAGCGCCGTGTAGGCGAAAGCCATCACGCTCGGATCGACAGCCTCGACGGATGCAGGGAAGTCAGTGAAATGCTGGCACAGCCCCCGCTACTGTAACCGGGGACGAAGCGGCAACACGCCACTGGGAAACTGGGAAGGCGCCGCCTAGGACGAACCGGAAGTCAGGACACCTCTCCGTCGGTACTTCGGGTGGAAGGACGCTGTCGCGTTCGGTCACCTCGTCACGTGGGGTGACCTTGCACTGTTCCTCGCCCGAAATCCGTATTTTCATCGTCGCGACGCTCGTCGCCGGCGGAGTCGCGCGTGCAGACGAGAAGGCCGGCACCGCGACCACACCGGACGAGACGATCTATGTCATCGACGATCGCCCCGACGGTGCAGCCCGCGATCGCGATCGTCTGCTCGGCGATGCGCCGTTCCTCACGATCATCCACGCTGACGAACACGGCGCGACGACGTCGGTCGCCGAGGCGTTGGCGACCACCGCCGGTGTGTTAGGCCGGTCGCTCGGCGGGCTGGGTGCGTACCAGACGGTCAGCATTCGCGGCGCTTCGGCGGGACACACGGCGGTGCTCGTCGATGGAGTTCCGCTCGCGCGCATCGCCGCCGTGACCACCGACCTCGGCCGCTTCTCGCTCGACAGTTTTGGCGAGATCGAGCTGTATCGCGGCGCGGTCCCCATCGAGCTCGGCGGTGCGGGCATCGGGGGTGCGGTGAACCTGGTCACGCGACTTGGCCGCGGCGATCGCGGCGAACGCTTCCGCGCGTCTGCAGGCTACGGCTCGTACGGTGCGCGTCATCTGCGCGCGCACTACGGCGACGAGCACGAAGGCATCGGCGCGAGGTCCGCGACGACGATCGGCTACACCGGCGCCGACGGCGACTTCACGTACTTCAGCGACAACGGCACACTGCTCAACAAGAACGACGACGCGTACTTCGCGCGCGCGAACAACGGGTTCGATCAGCTCGACGTGTCGACGCGGTTCGGCGCGACGGAGACGCCGCTCGTCGGTGGGGCGCGGCTGTCACTCAAGCGTCAGGGGTTGCCCGGCACGATCGCGAATCCGACGAGCTCGGCGCAGCTGTCGACGATCGACGTGCTCGCGGACGTACAAGGCGAGGTCACGACCGGCGCGGCCGTCGCGCGCAACGCGGGCTTCGTGCTGGCCGAGTATCAGGTCGTCGAGGATTCGCGCGGCGAGCTCGGGCTCGGCAACCTCGACCGCACGTACACGACGCTGTCGCTCGGAGCGTCCTCGACCTGGTCCCTGCCGATGGGGGTACATCGCGCCACGGTAGGGCTCGAGGCTCGCGCCGACCGCTTCAGCGATCGCGACGACTCCGGCATGCAGGATGCGCTGGACGGCTCGCGCGCGGGCGGCGCCGCGAGTCTCGGCATCGATCTCGCTCTGTCGCATGATCTCGTCATCACGCCGGCGCTTCGGATCGACGGGTTGCGGACGAATGCCACACCGATGACCGTGGGACCGAACGCGCTCGCGCCCATCGCGCCGCGCTGGGACGTGGTCCCGAGCCCGCGGTTCACGGCGCGTCTCTCGGTGACCGACGACGTGGCGATCAAAGGCAGCAGCGGCTGGTACACGCGCCTGCCGACGATGATCGAAGTGTTCGGCAACCGCGGCTTCATCGTCGGTGCGCCGGACCTGCGCGCCGAGCACGGGCCGTCGAGCGATGTCGGCGTGGTGTGGGCGCCAAGCAAGGCGATCGGTGCGTTCGATCGCGTACTCGTCCAGGCGGACGTGTTCGCGAATCGCTCGCACGACACCATCGCGTTCGTCACCTACGCCGGATACACCGCGCGCGCGATCAACCTCGACGACACGCAGGCCTACGGAGGCGAGCTCGTCGCGGCGGCGCGCATCGCAGAACGCGTCTCGATGACCGCGAGCTACACGCGCCTCGTCACCGCGCAGCTGTCGGACGATCCGACGCTGCACGAGAAGCCGATCCCGCGCCGCCCAGCGCACCAACTCTACGGTCGAGCCGGGATCGGCGGTTCGTTCGCACGTCGCGACGGTACTCTGTGGATCGACACGACCTGGCAGTCGGAGAGCACGCTCGACCGCGCCAGCCTCATCCGCGTCCCGGGTCGCGCGCTCGTCGGTGCCGGTGCTCGCGTCGAGATCGGCGCCGGTTTCGCGATCGCCGTCAGCGTCGCGAATCTGACCGATCGGCGCATCACGTACCTCCCGCTCGATCCCGCGCCGTCGCCGACGTTTACCGAGGCGGCGACACCGCTCACCGATGTGACTGGGTTTCCGCTGCCGGGCCGCAGCTTCTATCTGGCCCTCGACTGGACTCACTAAAGGAACATGAAGATGAAGTCAGGAATCTCGCTCGCTCTCGCCACAGTGCTGTTCGCTGGTGCGTGTGGCGACAACAACGACGGAGCCCCGGATGCACCGCCGGGCAACGACTCCATGATGGGGATGGACATGTCGATGCCGGCGCGCGAGCGCGCGGTCGTCGTCGCCGGTGACTTCGTCGCGGCGGGACTCCTGTCGTCGCTCGATGTCGAAGCGCGCACGTCGGAGAACAACGTCGCCCCGGCGACGGCGGTCGGCAACGATCCGGTCCTGCGCAGGTTCGGCAACGAGCTGTTCGTCGTGAATCGCATCGAGAACAACATCACGATCCTGAACGCGACGACGTTCGCGCTCGTCGAGCAGATCAGCACCGGCACGAACTCGAACCCGCAGGACGTGGCGATCGAGGGCAACAAGCTGTTCGTACCCGTCTACGGGGGTAGCGGCATCGTCGAGCTCACGCGCGGGATGACGACGATCACGCCGATCGATCTCTCCGAGGACGATCCTGACGACAAGCCGAACTGCGCGTCGATCTACAAGATCGGCACCTCGCTGTTCGTCACGTGCCAGATTCTCGACGACTCGATGCGGTTCCTCCCGCCGCGCGGCCCTGGCAAGCTCTATACGGTCGACATCGGCACCCGCACGAAGACAGGAGAGGCCACGCTTACCACCGCGAACCCCTTCGGTCTCCTCGATCAGTTGCCGAACAACGGCGACCTCGTCGTCGGCACGATCGACTTCGCCGACGGCTCGGGATGCCTCGAGCGGATCACCACGGGGGCGACACCCGCGGCGAGTTGTATGGCGACGAACACGGCGCTCGGCGGCAACGTCACGCGCGTGACGATCCGAAACGACACCGAGATCCTCGCGGTGGTCGCGAACCCTTCGTTCGCGATGGGCAGCTCGCTCAAGGTGATCGAGGACAACGGCACCGTCGGCGCGACGTTCACCAAGGCAGGCCAGGTGCTGCGCGATGGCGTCGCGTGCCCGAGCGGTGCGGTTGTCGTCGAAGAGGGTCCCTCAGGAGTTGCGCCAGCTCCGCAGGGACTCCGCGTCTATTCGGCATCGCAGACGGAGACGACGACCGGTCCCATCGACGTCGGCCTCAAGCCGCAGAGCTTCCGCGCACTCGCGTGTTATTAGCCCGCATGTAGGCCCGATCCGCTGATCGTCGTCGAACATCGGCGGACGTCGGGGCACGTCGTCGCGCAGCACAGAGGCGTAACTCCCCGGGAGAACACGATGGCGTGACGACATGGCGCAGGCAGATGCAATGGTATTGCATCTGTATCGCGACACCTGCGACTTGTTAGCGAGTCGGGATGACACCTGCTGTCCGTGAATCGCAACCAGCGATCGCACGAAACCAGCGGCGAGCGTCTACATCTGTTCCTCCGGCGTGCACATGAACGCACTCCGATCGTGAGCGCGCCGACAGTTTGTCGTGTGGCAAGTGTCATCGCGCGTTCTCGCTTCTGTCGCTTTCCGCGCCTGACAGCAATCGCGTTCGGCGCCAACGCACGAGTCGCGCGGGATCGATGGCACCTCCCTTGATGAGTGCGAGCCACGATGACGAGCTCGACGATCAAGATCGCATTCCTGGCGACGTGTGCGGGGCAGCTGGTCGGCTGCATGGTCGGTGAAGAGGGAGACGAGAATGTCTCATCGACGCAAGACGGACCGACGTTCGAGGAGTTTCGCGACCAGACCTATCGAGAGCCGTGGGAAGGCGGTCACTACATTGTCGACGGAGATCGGCCGATCGCCGACGAGAAGGCGCTCTACGAGTTCTGGGAGGGACTGCAGCAGGGCGCCCTCATCGTCAACAAGATCGGCTCGCAGGACGATCGCTGGAACGACACGGCGAAGCTGAACCTGACGTACTGCATCTCGAACAACTTCGGTTCGCGCAAGCAGAGGATGATCGACGCGATGAACGCGGCGGCCGCCGGCTGGGAGACGCGCTCGAAGGTCGACTTCATCTACAAACCCGAACACGACGCGAACTGTACGCGCACGAACACCAGCGTCGTGTTTAACGTGGGTCAGGTCTCCGGACAGCCGTACCTCGCGCGCGCGTTCTTCCCCGCGAACAGCCGCTCGTCGCGCGAGGTGCTCGTCGATACCAGCTCGTTCGGCAACGTCGGGTGGCCGCTCGCGAACATCATGGGCCACGAGCTGGGTCACACGCTCGGCTTCCGTCACGAGCACACGCGTCCCGAGGCGGGCACGTGCTTCGAGGACAACAACTGGCGTCCGCTGACCACCTACGACAGCGGATCGATCATGCACTACCCGCAGTGCAACGGCTCGTCGCAGAACCTGAACTGGACGACGAAGGATGCGCAAGGCGCGGCCGCGCTCTACGGGGCGCCTGGTGGCACGACCCCGCCTCCTCCGCCGCCGCCCGGCAACACGCAGACCGAGACGAAGTCCGGCTCCGTCGCGAACCAGCAGATCGTGCAGGTGAACGCGTACAGCGTGAAGGTCGGCAGCACGTTCACCGTGACGATGACCGGCACGGGTGATCCGGATCTCTACGTGCGCTGGAACAACAACCCGACGACCACGGCGTACGCGTGCCGCCCATACATCGACGGTCCCACCGAGGAGTGCTCGCTCACGGTGCCGACCGGTGCGACGACCGCAAACGTGATGGTGCGCGGCTACACAGCGGGCACGTACACGCTGAACGTGTCGTGGGTCGCACCGTAGCGGTTATTCGTTCGGTCGCACGCAGTACACCTCGGCGACGACCTCGATCGTCGTCGACGGTGACGTGTTGCGATAGTCGCAGCGCCAACTCGCGGGGTTCGCACTGTCGTTCATCGCGATCGGCCGTGTCGCCACGAGCTGCGCCATCCACTGCGGATCTGCGTAGCAGCCGCCGGTGACGAGCAGATCGGCTGCGCGATCGCACGACGCGATCGCCGTCGCGACGAGTCCCGCCTGCACCGAGATCCTCGACTCCTTGCGAACGATGTCGGTCTTGTTTCCGTACGCGGCGACCGGTCCCGGTGGTCCCTTCGGTCCCTGCTGGCCGGGTGTGCCCTGCAGCCCCTGCGGTCCTTGCACACCTTGCACGCCTTGCGGCCCATCGCCGCCGCGCGGTCCCGGATCGCCTTTGGGTCCCCGCTGTCCTTCCGGCCCTGGCGGTCCGACGCCGGCAGGGCCCATCTCGCCGGTAGGTCCCGCTGGACCCGCGGGACCTCGCGGTCCCTCGGGGCCACGCGGTCCGGCCTGCCCTCGCGCGATCACCTCCTCGGCGACCTTCTTTGCATCGACCTCGCCGCGCCGCTCGATCGTCCCGATTCGCAGGTCGTGATCGTCGACGCGTTTCACCGTCTGGTCGACGCGCTCGGTCTCGTTCGCGCGACACGCGCTCGCACCGAACACGGCGCCAAGCGTCGCGATCGTCCAGGCGATCGTGATCCGCTGGCGTCCCATGCGTCGATCTTATCGAAGCGTGTAGGCGCGTGTCCGTCGCCGGCCGGTTTTTTGCCCCCATCGATCGAGGCGTGTACGACCTGAAGCGATGATGCTCGAGTTCGCCGATCTTCAGTTGCTCCATCCACGTGACGGAGCGGTGCTGGTGGAGCACGCCAACTTCGGCGTGCAACGCGGAGAAGTCGTCGTGATCGTCGGTGCCGCCGGCGTCGGAACGTCGCGGCTCGTCGCCGCCGCGCTCGGCGAAGCGACACCGAGCGAAGGCACGATCAGCGTGCTCGGTCGCGATGTGGCCAAGCTCCGGCGCTCGTCGCTGCGCCTGTTGCGCCGCCGCGTCGGCGTGGTCCCGCAGGACCTATCGCTTCTCGATGATCGCAGCGCACAGCTCAACGTCGTGCTGCCGCTCGAGATCGACGGCGTGCCGCGCACGGTCTCCGTCGCGCGCGCCGCCGAGGTGCTCGCGCAGATGGGCCTCGACGATGAGGCTTCCCTTCCGGTCGACTGCCTCTCGGCCTCCGCGCGCCAGCGCGTCGCCGTCGCTCGTGCGCTCGTGCGCGCGCCGGAGTTGATCCTCGCGGATCACCCGACGAGCATGCAGGACGCTGCGGGCACCGAGCGCATCTGCGAGGCGTTCTACGAGGCTGCCTCGCAGGGCGCGTCGATCGTGATCTTCTCGCGCGATCCCGCGCTGCGTTCGATCGCCGAGCGCAATCGCTGGCGCCAGCTCGCGCTCGTCGACGGACGCCTCTGCCCGCTCGGCGAGGTCACGCTCGACGGTCGCTCGATCGACGACGTCCTCATCGGCATCGAGACGGCACCGGTGCACGTGCCCGCGATGCCGCCACCTCCGCCACCGGCCGCCGTGGACGCGACGGACGACGTCATCGACTCGATCCCCAACCTCGTTCACTTCCCGATCTCCGCTCGAACGGCAGGTGTTGGATGAAGATGAAGACCCTGCGCCGCATTCGCGCGATGGCCCCGCGTCAGGTCCGCCGTCGCGACTTCGATCTCAGCGATGCGATGGAGCCGGAAGCCGGCCCATCGCCGGAGGCGATCTTCGATCGATCCACGGGTCCTTTCGATCGCCGTCGTCCGATGGGAATGGCCGGCGGGTTCGACGAGGAGACCTGAGTGGCCTCCAACGACGAGAAAGGCACTCCCGCTGGTGGGGATCCTACCGCCGGCGAGGCTCCTATCGCTGGGGAGGCTCCGACCGCCGATGGGGCTTCAATCGCAGGCAGTGATCGAGTCAGCGGCACCGTCGAAAGCGCACGTGTGGTCGCTAACAGCACGAGGTTCGTTTTCGACACGAGCGACGCCACATCGGTGATCGAGCTCGGACCGCGATCGATCCCCGCGCATCTGAGCTCGACCGGGTCGCACGGAGCTCGAAAGGCGTCGAGCGTCCCGGTGGCGGGCTCGCGTGCGATCCCCACGAGCATCCCGTTGGCCATCTCGAGTACGAGCTCTGCGAACGCGTCGAGTGCACCGGGTTCCAAAGCGACCTCGCTAGCCCATCGCAGTTCCGAGTCGAAATCGTCGACGGAGCCCGGCTTCGGGTTCCTCGATCGAACGCCCGATCGAACGCCCGATCGAACGCCCGATCGCGCGCCCGATCGCGCGCCCGATCGAACGCGCGCCGCAGCGAACGATGAAGACGCCCGCAGTGTGTTCGGCGATCCCGATGCCGACACTCGCTCCGATCACTGCAGGTCGGAACGCCACGGCTCCGATGCCACCTCCGAACCGCGCGGCTCCGATATCGGGCCACCCGCGATCCCGCGGTTCACACGCGAGGCGCTGCGTTCGTCCGCGTGGGCACGGATGGGCTCGAGCCTTCGCCGTGCCTTCCGCTTCGCGTTTCGCCAGCCACGCGCGGGCCTGTGGTCGATGCTCGTCGTCGTGTGCGCGATGACCGTCGTCGGTGTCAGCGCGCTGGCCGCGAAGCATGTCGACGCGTGGACGATGCGCCCCAGCGACGGCGGGAGCATGGTCGTGTACCTCGGCGAGGGCGTGGACGACGCGACCGCGCAGCGGCTCGTGGGCGAGCTGCAGCGCCTGCCGGGCGTCGATCGCGCCGAGCTCGTCGGTCCGGAGGAGTCGGCGAAGCGCTTGCAGCAGGCGCTCGGCGGCGATTCTTCGATGATGGAAGGCATCGACGTGGCGGCGCTGCCCGCGAGCGTCGAGGTCACGCTCGCCCCCGGTGTGCGCGACGTGGTGGCGATGAGCCCGACCGTGCGCGCCCTGCGTGCGGCGCAGGGCGTCGACGACATCGTCCTCGACGAAGCGAACGAAGATCGCGCTCGCGCGGCGCTCGGTACCGTGCGCACGATCGTGTGGACCGGCGCGGCGCTACTTGCGGGCCTCGCGCTGATCATCGCGTTGGCGACGATCCGGCTTCGCCTCGACCGCGATCCCGAGGAGCAGCGTGTCGCGCACCTGCTCGGCGCGGGACCGACGTTTCTGCTCACCCCGTCGATGATCGCGGGCGTGATCATCGGCGCGCTCGCCGCGGTGATCGCCGGGGCTGCGATCATCGGGGCGCTGTTCGCGTACGGCGACACTGTCGTCGCCGCCCTCGCCGGACCGCTCGGCGCGATCGAGCTCGCGATGCCGGCGCCGATCGAGCTCGCGATGTTCGTCGGGCTGGGTGCGGCGCTCGGTCTCCTCGGTGGCGGGCTCGCAGGAGCATCGCGTGTCGCGCGTTAGCGTGTCGGGTTTGCGGAAGCGCGGCGTGTCATGCGCGAATCGGCGTCGCGGACTCGCGATGTTCGCGTCGGGCGCGCTCGCGTTTGCGGTGTTCGGCACCGCGTTCGCCGACGACCACGATCACCGCGACACGTCGAACACGTCGAACACGTCGAACACGTCGAACACGTCGAACACGTCGAACACGTCGAACACGTCGAACACGTCGAACACGTCGAACACGTCGACCACGTCG
>JBJXGN010000172.1:0-18205 GCA_046160585.1 Kofleriaceae bacterium
GCCGACCTCCTGGCAGTCCATCTGGACACCGATCTCGCTACCCCCGAGCGCGTTCGTCGCGATGTAGCTGACGATGCGCTCCTTGCAGTCGAAGTCCTGCGCCTCTTCGGTCGCCTGCTGCTGTCGACCGCCGCACGCGACGACGACCGCGAGTGCGACCCACAGCGCACTACGCATAGTCCGCCGCCAGCGATGCGCGGAGCGCGTCGGGGCACTCGACACGATAGCGATAGTTCGGGTGGTCGACTTCGACGGTGATCGCCGTGTTCGGATCGGCGAGCGCCGCTCGGTCGGCTTCGGTCAGCGGAAACCGCATGTACTGCACGGCGCTGATCTTCTCCTCGGTCGAGCGCCCCGGCTCGAACGCCGCGCGGATCGCGCGCGCACCGAGGTGAAGCACGACGTGCTCGTCGATGCCGACCAGCGCGGCGAGCTTCTCCTTCAGGTGCTCGTCCTGCGGCAGCGGCACGAACAACGTCGCGGCGAGCGACGTCTCCGACGGCATCAGCTGGTTCGTCAGGTCGATCTCGGTCTGGATCTGGTCGTCGCTCACGAGGCCTTCGAGTCGGCAGATCTCTTCGATCTGCATCGTCAGCGTGAGGCGGTTGTCGAACACGATCTCGAGCGTCGGCCCGAGGATCACGCGCCGCGCCTTCTTCATCTCGATGACGCGATGGCGGTAGTCGTCCCGGATGTGCGCGTACATCGCTGGTCCCTTGATGTCCAGACGAGTGATCGGGCGGACGAGGCTCATATCGCGTGTGTACCACTCCTTCGCATCGCGATGGCGTTGCCCGCATTTTCCGACGGTGGTAGGAAGACACCCAAGGAAAAAGGAGTCACGTCATGGCCGATCTCAAGGGCAGCAAGACCCACGGAAACCTCAAGGACGCGTTCGCCGGCGAGTCGCAGGCCAACCGTCGCTACCTCTATTTCGCAAAGGTCGCCGACGTCGAGGGGCAGCCCGACATCGCGGGCCTGTTCCGCGACACCGCCGAAGGCGAGACGGGCCATGCGCACGGCCACCTCGACTACCTGAAGCGCGTGGGTGATCCCGCCACGGGCGAGCCGATCGGCGACACCGTGAAGAACCTCAAGGCGTCGATCGCGGGCGAGACCTACGAGTACACGCAGATGTACCCGGCGTTCGCCAAGACGGCCCGCGAGGAAGGCTTCGAGGAGATCGCGGAGTGGTTCGAGACGCTCGCACGCGCCGAGCGTTCGCACGCGGGTCGCTTCCAGAAGGGCCTCGACTCGCTGAACACGAAGTAATCGTCGCGCTCGCGATGATTCGACGGCGGCGCTCGCGAGGGCGCCGTTCTTTTTTCGGCTAGGTCGCGCCCAGGTACGCGGCGAGGATGTTGACGATATCGTCGATCGCCGCACGCGCGATCGCCCGCTGGTTCGGCGGGACGTCGTTCAAGAGGATCGCGAAGGCGAGCGGCTGCTTGCTGTCGACGGCGACGTAGCCCGCGAGCGTGAGCACCTTGTCGAGCGTGCCCGTCTTCGCGCGGACGCGGCCGTGCGCGGGCGTGCCGTGATAGCGCCGCGCGAGCGTGCCGTCGGCGCCGCCGATCGGCAGCGATGACACGAGGTCGGGGCCGATCCGGTAGTTCGCGTGTGCGGCGACGAGCAGCGTGACGAGCTGCTTCGCCGAGACATCGGTCGACGCGAACAGCCCCGAGCCGTTCGTCGCGCGATAGCTGCCGGCGGGAAGGCCGAGCGTCGCGAGGTAGACCGTCACGGCGGCCGTGCCGTCGGCCCACGTCGCGGGGCCCGCGATGCCGGCGGCCGCTCGCGTCTCGGCGCCGAGCGTCTTCAGGATCGACTCGGCGACATAGTTGTCGCTGAGCTTGTTCATGAACCGCACGACATCGGCGAGCGGTAGCGAGTCGTGCACGGCGAGCTGCTTGGCGGACGGTGGCGCGGCACCCCTCGCGATCTGACGGCCGCGGATCGTGATGCCGCGCGCGGCGAGTGCGGCGCGAAATACCTCGCCCGCGAAGCGCGCCGGATCGTCGACGCGGCGGCGGAAGTCCCAGCTGCCTTCCCCGGCGCGGATCTGCCCGGTGACCTCGTATTCGACCTTGTTCGGCGAGGCCGGACGCTTCGTCTCCACACGCAGGCGCGTGCGGCCTTCCGTGACCGAGGTGACCTCGCGCTTGACGATCGAGATGTAGTCGCCCGCGTCGGGCTCGAGCGTTACCGTCGCACCACCGCCGGGCTCTGCGACGACGATCAGCGTGACCGCGCTGCGAGCGACGCCGAGGGCGGCGACGGGGGCGCGAAAGCCGGCGCGCTCCTTCGGCTGCTCGTCGAAGTGCGGCGGCTCCACGTTCGTGTCGAAGTAGGTCGCGTCGAGCACCAGGCGACCCTCGACGGTTCGCACGCCCCGCGCGGCGAGCTCGGCGGCGAGCTCGTCGAGGTGCGCGGCGCTGAGCATCGGATCACCGCGCCCGCGGAGGTAGAGATCGCCATCGATCACGCCGGCCTCGTCGGGTGCCTTGTCAGCGAGAACGGCGGTGCGCCAGCGGAAGCCGTTACCGAGCGTGCCGAGCGCGGCGATCGCCGTGAGCAGCTTCGTGTTCGATGCGAGGTTGAGTGGCGTGTCGGCCTGGTGGGCGAAGACCTGCTCGCCGCTCGCGAGGTCGGTGACCGCGATGCCGATCCGCGCGTTGCCCAGCGTTGGGCGCGCGGCGAGTGCGGCGGAGACTTGATCCGCAACCCACTGCCTGCGCTCGGCTGGGAGGGGCGGCGCGACGAGCACTTTTGCCGAGCCGCTGCCATCGCCCTCGTCGTCGGGATCGCTCTCGCGGGTATCGGCGGATCCCGAGCCCGATCCAGCAGACCCGCTTCCTTGCGAGCGTGCGGGTACGGGCAGCATAGTCAGTGCAGCAAGCGCCGCGCACACGACCACCCGAGATGACTTCACTTCTACACGCTAACACGCTCGCGGTCGTCGTTATTCTGGGGCTCTGCGGCCTGACAGGGTGTCCGTCGCGCAAGAGCCGGACCCCGCCCGACACGATCGTCGTGGTGCTCGACGGCGTGATGACGAGCGCCGATCCGCGCTACACGCTCTCGAACTACGACGGCAAGCTCGCGAAGCTCGCACACGCCGGGCTCACGGCGATCGATACGCCGTCGCTCGAGCCGCGGCTCGATCTCGCGGCGCGCGTGGATCGCGTCGACGACAAGACGTGGGAGGTCGAGGTCCGCACCGACGCCCAGTTCTCCGACGGCTCGCCGGTCCTCGCCGAGGACGTGGCGTTCACGTTCGAGTCGATGATGGCGGAGGACTCGGACAGCCCGCTGCACCGCGGCTTCTCCGAGCGGTTTCGCGACATCGAGGTCGTCGCGCCGCGCGTCGTTCGCTTTCATCTGCACGAGAAGCTCGCGACGTTCCTGACCGACATCGACTTCGGGATCGTGTCGCGCACGAAGAAGGGCGCGGGCCCGTACATCGTGCGCGACCTCGACGCGCAACGCGCGGTCCTCGAGCGCAACCCTCACTACGTGCCGCTGCCGAAGATGAAGCACGTCGAGATCAAGTTCGTCCCCGACGCATCGGCGCGCTTGCTCATGTTGGTCGGTGGCTCGGCCGATCTCGTGCAGAACGGAGTGCGCCTCGATCTGCTCGACGAGGTCGCCGAACGCCCGCGTGTGAAGATGGAGAGCGCGCCGAGCGCACTGCTCACGTACCTCATCTTCAACAACGAAGATCCGGTCCTCCAGGACAAACGTGTGCGGCAGGCGATCGCGCTCGCGCTCGATCGGCCCGAGATCGTCGCCGCGATGTTCGACGGGCGCTGCGTGCTCGCGACGGGCCTCCTGCCGCCGACGAGCTGGGCGTACGAGCCCGACGTCGCGCGCTGGAGCCGCGATCTCCCGCGCGCGAAGGCGCTCCTCGACGAGGCGGGACATCGCGATCCGGACGGCGATGGACCGTTGCCGCGCATTCGCCTCGTTTACAAGACGAGCAGCGATGCGTTTCGCGTCGCGATCGCAAAAGTCATTGCCGCGCAGCTCGCGCAGGTCGGCATCGCCGTCGAGGTCCGCTCGTTCGAGCGGCTCACGTTCTTCGCGGATCTGAAGAAGGGCCTGTATCAGCTCGCGTCCGCACAGACATCGGACATCGCGGATCCGGACTACTACTTCACCTATTTTCATTCGTCGCGAGTGCCAACCACGAAGAACCCCGACGGTCTCAATCGCTGGAAGTACCGCAACGCTCGCATCGACGAGCTGACCAAGCGCGGGCGCGGCGAGCTCGATCGCGAGGTCCGCAAACAGCTGTACAGCGAGGTGCAGAAGCTCCTCGCCGACGAGCTTCCGGTGGTCCCGCTGTGGCACGAGGACAACGTCACCTTCACCAACCTCGGGGTGGAGGGCTACACGATGACCGCGAATGCTCGCCTCCAGGGACTCGTGACCACCCGGAAGCCCTAGTAATCAGAGCCTAAATTGTCACGTCGAACACGCTACCGGGGGTGGGCCTGTTTGTAGTAGAAGCGTTCCTTCGTATGGCTTTGGACCCGTCCACCGAGGAGCTCTTTCTCGGCATCGCACACGCGCTATTCGTCAACCGCCTCCACGTGCTCCGCCTGACCGAGGTCGTGCGCCTCGGTATTCGCCCCGATCCCCACGACCAGAACATGGAAGTTCCGCAGGAGGTCGATCGCGAGCTGATCCAGCAAGCGTTCGCCTACGTCCAACGGCACTTTCCCCCAACGTTCAGCGGCAAGATCGAAGCGGCGAAGGCCCGCTGGATCCGCCTCGCTTAAACACCGCCGCAGGCGATCAGGGTCTCGCACGCCGCGAGCTCGTTCCCACTGCACAGCTCCGCGTCGGTCGCGGACATCTGCGCGCCGACACACGCGCGCGCATCGCCAACGGTTGCCATGCAGGATGCCGGGGGTGGTGAGAGGTCCGTGCAGTTCTTGGTGCGGATGGTGATCGTGGTGCCTTGGCACGTCACCATACGCTCGAACGAGAGCTCTTCGCACAGGTCTTGCTGTTCGGCGGTGCTGAGGTCGGTCAGCTTCTTCGAGCTGGAGACGTCGCTACCACCGCCACCGCAGGCGAACATCGAGGGAACGGCGAGTAGGGAGAGCAGTAGGATTCGCATGCCCGCATCCTACTCCGAGCAGAGCACGCATGCGCCGCGGCCTACGTCTTGTCCTTGCGGGCTGCGTCGAGCCGCTCGCGGCGCTCGCGCAGCTCGCGCTCGAAGCCCGAGTCCATCGGTTCGTAGATCCGCTCGCCGACGAGCGCATCGGGCAGGTAGTCCTCGGCGACGTAGTTGCCCTCGAAGTCGTGAGGGTACTTGTAGCCCTGGCCGTGGCCCATCGATCGATCGAGCGCGGTCGAGCCCGGGCGATAGCGCGCAGGGACGGGCAGGGCGCCCTTCTCGCGGACCAGCTTGCGCGCCGCCGAATACGCGGTGAGCGCGCCGTTGGACTTCGGTGCGAGCGCCAGGTACGTCACCGCCTGCGTGAGCGGGAGGACACCCTCGGGCAGGCCCATCAGCTCGAACGCCTGCAGTGCGCTGACCGCGACCACAAGCGCCTGCGGATCCGCGTTGCCGATGTCCTCGCTCGCGAAGATCACCATGCGGCGCAGCACGAAGCGCGGATCCTCGCCGGCCTCGAGCATGCGGGTCATCCAGTAGACGGCCGCGTCCGGATCCGAGCCACGCATGCTCTTGATGAAGACGCTGACGACACTGTAGTGCTCGTCGCCGGCTTTGTCGTAGAGCAGCGTGCGCCCCTGCGCCGCCTCGGCGACGAGCTCCGCGGTCAAGGCGACGGGCTCGTCGCCGGGCACCGCGCGGCGAGCGAGATCCGCGGCGATCTCGAGCACCGAATACATGCGGCGCGCATCGCCGGAGGCGGCAGCGACGAGCTGCGCGGCGACGTCGTCGTCCAGCGTCACGTTTTGCGCGGCGAGCCCGCGCTCGCGATCCGCCAGCGCGCGGCGCGCGAGGTTGGCGAGCTCGGACTCGGGCAACACCTCGAGTCGCACGACACGCGCGCGAGACAGGAGCGCCGCGGCGACCGAGAAGCTCGGATTCTCGGTGGTCGCACCGATCAGCGTGACCGTGCCCGCCTCCACGTGCGGCAGCAGCGCGTCCTGTTGCGTCTTGCTGAAGCGATGGATCTCGTCGATGAACAACAGCGTCCGCGCGCCGAACTGATCCCGGCGGTCGCTCGCCTTCGCGACCGCCTCGCGGACATCCTTCACGCCGGCATCCACGGCCGACAACGAGATCAGATCGGCGCGCAGGGTCTCGCCGAGCAGCCGTGCCATGGTGGTCTTTCCACTCCCGGGTGGTCCCCAGAGGATCAAGGACGGAATGGCACGGCCTGGGGACAGATTGGACAGAATGCGTCCCGGACCGATCAGATGTTGCTGGCCGACCAGCTCGTCGAGGCTACGCGGGCGCATCCGTTCGGCTAACGGCTGACCGACTTGCCGCTTCGCGGCGCTACGGGCAAACAAGTCCACGATTCCTTGCGCGGATGATTAGCGCATTCCCGAGATCTGTACAGCGGTTACGAGGGGATGCAGACCTACCTCCCCAGTGGCCTGTGGTCTCGGGGTGGTGACGCCACACCCGGCAAGTTGCGCCCCCGTGCCTCTCGTCCCCATCGCTTTTTCCGTGCGTTAGCCGCCCTCGCACGGGTCCTCCGCGTGGCACGTCCTCTGCTACTTCCCCGGTCATGGTCGAGCTCGTCTTCCAATACCGCCTCCTCATCGGGAAGTGCGAGTTGGGGGTCGGCCTCGAGTGGGACGAGATCGAGCGAGTCACCTCGATCGAATCGACGTTTGCACCCACGTTGGACGACCAGCGCATGAAGTCGGGGCGTCGCTTCCGTCGCGAGTCGACGAAGCTCGCTGCGATCGTGCGCGGAGATCGCATCCACGATCGCGTCGAGCTGATCGAGCTCGGACCGGGAGGCTTCGTGATCCGCAACGCGCCGTTCATCGCGCGCGGCGAGCCGGTCGAGCTGACGATCGATGTCGGCGACAAGAGCTACCGGTTCACGGCGCGCGGCGTGTGGATGAAGGACGATGGCGATGACTACCGCGTCGGTCTGTCCATCGAAGGTATGCCGGTGTGCCTGCACAAGGTGCAGATCAGCGCGCACACGGCCGACGTGGTCGACGAGATCGCCGCGGCCGCCTAACTGGCGATCCGGAACGCGTTCGACATTTGCTCGCGAGCATCGCGCGAAAGATGCAAGCGCTCCGCCTCGACGCCCCAGCTCTGCACCGCCTTGCGAACCTCGGC
Organism: Kofleriaceae bacterium; assembly: GCA_046160585.1. GTDB lineage: Bacteria > Myxococcota_A > Polyangia > Haliangiales > Haliangiaceae > JABFXX01. The sequence goes on from JBJXGN010000172.1 coordinate 7,295, forward strand.
GAGGATTGTCTTCGTGCGAGCCGGTTTGATCCGGAACTGCGGAGCGACCTCTCGAAGCAGATCGAGATCCTGTGCGTTGTCCGTGGTCGAGATGTTCAGCGCGAGACCGTCACCATGCGCGACGGGATTCATGTCGTAGGCGGGTGCCAGCGACCAACCCGACGTGTCGAGGAGGAATCCGTGATTGCGAAGGTGATCGTCGACGTTCGAGACGCACACGTTGAACACGATCCGTCGCCATAGCTCTTCGAGGTCGCGTGTTGGTTGCGCTCCATGCCGTGCAATGACCTCCGCGAGATCGAGATAACTCGCCGGTGCATCGTCGCCATCGGATCGGCCGAGCAGGGTCATCGCCGACGCGAAGTGAATACGCTTGGTGCCCGCGCGATCGAACCGCTTGGACAGAAACGTGTGGCGCTTGGAACCAAAGCGCTTCACGTCGAACTCCGCTGTCGTGATCTTCGCGCGACGCGCGAGGAAGTGCAGCACCGCTTCCCACGCGCCGATGTCGGTCACATCGTCGCGACTGGGAAACTTCGCGATCCAGAGCGCACCCTTGCTATCCATGACGCTCGCTTTCGGCCGAGCGCCCCCCAGCGAGCGACCCGGTGCGACCAGCATCATCAGCCACTTCGTGAAGGCAGGGTCGTCTTCGACTCCGTCCTCCTCGAGATGCAGGCTCGCCTGCTCGAGCTCGCGAAGAGACGTCCATGGAGGAGAAGCGAGCTCCTTGTTGTCGTCGAGAAAGGGGCCGTCGCCGACGCGAAATCGGAACCCTCCCATCCGATGTCCATCGAACACCCCGAGCAGATAGTCGAGCTCGCGCATCGCACGCGGCCGTCGTTTCTCGACGCGCGCGAGCTGCGCTTCGCGACGGTCCATGAGGACACGTCCCCATCGGTCCGGAGATGAATCCAGAAAGACACCGAAGGTCGGCTTCTCGTCGCGCACGTACTGCGACCCCGCGAACAGCTGCAGATCCGGATCGAGTTGCCCGACGTTCGCTGACTCGAGCCAGGCTCGGTCGTACTCGAACGCGAAGATGTCGTGCCCTCGTGCCGACGTTGCCTGCAGGACGCCCATACGAGCCGGCGACACGAGCCAGTCCGCCCACACCTCCACCTCGCGTCGGTCACTCCTGGCCACGACGTCGACTCGATGACGGGACACGAACGCGGGCCTCGAGCCGGGCGTCTTCCAGCTTGCGTCCAAACGAATCGTCGCGCCCGATGGCTCCGAGGTCTTTCTCGAGGCCAAGAACGTGGAGCACGTTCGCCAACGCGCCGAGCGTCACGGTCGAAGCGCCTCGCTCGAGTGCCCGCAATGTCGGGCGCGACATGCCCGCGCGCTCGGCTACCAGTTCGGCAGGGAGCCGCCGTCGCTGGCGCGCGAGCCGCACCTGGTCGCCCAGCTCGGACAGCACACGCGCGACCGCCGGAAGCGGTGCTGCGACCTTTCGAGGCATGATGGAAAGTATTCTTTCCACACACTGGGCTCGATGGCAATAATAACTTGCATTCTAGCGTGCGAGCAGCCGGCCCATGATGCGCGAGAACGCCGGCGCAGCGACCTTCCCGCCCGTGCTGCCGTCGCGCGGCGTCTCGGCACCGACGAAGACCACGTAGCGCGGCTGGTCGAGCGGCGCCGTGCCGACGAAGCTCGCGTAGTAGTCCGTGCTGCTCCAGCCATTGTCCTTGCCGAGGTGGGCGGTGCCGGTCTTGCCACCGACACGCACGCCCTCGACGCGCGCGGCCTTGCCGGTTCCGCGCTCGCTCGTCGTCACGCTCTCGAGCATCTCGAGCACGGTCTTCGCCGTCTGCTCCGACAGCACGCGCGGCGCCTGATCCTTCTGCGGGACAAACGTGGGCGCGTGGTACGTGCCGCCATTCGCCAGCATGCCGTACGCGCCCGCCACCTCGAGCGGTGTCGCCGTCATGCTCGCGCCGATCGCGAACGCAGCGCCGCGATTGTCGTCGGTGATCGTCGATGGTGCCTTCGCGAACCCGAGGCGCGCGAGCCACGCGGCGGTCTTCGCGCCACCGAGCTTGTCGAACACGCGCACCATACCGACGTTGCTCGACACGGTTAGGATGCCGCGCGCGTCGAGCGTGCCGTTGGGGCTCGCGTCGATGATCGCCGGCGTCCGGATCGACGCGGACATCGGTGACGCGTCGAACTGCTCGGTCGTCGTGATCGCCCCCTCTTCGAGCGCGGCTGCGATCACGAGCGGCTTGATCGTCGAGCCCGGGAACATCGGGCGCACGGCGGCGAGCTGCGCGGTCGCTTCGGTTCCGCCTCGGTGACTCGCCGCGAGGACGTGGCCGTTCGCGGGATCGAGCACGAGGATCATGGCGACGCACGGACCCCAGTCGAGCTCGAGGCGATCGATCTCTTCGTCGACGATCGTCTGGATCGCGGGATCGATCGTGGTCGCGGTCGTCGTTGCGGTCGTGCCCGTCGTGGCGGTCGTCGTGATGGGGGCGCGTCGCGCACCGGCATCGGGGATGGCTGGCGGTTCGCGATCGGGCGATGCACACGCGACGATCATCGCGACGGCAGCGCTGCTGATCGCGAAGAGCGCGGTGCGCACGCGGCCCATCGGTGCGCGCGAGTGGCTCGGTGCGAGCAGCGCACGGATCCGAACGGAGACCTGCGATGGCTCGGCCATCGCGAGCGCGCCGGCGGGGACCGCAGTACGCGCGTGACCGGTCACGGCACGTTCGTACGCGGGGACGTGCGCGAGCGCGAGCAGGTGCTCCGCGTAGCTCGACGCGGTCGCGCCGCGATCCAGCACGTGGTCATCAGCGGCGAGCTCGCGCTCGATGCGCAGGCGCCGTACGCACAGCCACGCGAGCGGATCGAACCAGTGCATGGCGACCGCGAGCTGCGCGATGACGCTCGCGAGGCAGTCGCGTCGCGCGACGTGTGCGAGCTCGTGCGCGATGACGAGCTCGCGTCGCTCGTCGGTCCATGCGTCGGCCTCGCGCGGCAGCAAGATGACGGGACGGAACACGCCCGTCACCGCGGGGGTATCGAGCGCGGCGGTCGAGCGGATCTCGACGGTGCGGGCACCTCGCGCGCCGTTTGCGTCGATGCGCGTGGGATCGATGCGCGCTCCGTTCGTATCGATGCGCGCGGCATCGATGCGACGTACTTCGAGAAGCCGAGCGTTCTTCGCGATGCGATGCGCGCGTAGAAGCCCGATGGCAAGGCGTGCGAGCACCGTGATCGCCCCGAGCGCCCACAGCGCGCCGACGATTTCGAAGGGCGAGGGTGCCCACGATGGCGTGGTCGCGACCCTGGGGGCGGGAGGGGCAGATGCTGGCGCCAAGACCATCGTGGCGGCCACCTCGACGATGGCCTCGGGCACAGCGACGACCACCTCGCTCGTGTCGACCGGCGCGGGTGCGCCGCGCAGGTACAGCGACGGCAAGACCGCGGTCGCGATCGGCAGGATCACCACGACGGCGAACGCGGATACCAACACGAGTCGGCGGGTGGCGGCCGATGCGCGTCGAAGAAGCGGCATCGCCGCGAGCGCGAGGCCCAGGACGAGTGCACCGCGCAATGCGGCGAAGAGGATGGTTTCGATGGTCATGGTCAGCGCCCTTCCTTCTTGGCTTTCTCGATGAGTTGCGCGAGTCGGTCGAGCTCGTCGTTGGACAGCTTCGACTTCTCGACGAGCGCGGCGACCGTGTCGCCGACCGAGCCGTCGAAGAACGTGGTCACGACGTGCGTGAGCGCGGTCTTGCGCGCATCGCTGCGCGGGACGGCCGGCATGTAGATGTAACGCGGGCCATCCTGCGTGTGCTTGATGTGCCTTTCGTCCTCGAGGATGCGGAGCAGCGCGCGGACCGCGGAGTACGTCGGCGGGTCGGCCATGTCCTCGAGCACCTCGGCGGCGGTGGCACGCCCGCGACGATAGAGGATGTCCATGATCTCGCGCTCGCGCCGTGTGAGCGTGGCGGGTGACGGCTTTGTCATGTGCTAAGGAATTAGCAGGGTGCTAAAAATCTAGCAAGAAGAGGCTGCTAAAAAACCAGCACGCACTTCAAAAGTGCTCGGTCCGCTCGGTCAGCGATCGACGACGCGCGACAACAGGTGCAGCGTGCGCGGGGGCAGCGTCTCACCGCGCCAGCGGAGCGCGCGTGCGAGGACGAGCGCCTTGTCGGCGTTGCCGAGGGACGGGCGCTCCGCGAACAGCTTCGCGCCGGTCGACTCGATCTTCTCGAGGATGCGCATCCCGCCGTGCCAGGTGAGCGCGAGCTCGACGGCGAGGTCCGCGCCGACGGTGTCGACGAGCGGGCGCGCACGCTCGAACAGAGCGCGCGTGCGCGCGACCTCGTAGCGGACGAGCGCACCGACCGCTGGCGACTCGCGGCGCGAGGCGATGTCGGCCTCGGTGACCCCGAAGTGGCGGAGGTCCTCGGCGGGCATGTACACGCGTCCTCGCCGCCAGTCCGCGGGGATGTCCTGGATCAGGCGCGCGACCGCGACCCCACTCGACAGATCGTCGGCGTATGCGTGGAGCTCGGGAGCGCGATAGCCGCCGATGTAGAGGAGGAGACGGCCGACCGGCTCGGCGGCTTGGCGCGTGTAGCTGCGCAGCTCGTCGAACGTCGCGTAGCGAAGGCGCTCGAGGTCGGTCCGGAAGCCAGACAGCATCTCGATGAACTCGGTGATCGGCAGCGCGAACTTGTTGACGGTGTCGGCGAGCGCGACGAACACGGGGTGATCCGCGCGACCGCGATATGCGTGGTGCAGCTGCTCTTCCCAGCGATCGAGCTCGCGGGCGCGGCGGCCCTCGTAGGTCTGCTCGTCGGCGAAGTCATCCGCGACGCGCGCGAACGCGAACATCGCAAAGATGTGCTTGCGCAGGTGGGAACGCGCGAACATCGACGCCACCGGATAATTGTGGTGACGCGCGCGCACGAGCGACTCGCAGTAGCGATAACAGGCGTCGAGCTCGAGCGACGGCGGCAATGGCACCGCGAGGGCGGGTGACCTGAGGACTCCGAGGCGCTGGATCATCGGCTTTCTCCTGCGGGTACGTTCGAGAGACGCGCGAGGACCTCGCGCGCGCGGTCGGCTTTGACGTCGCCGGACGCGGCGAGCTCGGCGGCGACGCGGTCGAGCAATTCGCCCGTAGCGCCGGCGGCGCGCGCGAGGCTGCGCGCGTGCAGGGACATATGCCCGCGCTGGATACCCTCGGTGGCGAGTGCGCGCAGGGCGGCGAGGTTGGTCGCGAGGCCGGCGGCGGCGACGATCGCGGCGAGGCGATCCGCGGTGTGAACCCCCGCGAGGTCGAGGGCGAGGCGCGCACCGGGATGCGAGTGTAACGCACCGCCGACCGTGCCTACGGCGAGCGGCATGCGCAGCTCACCGTCGAGGCCCGCGTTGTCGGCGCGTTCGCGCCACACGGCGAGCGGACGATACACGCCGCCCATCGCGGCGTACGCGTGCGCGCCGGCCTCGACCGCGCGCCAGTCCTGGCCGGTCGCGAGCAGCACGGCGTCGACGCCGTTCATGATGCCCTTGTTGTGCGTGGTGGCTCGATACGGATCGAGCTCCGCGAACCGTGACGCTGCCGCGATCGCTGCGCGGACATCGGCGCCCTTCGCGTCGCCCTCGCCGAGCTTCGCGTCGTCGATCGAACAGCGCACGCTGATCGTGCGGCCGTCGGTCAGGTTCGACAGGATGCGCAGGCCCGCGCGTCCACCGGCGAGCGACGCCACCTTGTCGGCGAGCGCCTCGCAGAGCGTGTTGACGAGGTTCGCGCCCATCGCGTCGCGACAGTCGACGAGCAGGTGCACGACGAGCACCGCGCCGTCGGGGCCTTCACTCGCGAGTGGCCGGACCTCGACGCCGCGCGGTCCACCGCCGCGTTCCATCAGGCGCGGCACGAGTCGGCGCGCGTCCGCGAGTAGCTCATCGGTCGCCGCGCGCACGCGCGCCGTTCCCGCTAGCAGATCCGCCACGTGCGTGACCTGGATCTGCCCGATCATGATCGGAGCGCTCACGCTCGAGGTGAACCCCGCAGGTCGCGCCATCCGCGCAGCGTTGCTCGCCGCCGCGACAACCGACGGTTCCTCGATCACCATCGGGACGAGCGCGTCCTGTCCGTCGATCACGAAGTTCACCGCGACCGAAAACGGGAGTGCATACGTGCCGACCACGTTCTCGATCATCCCGTCCGCGACATCCAGGGGGAGTGCCCCCGGATCCACGGCCGCAAAGCCGTCCGCCGGCAGCCCTGCCAGCTCCAGCAAACGACGCCGCCGCTCGGCGATGCCGAGCCGATAGAAGCCTGTGAGTCGAGACGAGCGTCGCACCTGAACGTCCGTGTTTACTGCGCGTTGGTCTGTAAGTCCACGCCCGTCTCGTCGACGGAGAGCTGCAGTACTTGGCACCCCGCTTGGATGAGCGCGAGCCGCACTTCGGTTACGTCCGCCGTGGCTGGAATCACCGCGATTCCGATGTCACCTCCACCCGCACCCGTGGTCTTCGCGGTGCCTCCGAAGTGCAGCATTTGCGCGCGTGCGGCGGTTACACACGGCGGAACGAGGTCCACGCCGGTCGCGATCGCGAGTCGGTCGATCGCCGAGCCGCCGAGAGAAAGCGCCGCGATCAGCGCGGTCTGGACGAGGTCCGCCGGCGCCGTGATCGCCTTGCACGCCGCCCGGGAGGCATCGGCGATCGCCGCCAGCGCGGCGTCGACCACGATCGGGTTGTTCGTCCGCGCGGCGGACACTCGCGCGACGAGGTCGGTGGTGCTCGCCGACACGCCCGTGAAAAACGGGACGATGCGCACGGAGTGCGGCCACGTGCGCTTGACGACCGACGGGACATCAGAAGCTCTATTCGACGTGGGATCGGAGGCAGCACTTGACGCGGGTGTCGAGGCGTTCTTCACGACCGACGGGACATCAGAAGCAGCATTCGACGCGGGATCGGAGGCAGCAGCACTCGACGCGGGTGTGGGTGTCGAGGACGTGGGCGTCGAGGACGTGGACGCGTACGATCGCGTGAACACGATCGCGCCGCCGTAGACTGCGGAAGCGATGTCCGCGCCCGATCCACGCGCGCCCATAGCACCCTGTGCCTGCGCGTGGGCAGCATCGGCGATCGCAAGGATCGCGCGGCGATCGATCGTGCCCGACGTCATCGCGCTCGCGTCCATCGCGCCCTGCGGGCTCGTGCCCTGCGAGGTCATCGCGGCCGGCGCGCTCGTTGCCGCCACGGCCGATGCCGCGAGTGCGAGCGCGGTTGCAGCCACGGTGACCGCGGCGGACGAGCCGAGGCCGAGCTTTCTCGCGCCGTCGTAGAAGCTCGACGAATCGACCACGATCGACAGCGCGCGAGCCGCGGCCTCGGCGCCGTAGCGCACCTCGATCTCGCGGGCGAGGGCGAGCAAGAACGGCGAGCTGCCGATCACCCGGGACGGTGTAGCGCTCGCGTCGCGCCGCGCGAAGCGCGCCACCACGCGCCGGTCCATCGCGACCACCAGCGCAGGCGCACCGTCGAGCACGGCATATTCGCCGGTCACGATCAGCTTTCCGGGGGCCGTGGCGGTCATCGAATCCAGCATGGCGTTGGCGTGTGCAGGCAGTGTGGACCGAATATGGAGATGCTGCGCAGCGTTCTCTCGATGCGACCGTCGACGTTCAGCCGATCACCGTCGCGCCAGAGCCCGGGCTCGACACGATCACGTCGCTCACGTTCGGCACCGCGCGTAGGGCGGCGGCGACAGCCTCGGCGTCGGCGATCGACGTGAGCACCTTGACGTGAGGGCCCGCGTCCATCGTCGCCCACGCGCCGATCTGGCGCTCCCGCAGGGCGCGCACCTCGGCGAGCAGCGCGAGCGTCGTCGGCTGCCAGTAGATGACCGCCGGTCGAGCGGCGAGGGCGGACGCGTGCATCGCGAGCGCGTTGGCCTCGGCGATCGTGCCGAGGGCGGCGAGGTCGCCGGCGGCGAGCGCACCCTCGGCCGCGGCGAGGTCGTGCGGCACGAGCTCGATCCACGCGCGGTAGAGCGGCGAGGTCGTCGCGGTGTGCTCCATCGCATCGCGCGACCCGTGCGACTTCGGCGCGCCGCCACCGACGACGGCGATCACCATGCGCACGCGATCCGCGAGGCGCGACGTGATCGGCTCGGCGAACGCGTCGCTGCCGTCGGCCTCGGTGCCCGCGTGCATGCGCACGAAGCCGCCGTAGATCGAGCGCGCGGCGGATCCCGACCCCTGACGTGCGAGGATCGTCAGTGCGCGCGGCGACAACGCGATGCCCGCAGCGGTGGTCGCGGCGACGGCGAGCGCGGCGAAGCCGGAGGCCGACGACGCGAGGCCGGACGCCGTCGGGAAATCGTTCTTGCTCGCGATGCGCGCGCGCGTGCTGATGTTGGCTTCGGCGCGCACGAGATCGAGGAACGCGCTGATCTTCGCCACCTCCGTGGGGCGCGCGTTCGCGCCGTCGAGGACGAGCTCGTCGGCGGACAGCGATGCGTCAAACGCGACGGTGGTCTCGGTGACCAGCGCGCCGAGCGTGAGCGAGAGCGAGCCGGCAGCGGGCAGGTTGCGCGCGGCGTCGCGCTTGCCCCAGTATTTGACGAGCGCGATGTTCGCGCACGCACGTGCGGTGGCGGTGGTTGTTGTCATCGCACCCGCTCAGCCGCCCACCGTGGCGACGAAGCCGTCGACACCGTCCTGCTTCCACGTGTCGAGGATCGCCTTCTCGCGCTCGCGCGGAGCGATCGCGATGACCGCACCGCCGCCGCCTGCGCCCGTGAGCTTCGCGCCGTGAGCTCCTGCGAGCCGCGCCGCCGCGCACAGCTGATCGAGCTGAGCCGTCGATACGCCGAGCCCGGCGAGGATCTCGTGCGCGCGGTTCATCGCGGCGCCGAGCTTGCCGTGTTCGCCGGCCATCAAGGCGACGGTGCCGGCGTCGGTGAGGTTGCCGAGCTCGAGTAGCCGCGCGTCGTCCGCGGACTGCGAGTGCGGACCGCTCGTCGCATCGGCCACGCGCTGCACCATTTCCGCCGTCGAACGCGGCGAGCCACTCGGCCCGACCAGCACGCGGAGCTGCGTGCCGCGAAGCGGTCGCACGCCCGACGCGCGGCGGTACACGCCGATGCCACCGCTCGCCGCGAACGCTACGTCGATGCCGCTCGCTCGCCCGTGCATGAGTGCCTCGCTCGCGGCGGCGGCCTCCGCGACGAGCGCCGCATCGACCTTCCGCTTGTCGATTCCGCCTTCGGCGGTACTCCGCGCTCGAGCGTCGTCGACCTTGTAAGCCAAGAGCGCCCGGGCACATGCGACGGCGAGCGCGGCCGACGAACCGAGCCCCGCACCGGGAGGGATCTGCGCGTCGCCGACGAGCGTGACGGGCGGGCGACCGACACCGAGCGTGTCGGCGATCGCGATCAGCGAGCGCGACACGGGGTGATCGTCGCTCGCGAGAACGCGCAGGCCCCACGCGGGGATGTCGATCCGCAGCGAGCCACCCGCCGGCGTCGGGATGGCATCGACCGTCACGCCGCGATCGAGCGCGGCTGCGAGGGCGGGGAAGCCGTACACGACGGCGTGCTCGCCGAGCAGAATGATCTTTCCAAGACCGACCGACGTCATAGACCTAGGTCGTCCAGATACTGCCGCAACGGCGCCCCGAGGTGGCGCGGAGCGCGAGCGAGGTCCCCGACCGCCGCACACCCCGCGAGCAGGCAGACGGTCCGCAGCGCACGAACGACCTGATCGATCGCGGCAGTAACCCCGGCCTCGCCGTCGGCCTTCTGCGCGCGCAGCATCGGGGCGGCCATGCCGCCCATCCGCGCGCCGAGCGCGATCGCGCGCGCGATGTCGTAGCCCGAGCGCACGCCGCCCGAGGCGATGGTCGCGAGGTTCGCCTTCGCGCACGCGACGACCGACACCGCCGTCGGAACGCCCCAGTCCCACAGCTCGCTGCCGAGCGCCGCAGCCATCGGATTCGCGCTGGCCGCGCGCACGGCCTCGACGGCGACCCAGCTCGTGCCGCCAGCACCAGCGACGTCGACGGTGCGAACACCGACGGCCATCAGCGCGCCCGCGGCTTCGCGCGACAACCCGCAGCCCGTTTCCTTCACGATCACGGGCATCGGCGAGTGCGCGACGAGACGCGCGATGCCGTCGCGGACGCCGCGAAAGTCGCGGTCGCCGTTGATCTGGATCATCTCCTGGCTCGGATTGAGGTGGATCGCGATCGCGTCCGCGCCGATCCGCTTCGCCAGCTCGACGACGCGCGCGGGCCCCATCGCGAGCGCCTGCACGCCGCCGAGGTTGCCGAGCAGCACGACATCGGGCGCGGCGTCGCGCACCTGATAGGTCGCCTCGAGCTCGGGGTGCTCGCCCATCGCGCGCTGCGAGCCGACGCCGAACGCGACGCCGGCGACCTGCGCGGCCCTCGCGAGATCGCGATTGATCGCCGCCGCCTCCGGCATGCCGCCCGTCATGCCCGTGATCAGGAGCGGCGCGGCGAGACGCTTCCCGGCGAGCTCCGTCGACAGGTCGATGTCGTCGAAAGCGACCTCCGGCAGCGCCTGATGCACCAAATGCACGTGTTCGAGCAGCGTCGTCTTCGCGAAGTCCGCGCGTCCCGACGCGGCAACTTCGATGTGATCCGCCTTGCGCTGGACGATCTCGCTACCGGGCACCGAAGAGCTTTACCACGCATCGCACGTCGATCACCTGTCTACCCGGTGTCCGTAGATCACGTAGACGACCGTCGCGACGGTCGCGAGCAGCGCGAGCAGGAACCAGGGGTCCTTTAGCATCGCCTCCGTCGGGCTCTCGTCCTTGGGGCGCCACAGTGCGAGCGACAGGAAGCGCACGATCGAGAGCGCGACGAACGGCGCGCTGAACACGAGGTGCTCGGTCCGGAACA